>CANMDH010000027.1 GCA_947496555.1 uncultured Aquimarina sp. | reverse complement strand
GGTAGAATTGGATAGGGGAAAGACCTATACCTGGTCGCTAACATCGGTCAATGAAGATGGGCAGACCATCGGTGATAGCTACTCTTTCAGCACCCCTGGTGTTCCCATCGGTAATTTTGCTCCTTATACTGCTGTAATAACGATCACTTTTGATGAAGCTACTTCGGAGATGGAGGTCTCCTGGACAGGGAGCGATGAGGATGGGGATCCCCTGACCTATGATGTGAGGGTCTTTGAAGGGGGCAGATCGATCTTTGAGGCGGTCGATCTGGCATCGACCGCCATAGCGCCCATTGAGTTCAGTATCGGAACAGAGTATTCGGTCGAGGTGGTATCCAAAGATGGTTCCGGGAATTTTTCCATATCCAAACGTACGGTACCCTCACCTAATTAAATAAAGACCGTAGCAGGGCCGGGCAACCTATCATAGATCTTGAATCAATACCGGACTTGATCGAAAGAAACCCCATAACCACTATAGCCATTTGTTGCCAGCAAATATGGGCTTTTACTACAAGACGGAACGATAAAAAGTGCTTATATCGGCCAAACCGGGACAAACAGATCATCAAAAGGGGATTTCTGGATTCTTATTATCCCCAAAACATCATGTAACATCCCATTTTTAAAGAGGTTGGGCACCTTTTTTTGAAGAAATTATGAAAAAAAGCAACCTTACATGTGTAAACTAATTAGTTTAAAATCAGAATAGAAGAAAGGAATACCATACCATTAAATAATAGTTTTTTGATAGGACTATTGATTTGACCAGTTGCAATCAAGCCCAATGCTTTGACTATCGTTCTTTAAGAAAATGAATTACGGACAAAATGAAGAAAATGTATTGCAAAATATTCGGACACGGTTATAGAGTATCTCGATGCGTGACTTCTCATGTAAGAGAGTATACCTGTAGTCATTGCCGCAAGGAAATGACTACAAACAGTAAAGGTAATCTAACAGAATTAACACCAAAACTTAAAGAAATAAATGACGTACTGGAACAATTCCATAATAAGAGGAAATTACGGTTGTGAAGTTGCAGGGTGTTGAATTTACCATAAGACCACCAAATTGATAATTTGGTATATTTTATAAAAGAAAATTAAACTGAAAAACAGAAATCCTGCTCTGTGTTAATCCGAGAAGTAAACGTTTTTTAAATACTATGTTTCTGTACATAGGTGTTGTACGCAAGACATAAAACCTATGATAACGAATGAACGGCGGAACAATAAATTGGAATATCGACCCAGTAATATATTGGGTAACCGATACCATCCCATTAAAGTATTACGGTCTGTTTTTTTTGCAGGACTTTTTTTGGCACATTATGTGGTTAAACGGATTTATGTCAAAGAAAATATTCCCACTGAAAATTTAGAAAAGTTGTTTTTCTATGTGGTTGTTGGAACGACTTTGGGCGCAAGACTTGGACATTGTTTGTTTTATGACCCCTTATACTACTTTCAAAACCCAATTGAAGTTTTGCTCCCGATAAAAAAATAGGAGACACTTATAAATTTATAGAGTTTCAGGGCTTGGCAAGCCACGGGAGAACTCTTGGCCTATTAATGGCAATTGGAATCTATTGCAAAAAAATAAAACCAACTTTTTCTGGGTCTTGGACAGCGTGGCCATCGTTGCCCCGATTGCAGCAGCTTTCATAAGATTTGGAAATTTTATGAACTCCGAAATTTATGGAAAGTCAACAAATGGAAATTGGGGGATTGTTTTTCAAAGGGATGATTTAATCCCAAGACATCCGATCCGGCTCTATAAGGCATTTTCATATCTTCTGATATATGGAATATTAATGTTTATCTATAAGAATAGGGATAAAATAAAATCCAACGGACTGATTTCCGGTGTGTTTTTGGTTTTGTTATTTTTGGCACGATTCATAATTGAGTTTTTTAAGGAAAACTAGGTTGGATTTGAAGATGGGATGACGATCAATATGGGACAGATTTTAAGTATTCTCTCTATTATTGTTGGATTGATTTTAATATTGAAGAATAAAATGCCAAAGTTCAGTATATCGAACATGAGCTGAGGCTGATAAAAGAATAAAACTTCTGTATGTAAACAAGTTTCTAGATAAAGAAATAAAAATTTATTTATTCTTGTTTGGTTTAAAATATATTTTTACAACGCTTTAAAAAAGCAGATAGAAACAAAAGTTCTTATCAAATAAGTTACCTAATCGGTTACCAAGTACAATTAATAATATGTAACTTTTTGATTTTTAAAAATATAAAAGGAACGGTAGGCTTCCTGCCACCCCGACGAACCTAGAAATAGGTCACAACAAAACACTGTTAATCGTATGATTTTCAGTGTTTTTTGTTTTTATACATTTTTTTTGATGCCAAATGAAATCATTTAAAACCAGTAAAAAGGTGTGCAATCAGGTGTGCAATGTTTCACTAAAATTGTATTAACTTTATAGAGCTTTGAGGCATGATTTGACTTTCGTCCTTACAGATTATTGTTGAACCGAAGTCACCTTAAAATGAAAACAAAAAACAGCTTCACCCTTATTTTCTTCACCAGAAAATCAAGAAGCAATCCCAATCAACTTTCCATCTATGTGCGCATTACCGTAGCGGGGAAGCGTGCTGAAATCAGTTTAAAAAGAAATGTCCACTACCCAGATATATGCCGAGTGGTCGAAAGTGAACTACCTCGGGGCAAGCCCACAAGGCATCGGTTAGAAAATGACTTTGATTTCAAGGCAATCCTCGGAGCATTCAAATCTCGATTATCGAGTAAAACCTTAGTATTGGCTTGTTCCAAAAAAACGACAGGGACCGTTGTTTCCAATCCCCGTCGCTGGTATTAAATATTCAAAAGCCAAAGAACATTTTACCCTTATAAGACCAATGGATGATCCGGCTCTCCACCATCACTCCATTGCGCATGTTTTCTGTTGGATAACCCTTTGTTAGAAACAAAGGTGGGGTTTTAGTACAATATCGATGATAAAAAGTACCCATATTGTTTAAAACCGGGACAAACAAGCCATCAAAGGAGATTACTGAATTTTCATTATCCCAAAAAAAACCTATTACATCCCACATTTAAAGAGGTTCAGCACTAATTGTTGGATATTTCCCTTGTATGGTCGTTTTTATTTTTTTTTCAAAAGTCCATAAAAAATTAATAAACCCGTTATTATGAAAAAACAACTACAATTAATAGTGTACGTTTGCATGGTGCTAGCAGGCCTTACTGGCTATGGGCAGCAAGTTGGCGATACCTTTGATGCTGCTAATGGTATCAAATATCAAATAACAGAACTCGGTAGTCCCTACACGGTAATGATTGTGGATTATCTCGGTTCGGCCACCGTTGTAAACATCCCCGATACTGTGACCTATCAGAGCAGTGACTTTAAAGTTACCAGTATTAGGTCTAGTGCTTTTCAGGCTAACGACTTGACCAGTGTGACCATACCGAACGGTGTGATCAGTATTGGAGGGTATGCTTTTGCGGAGAACTTCTTGGAGAGTGTAACCATACCGAACAGTGTGACCATTATTGGAATTCGTGCTTTTCTGACTAATGACTTGAGCAGTGTGACTATTGGTCAGGATGTTACCACTATTGGGGGAGCTGCTTTTGCGGACAACCAAAAACTTGCCACAGTGGTGTTAGAGGGCACAGAACCTCCAAGCCTAGGTTCTTACGGTGTTGGCGGCACTTCTGGTTTTACTGATGCTTTTACAAACCCTCACCAAATAGATGTGATCGTTCCCAGGGGCTCATTAGACAATTTTGTACCAGCTTGGGATAGCTTTAATTTCAAATCCATCACAGAAGAAGTGGCCAATAGTGATAGCTTTATAGTTGAGGGTATCACATATAAAATAACGGCACTCGGCAGCCCCAGCCTCAACATGGTCACTATAACGGACAATACAAATACAGGAGACCTCACCATACCTGGCACCGTAACCTATGGGCCTAATGACTTTGAGGTTACCCGTATCGAGGACTATGCTTTTCAGGGCAACGCCTTGACCAGTGTGACCATTCCCGAAAGCGTTACCGATATTGAGGGAGCAGCTTTTACCAACAACCCAGACCTTGTCACAGTGGTGTTAGAGGGCACTAATCCCCCGTTAATCGAAGAAAGCACCTTTGAAGACCGCAACCAAATAGATCTGGTTGTTCCCAAGGACGCATTAAATGATTATAAAACAGCCTGGGACAGCTTAAATTTCAAATCCATCACGGGAGAAAAAGGCGTTGGCGAGACCTTTACAGTCAATGGTATCGCATATGAAATAACGGCACTCGGCAGCCCCGGTCCCAACACGGTAACAATAACAGGTTATCAAAATACAGCTACCAGTGTAAAGATCCCCAAAACCATAACCTATCAGGGCAATGGCTTTGAGGTTACCCGTATCGGGGACGATGCTTTTCAGGATAACGCCTTGACCAGCGTGGACATTCCCGATAGCGTTACCAGTATTGGGCAGCGGGCTTTTCAGAACAACCAATTGACCAGTGTGATCATACCTGAAAGTGTAGAAACAATTGATGATTGGGCCTTTGCGAATAACCCAGGCCTTACCAAAGTGGGGTCAGAGCGCACTGATCCCCCATCAATCGAAGAAAACACCTTTGAAGACCGTAACCAAATAGCTGTGATCGTTCCAAAGGATACCAAAACCGCTTATGAAAACGAATGGGGCACAGATTTTAAACCCATCACGGAAGAAGGAGACGTTGATGAGACTTTTATAGATAATGGTATAGGTTATAGAATAACATCTTTAAGCCCTAGAAAAGTGATGGTGACCGGAAGGGCCGGCAGCTCAACAGCTACTGATATAACCATACCTGCCACGGTGGCTAACGGGCTGAACTATGCCGTTACCCTTATTGGGGCGAATGCTTTTGTGAACGACCAATTGAGCAGTATCACCATTGGGCAAAATGTTGCCCTTATTAGGGGTGGTGCTTTTTGGAAGAACAACTTGACCAGTGTGACCATCCCCGGTAGTGTAAAAAGTATTGGAGGGCTTGCTTTTGCAGAGAACGCCTTGACCAGTGTAACCATACAGAACGGTGTGAAAAGTATTGAGGCCGGTGCTTTTCAGACGAACAAATTGACCAGCGTGACCATGCCCGAAAGCGTTACCGCTATTTGGGGAGCCGCTTTTGCCGACAACCAAGACTTTGCTACGATAGTGTTAGAGGGCACAGAACCCCCAAATCTTGGCTCTTACGGTGTTGGCGGCAATTCTGGTTTTACCGATGCTTTTACAGATCGCCTTGCTATAAATGTAATCGTTCCGGTGGGCGCTCGAGATAATTATCTGAACCACGCCGTCGGGTGGATGGGCTTCGAATCTATCACTGAAGACGTGTCCAATAGTGATAGCTTTACAATTGAGGGGATCACATATCAAGTAAATGAATTGAATCCCAACACAGTAACAATAACAGACTATCAAAATCAAAATGCAGCTACCAGTGTAAATATCCCCGAAACCATAACCCATGAGGGTAACGACTTTGAGATTACCCGTATCGGGGACGATGCTTTTCAGGATAACGCTTTGACCAGTGTAGAGATTCCCGATAGCGTTACTCGTATCGGGGACTATGCTTTTCAGGGCAATGCCTTGACCAGTGTGACCATTCCTGAAAGCGTTACCAGTATAGGCTTTGGAGCTTTTAGTGTTTGTGGATTATCCAGTGTTCACATACCCGAGGGAGTAACCAGTATTGAAGACAGTGCTTTTAGGAATAACCGATTGACCAGTGTTACAATACCCAACAGCGTGACCAGTATTGGGGTGAATGCTTTTGCCTTTAACAAATTAACCCGTTTCACCATTTCAAGTAATGGTAACGGGATCAGTATTGGGGATGGAGCCCTATGTCACAACAATTTATCCAGTGTTACCCTACCAAGTAGTGTGACCAGTATTGGGCAAAATGTTTTTAAGGACAACCCAGACCTTGCCACAGTGGTGTCAAAGCGAACCGATCCTCCTTCAATTCAAGTAGAGACTTTTATAAACGCAGGCCGTGACAAAATAGATGTGTTTGTTCCCAAGGGTACCCTTGGCGATTATCAAGACTCGACCAAAGGCTGGACAGATTTCAAATCCATTACGGAAGGAATTGGGGTTTCAATAGAAGCGCAAGAAACGACCAATTTATCGACTTTTACGGTCACCTTTCGGTTTGATTTGGATGTGACAGGTTTTACGATGGATGACATTGATCTGATCAATGCCACCGCAGACAATTTTACAGGTAGCGGTTCGGTGTATACCGTAGAGATCACACCAACATCCTGCAATGGTGCTGTCCAGATCGATATTCCAGCAAATGCAGCGGAATATGCGCCTAGTTTTCCCAATTTGGCAGGAAGCACGACGGTAACGGTCAATGCCCTACTACCAGTGGCCCCGACAATAAGTACGAACAGCTCTATATGCCCTGGTGGAAATGCCGTGTTTACCATTACGGGAACCCCTGGTGATATGGTAACCTATAACGGGGCCTTAAGTGGAACGGTAGCCATAGAAGCAGACGGGACGGTAGATGTAACGGTAAACGGGGCAGGCTCGGACACCACCTTGAACCTAATGGAGGTGACCAATGGGAGCTGTAGTATGCCGTTAGCGAGAACAGCCACGGTAACCGTTCAGGATAATCCATTAACAGCTATTGCCCGAGACATTACCGTAGAACTGGATGCCAGCGGGCAAGCGTCCATCACCCCTGAACAAGTGGACAATGGTTCTCATGGTAACTGTAGCAATGGTCTTATCTCCTTAAGTTTGGACAGGACAGGTTTTAGCTGTGACGATATCGATTCCCCCGGGACCGTTACCCTGACCGCTACCAGTGGTAATAACGCCCCTGCCACGGCAACGGCCGTGATAGAAATAGTGGACAGAATGCCTCCTACAGCTATTGCCAAGGACCTTACGGTACAGTTGGATGCCAGTGGACGAGCCACCATTACAACCATGGATATGGACAATGGCAGTTTCGATAATTGTGGCATAGCCCATATGTCGCTATCACAAGAGGTTTTCAATAGCACAGGAACTTTTCCGGTCACCTTGACCGTTGCAGACAGTAGTGGAAACCAGCATACGGCAACGGCCACAGTGACCGTGGAGGCCTATCCTGCAGAAATAAGCCATGTGTTCACCGTATCGGACATGGACTATAAAATTACGTCCATGAATCCCCATACAGTAACGGTAACGGGCATTAGTGGAACCAATACATCAGGCAGATCACCGGCAATATCTTTCCCTGGAACCATAACAATCCCCGAAACGGTCATCCATGGGGGAAGCACCTATATCGTTACCGGTATTGGAGATGGTGCCTTTGAGAACAGCAATTTGACCAGTGTGGACATTGGCCGGAACGTTACCAGCATTGGAACCAATGCTTTTAGGGGCAACCAATTGACCAGTGTGACCATTCCCGCTAGCGTTACCAGTATCGGTGACAATGCTTTTACCGACAACCCCCTGGCCAGTGTACTGGTATTGGCCGATACACCTCCAGAACTTAACTTTTATGATGTTTTTTCAGATCCTGATACTATAGAATTGACCGTTCCCGCCGATAGGATAAATACTTATAGAACAGCAGGTTGGACGGGCTTTGAATCCATATCGGATGGTATTACGTTAATCATAGGTGAGCCAGAAAAAGAGAACTTTACCACTTACCCCAACCCGGCAAGGGATAAGGTCCATATTGATCTAGGTTCAGGGAAAGAATTAAAACAAGTAAATATCTATACCACAGTCGGAGCCTATTTATATTCGGAAAATGGACCCGAAATAAACACGGGCCGTCTATCCAAAGGGGTGTACCTGTTTGAAATCGTGACCAAAACAGGTGATAGGTCTATTAAGAAAATAGTGATTGCGGATAGATAGAATGTTTAAGGCAAGTTCGGTCAATAGAATAGGAATGGTCATCGGCAATGATAACAAGAAAAACAAAGAGGGTCTTTCAAAAATCGTAGGATGGGATTTAGTAATTCCCATAGACAAATGAACGATTGTTCAAGGACCGAGTAGTGTCGACATTTATAAGTTGGAATATCAAATGGGTGATCGAACAATCCATCAATGTTTTAAAAAAGACAAAAAGAGGTATTAAGCAATAGGTATGTCAGCAAACAGGACACCTTTTTGAAAAAGAATCTTTTGTTTGGGAGCAATGGTTTTGGGTAATACAGGTAGAAAGAGGGGTTTTGTTCTATAAAATCTTGATTGGCGATGATTTCTTTAAACCTTGAATGAATATCAAGCTTTTTGATATAATCAATAAATCGTTGTTTGTAGAAGTCTATCGTTAGCATGATTTTGAGACATAAATTTGTGAACTTATGGCTAAGAAGTAAAATCAGTCCATATTAGTGTTGTACTCATTTTGGGAATTCGAGTTTTGTAGCTCCTTAATAAAGGATTTCATCTCGTCGGTAAGAAGTAGAAATCTTTGATTGTTCCAAAAGGTTTCATCGTAAGGGTAATCCAACTTTAAAACATCTTTGGTTTTGGAAACATTTTCTTTGATTTTATCTGTTTTGACCAAGTTAAGACCAAACCACACATAGCTCGCATCGTACATTATCGGGATTGGGTTGTCTCCATCGTATAATTCCACCTTGGCATTAAGTTTGGCTTTGCCCAAATAGTACAAACAAGTCTCCTTGTCCTTAAAAAAATGTACGTTGACTTCATAGAACACATTACGGTACTTTATCCCTCTTTTTTGGGTAAACTCCTTGGTTGGTCTGTCATCTATAAAATAGTATTCCTCAATGGCCATATCTTGGGAATTGATAATGTAATGTCCCTTTGCGGAAGGGTTCTCATTAGTACTCTTTGCCTTGAACATTAGTTTGTTCTTCCCGCTATTATCAGATAAATTCGCTTCCAAATCGAAGTATTTAGGCGATACGGCAATAGAGGATAATGCCTTATCCATTCCTGCAAAGCCCCACATGACAAAATAGATGTCGTTTTCTTTTATCGCTGCTTTTCTCATATTGGTAACATGCACTTTAATGTTGTTTTTTGGCATAGGTTTTGTTTTAGTTGCCAAAAGCTGTTTTCTCCTTATCAGACCATTGATATCCTGTAATTTTATAATGCTGTCGTTACGTTTCAATAAGGTTCTCATAAAAAAAGACTCTGTATAAGGCTCAAAGGGATAGTTCTTCCCAATTCTGATAAAATCCTTTAATGAGAGTGCGGTATTCGTAATGACCACCTCGTCCAGCTCGTAAAACTTGCTCCTCATAAGCACCGTATCAAGAATGGTGGTGTTTCTTTCCACTATTTTGGAGAATTTTTCATAGCCGATAAGATTGAAATGGATGCTGTCGCCGGTAACCTCAAGTTCAAACCTCCCATCGGCGTTGGTAAGGGTATGGTCATCTTTGGTATAAACATCTACAAATTCCAAAGGTTTTTTTGTGTCTTTATCCAGAACAACACCTTGAACCATTTTTTGAGGATATAAGCAAAGGGGAAATAAAAGTAAAATTATAAATAAGTGCATGTCCGATTTTAATTGAGAGTGCTGGAATTAAAAACCAGACTTTTTATTAGCCATATTTATGAAATCCTTTATTTCTTCGGTTAAAAGAAGTGATTGCTATTCGTCCCATTGTTCAGGATTGCTATATATGCCATTAATTTTAAATATATCCTTAGTAAGTTTCGTATTGTTTTTGATCTTTTGGTTGATTGTAATAGGCGAAGCAATAAAATGATAAACCATATTCAGCGTGTCTATAGAACGATTAGTTTTTACTTCTATTTTTTGTTCAACTTTAGCTTGTTTTAGCTGTTTTTTACCATTAAAGGGATTTTTTTGAAATGTAACAGACAGAGTATAATTGGTCAACCTATATTTAAAGTTCTTTTTTAGAATATAATTAGCGTGTTGGTTATTATACTTAGCATGGAATTCATCAAAATTATAGGTTTGATTATCAACAAAATAACATCCTGTAGTTTTACCAGTATCCAACTTGGGGTAAGCAATAACTTTTATATATTTAGAATTTCTATTTGTTTTATATTCAAAATCAAACTTGCTTGGTGGCATTTTATTTGAAGCTATAAAATCTAAAAAACCTTTAAAATCATACATTTTAAAATCATACAACTTGCTTGTAATCTCTGCTTTTCTTAAATTATCAATCTGAATTTTATAATTTTTAGCAGGCATTGGAACACTATCTGTGTCATATAAAGTTTGTCTTTCTAAAATCCCAGTTACATCAATAAATTTGCAAATTTCATTGTTTCTTTTTAACAGAGCCCTTAAGAAAAATTTTTCTTTATGCGGTAAAATTGCATTATCGGACAAAACTTTTTTGGCCATTTTATCAAAGAAGGTTTCTGAAGACAGCATTACCTCCCCTAGGATAAAAGGTTTTGACCTTAAAAAAATACTATCCCTATTTATGAAATTTGAAACGGCATCTTTTATGGTCTCATATCCTATAATTCTTATATTAATCGAATCTTGTTCCGTAAAAAAATTAAATCGACCATCTTTATTTGTTACTACATAATCTCTCCCATCGTAAATGATAACTAATTCAATTGGAGTTTTTGTTTCGAAATCCAGAATCAAAGAATTAATATTTGTTTGTGCCGCTAATTTTATATTGATTGATAGTATTAGTATAGAAATACTTATGAGTGCTTTATTCAAATTTTCAAAATTGTTTTGAAAGACCGTCCACAAAAGAAGAAGCAATTAGTTATTGCAATCATTTGCTTTATGAACAGTCTTATTTAAAAATAGACTACTACTTGATTGTGTGCTTGACCTGAACCTCACCACTCGAACTTCCTGAAACTGACGTCTCATGACTAGCGCCTAGCCATCTCATTTCAAAACGTTGTTCCAATTCTTCTGGATTGGATTTCTCAAGTACTTTTTTTTATTCTTTCATTTGTTACTTAATTTTAATGTTAATAATTAATTATAAACCATAGTTTAAGTATGATATGATTGTTTTTAAAAAGAATTTTTCTGATTTATAATAACTCACTATGCTCGAAGTCAATGCCCTTATCTCTATTTAATAACCAACCCATTTCAAAACGCTGTTCTAGTTCTTCAGGATTGAATTTCCCTAGGATTTTGTTTGATTGTTTCATATAACTTGATTTTAAAATTTAGTAACAATTCCTAATGGTAGATTCACTTTTATATCTATAGTGTTTTTGTGACTCTTATCTCATTAGAAGCTTGAATGTTATAAATACAAACTGTTCTTAAAGCAAAAAAACATTAAGGAAAAAGAAAATTAAAAGTGCTAATTGGAGTTAATAGAGGGACAATTATAACCAAAGTGGGGATGAGTGATTTTATACAGTGATATGATTAATCATATTGGATACAATAGCTTTCTTTTCAATTACCTTAGCATAAAAATGGATGGCAGCTATTTTGAGTGCCGCAATAATTTTGAAACAGTACACGATTGAAAAGAATTACGGTTATGTTAAAAATCTTTCAGATAACACATACATCAAAAAGTCACCAAATTAAAAATAGTATTGATTGGCTCATTTAATAACAAATATTATATTTGACCGTCTTAATATAGACAAAATACAACAAAAGTTCTTATCAAATATGTTACCTAATCGGTTACCAAGTCAATAACACGAAACGAAACGTAACGTTTTGACTATTAAAAATATAAAGGGAACGGCAGACTTCCTGCCACCCCGACCAAAAAAATCCAATCACAAAAGTGATTGGATTTTTTATTCAAATCGATTTGTTTAAAAAAGTGACTGTAATACTTTTATGATTAGCCTTTTAGTGAATAATAATCATTAAAAAGTCGAGCCATTTTTTCCAAATTTTGTTTAATAACAGGTTTACTTACCGATGAAAACCCCATGACTAAACCATTTTGTCTTCTGTTTTTTATAAAATACTTGCTATAAGGAAATGCTACAATCTCCTGACTTCCTAAAAAATTCGAAATTTCTACATCATCCATATATTCTGGTAGTTTTACTATTAGATGTAGACCATTATTTACAGGGTGAATATTTATATCTTTTTCAAAATAGTTCTTAAAGCAATCTATAAAAAAGGCTCTACGTTCATTGGAAATTTGAACAACTTTTCGCAAATGCTGATTTAAATAATCCTTTTCTATAAAATCAGACATCACCTTCTGGGTTACCGGAGAAACAAACCTTAAGCTTTGCTCATACATTGCTTTAAGGTCATCTATAAAATTAGTGGGGACAATTAAATATCCTAATCTAATTGAAGGGTGCAAAAGTTTGTTAAAGGTTCCTTGATAAATAACTCTATTACCCGTATCTAAACCAAAAATAGAAGTAATCGGATTGTTCCAATTACTAAACTCATGATCATAGTCGTCTTCTATAATCAAACAGTTTTTTTTATTGGCCCAATCTAATAGTTCCAAACGTCTTTTAAGACTCATTTGAATTCCGGTAGGATATTGATTTGAAGGTGTAGTATATATTAGTTTAGGCTTCTTTAATTTAATGTTCTTGATGCTTTCTAAAGACATCCCTTCAGTATCAATTTGTGTGGGAATAATTTTTGCCTTTAAACTTTTGAGTATAGCTAAAGCATTAGCATAGGTTGGGTTTTCAACGATCACCTCATCTCCTTCATCCAAAAGTAAATCTCCTAAAATAGCTAAGGAATGTAAAGATCCTGTTACAATAATTACCTGTTTATAATCACACTGAATATTTCTATAAATCTTTAAATAATTAGCTATGTTCTTTCTTAGCCCATCCAGACCAAGCGCATCTCGATACGATAAATCAGAATAGGTGACATCTTTCCAGTAATTATTCATTAAGTTCTGCCACTGTCTTACTGGGAATGCATCAAGGGGTGGTAAACCGGGTCTAAAAGCAATACCTCTATGTTCACTTCGGTTCATTATGCTTACACTTCTACGAAACTGTTTAGCCCTCTTCGAAATTTCAGGATAGACATGAACCTTGCCATTAGTTTTTGGATTATGCTTTACAGGTGTTTTCAGACTATATTTTATCTTTTTATCTTGTACATCATTGACAAAATAACCTGAACCATGTACGGCACTAATATATTTTTCTATACAAAGTATTTCATATGCCTTAAGCACGGTACTTCGGGACAAATTTAAATCCTGAGCAAGTAATCTGGTAGATGGTAATTTATACCCTTTATTTAACTTCTTTTCAATAATTGCTTTTGCAATAGAACTAAACAATTTCTCATAAAGACTCTGCTCATCATTTTGATAGTTAAATCCATGAGAAAAGAGAATGCTATTTAATTTTTCGTTCAAAACTGTTATGCGTTAAAAAAAATAATTGGTATGCTCTAAACTATAGAGCAAGTTATACTTTGCAAGGTAATATATTGTAAAATAACTTGACTATTAAAAAACGATAACATATATGATTACTATAATTCAGATAGGATTGGGTCCGTTAGGTCGGCAAATAGGTAGATACATTGATGAGAAAAATGAAATACAAACTGTTGCTGCTGTGGACATTAATAAAGATTTAAAAGGAAAGGATTTCGGGGAATTTATTAACGGAAAAGCTTCTAACGTATTCATAGAAAATACTGTTGATAACTCTCTAAAAAACCTGATTTAGCTATCATAACCACAGTATCCGATATCCAGAAATTAGAATCACAAATAGAAGATGTGGCCAAACATGGTATATCTATAGTATCAACTTGTGAAGAGTTATCTTATCCTTGGGAGGAAAACCCTAAAATAAGCGAGAGAATAGATGCTATTTGCAAGAAATACAATATTGCTTGCCTGGGAACTGGGGTAAACCCTGGTTTTTTAATGGATTATCTACCCTCGGTATTAAGTTCAGTATGTAAAAACATTGAGAGTATTAAGGTAGAACGTATTCAGGATGCATCACCCAGAAGAGTCCCTTTTCAACAAAAAATTGGAGCAGGACTCGATTTAGAGGCTTTTAAAAAGAAAGAACTCACAGGCACATTAAGGCATGTCGGATTAAAAGAGTCTGTTTATTTCTTAGCGCAGAGTATAGGTTTAAAGCTAGATGAAGTTACTGAAGATCTTAAACCGGTCATCGCAGAGGATAACATAAATGTTACATCAATGAATATTAAGAAAGGTAATGCTCGCGGCGTAGAGCAAATATCACACGGATATGTCAACGGAACCAGCAAAATTGAAATGCATTTTAAAGCAGCAATCGGTGAACCAAGGTCCTTTGATAGAGTAACAATAAAAGGTGTTCCTTCATTTGTTTCAGAAATTGATACGGGCATAAACGGTGATATTGCAACTTGTGCGATCACTATAAATAGTGTAAAAAGTATTTTAAAAGCACCATCAGGATTACATACAATGGCAACAATCGCCGTTCCGGGATATATTAATTAATACTTATCATTATATTAAATAAAAACTTAACTCAAAGCAAATGAATGGCTACCCGAAAAAAGTGTATCTAAACGGCAAAATATTAGATCATAAAGATGCCAAAATATCTGTATTTGACAGAGGTTTTATATTTGGCGATGGTGTCTATGAAGTGATGGCACAAGTGAACGGTGATTTTTTTTATGCAGATGCTCATTTGGAACGTCTCTCAGATTGCCTTCAAAAAGTAAATATAGATTTTGATGCTAATTCTCTTTTAAATGATATTAAAAGGTTAAGAAAAGTTTCAGATTTAGAAGGTCAAGATTGTTTGATATACATACAGATTACCCGCGGTATCGCTCCAAGAAAACATGCTTATCCCAAAGAAGTAACACCAACAGTAATGATGTATATCATGCCTTTTGAACTTCCAGAAATCAATCAAAAACACATAAAAGCAGTCACTACATCAGATTATAGGTGGGGTCGTTGTGATATTAAAATGACTTCTCTATTAGGCAATGTTATGGTAAACGAGTATGCAATGAAACATGGAGCATACGAAGCTATTCTAATACGGGATGGTATCATTACCGAAGCTTCACATTGTAATGTTTTCTTTACAAAAAATAATATAGTGTACACCCACCCTGCCAATAATTTCATTTTAGACGGTATTACCCGACAAATTGTGATACAGCTCTGTCATGATTTAGGTATAGAAATTAGACAGGAGGCAATAAAAGAACAAGATATCTTTCTATTGGACGAAGTTTTTTTGACAGGAACAACAACACAGATAGTTTCTGTGCAGCAAATAAATGAATACTCTTTTTATAAAGGAAATAATACAGGTCCAATAACTAAAAAGCTTCAGGAAGCCTTTTTAACACTAAAAAAACAGACATGATTAAGTCAAATATCTTATTTAGTTTCTTCCTAATTACAGTTATTTTATGTAGTTGTTCTAAGCAAGAAGTATATACAATTATTATAAAAAATGGTACTATCTATGATGGTACAGGAAGTGATGCAATACCTATGGATATAGGCATAAAGGATGATGTTATCGAAAAAATAGGAGATCTTTCTAAAGCAAAGGCCATGCGTATTATCGATGCCAGTAATATGGTAGTTGCGCCCGGATTTATCGACATGCATGCTCACCTGGATCCTATCCTTGAACTTCCAAACTGTGAAAGCCATATTAGACAAGGAGTAACTACGGCTTTAGGTGGTCCGGATGGGTCTAGTCCCTGGCCCTTTGGAAAATATCTGGATACATTGACAAAAGTTGGCATCGGAATGAATGTAGCATACCTTATCGGCCATAATACAGTTAGGAAAAATGTGATGGGGTTAGAAAACAGAGCTCCAACTCAACAAGAATTGTATCTTATGAAGGAACAAATACAACAGGCGATGCAAGAAGGAGCGTATGGAATTTCTACTGGTTTAAAATATTTACCGGGAGCTTTCTCTAAAGTAGACGAAGTTATCGAACTATCAAAAGCTGCATCAGCCGAAGAAGGAATTTATACATCACATTTAAGAGAAGAAGGATTAGGGTTGTTCGAAGCGGTAAAAGAAGCTATTTTCATTTCTGAAAAAGCAGATATCCCAGTGATATTAACACATCATAAAGTAATTGGAAAACCCATGTGGGGTAAAAGTACCAGGACGTTGGCCATGGTAGATTCTGCCAGGGCCGCTGGACTTGATATTAAAATGGATCAATACCCATATAATGCCAGCTATACAGGGATATCTGTATTAATTCCAAGTTGGGCAAGAGCCGGAGGCAACGATGCCTTTAAACAAAGAGTGCTAAACCCCAAACTAAGAGATAGTATCAAGTCTGGAATTATTTTCAATATTTTAAATGATCGCGGAGGCAGTGACCTAAATAGAATACAATTTGCCAAGGTAAAATGGATGCCTGAACTAGAGGGAAAGACTTTGAAATATTGGTGCGAGTTAAAAGGATTAAAACCAACTGTAGAAAATGGTGCAGATCTCGTAATAGAAGCTCAGGTAAAAGGAGGTGCTTCGTGTGTTTATCATGCCATGGATGAAGGTGATGTAGAGCGAATTATGAAGCATCCGCAAACCATGATCGCTTCTGATGGAAGACTGGTCAAACCCGGAATGGGACATCCGCACCCACGGTGGTACGGTACTTTTCCAAGAGTTTTAGGGCATTATGTTAGAGAAAAATCAGTACTCTCCTTATCAGAGGCAATATATAAAATGACAAAACTTCCGTCGATAACCCTTGGTTTAAACGACAGGGGAGTTATTAAAGAAAAAATGAAGGCCGATATAGTAATCTTTGATCCAAAAACAATTATTGACAAAGCAACATTTGAAAAACCACATCAGTACCCAGAGGGGATATATTATGTGATGATCAACGGACAACTTTCTATTGATAACGAAGTATTTCAAAATCTAAAGGCAGGAAAAGTCTTAAGAAAGGCAAAAAATGAGCAATAAAAATAACAAACAATGATTTTATCTAAAATGATACACTGGTCAATACTATTAATATTTGTTTTTAGTTTCTTTTTAAATTTACAAGCCCAAAATCAAAGGAAAAGAGCTAGGGATTTTGGTATTGAACCTGGTATCCTTACACCGGGAAAATGGAATGCTATTACCGATGTAAATGGTGTTTCGGTAGGACAAAAAACATTGATAGTTGGAGATTCGATACGTACTGGTGTCACAGTAATCATACCTCATCAGGGAAACATTTTCAGGGAAAAAGTACCCGCAGCAGTATTTGTAGGTAACGGTTTTGGTAAAGCACTTGGTTTTACACAAATCGAAGAGCTAGGTAATCTCGAAACACCAATAGCCTTAACTAACACACTCAATGCTTTTCTTGTTGCCAATAGCATTGTAAATTACACGCTATCGACCCATGAAAATTCCAACATCAGGTCAGTTAATCCGGTGGTAGGGGAAACCAACGATGGATGGCTGAATGATATTAGAGGACGGAACGTAAAAGATAATCACGTTATCGAAGCTATACATGCAGCAACTACAAAAATTGTCGCCGAGGGAAATGTAGGTGCAGGAACAGGAACTAGATGTTTGGGCTTTAAAGGAGGTATTGGGACTTCATCCCGAGTACTCCCAAAAGATAAAGGAGGTTATACGATTGGTGTCCTCGTTCAAACCAATTTTGGAGGCATTCTTACCATCAATGGTGCTCCTGTAGGAGAAGAACTCAATAATTTTTATATGGCGCAGGATGTTCCTTATGTGGTTGATGGTTCGTGTATGATTATTATTGCTACTGATGCTCCATTATCAGCCAGAAATTTAAAACGTCTGGCAAAACGTTCTTTTCTGGCATTTGGTAAAGTAGGGTCTTTTTCATCTAATGGTAGTGGTGATTATAGCATAGCCTTTAGTACTCACCCTCAACTTCGTATCCCGTATGATTCAAAAAAAATAGAAAAACCTGTTTTAGAAGTTTCCAATGACCACATGTCTCCTCTTTTTCTGGCAGTAGTTGAAGCTACCGAAGAAGCGATTTATAATTCTCTTTTTATGGCAACCGATATGAAAGGACAAAAAGGAAGAATGATGAACGCATTACCTATCGAAAAAACACTTAAAATATTAGATAAATATAATGCTCGTAAAAAATAAATAGGTTAACTATAAGTCAACGTGTTTTAAAAACTATTACTATTTAAAAAAAAGTCAAAAAAAAATTAACATCTTAATTATCAATATTTATGAAAGCACCTCTAAAAAAATCAACTCTGTTTTTTTGCGTGCTACTATTATTAAGTAGTTTTAATCAAATAGTCGCTCAAAAAAAATACTCAAAAAAACAAATTACAAAATTGAAATCTGAAGTTGCGGACTTAGTTGAATCTAATCATAAGCAAACACAAGTTATGATAGATAAAATATTCAGTTTTTCAGAATTAGGGTTTCAAGAAACTGAATCTTCAAAATACTTAAGCCAAATATTAGAGAAAAACGGATTTCAAATTGAAAAGGGGGTCGCTGGCATACCCACAGCATGGTTTGCTAGATGGAGTAATGGTAAAGGTCCAGTTATCGCATTGGGCAGTGATGTTGATTGTATTCCGAAAGCTTCTCAATACCCTGGGGTTGCTTACCACAAACCAATGGTCGATGGAGCGCCAGGGCATGGCGAGGGACATAACTCGGGAATACCACTAAATATTACTGCTGCCCTGGCCGTAAAACAACTAATGGAACGAGAAGATATCAAAGGTACTTTAGTACTTTGGCCTGGTATAGCCGAAGAATTGCTTGCTTCTAAAGCATGGTACACTCGAGATGGTTTTTTTGATGATATTGATGTTTGCATCTTTACTCATGTGAGCAGTAACTTAAGCGTCTCGTGGGGTCAGGCAAGAGGTACTGGGCTAATATCTGTGGAGTATACCTTTGATGGAGAAGCTGCACATTCTGCAGGTTCACCCTGGAGAGGGAGAAGCGCACTTGACGCTGCCGAACTCATGAATGTGGGATGGAATTATAAACGAGAACATTTGCACCCTTTGAAAAGGTCACATTCTATTTTTACCGATGCAGGAGACCAACCTAATGTTGTCCCGTCAAAAGCCTCTATATGGTATTACTTTCGGGATATTACCTATGAAGGAATTATTGAAATGTATAATGACGCAAACAATATAGCTAAAGGAGCAGCCCTAATGACTGATACTGCAATGACCTCTAAAATTGTTGGAGCGGCATGGCCACGACATTTTAATAAGATTATTGCTGAGCAAATGTATGAAAACATACAGCAAATAGGCTTGCCACAATGGTCAAACGAAGACCAGATGCTTGCAAAAGCAGTTCAAAAGGAAGTAAATTCAAAAAAAACAGATGGCCTAAATACAAAACTTTCACCAATAGGAATTCCCCTTAAAAGACCTGTAAGCGGGGGGTCTGATGATATTGGAGACGTGTCATGGAAAGTTCCGACAGTGACACTCAGATACCCTTCAAATATACCAGGTTTGCAAGGGCATCATTGGAGCAATGCAATTGCAATGGCCACCCCTATTGCTCACAAAGGTGCCACCTCAGGAGCAAAAGTAGATGCAATGACTATACTTGACCTGTTACTAAAACCAATTCTGGTAGAACAAGCATGGAATTATTTTAATGATGTACAAAGTAAAGAAACAAAGTATAAACCCATGATTTCGGCTGATGATAAGCCGCCAATTTACTTGAATAAAAACATCATGAACCAATACAGAGAGAAGTTAGAGCAATTTTATTACGATGAAAATAAATACGATTCATATTTGGAACAATTAGGAATTAGCTATCCTACTCTTAAAAAAAATAATTAGTTCTATAAAGTAATGAATAAAACAATTCCATTTAATGCTAAACTCGAGCATAAAAACAAATTTATGAGGATAACAAATGACATTATTTTTTGTTTATTACTCTTTTTAGGTGCCCAAGAGATAATAGCACAGAATTTTAGCGCATTGAAATACAGAACTGTTGGTCCCGGAAGAGGTGGTCGTGTAACAGCAGTTACTGGGGCTCCAACCACACCTTCAACTTTTTATCTTGGAGCTTCAGGTGGCGGAGTTTGGAAAACCGAAGACTATGGCACCTCATGGAAGAATGTTTCTGATGGGTACTTCGCAACGCCATCGATAGGTGATATTGGCGTAGCACATCATGATGCTAATATTGTTTATGTGGGTACTGGTTCTGACGGTCTTAGAAGTAACGTTATTACCGGTAAAGGAATGTATAAATCAATTGACGCAGGAAAAACATGGCAGCATATAGGTTTAAAGAATACTGGACATATAGGTGCAGTAGAAATAGATCCTACAAATCATAACATTGTGTGGGTTGCAGCTATTGGTAATGCATTTAAATCCAACTCTGAACGTGGTATTTACAAAACTATAGACGGTGGAGTCTCCTGGGAAAAAGTTCTTTTTATTTCTGATGAAGTTGGCTTTGCTGATTTAGAATTGTTGCCAGGTAATCCTGAGGTGGTTTATGCAGCAGCATGGAAAGCTCAGCGCAAACCATGGACTATCGTTTCTGGGGGTGATACGAGCGAAGGAGGTATCTATAAATCAGTAAACGGTGGAAAAACCTGGAAAAAACTAAGTCAAGGCCTGCCTCAAGGATTAATAGGAAAGATAGATTTGGCAGTGTCACCAGTCGATTCAAGTATCCTATATGCTATTATTGAGGCTCCGGGAAAAGAAGGGGGCCTGTATAAATCTGAAAATCAAGGCAAATCTTTCGAACAGGTATCAAATGAAGCAGGTTTAGTAAATAGACCTTTTTATTATACCAACGTTGAAGTCGATCCTAAAAACCCTGAAATAGTATATTCAATGGCAAACCCAATGTTAAAATCTATCGATGGGGGTAAAACATGGACTAAGATGAAGCCTCCACATGGGGATAATCATGATATCTGGATCAATCCAGATAATCCTGAGTTATTTATTCAATCCAATGATGGGGGTGCCAATGTAACTCACAATGGGGGTAAAACATGGTCAAGCCAGTTTAACCAACCTACAGCAGAACTTTACCAAGTAGAAGTTGATGACCAGTACCCTTATTGGTTGTATGCCGGTCAACAGGATAATTATACTACTATCGCAGTACCAAGTTTTGCGCCAAGTGCCATCCAAAATACCGGAGTTGGCTGGATTATAAATACCGGAGGATGCGAAACTGGACCTGCAGTACCCAAACCTGGAAATCATTCTATAGTATATTCAAACTGTAAGGGACGTTTTAATGTTTTTGATAAACGAACAAGTGTTGAAAAAGGATACTATGTTGGTGCAAGCAATATCTATGGCCATAATCCAAAAGATTTACGATATCGCTTTCAGCGAGTAGCTCCTATTCATATATCACCACATAATCCCAATACCGTCTATCACGGTTCCCAGTATCTACACAAAACGACCGATGATGGATTAACCTGGCAAACAATTTCACCAGATTTAACAGCGTTCGAGGAAGACAAACAAGTTATTTCTGGTAGCCCCATAACCCGAGACATTACTGGTGAAGAATATTATAGCACCTTGTACTCTATCAGAGAATCTAAAATTAAAGAAGGATTAATTTGGACAGGGTCGAATGATGGTCTAGTTCAACTTACTAAAGATGGAGGAAAAACATGGACAAACGTTACCCCATCTAAATTACCAGAAGGTGGTCGGGTTGATGCTGTTGAGCCGTCTTCTCATAATTCGGCAAAAGCCTACGTATCTATATTACGATATCAATTGGGAGATGAAAAGCCTTATATTTACAAAACTGAGAATTATGGGAAAACCTGGGAATTAATTACCACTGACAGTAATGGTATTCCTGCTGATTTTCCAACGCGGGTAATAAGAGAAGACCCTATAAGAGAAGGCCTATTGTATGCGGGCACAGAATTTGGATTGTTTATTTCATTCGATGATGGTAAAAAATGGCAATCATTTCAGCAAAATTTGCCGGTTACGCCGGTAACCGATATTAAAATCTATCGTGGTGACCTTATTGTAAGTACTATGGGTCGTTCTTTTTGGATATTGGATAATATCACTTCGTTAAGACAAGCCGAAATCAATAAACTAGGAAGTTCTCCCTGGTTATTTAAACCGGATAATACGATAAGATATCGTTATCCGAAGATACGTAATGGCCAAACTACATTTCCTGTGTATCCACAAGCTAATGTTGCTATTGATTATTATATACCAAAAGATCATAAAACTAGTGTAAAACTAGATATTCTTAATGCTAATAAAATAATTATTGCGACATACGTTAGTGATACAACCAAACCAAAATTAATTGAAAATGTTGTAAGTACAATGAGTACTAATGAAACCATTTATCTAGTCGACAAATCGTTGAGCAACACACCTGGTTTAAATCGTTTTAATTGGAACTTAAGACATTCCGGCCCATGGGCAAAAGAGGTTTCTAGAAGATTTCAAAATGGACCCATTGCAGCTCCGGGAATTTACACCGTTAGATTAAGCACGAATACTAACGTTATAGAACAAACATTTGAACTTTTAATCGATCCCAGGGTAAAAGCCAATGGGGTATCCAAAGAAGATATAGTTTTGCAAATTGAAAAGCAACAAGAAATTAGCGAACTTCTTACAGCAGCACGTAAGTTTCAAGACACTCTGGAAACCGAAGTGATTAAGTTGAAAGAAAAGAACCAATCATCAGAAAGATTAAAAAAAGTAGAAAAAGTACTTAAACAATTAAAAAATGATGATGGCGCTTACCCAAAGCCAATGCTGGTTGATCAGATTATGTATTTGTATCATATGATCAGTAATGCAGATCAGTTACCTGGAAAAGAAGCCGAAATGCGTTTTGAACATTTAAAAGTTGAATTTGCGAAGGTCAAAAAGAATTTAGAATAATATTGCGTTGTCAGCACTAAGATTTACAGGGACAATGCTCATGAAAAATACACCTAGAATCAGGTATATGAATCTTAAATGATTAAAAAATTTAAAAATGTTCTATAAAAAGGTACTATGTTGTAGTTTTATGTTTCTTTTAATTTTTGTTGGTGTAAGTCAGCAAAAATTACCGATGAGCAAGAGTTTTTCTGATGCCATTAAAAGAGGAACTCGAACAGCCAAAGGAATACCAGGCACACAATACTGGCAAAACACGGCTTCATACACGATTAATGCAGAAGTTATCCCTCAAAAAAAAGAACTAATTGGTACCGAAATAATAAAGTACCAAAACAATAGTCCAGATACACTCCATCAGATCGTTTTTCACGTTTTTCAAAATTTGTATAAAAAAGGAAGTCGTCGAGATGACCCAGTCCATCCAGATGATGTTCACTCTGGGGTTTTGATCAAACGGCTTAAAATTGGCGATGAACTTATTAAGGATTATAGTACAGAAGGAACTCTTATTATAGCAAAACCTACTCAACCTATATTCCCTTCAGAATTGATTAATATTGAATTAAGCTGGGTTTTTTCAATTCCTACCAAAAGTAATATCCGAATGGGGGCAAAAGATGAAACTTCTTTCTTTCTGGGACAGTGGTACCCAAAAATTGCAGTGTACGATGATATCAATGGCTGGGACGAAAATATACATACCGGAGGACAGGAATTTTATTATGATCTCGGTGATTATGAGTATACGGTTACAGTACCTGATGACTACCTGGTTTGGGGTTCTGGACTGCTGCAAAATGCAGAAAAAGTATTATCACCAAACATATATAATAACTATAAACTAGCTCAGAAAAGCGATGATATTATTTCGATAGTACATCAAGATGATTACACGTCAGAAAAACATATAACGTCTCATAATAAATGGGTGTTTAAAGCGAATAATGTTTCTGATGTGGCTTTTGGTGTGAGCGATCATTTCCTTTGGGATGGAACATCATTAAAGGGTGTTTCCGGAAATAATATTTTTATAGAAACCGCCTATCCGATTGATTCTAAAGATTTTACCGAAGTAGCGCTTTTAGCAAAAAAATCTATTCGTTACTTTTCAAATGAACTTCCATACCCTTTCCCCTTTCCAACGATGACCATATTTAATGGTACCAACGGAGCCAGTGGTATGGAGTATCCTATGATTGCAAATGATCCCTCGGCCGATAACAGAGGCCGAACCGTAGATGTCACTGCCCATGAAATTGCTCATAATTATTTTCCATTTTACGTATTGACCAATGAAACAGAACATGCCTGGATGGATGAAGCATTTGCAGCAATGATCCCATACGAGTATCAGCAAAAACAAGAACCTTCATTAAATCGGTTAACACGTTACGCCAGAAATATGAGCTCCTATGCAAACACTAATACGAATATTGCATCTACTACCAAATCTACCATGCTAAAAGGCAGAACTTCCTATTTCAATTTCTATATGAAACCAGCTGTAGGATTATATGTTTTGCAAGATATACTGGGGAAAGAATTATTCAAGCAATGTTTGGCCACTTATATAGAAACATGGAAAGGAAAACATCCTACTCCATTAGATTTTTTTTACAATGTAAATGAAACATCTCAGCAAAACTTAAACTGGTTTTGGAAAAAGTGGTTTTTTGAAAACGGATATCCCGATTTGGGTATTGCCCAAGTAGAAGAAAGAAATAATGTATATGAAATTACTGTAAAAAAAATAGGAGATCTTCCTGTGCCTTTGGACGTAACCATAACTTTTAAAGATCAAACAACACAAAGTATTCATCACTCTGCTAAGGTTTGGCAAGAAAAAGACAACATGATCCTCACAGTCAAGACAACGAAGGGAATTGAAAAAATACAATTAGGGAATGATTACATCCCTGATACAAATCCAAGAGATAATATCCTCTTTACAATCAAATAATGTTTGTATCGATCATTTATCAGGTGGTATTTATTAAGTAGAGAATTGTTTAGCTTTCCATAACAAGTTTTCAAACTTATTATTAACACAAGAATTACTTCTCCTTTCCTGGATGATATACGGCTTTTGATCTTTTTTCTACGTCTTCTCGGTAATAAGCGACATCTTTAAAATTTACATCCACATACCGTTGAACCTGATCGTCAAAATGCGGAGAATCAGGATGTCCGCTTTGACCACCAGCGAGCAAACTTTTTGCCTTTATCTTATCACCAAATTCTACCACAGCAACAAAGCTATTACCCGATGTCCCATACATGCGTTTGGTACCTTCATAAGCTCTAGCACCAAATGAAGCCAGCGCTCCCCATCTGCCTGAAGCCAAACCTACGCCAATGCTAGGTTTATTATCATCAAAAGGTTGCCTGATCGCTCCATTAAGTCTTTGATAACGGTTAATATCGCCCCATTGAGTATTCCAGCTACCAAAGTCTTCAGTTAGTTTGGTTACTGCTTTTTTAAAAATAGCAATTCGCTCTTCTTTTGGAGATGCTACACTAAAGTAGTTTACCCGTTCCATAAAACTCAGCTTTTCAGGAGCTTTCCCCTCCTGTAAATAATGAGTGCCATAATAATGAGCCAATGACATAGCCACCGATTCTTTGGACACGGCAAAATCCCAGTTTCTTAATACTTCAATAGGTTCATTTAAAGATTTATCAGGATCCGAAGATGTATCATATGCAGCTATCAGTCCTGGAATTAATACTTCAAAAGCCGGTAAATGGGGATCGTATGCCATTTCAATCAATTTATCCAACGTTAATCCCTTAGTTTTTTCTAATAATCGTATTGCATGCACACCTCGAAAATTTTCATGATTTCGTGACATATATCTGGGGTAATCTTCAGCTTTTGGACTGTATTCTGCAGCGCTTGTAAAAGGTGTAGAATTACAGTTTTGTATCCATCCATTAGCAGGATTAAACACCGTGATAGATTCATCTACCGTATGTAATCCTTTCCAATCTGTAGATGGGTCACTACCATCTACTGGCATCGTATAGTCATATTTTACATTTCTTATCGGAATAAAGTTACCATGGTAATAGGCTATATTTCCTTCTGCATCAGCGTATACCGTATTATTGGAAGAGTTTGTTCGTATATTCATCATTTCTTTGAACTCTTTATGTCCATTTAATTTTGTCCTAGTAAAAGACTGGGTTAAGGCTTTTACAGGATCCCACATCATCGCTGTTGCTACCCATTTCTTATCAATTGCATGAGTGATTGGACCGTGATGGGTTCGGTACACCGGAAAGTTACGTTCTTTAATTACTCCATCTTCTTTATATTTAAGGGTAACATCCAATGTCTCAACAGGTCGAAGTTCATCACCATATTTATATTTCAATCCATTTTCATTCTTTACAATAGTTTCGATAAAACTATCTATGACATCGGTATATGTTGAAGTATGCATCCACCCCGTTTTTTCGTTGAATCCTTGATAGACAAAAAATTGTCCCCAGGTAACAGCTCCATAGGCATTTAAGCCTTCTTCACTTACCATATGTACTTCTCCACGAAAGAAAAATGATGTATGTGGATTAATAAGTAGCATAGCATTGCCTGATGTTGTTAATTTTCCTGAAATAGCAAATCCATTAGAACCTCTTGGCTCATTATCTGCAAGGCGTATGAGCCCATCATTAATTTTACTTGCTAAAACCGATGAGGGTTCTTTTTCATAAAATTTTTCGATATCTTTTGTGGATATACGTTCGATGTCTCCTCCTATAGATCCTTCACTAAAATACATCGGCATCCAGGGCTCAAAATGTGTCAATAATTTTGGTTTAACCTCTGGATGTTTATACAAGTAATAATTAATTCCGTCTGCAAAGGCTACGCAAAGTTTTTTTAACCATTCGGGACTAGTCTCATAGCGCTGTATAGCTTCCTCTTTGGTCATAAATAATCTTGCTCTGAGGTCGCTATAAATTGCTTCTTCTCCTTCCACCTCGGCAAGTCGACCGATGGCCCAAATATAATTTCTTTCAACACGATTAAAATCATCTTCACATTGAGCATATAATAAACCAAATACAGCATCTGCATCAGTTTTTCCATAAATATGCGGGACTCCGAAATTATCTCTAATGATCTCGGTATTGGCACTATGAGTTTCCCAACGGGATAATTCTGTTTGTGGTTCTTTAGTACAAGCAGTCGCTACAAGTATTAAAATAAAATAAATGTATTTCATAGGTATCAGAAGTTTAATCAAATATAATTACATATATTATGAATAGCCTAATGAACAAAGCTATTTAAGATCTTCTAAAATGTAGCATTCCAATTTTTTAAAGTGAAGCATACCAATATAGTTGCTTTGTGTTATTATGGTCGGTTTTTCTTATTCATTGAAACTTCAAATCGAAGTTTTCATAATTGAAAATAAAAAAGATGGAAGCTATAGTTCCACCTTTTTTAAATATATACATCTTAAATATCCTAAATCATTTTAATTCTTCTCTAATACTAATGTTACTTTATTAAAATTAGCAGCACTATTAATAACGGTCCTATATTCTTCATAAATCGGAACGCCTATAATATTTTTATTATAGTATTCTTTAATGGCTATAACAAGTTGATTATCTTTTATTTCATAAGAAGATTTAAACATGAATAATTCCTCATCATCTTCCTTATAAGATTCATCCATATTAATATTATCTAAATTCTTGAACTGGTATCCTTCAGGAATTTCAACGATTATTTTTCTATCGTAACTTCTTTCAAATTCATTTTCTACAGGCAGAATTCGAGCTTTCTCCTGATACATTTCCTGCTGAGGACCCAATAACTCTCCTACTTTGAAAAGATATTTATTACCCGCCTTCTCAACAAACTCTTCAGACTTTATATCTGCAATTATTTGTAGAGGTTTGTTACCAAAATCTTTGGAGGAGTCATTAAACATTTTCTTTTCAACTATTTCTACATTCTCATTGATAGATTTGATAATTCCGTCTGCCATTTCGTCTTTATCCTCTTGCTTTGCAATATCCATAAAAGGTTGTACAAAAACAGCATAATACCCATCCATAGTACGATCCATTTTTAGGTTTGTAATAGTAAGGTCTTCGCTATCAAAGTTTACATTCATCACCAAGTTGTAATTGGTCTTATCATAATTTACGGGTTTGATGTACTTTACACTTCCCACACCCGATGTAAAACCGCCCAAAGTAACTTGTTTTATAAACAGGCCATAATTATCTGTTAGATAACCAGGTGGATAACCAAGTCTGGATTCTAACTTTGTGGGTGCCATATACAATTTGATTTTAGGAAAATAAATCAAATATTCTTGTAAAAAGTTATACGCTTCAAACGATTTATCAAATTTAAGCTCTCTACGATCACTAGTTAAAACAATTTGATGTTTAATATCTAATGCATTAAAAATAGCACCGTATAGCTTAACCACTCCAGACTCGCTGGCAACTTTATTATCTATAATACTGGACAAATCTTCAAGGTCCTCTCGTTTTACCTCTGTTACAAATACATTAGTTTTTATGTAATTTTCGATGGCTCTAATTTTTTGAGCCAAATCCTCATCTTTTGCTCCATCTATTGATGCTACAAACTTATTGAGTTTACTATTTATCTTATTATCATTTTCGGCATATATAGAACCATAAATATTTTGAGAAACAATACCATATGTAACAATATCATTTGAAGGGTTTGCTGAATTATTTTTTAATTTATAGATCAAATATTTGGCCATTGCCTTATATGGAGCCTGTTCTTCATCTTCTAACCCTTCAAGCTCCTCCAAATGTAATTTCCAATGATTTTTTTCGGTATTTGTGGTATCCCTAACCATTTGTGGCAAGTCATTATAGCTCTTTGATTTAAAGATCAAATTTACGGGTGCAATTAGATCAAACTCGATATTTTGTTTATCAATATCCGATTGTAATGTTATCCTGTTTCCAGTATAATCAGGATACTTTTTAACCACATAATAATACTCTATAAAACTTCCCTTTTCTACCCCTTCGAGGGCATAATACTTATAGGTCCTTTGAGTTTCGTCATCTTTGGCCGTTAAAATTTTTGAATCATCTAGTTCTTGTATTTTTCCGTCAGCTGTTATTACACGTGCCTTATTTTTAACAACTTCAGACCCTGCCGAATACGGAAGATACACTTTATTATATTCCTCAATCTTATCATTAGAGTTTAACCAATACATCTTATGCACTAAAGAATACTCAACCAAAGCATTTTCATTTATAAAAAAGAACTCATTTACAGTCTTATCCTTGAATGCTACAATATCCTTATCCTTAAATTTATCTAATTCAATATTTTCAATAGGTTTTTCTTGCCAAGTATACACTTCATAAAAAGGTGATTTTTGAGCAAACATATTGGTAGTAAGTAAGCCTAATACAATTACTATTAGTTTTAATATCTTCATTTTCTACTTTTTGTTATTTTTTATCTTTTAAAATAATGACTTCTTTAAAGTTTTTTTCAACCTTCTTAATAAGTTTATTTAATTCTTTTTGCTGATCAAGTGTAAGCAATATAAAATCAAGATTTGTTTCCAGTTTATATATGATAGTGTTATCTTTTTGAGTATATGTTATAGAGCAACTGAAAAAATTATTAGATACCTTGAAATTTTCGGGAATATAATCTGCAATTTTACCCTTGGGAACCTCCAGCGTAGTAATAAACTTTTCGTTCGACTTGTAACGATATTCCCTATCATTTTTACGATCCTTTTTGGATTTTAATCCACTAAGTTTTCTATCAAGGTTAAGGTTAATAAAAGTTTCATCCTCAAGTCCATTTACATAATCCTTGATATTGAATGTGTACTCAACCAGAAAATCCTTATCATAATCGTACTTATTCGTTTCTTTAAAGCCATCGATTAAAAACTTGTTGTTTCCTTTTCTAAGTTCTCGTGTATACAGGTCCTTTAGTTCTTTTTCATTTTTTTCTGTCTCTAATGCATTGAAGAAATCGATTTTTGGGTATCCAGATAACTTAAAATTTCCCGTTCCCTTAATCACTTTGTCTTCGATTCTGATAAAGGTAGAATCTACAATAGTATTTCTTTTGGAGTCCATTATGGGGACTTCCTTAATCTTAAATTCTTTTTCATTAATTGAAATCAACGCCTCCTTACCCTGAATGAATGAAGATGGCATATCAATAGGGATATATCGACCGGTAGCATCCAGAAAATAAACCTCATCTCCTTCTATATAGGACAATATCATATGATTATCTACGGCAGGTGTTGGTACCTCTTTATACTTGTAAGGAATACTGCGTGTTCCTATCCAGGTAAGATTACCTTTGAGACCGGCTATATCTAACATTTTATACAGAATGCTGGAATTATCTTTACAATCACCATACTTTTTGTTGAATACATCATTTGCCTCTCTGGGTATAAATCCTCCAAGTGCATACTCAAAAGCAATGTATTTAATATTTTCTTGTACCCAATAATAAATTGCCTTTACCTTCTCAAGATCTGTTTTTTTGTTCTGTGTAAGAATGGTTACAATTTTCTTAAGCTCTTCGTCTGCTTCTTCAGTATTTACATCTTTCACAAGTGAATAATACCATCCATACAAATCTGAAACGTTATCGAGAAGCTTTACCTTTTTATCACCTGAATCATATTCGGTTATTATCGGTATGATATGAGGAAAAGTATTTCTGAAATTAGGAGCTCCTCTATCCAGGTCATATTCATCAATATCATTAGCTTCCCAGGTATAAATCTTTTTCCCTCTTTTTTCTTTTTCAGTGAAACTAATATTTACACTATCTGTATTAAATTCTTTAAACTTTAGAGATATCTCTTTATCAACACTAATGGTTACTTTACTTTTGACAATAGGTTTGAAATCTGCAAAATAAAATGAGTTCAAAAATCTAGGGTTTTTGATTTTTTCTCTATACTTAAGCTTGGATTTTGCTCCTGGTTGAAGACTTGGGTAAATAAAATTAATAGATCTACTATCATCATAAAAAGATCCATCCATTTCATCTTTTTCGATAAAATCTTTTACCTCAAGTTCATTATACTTTCCGTTCTCATATAAAAGCGAAGAAGCTTCTACAGATTCTATATCAAAAAATGAAGAATAATTTATAGATCTTTTAGAACCATAGGTTGCTGCTTTATCTAGATATAAATCTTCTTCGAAAATATCTTGCGTGATCAATATCTCATTGTCTTCAAGACTAATGTCTATTTTTCTTTCTTCTAGCAACCTGACCGCATGCGCATCTGGATATTTTTGCTTGTACAATTCATAAACAGGAGATTTCTGTGCCTTTGCCTGCAAAGGAAGTAACATGATCATTCCTGCAAAAAATAAAATCTTCTTCATAATCAACAATTATTTTTCTTGAATATCATTGAAATAAGAGCGTTCTTTAATTAGTTTTCCGTTCTCATCAAAATATTTAGTTATACCACTACGACTATCATTTAAATAGTTTCTTTCTTCTTTTATTTTACCGTTTGGATAATATTTCTTGTATTTGCCTTGTAATAAATCATGAAGATAATTCATTTCTTTTTTAACAGAACCATCTTTATAGTAAAAGACATATGCCCCATGATTATCCCCGTCTTTGTATACAGCACTACGTTCTAGCTGTCCATTATAATAATACGCTCTAAACTCATTTACAAACATTCCGTTTTTGAATTCCATTTGGATAGATGGTTTTCCATTATCAAAAAAGGCTTTAATCTCTCCGGTAAAATTCTCAATCGGAATCATAGGTTTAAGCTTTCCGCTAGTATCATTATAGCTATATCCAATAATTTTATCATTATGGTAATATCGTACTAACTGCAATTTACCTTCTGGGCTATAAAACCTTCTTTCGCCATGAAGTTTACCATTTTTATATTGGGTGGTTCTGGTAAGTACGCCTTCATCGCTGTAAACTTCAGCTACTCCATCAAGTTTCCCAGAAACATAGGTATACTTTTCTTCCAATTCACCATCTTCATAAAACTCTTTCCATTCTCCAATAGTTTCTCCATGATAGTAATCTCCCTGCAAGCTAATTTGCCCATTGTCGTAGTACCATTTCCAGGTACCGTGAAACTTTCCATTAAAATATGCTCCTTCAATGGCCTTTTTTCCATCATAATTATACCTCACATAATTACCATGTTTCACACCATACAAATAGTCGGTGGTAGAATATACACTGCCATTATATTGTTTTATTGATAAGGTATGATTCTTCTGTTTCTGATCATATACTACTTCTTGTAACATATTTCCATTAGGAGCATAAAAGATTTCCAAAACCAAATCTCCAAACTTGTATTTACTTTTGGAATATAGTTTTCCTTCGACCCCATAATATTCCTGAATCCCATGTAGCTGTCCTTTATGATAAAATTTCTTCTCTTTTATTTTACCATCATAATAATAAGAGATCCAGGTTCCGTGACTCGTACCATCTTTGTGCCAACCCTGCCTTGAAATGTTACCGTTTTTATGATAGCTAACATAATACCCAGACAAAGAATCATTTTTATACTCTGTAATCGCCTTTTTTTGCCCAGATTTATAAAACTCCAAGTACTTATCTTGTAACATATTATCATCATAGATCCCTTTGTCGACCAAGACCCCACTTTGATAATATTTCCATTCGCCCTTTTTTCCTCCTTTTACATCGTACATACCTTCGGTTACCAAATCGCCTAATGGAGAGTATCCTTGATAATAAAACGCTCCTTTTTTCTTCTTGGCTTCGTTAATTATTTCTCCGGTTTTATTAAAATGTTTATGCTCTATAAACTCGTCATTTCGATACACAAATTCATAGTGCAATTTACCATCGATATCATATTCTTTATATGGACCATTTAATTCTCCTTCATTGTATGTAAATTCATTCATAATGGTTCCATCGGGATAATACAACTTCCATTCGCCGTTATAATATCCTTTACTTGTCGTACCTACCTCAGATTTTGTACCATTTTTATGATAGGTGCTGTAGGGTCCTTCAGATATCCCATCGATATAGGTATATTCTGCTTTTAGTGTACCATTGTTAAAATACAGTTGTTCTTTTCCAATAATCTTACCATTTTTGTAACTTCTTTTCTTAAAAAGCTCTCCATTTGCGTAATATTGTTCTAGTTCTCCTTCGGGATTACCTTCTTTATAATTTACTATATAGTTCTTTGCCAATTCGCCAATTGCATGGAAAGAACGATACTCTCCATCCAGCTTATCTTTTGAGAATATTTTTTTCTCGATCAAAGCTCCATTTTGATTATACGTTCTGTACTCTCCATCAAGGTTTCCTTCTTTATAATTACATGCTATATTAACATTACCATTATCATAAAAAGAAGTGTATTTTCCATCTACCAATCCGTCTTTATAGCTTTCCTTGTCAGAAACCCTTCCGTGATCATCATACCAGGTCCATTCACCTGTTCTTTTTCCTTCTTCATTAAATTTACCTCTACCGGTAAGTTTTCCTTGCTCGTTATACATCTCCCAATTCCCCACTTTTTTACCTTCTTTACTTATACCAACTGCCTGAAGGTTAAACCCTTCAAATACCTGAGCAATTTTTTGTTTTTTCCCCTCGAACATTTGTTCATTGTCATCACTCAGAATCTCTTTCCACTTGACATATGCCAGATCGATGAATGTTTTTATTTCAGAAGTATTCTTATCCACCACTTTTTTGAAAACAGGGTTCTTTATAGAATAAGAAATGGTGTAGGTAAAATTATCGAAGTGATTATTTTCAAAAACCCATTTATAAAATGGCACATATTTCTTATCCCAAAACCCTTCATTACCTTCATACTCTTCTAACTGTTCAAAAAGAGCATGATTTTGTTTTGTCAACGCTATATTAACTTTGTTTTTTATTTTATAATTGGCATTAAGGGCTATTCTATTATTGATTATTAAATCGATATCTTCAAACGTTTCATCATCTTCAGATATCATAATCCCTGTAGGTTTCGCGTCATTTTGTTTTGAAACTAATGTGTTGACCGAATTAAGAATATCAAAAGAGTTTTCTCCGTCTGGATTCAATAAAAGGTACATATTAAGTGCCATTAATGCCTGGCTGGTCTTATTCTCGGTAAAGCATATTTTGCCTAGCTGTAAATGGCTATCTGCATAAAATGGATTTAAGGTAATAGATTGTATATAATTCTTTAGCGCTTTATCCGGCTTTTCCAATTTTTCATATACAATTGCACGATTGTAAAACAACATATGATTTTTAGGAAATTCTTTAATCGCATCATTATACACCTTTAGAGCTTCTTCAAAGCTTTCTGATCGAAGAAATGCTACTCCTTTGTTTAACAAAAAAGAATATCTTTCTTCTCCATCGAGCATTTTTAATCCGGTGTCCGCTATTTTTATGGCCTCGTCATATTTTTCGTCCTGAAGAAGGTAATACGATTTTGTTACCAGAACTGATTCATATAATGAATCATTTGGACTAATTTTATCAAGATATTCTATCATCTTAGAATAGTCTTGTTTTTCCTTGAATTCAGATATTTCATCTATAATATCATAGTAATCTATAAACTCAATTTTTTCTTGGGCATAAAAAAGCGTAGACGTAAGTAACGTCACAAATAACATTGTTTTCTTCATAAATTTGACTAAAATAGAGTAGATGAAATGCGAACAGAAACGATATTTTTATTCCCCCATTACGTTTCTGCATTAAATTTGTGATTACACAAACTTAAAACAAAACTATCAAACCACAAAGGTAGATCCTTAAAAGTAGCTTCAATCCTCTTCTTTATAATACTCTATCAATTATACTTTAGCTATTGATATCTATTTTTTTTCCATGCAATGATAATAGATTCCAGTTTCATTTTCTGAAACTGGTACATTTTCGTTAACACAATCATGATTTTTAAATCTGATTACCTTTAGTTTCCGATATTTGAAGAAAAACAAATCTTGAAAAAAATACTTGTACTCCTAATTCTTGTTTCGACCTTTCCTGTTTTTTCACAATATAATATCACAGGAATAGTTTTGGACGATGCTACCAATACCCCAATTGAAAATGCTAAAATTCTAGATAAAAAATCAGGCAAAGAAGTATTTACCGATGCAAATGGCTCTTTTACAATAGTAGCTAATGGCACAATTGAAGTTTCGAAGGAGGGATATTTCAATACCCTACAAGAGATTACGACTAGCACACAAATTAGGGTAACCCTCATCCAAAAAATCACCGATCTCGAAGAAGTAATCATCAATAATATTGCCATTCCAATTCTACATAAAGAAGCGACTGAAGCCGTTTCTGTAATTTCTTCACAAGATATAAACAGAGGAAACCCTATAGCGCTACATCCAATTCTAAACCGAATTCCCGGTGTTTTTATGCAAAACGCAACTCTTAACACCAATAGAATTTCTATAAGAGGTATTGGTGCTCGCAATCTATTTGGCACGGCCAACATTAGAGCATATTTTGGAGATATCCCGCTAACCGATGGCAATGGAGAATCTTCTATCGAAGACCTTGAACTTGGGGCTTTATCTCGTATAGAAATACATAAAGGCCCGTCTTCTAGCAGCTATGGTGTAGGGCTTGGTGGCACCATATTATTACAACCAGAATTTACACGCTCCAAAATAACAGAAGGTACGATCTCATCTATTTTTGGAAGCTATGGATTACAAAGAGTACTAGCCAACGCTTCATTGGGAAAAGAGAATTACAATCTTAATATTCTGTACAGTAACAATCATACCGATGGATACAGAGATAATAATGAATATGATCGAAATACTGTAACTATTACTTCTGCTATTGATGCCGGAAAGAAGAATAACTTTACGATACTTGGGAGCTATATTAATTTGAAAGCAGGAATCCCTAGTTCGTTAGATCAATCGGCTTTTGAAAATACACCAAGACAAGCGGCTTTTACCTGGGGGCGTTCTAAAGCTTTTGAAGACGTGGATTACGGAATTCTGGGAATTACTTGGAAACACATCTACAATCCGAAACTCACTCATAATACTAGTATTTTTAGTTCTTTTAGGAATAATTACGAACCCAGGCCTTTTAACATTCTTGAAGAAAAGTCAAATAGTTTTGGGATACGAAGCAGGGTTTTAGGCCGTCATCTTTTAGCAAAAAAAGAACTGAGTTGGACGGTTGGTGGTGAGCTTTTTTATGATACTTACAATGGAAAAACATTCGAAAACCTTTATGAAGACTTCCCGATAGGAACAGGAAGTGTGCAAGGGATTCAACTTTCTGATCTGGATGAAAAACGATATTATTATAATCTTTTTGCTGAAGCAAATTATAGAGTTTCCAAAAAGTTGAAATTTAATCTTGGGATACACCTCAATCAAACGTTTTTTGATATTGAAGATAGATTTTTGTCTGACGGCGATGATAGTTCAGGAACATTTGATTTTAACCCCATACTTTCACCAAAACTTGGAGTTAATTATGAGCTAAACCCCCATCTGATTCTTTTTGGAAATATGGCACATGGGTTCTCTACTCCTACTACCTCTGAAACACTTTTGCCTGATGGTATTTTTAATCCCGACATCAAACCCGAAATTGGTTGGAACTATGAAATGGGAACACGATTCTGGTTTTTTGAAAAACTTCATGGATCTTTATCATTATATATGCTTAAAGTTCGAGACTTATTGGTATCCAGAAGGACAGTTGAAGATAACTTCTTTGCCATTAATGCAGGAAAAACGACTCATAATGGTATCGAAGCAGAGCTAAACTACAATCTTATAAGAAAAACGCCCTATCAATTAAACTTCTTTGTTAATGCATCCATTAACGATTATACATTTGATGAATTCGTAGATCTAGATGATGATTTCTCTGGAAACGATCTTACAGGAGTACCATCAGAAGTAATTAATCTGGGACTGGATCTTACTTCAATAAAAGGATTTTATGGCAATTTTACCTTTCAAACGGTTGGTAATATTCCTGCCAATGACGCCAATACCGTTTTTAGTGATCGTTATGAGTTGCTACATGGTAAAATTGGTTTTAAAAACAGTATCGGTAACCACTTCTTTTATGATCTCTCATTGGGAGCAAACAATATACTTGATGCCAAATACGCATCTCAGCTTCAGATCAACGCAAGAGGTTTTGGTGGTAATGCTCCCAGATATTTTTACTCAGGATTGCCTTTTAATATGTACGGTGGGATTAACATAAATTATAGATTATAAAATAAATTTCTTTGTACTTTTCCGAAAAAGATATAAAACTCAATAGATGAAATTACTTTCGTTTCTGATCCTTTCGATCACCTTTATTTCAGCTTGTGCCCAAGAAACCAAAGAAAATGATGTTCCTTTGGAAGCTGATCCGAAAAATTATACTACAGAATTAATTGTACCTGAATTACAAATACCCTGGGGCATGACATGGTTACCAGATGGGAGTATGTTGATCACAGAAAAAAGTGGTGAACTTATTCATTTCAAAGAAGGAAAAAAGACTTCTATTGGCAATGTTCCCGAAGTATATAATCGAAATCAAGGAGGGTTATTAGATATAGAATTACATCCTAACTACGAAGAAAATGGATGGATCTATATCACCTATTCTTCAAAAGAAGGCACAGAAAAAGGCGGAAACACGGCTCTGATACGAGCTAAGTTAGAAAACGATCAATTAACTAATATTGAAAAACTATACAAAGGAACACCCAATACCACACGAGGACATCATTTTGGATCTCGTATAGAATTTGATAATGATGGCTACTTATATTTCTGTATTGGAGATCGTGGAAACCGAGATGTTAATCCACAAGACATTACCAAAGATGGCGGAAAAATTTATAGATTGAATGACGATGGCAGTATTCCAAAAGACAATCCGTTTGTAAATGAAAAAGGAGCAAAAAAAGCCATTTACTCCTATGGTCATAGAAATCCACAAGGCATGGCACTACATCCCGATGGAACTATTTGGGTACACGAACATGGTCCAAGAGGTGGTGATGAGATCAATCCTATAAAAAAGGGTGTAAATTATGGCTGGCCGGTAATTACCTATGGGATTAATTATAGCGGTACCAAAATTACTGATATTACCAAAAAAGAAGATATGGAGCAACCCCTTTACTATTGGGTACCCTCTATAGCACCAAGTGGAATGGATTTTGTTACTAGTGACAAATACCCAGATTGGAAAAATGATCTATTGGTAGGTTCTTTGGTATTTCAATATTTAGAACTTGTGGAGTTAACCAACGACAAAGTTACAGGTCGGAAAAAATTGCTAGATGATATGGGGCGAGTTCGCAATGTACGACAAGGGCCTGATGGTTTTATATATGTAGCCATAGAAAATAAAGGCATTGTTAAAATAATCCCAGAAGTAAAATGATAAAACATCTTAAGAAAATAGGTGCATTAGAAATCGCTGTTTTTATTACAACAGTCTTTATAATTACCCAAAACGGAAATTCTAAAGCATCATACACCAAGGATATCACTTTTGATCTACAAGATGCTAAATTAAACGAAAGCATTGCTCGTGGAAAAGAGATTTATTCAGATTTCTGTATGCAATGTCATTTGCCCGATGGGAAAGGAACTCCCAATGTGTTTCCGCCATTGGCAGGATCAGATTGGTTAATCAATAAACGCAAGGAAAGTATTCACTCCATAAAATATGGCCTAAACGGACCCATCGAAGTAAATGGCAAGCCCTATAACAGTGCCATGACCTCATTAGGTCTAGAAGATGAAGAAATTGCCGATGTAATGAACTACATTATGAACAGCTGGGGTAATACTCAAAAAAAAATGGTAACTTTAGAAGAAGTTAGTAGTATTAAAAAATAATCGTCGGTGATTATACGTTATTAATACTATGTTATCGTTAACACACAAATGAGGGGCAAACAAATACCGACCAAACTATTATTTACAAGGTTTTTGGCATTTTTTATAATGCTTTTAACCTCAATCCAAATTACTGCCCAAAACGAAGAAATCTCTCCAAATAAATATAGGTTTAAACATAAGTCCGAACTATATAAAGGAACACGGCTTCAGATTACCGCACAATTAAGAGCACTAAAGAACGACTCAAAATTTGTAGATATTCCCGATGAGATTGAACAAGAACTTCATACCCTTTTCATAAAAGCCAAAAAACAACCTATTCCAAAATATTACAAGAAAAACGCTATTATATTCCTGAATGCCTTATATAGCTATGAAGATTTTGCCAATATTTATGAAAATGCTCTTTATGAAGTAGTAAAGAAAGTAAAAAAGGATATGTACGTTGTCGATTTTAAATTTGAGCGACAATTTACAAAAGCCAAAGTCTCCCTGGATCGAGCATTAAATGAAGATTTTTCTAATATCGAGAAATTTGATCAACTTAAAAAGGATCTTATTGATAGCCAGACCAAATTGTCCTGCCATCGATGGATGAAGAAAAAATTTGAAAAATATAAAAATATCGATATTGTTAAGAACCCTGATGAGCTTATGAAAGCATTCAAAAAATCAGAAGGAGTATACGTTTACAGACTTTATAATGAAAATAATATCGAAGCTATTAGACCTTACCTAGAGAATCAAATTATTGATTTTTATTATAAAAAATCCTTGCCCGAAATCAATACAGAGATACTCGATCTTCAGTATATTACTAAAATATAATCCCTAAAAAGGAAGCCTTTTGCTAACGTATATTTTAAGACTATTATCCACTCTTTAGAAGAAGTAACTTACAAAATCTTGATATTATGACTTCTGAACGGATCTAATTGATGAGCATCGGGATCTAACTCTGTTATTAGAGTATCAACAGTATTCAAATCACAAGTCTTATAACACTGATATGTATTTAATTTTTCTGATATTGTTGGTACTATCACTTTTTTTGAAGCCGCTATCATTGCTTTTTTCATTTGTACTACATCCCAATCAAATTCGGTAAGTCCATTTTGTGAATCTATATACCCAGTACCTATAAAACCTATATCAACTGTAATCTGCGATAAGTCATAAATTGCCTTTCCTCCTGTTGTTATTTTTGCCTCTTTCGATAATTTTCCTCCGATAAAAATAACTTCAGCATTGGGATGCAAGATAAGCTGCATTGCTATAGGTAAGCTTGGGGTAAAAACTGTTATTTTTAATTTAGAAGGTAACAATCTAGCCATCTCAAGATTGGTTGTACCCCCACTAATCAGAATTACACTTCGATTCGGAATCAATGAAATTGCCTTTTCTGCAATATTAGATTTTTTTTCATGCAGGTAAATATTTTGCTCCTTATAATTATGAAGTGCAAAACCGAGAGATACAGCCCCTCCGTGCACTTTTTTCAGAGTTCCTAGTTTATCTAATTCTTTAACATCTCTTCTAACAGTATCTATAGATACATCCAGTTTATCAGATAACTCAGATAATGAAACCCTACTATGAATTCTTACCTCGTTGATAATTACTTGTTGACGTTCTTCCTTAAGCATACATTTTATAAATTGCAGTTTTTTGCAATATTTTAATAGCAAATATAGTAATTAACTCGCTTTTGTTAATAAAAACAGCAAAATATTGCAAAAATTAGAATTTAATACATTAATTTAGTACTGACTTATTCGTTACATAGTATTCACACAAAAATACATTGCTTATGGAAATGCTTTCTAAGGACCCTAAACTGGAGTATCTTCTTGATCCAGAATCAAAAAAATACGAAAAAATCGAAGCATCGATTTATGAAAGTTCTGAAAAAGCATCGCGTTATGTTGCTCACCAAATAGCAAAACTTATTAAAGAAAATTCAGAACTTGGTAAGCATACAGTTTTAGGATTGGCTACAGGTTCTAGTCCAACCAAAGTATATGAATATTTGGTAGCACTTCATAAAAACGAAGGGCTAAGTTTCAAAAATGTAATCACATTTAATCTAGACGAATACTACCCTATCCAACCAAAATCATTGCAAAGTTATGTTCGATTTATGAATGAGCATCTCTTTGATCATATAGATATTGAGAAGAAAAATATTCATATCCCGGATGGCACTTTACCTATTGATCAAATAAAACAGGCTTGCGAAGCCTATGAAAACCTAATTCAACATTATGGAGGAATCGATATTCAAATACTAGGTATCGGTAGAACCGGACATGTAGGATTTAATGAACCTGGATCCTCTATAAACAGCAAAACTCGTTTAATTCGTTTGGATAAAGTTACCCGACTTGATGCTGCCAGTGACTTTTTTGGAGAAGAAAGCGTACCCGCAAGAGCTATTACTATGGGTGTAGGAACTATAATGGCCGCCAAAAAGATATTTTTATTAGCTTGGGGAGAAGGAAAAGCCAATATTATCAATCAATCCATAGAAGGAGAAGTTACCGACTTCATACCAGCTACTTTCCTTCAAAAACATAACAATTGCACCTTTATTATTGATGAGGCTGCAGCTTCAGAACTTACCCGAGTAAAAACTCCTTGGTTGGTCTCTGATTGCCATTGGAATAATACCTTAATTAAAAGAGCAGCCATCTGGCTTTCAGAAAAGTTGGATAAGGCATTATTAAAACTCACCAATGAAGATTACAATGAATTTGGTATGGGTAGTCTAATTGCCGAGATAGGTTCTGCCGAGGAAATTAACCTAAGAGTATTTAATCAACTACAACGTACCATAACAGGCTGGCCTGGAGGGAAGCCAAGAGTTGATGACTCCAATAGACCAGAACGTGCAGAACCGTATCCAAAAACTTCTTTGATATTTAGTCCGCATCCCGATGATGATGTGATCTCTATGGGAGGCACGTTACTTCGACTGGTAGATCAGGGACATGATGTACATGTAGCATATCAAACTTCGGGTAACATAGCAGTATTTGATGATGAAGTAATACGCTTTCTGGATTTTACCAGAGATGTGGTTAAAAATCAACAAGCCAGTGAAGAACTTTCTATACTTTTAAAACAAGTACGACATTTTATTGAAAATAAATCCCCGGGAGACATCGATACTCCCGAAATTCAAAATTTTAAAGGATTGATTAGAAAAGGGGAAGCATTATCTGCCTGCAGGTATTGTGATGTATTAGAAGAAAACGCGCATTTTTTAAACCTTCCGTTTTATGAAACCGGAGCGATTAAAAAGAAACCTCCAGGTGAAGAAGATGTACAAATTACCTACGACTTATTACAAAAAACAAAACCTCATCAAATTTTTGCTGCGGGAGATCTTTCAGATCCTCATGGCACCCATAGAGTTTGCCTCAAAATTATCTACGAAGCTATTGATCGACTTGTTAAAGAAAATGTTCCATGGATCAATAATACGTATGTATGGTTATATCGTGGCGCCTGGCAAGAATGGGATATCTCTGATATGGAGATGGCAGTACCCATTGGTCCCAAAGACATGGCCCGCAAACGCAGTGCGATTTTTAAGCACCAGTCTCAAAAAGATAGTGCTATGTTTCCTGGCAATGACGCCCGCGAATTTTGGCAGCGTGCCGAAGAACGAAACAAATCTACTGCCATAAAGTATAACAAACTTGGGCTTCCTGAATATGAAGCCATAGAAGGATTTGTGCGATACAAATTCTAAGAACTCGTTTCGGGTTCCAAAAATGTGAGCTAATTCTAAACACAATTATATGAAAAATAGGGGCAAATTATTACGGCGAATACCCGTAAAAAAAATAGTAAGTCTATTACTATTTATGACATTCTGTTCTGTAGTAAATGCGCAGAACAATTTTTATACTATTTCAGGAACCGTTACAGATCAAGCAACCAGCGTACCGATCCCTGGAGTATCAGTATATATAGAAGGTTCTTCCTTTGGAGGTGTATCCGACTTTGACGGAAAATATACTTTCACTGCTTCAACTGCATCAGGAGATTATCAATTGATAGTAAGTTCTTTAGGATATTCTACACAGAAAATTACTATTACTTTAGGCACGGAAACTGAAATTGTACAAGATTTTCAGATTACAGAAGATTTATTAAGTCTGGATGAAGTCATTGTTACTGGTTCTACTGTGGTTCAGGAAAGGAAAAAACTAGGAAATGCAGTTACTTCTATCAAAGCAGGTGATTTAGTAAAATCAAACCCTGTAGATGTTACTTCGGCCTTACAAGGCAAGATTCCAGGAGCGCAAATTACACAAAACTCAGGAGATCCGGCAGGTGGTTTTTCCATCCGCCTGCGAGGACCTAGTACCATTAGTGGATCATCTGACACCTTATACATTATAGATGGAGTAATTGCAAGTAACCTTACTACAAATGTGACTAATATCAATGTAAGTGCCGGTGATGCATCCCCAGGACAAAATCGTTTAGTAGATTTCAATCCCAATGATATTGCAGATATCAACATTCTTAACGGATCTGCTGCTGCAGCTATCTATGGATCAAGAGCATCTAATGGTGTAGTGATCATTACTACTAAACGTGGACGTAATTTTGGTGATGGCCCAGAAATATTTATCAAAACATCAACAAATATCAATGACCTTAGAAAAAAAGTAGACACCAACCTTCGTGGCGAACAATTTGGAGGAGAAGACGTTCGATTATGGCCTATATTTGGTAGAGATGCAGATGGAAACACGACTCCCTTTGCAAATTTATTGACAAACAAGGTAGAAGTACAACGATATGACTATCAGGACCTAATATTCAGAACTGGGATAGGTAGTGATCATTATATTTCCTATCGAGATGGGAATGAAAAATTAAGTTATGCAGGTTCTATAGGATATACCTCAAACGAAGGGATCATTAAAAATACAAAGTACGAAAGATTATCCACAAGATTATCACTCAATCACAAGGTTACAGATTGGTTGTCCTATGACCTGGGCTTTTATTATGTAAACAGTCAATCCGACGAGAAACCTGATGGAAACGTGTTTTGGAGTCCTATAAATGCTGTAAATATTACCAATAATATTTACGATGCCACTCGAAGAGATGAAAATGGAAACCTGCAAAGTGTAGAACCTACTCGAGTCAATCCATTGACCATTATAGAAGAATTTGATATTACTCAAGAAGTAAATCGATTTGTCCCTAGCCTGAAAGTATCTTTAAAACCACTTAAATTCCTTACTATAGACCAGATTTTGGGTGTTGATACTTATAAACAAGAAGGAAATATTTCTATTCCTGTATATCCATATTCGCCAGTAAATTCAGCTTATTTTGACAATGGATACCTTGGAAATGCAGAAGCAGATATTTTTAACTGGAATTACGATATCAATGCTACTTTAGATTTTGATTTGTCTGAAACGATTAATTCTCAAACCATTATTGGTTATAATTTTCAATCCAGTAAATTAGAATACACAGGAACCCAAGGTAGAGGTCTCGATGAAAGCGGAGTTCCAACGATACCACTTCAGACACAATTAAGTGATGACGAAATAGAAATTTTTGGTGGTTTTTTACAAGAGACCTTATCCTTTAGCGATAGATACTTCCTCACATTAGCCGGACGTATAGATGGCGCTACCAACTTTGATCCGGATAAGAGGACCAATTTCTATCCTAAAATATCAGGGTCTTATGTGCTTTCTAATGAGGACTTCTGGAAAAATTCTGGAATAGGTAACGTTATCAACTCCGCTCGTATTCGATCTTCATTTGGTGAGGCAGGTAATTTGACTGCGGTTGGTCCTTATTCGCGATTTGGCAGATATCAGCCCAGTGAATTTTTGGGATCAGACCCATTAAATCAATCCAGCTCTCTGGGTAATGAAGGCCTGGAGGTAGAACGCCTTAAAGAATTTGAAATAGGAACAGACCTCAGTTTTCTCAATAACCGAATTTCAGTTCTTTTCACATATTACAACCAGGAAATTTCTGACCTCATTGTTCAGAGGACGATAGCTCCGTCTGAAGGGGGGTCTACCAGATTTGAAAATGTTGGCACCATGAAAAATAATGGTTTAGAAGCCTATCTAAGGATTACTCCGATTAAAAATGATAAAATGCAATGGAACCTGAATGCCAACTTTAGCCGGAATCAAAATGAAGTGACCAAAACTATAGGTGGTCCCATATCAATTGCTACAGTATCTGGTGCCCCACCTCAAGTAAGAGAAGGAGAACCGCTAGGAGTATTTTATGGCACCTACTTTGCTCGCAATACTAACGGAAGCTTGCTTTTGACAGAAGATGGATTACCTCAACCTGAGAAAGGAGATCCAGTCACAGGTGAAGTACTACGAGATGCCAATGGACAACCCACGGGAAGCAACTTAAGACGAGTGATTGGCGATCCTAATCCTGATTTTATTCTAGGGGTAGGAACAGATTTTAGCTATAAAAACTTTTCTTTTTCTATGTTATGGGAAGCAGTACAAGGTTTTGATGTTTTTGACGCAGATAAAAGAACCCGACAAGGAGTTGGTGTCGGTCGACTAGCAGAGCAAGAATTAAGCGGAGAATTACCAAGAGGATATATCTCATCCATATATCCCATACAAGAATTTAGAATGGAAGATGGATCTTTTGTAAAACTACGTGAAGTCTCTATCAGTTATTCCTTTCCTGAATTAATTAAAGGTATTAAAGATATGACTATTGCTTTTAAAGGAAGAAATCTGATTTCTTTTGACAATTTCTTTAGTTATGATCCCGAAACCAATGCAGGAGGGCAATCCAACCTATTAAGAGCTGTAAACTTTGGTAGTGTACCTATTCCAAGGACTTTTATTTTTTCTGTAAGTGCTAACCTTTAAAAAATGAATGTTATGAAATTATTTAATATATATTCAATGCTATTAATCGTGTTTATATTTTCATCCTGCGATAAAGAATTTATAGATCCTATTAATATATCTGATCCCGAGGTTGAAAGTAGTGTAGACAATCTTACTTCCCTTATCAATGGAATCCAAAAACGATATAGTACCGATCGTGCCGGAGCAAAATATACAACAGTAACTGCTTCGGGGCTAACTACCGGAGAACTTAGGTTAATCAACCCTGGTAACGAAGCCGAAGCTCAATTAACTAATGGGGGTACCGGACTTACTATAAACAATGGTATCTTACGTAATTTATGGGGACAATTGATGCTCGTAAGAAAAGAGGCTACTACAGTGATAAACGCTGCAGATGGTGCCGCTACAGATACCCAAGTCGCTAATACCCTAAAAGCCTACGGATACTATTACAGAGCTTTGGCTCATGGTACATTAATCCAATTCTTCGAACAAATCCCATTATCTATTGAACGAAATGCAGCATTTAATACCAGAACCGAAGTGCTTACAGCCTCAATAGAAGATTTGGAAATGGCAGAAAATATCATTCAAAATGGATTATCAACAACCGTAACTTCTAATATTTTCAACTCGGTGGATTTAGCTAATTCTATACAAGCACTATTAGCAAGGTATTATCTAATGAACCAAGAGTATAATAGTGCAATTACGGCGGCAGATAACATTGATTTTAATACTACTTCTACTTGGGCATATGATTCGGCAATACCAAATCCGATTGCAGATGTATATAGTACTAACAATGTCGTAGAAGCAAAAGATACTAGATTTGGGCTACCAGACGACTTACTACCAAATAATAACGATGAAAGAATAGATTTTTATATAACACTGGCACAAGATCCTTCTACCGGAGATGATGCATATTTTGCAGTAGGGTTCTTTGAAGATAACCTGGATGAGATACCAGTTTATTTACCAGGTGAAGTAATTCTAATTAAGGCGGAAGCATATGCCAGACTTAATCAACTCCCACAAGCAATAGATGCCTTAAATGAAGTACTAACCAAAACGGCATCAGAAGACATCTATGATCTAGGTGCCAATCTATCAGCCTATTCAGGTCTTAACGAACAGCAAAATATTTTAGAAGAGATTTATAGAAACAGAAGAATTGAACTCTTCATGTCCGGAATGTCGTTAGAAGATAGTAGAAGGTTTGGTAGACCAGGGCCAAATGATCCAAATCCAGAGAGAAACCGTAATTACTATCCCTATCCAGATACAGAAAGAGATAATAACTCTAATACTCCGGATGATCCAGCAATATAAATGTATAATTCCAGCAAATAATCCAAAAAGGCTTACTCATAGTAAAAATATTGAGTAAGTCTTTTCAAGTCATATATGAGCAGCTATAAAATACACTTTGTTTTCTTGGTATTATTATTTTGTTCTTGCGGAAGTTTGATCAAAAACAAATCTTCTTATAAGAGAGAATTTAGAGGAGTATGGATCGCTTCTGTAGTTAATATCGATTGGCCAAAAAGCGGAAGCGATACTGTAAAAAAGCAACAAGAGGATTTTATTGAGATCTTAGAATTTTATAAAAAATTGCATTTCAACGCTGTTATTGTTCAGATTCGTACGGCTGGTGATGCTTTATACCCTTCAAAATTAGCACCTTGGTCTCGTTTTTTAACTGGAAAAGAAGGTAACCCTCCTCGCACCTATTACGATCCATTGGCCTGGATGATTACTGAATCACATCAACGAGGATTCGAATTTCATGCATGGCTTAACCCCTATCGCGCTACTTTTGATTTGGATACCAGCATTCTCGATCAAAAACATGACTATCATCAACATCCCGCATGGATGATCAAATATGGAAAGAAATATTATTACAATCCAGGATTACCAGAAGTTCAACAACATCTGGTTTCTGTGATCAATGAAGTTGTTAATAATTATGATGTAGATGCTATTCATTTTGATGATTATTTTTATCCATATAAGATCAAAGATGAAGTTTTTGATGACCAAGGGTCTTACCAGCAGTATGCTAAGTCTGACCAATCTATAGAAGATTGGCGAAGAGAAAATGTAAATACCTTAATTCGCGATATCCATACAAATATAAAAGCTCAAAAACCTTGGGTACAATTTGGTATTAGTCCGTTTGGGGTATGGCGTAACAAGTCAGTAGATTCTGCAGGTTCTGATACCGAAGCTGGACAAACTACCTATGATGATTTGTATGCTGATCCACTGACCTGGATGCAGAAAGGGTGGATCGATTATTTGGCTCCGCAACTTTACTGGAGCCTCAATCATCCAAAAGCTTCACATCGAAAGCTGGTATATTGGTGGAATAAAAACAATAACAACACTAATATCTATATTGGTAATGGAGCTTATAAAGTGAGAAATAACTCTGATAAAGCCTGGAATAAGAAAAAACAATTGTCAAAGCAGGTAAAACTGGCAAGAAAAGCCGATAACATTACTGGAAATGTATTTTTTAGTGCCAAATCATTACTTAATAAACACAATGATATTACAGAGCAATTATCAAAAAGCACGTATCAACAGCCATCCCTAACTCCTTCTCACATCAAAGAAAAAAGAATCGACATTACGCCAGAGTTGTCCTCGAGAAAAGTCTATAAAGATTCTGTAACATTTTTCTTCAAAAACGATACAACTACAACCTTACGAGCTGTGATAGTTTATCATTCAAAAAATAATATGAGTATATTCCATCCCAAAATCATTAATAATCATATTGCAATAACAATCCCGATATCCATCACAAAAAATAAGAAACCAATTACCATTACTTATTTGGATGTTTATCGAAGGGAAAGCAAGCCTTATAAATTTAAAAATATACTAATCTCTAATGTCAAAGCCGATGAATGATATGCTAGTAAGGTTGGTTTCACTTCCGGACATCACCCAAACGGAAAAGGTTTTAAAGGAAAAAGAACAGGTGATCTTCAGAAGACCTATTGCCCCAGAAAAATCCGTAATCACGCAATGGGTTGGCGACCATTTTAGCAGTAATTGGGCAGATGAAGTTGATGTCGCATTTTCCAGAATTCCGATAAGCTGTTTCATAGCGCAGAGAGAACAAGAAATAATAGGTTTCTCCTGCTATGAATGTACAGCCAAAAATTTCTTTGGCCCAACCGGTATTGTTGAAAGAGAAAGAGGTAAAAGCATTGGGAAAGTATTATTAATCAAAGCCCTACTTGGGTTAAAGCAACTAGGATATGCATATGCCATCATAGGAGGTGTAGGCCCCGTTGAATATTATCAAAAGACCGTTAATGCGACAGTAATCGATGGATCAGAAATCAGTATCTATCAACATATGCTAAAAAACAATTCATGACGAAACAACAGATAGACAAAAGACCATGGGCATGGGTGCCCTCCTTATATTTTACCGAAGGATTACCTTATGTGATTATTATATCTCTTTCCGTTATTATGTATAAAAAATTGGGAATTAGTAATGCCGATATTGGCATTTATACAAGTTGGTTATATCTACCTTGGGTAATAAAACCGTTATGGAGCCCCATAGTAGATCTTAAAAGCACCAAACGTAAGTGGTTTCTGGGAATGCAATTACTTGTAGCTATTGCTTTTTTGGGTGTTGGGCTAATGATACCCACCAATAATTTCTTTATCCTAAGTATTGCTTGTTTTTGGATAGCAGCATTTGCCTCAGCGACAAACGACATTGCATCAGATGGATACTATCTTATTGCTCTTTCAGAAAAAAAACAATCCTTTTTCTTAGGAGTACGTAGTACATTTTATCGATTGGCCATGGTCACCGGACAAGGCTTGCTTGTTGTGGTAGCTGGCTTTCTTGAAAGTTATTATGGTGATAATCAAAAAGCATGGTCGTTTACCATGATCATTATAGCCGTCTTAATGATTGTACTTACTCTGGTTAATTTATTCACTACACCAAAAGTAGAAAGTGATATAAACACGATCCAAAAAGAAAAAATTAGCTTTATCGATGTATTTATAACTTTCTTTCAAAAGAAATACATCTGGATCTCGTTGGCTTTTATCTTAGTATATCGCTTGGGAGAATCGCAACTGGTAAAAATGGCCTCTCCTTTTTTATTAGACAGTACAGAAACCGGTGGATTAGCATTATCCACAGCAGAAGTAGGGACTATTTATGGTACATTTGGTATTATTGCACTAACTATTGGTGGAATTTTAGGAGGCATTGTCATTTCGATGCACGGATTAAAAAAGTGGATGCTCCCAATGATCCTAGCGTTAAACCTTCCCAACCTTTTATATGCATTATTGGCATTTTGGCAACCATCTTCGGTAGTTTTTGCTACATCGGTAGTGATTATAGAACAATTTGGATATGGATTTGGATTTGCTGCCTATTTAATGTTTTTGATTTATGTAGCCGAAGGTGTTTCAAAAACTTCTCACTATGCCATCGCAACAGGTTTTATGGCATTGGGAATGATGTTGCCTGGTATGCTAAGCGGGATCATACAAGAATTCCTGGGATATACAGGCTTCTTTTTTTGGGTAGCCCTTTCAGCAATACCCGGAATTCTACTAACCTGGTTCATTAAATATCCTACTGATTATGGAAAAAAAGATAAAGCCTAAACGATGATGCCAGTAGACAACTTAAAAAACCTTTCTAAAAGAGAAAAAATCGGACAGTTTTTCTTTCCGGCAGCTTTTATAAATGACTCTCAAGAAGAAATTCGACGTTTAGAAACACTTATTAAAAATTTCAATATTGGCGGACTCACTTTTTTTCACAGCCGTGCAAGTGCTGCCACCAATTTTGAAGGGAAGAAAAAAATAACACGAAATGAAAACAGTTTTCAAAGACTTGAAGAATTAATAGATCATTATCAAAGTATTGCCCCTACTCCATTATTAATAAGTATTGATGCCGAATGGGGTTTGGCAATGCGCGTAGAAAACACACCCCAATATCCGTATGCACTTACTTTAGGAGCCTTACCAGACAATCAAAATGAGCTTATTTTTCAGACCGGAAAACAAATAGGAAACGATCTTGCCAACATAGGTATACATATGAATTTGGCCCCTGTGGCTGATATTAATATGAATCCGAATAATCCAGTAATAGGGTATCGTTCTTTTGGTGAAAACAAAGAAAAAGTTACCGAAAAGGCATTATCTTTTTATAAAGGGACAAAAGAAGCAGGAGTTTTAGGCTGTTTTAAGCATTTTCCAGGGCATGGAGATACCAATGTAGATTCCCATCTTGGACTTCCGGTAATTAATAAATCCAAAGCCGAAATACATGACCAGGAGTTATATCCATTTATAAAAGCCATCGAATCGGGTATTGATAGCATAATGATTGGGCATCTGGTAGTACCCGAATTAAGTAATGCACAACATATTTCTGCTACTTTATCAAAAGACATTATAAAAGGTGTACTTAGAGAGAGATTAGGATTTGGGAGCGTTGTAATCTCTGATGCGCTGAACATGCACAGTGTATCTAAGTTATACCAAGAAAAAGGATTGTTGGAATGGAAAGCCTTTGATGCCGGTAATGATATTTTATGTTTTTCAGAAAATGTAGAGGAAGGGATTCGCATGATTGAAAAAAACGCTTCGGATCAACAGATTGAAGATAGTTTCAATAGAATATGGAAAATGAAACAAAAAGCATTTTCAGTTCAAAAATCAAGTATATTACCTCCAAAACCAGATACACATTCAGTTTTAAATCAAAAAATTGCACAACAGACCATTACCATGATCAAAGGCGCATCTGAAACACTGGAGAAATTTAAAACAGAAACATTTGAAGCAATTTGTATTGGAAAACCAAGCTGCACTTTCTTTGATCATATTGCAGATAATATAAACTTCAAAAAGTATTCATATTCTGAAGAAGATATAGTAGAACATAATGCAAAGAATATACTTATCGCACTATTCCCTCCTTCAGTGAAACCTATACATAATTTCGGACTTGATCAGAAAACCATCGAATACATCCAAAATCTAAGTAAATTAAACCGGGTAACTTTGTACTTGTTTGGTAATCCATATGTACTAAGGGTTTTTAATACGGATCATATTGAAAATATTATTCTTGCCTATCAGGACTTCACAGAATTTCAACAAGTAGCAGGGCAGCATTTTTTGGGTAAACATAATACCGCTGGAAATATTCCCGTAACACCCTAAAATTGGTAAAAATGACAAACACATCAATTTTTGAATCTTGGTCAACTAATGCAAAGGAATGGATTCGTGTTATCGACGACAATATCATCCCTTCTAGAATGTACACCAATCCGGCGATTGTAAATCATATTAGAAAACATGCTTTTACAAAAATCCTTGATGTTGGTTGTGGTGAGGGTTGGCTTACCCGCTCATTATCCAACCAATTTACAGAAATTGTGGGAATCGATGCGATTGATACACTCATCAAAAATGCACAGCAAAAAGGACCACAATACTTTTATACCTTAACCTATGAAGAAATTATAAGAGGAGTTCCAATTCCAAAGTCTCCGTATGACGGCATAGTTTGTAACTTTAGTTTATATCAAAAGGATGAAGTTCAAAATTTGTTGAACGCCCTAAAAAGAATACTTGCCCCAGATGGCAAAATAATAATCCAAACGTTACATCCACACTTTTTAAAATATCAAAAGGTAGCCTACCAAAGTCAATGGATTAAAGATTCATGGAAAGGGCTTCCGGGTAATTTTAAAAATCCTCATCGATGGTATGCCAGAACTCTTGAAGACTGGATTGAAGTATTTACCAATTGTAATTTATCGATTGAGGATATTGCGGAAGTTACCAATGATCAGGACGAGTTGTTATCAATAATTTTTACCTTGCACTATGTCGAAAACGCAACTATATAAAGTTATCGGTTTAATGTCTGGAACCTCTCTTGATGGTTTGGATATTGCCTATTGTTATTTTGAAAAGAAAAATGAAACCTGGTCTTTTTCGATAGAAAAAACCGAAAGCATTGACTACACTCCCGAATTTAAAGAAAAACTAAAAAACACGGTGCATATTGAGGCTTCAAAATTATTGGCATTCCATAACGAATATGGTAGTTGGCTTGGAGGAAAAGTGAAAGATTTTGTAGATAAAAACAACATTGAAGTAGATTTTATAGCCAGTCATGGGCATACCGTTTTTCATCAACCCGAAATTGGTCTTACCTATCAGATAGGATCCGGACAGCATCTTGCAAATGCCAGTGGTCAAAAAGTGATTTGTGACTTTAGAACCAACGATGTGGCTTTGGGAGGCCAAGGCGCGCCCCTAGTTCCTATTGGAGATCAATTGTTATTTGGAGAATATGATTTTTGCTTAAACCTGGGGGGAATCAGCAATATTTCTTTTGAAAATACAGAAAAAAGAATTGCCTATGACATCTCTCCGGTGAATATGCTTCTTAATCATATTTGTAAAAAAATCGATCTTGACTATGATAAAGGAGGTAAAATTGCTGCTACCGGAGCCATAAATAATGATATATTAGATCAACTAAATGCTTTAACATACTATCAATTACCCTTTCCAAAATCTTTGGGATATGAGTGGTTTGAAAAAAAAGTAATTCCGATCATTGATAATTCTGAAGATTCAGTAAAAAACCTATTACATACATCGGTGCATCACATTGCTACACAAATAGCCACTGTTATCAAGAATACTCAAAAGAAGAATGCTAAGATTTTAGTTACTGGCGGCGGTGCAAAAAATGATTTTTTGATTGAAACCCTTCAGGATAAAGTAAAAGATTTTGCCGAAATCATCATTCCATCAGAAGAAATTATAGATTTTAAAGAGGCGATGATTTTTGCCTTTATGGGGGTATTACGAGATATCAATGAAATCAATTGCCTGAAATCGGTTACGGGTGCTATTAAAGACTCCTCTTCGGGGGTAATTTATTACCCTAATTAGAAACCACCTAAGGTTTATTTCTTAATAAAAACCCAAAAACTCATTCACTCCCCTATTCAAAAACTCAATAACTATTTCTAAATTTGCCGAAAAACAAATCGAAATGCTAATTATCGGTATAGCCGGAGGAACAGGTTGTGGAAAAACCACTGTTGTGAATCAAATTGTAAATGAGTTACCAGAGAATGAAGTATGCGTAATTTCGCAGGATGCATATTATAAAGACACCAGCCACCTTACTTACGAAGAAAGAGTAAAAATAAATTTTGACCACCCACAATCGATAGATTTCGAACTACTTGGCAAACATCTTACTGCATTGAGGAAAGGAGAAACGATAGATCAGCCTGTATACTCATTTGTAGAACATAACCGTACCAAAGAAACAATCAAAACAAAACCAAGTAAGGTTATGATTGTAGAAGGAATCCTAATCCTTACGAATCCAGAAATAAGAGATATGTTTGATATCAAAATATACGTACATACCGATAGTGACGAACGGTTAATAAGACGATTAAAAAGAGACATTGCAGAGCGCGGCAGGGATATGGATGAAGTTTTGGATCGTTATCAAAACACCTTAAAACCGATGCATCAGCAATTCATCGATCCTACAAAAGAGTTTGCCGATCTTATCATCCCCAACAATCATTATAATAATGTGGCGGTTGATATCGTGCGCACAATTATCAAAGAGCGCTTGAATTAACTTTTGTACCTTTACACCAAACATTACCCTACTTAGATTGAAGCTTAAAAGTTATTTTCAGAAACTAAAAAACAAACCGGCATTGATACCGATATTTGCCATATTTTTAAATAAATATGTGCTAATTGTATTGTTATTTGTGATCTGGATGTTGTTTCTTGATACCAATTCTTGGCTCATTCATCAAGAACTCGATCAAGAAATTAAAGAGCTTGAAGATAATAAAGAGTATTATATCCAAGAGATCGTTAAGGATCAAAAAGATATCAAAGTATTAAAAGACAGTAGCGAGTTAGAAAAATTTGCACGAGAAGAATATTTTATGAAACGTGATGATGAAGAGATCTATATCATCGAATATGAAGACAGCGTTCCTAAAACAAAGAAAAATGACTAAATCCTTATTTGATAGTTTTGACCAGGTTTCTGCAAAACAGTGGAAACAAAAAATTCAATTTGATCTTAAAGGAGCAGATTATAATGAAGCCTTGATATACAAATCCCTAGAGGGTATTGATATTAAACCTTTTTATCATCAAGAGGATCTCTCTGAAATTGACAATCCCGTTTCGCATCCTTCAGAATGGAAAAACTCGATCAAAATAGAAGTAAGTGATGCTACTATAGGGAATAAGAAAGGCATTCAAGCTATTAAAAAAGGAGCAGAAACTATCTTTCTTGTCATCCAAAAAGAAGAGGTGGATCCAAAAGTTCTTCTACAAGATATTCCCTCGGAAACTTCTATTTTTATTGAAACTAAATTTCTCTCGGCTTCATATGTCAATATATTAAATGATATTGCCAAAACTAGCAAACAGCATATTTATCTTTTAACCGATATCATTAATCTTCTTGCTGCAACGGGTAATTGGTTTGCAAACCTAAAGGAAGATCATCAAGCCCTGGAAGAAATTACTAAATGTACTTCACTAAAAAGCACCCTGAGCATTGATATAAGTCTTTATCAAAATGCCGGAGCTACCATGATTCAGCAATTGGCATATGCACTGGCTCATGCCAATGAATATTTAAATCATTTTGATGATAAGGACTATAACCCTTTTAAGAGAAACAAAATCATCTTTAAAGTGGCCGTAGGAGGGAATTACTTTTTTGAAATTGCCAAACTGCGTGCTCTTAGAATATTATGGCAGGCATTAGCATCTCAATATAATGTTATTAATGAGTGCCATATCATTGCCTATCCTTCACATCGAAATAAAACTATTTTGGATTATAATGTGAATATGCTTCGTACAACAACAGAGTGTATGAGTACCATATTGGGAGGAGCAGATACAATTTATAATTTACCTTACGACGATATTTACCATCTCGAAAATGATTTTGGAACCAGGATTTCGTTAAATCAATTATTGATCTTAAAAAACGAAAGTTACCTTGACCTAGTCGAAAATCCAGCTTCTGGCTCTTATTACATAGAGAGTCTTACCAGTCAATTAGCAGAAGATTCGCTAGCATTATTTAAAAATATTGAACAAGGAGGTGGATTCTTAAATCAACTTAAGTCTGGAAACATTCAACGAAAAATAAAAGAGAGCGCCAAAAAGGAGCAAGAATTGTTTAATAAAGAAAAAATTGTCCTAACCGGTGCTAACAAATATAGGAACGATAAAGAAATAATTCCAGAATTTGAGAAGCCAGTTTTTTTAAATAAAAATGTAAGAAAAACCCTTCTTGAACCTGTTATAAAAAGAAGATTAAGTGAGGTTATAGAGAAAAACACACAATAAAACGTTAATATTTGCCAACTTATTGTTAACTTGCAAATTAATTAATAACAAAAATCAGCCTATACACTAACATTACTAAATCTAAATCAATGCCCCTTAAGATTAGATTCAGAACGATACTACTGGTATTGTTCTTATCGTCAACATGTACTTCATATGCACAGACAAATATTGATTGTCTGAGTATTGATGCGAGTGGTTTATCCAAAAGAGCATTCGAATCTTTTGAAAACGATTTATTTACTTATTATAAGTTCGGAAATGACTCCATCAAAACGTATAGAACCTTTTTGGCAGAAGTAGCGAGTCTTTCTTTAGATCTTAGAAAGTTGCCATCCAGTAATTCTATACAATTAACCCGAGAGTTTAAAAAAGCTGCTACAGGTAAAAACTCACTCTGGATAAAACTAAGCGATTATGAAAATCAAGAGGCCGTAAAGAAATCTTATCCTTCTACTGGTGGTAAAAATCAAGAAGAGATCATGATTTTCAACTATCGCGGCGGACTTATACAATGCCTTAAAAATACAAGTAGTAGTGACGATTTTAAAGAAATCATCACTACACTAGAAGGTGATGGCAATGTAAGTACTTCACTTATTTCTCAAAAAATTTATTACATAACCGACAGAGAATTTAAAACCGGTCAGATCAAAAAGTTTATAGCCTTTGATATTTACTATTCAATACTTATGGTTATCGAAAAAGCATTTCAATAGTCTTTTTTGAAATATTCGCACTAAAGAGTGTTTTTTTTGAATAAAAATCATTTCTAAAAGCTTAATTTTACAGTGCTTTTAATTTAGCATTCTAAAAATGCCTCTTTAAGTAATGAGTAGAAAAGATATACAAGGTATTGAGTTACCTAAACAAATAATATCCAAAAGTACATCACAAAGCTCTGCCTTTAGAACCTCTGAAGGGATTGATATTAAATCGCACTACGTTGAAGATGACATTAAAGACCTAGATCATCTTAATTTTTCTGCGGGTACTCCGCCATATTTAAGAGGTCCCTACTCTACAATGTATGTGCGCAGGCCATGGACCATTAGGCAATATGCAGGTTTTTCAACAGCAGAAGAAAGTAACGCCTTTTACCGAAGAAATCTTGCAGCTGGTCAAAAAGGTCTATCGGTGGCGTTTGACCTTGCTACGCATCGGGGGTATGACAGTGATCACGAAAGAGTAGTCGGAGATGTAGGGATGGCTGGAGTTGCTATCGACACTGTCGAAGACATGAAGATACTTTTTGATCAAATTCCACTCGATAAGATGTCAGTCTCTATGACTATGAATGGGGCCGTATTACCCATTATGGCATTTTACATTGTGGCCGCTGAAGAACAGGGTGTGGATAAAAATTTATTGGCCGGCACTATACAAAATGACATCCTAAAGGAGTTCATGGTACGCAATACCTATATATATCCTCCTACTCCGTCAATGCGAATTATAAGTGACATATTTAAGTATTGTTCTAAAAATATGCCCAAATTTAATCCCATCAGCATCTCAGGATACCATATGCAGGAGGCCGGAGCTACATGCGATATAGAATTAGCATATACCCTTGCCGATGGATTAGAATATATACGAAAAGGTATCGAAGCTGGATTAGATGTCGATTCATTTGCCCCTCGCCTATCCTTCTTCTGGGCAATTGGGATGAATCATTTTATGGAAATTGCCAAAATGAGAGCCGCCAGAATGTTATGGGCAAAATTGATCAAGCAATTTAATCCAAAGAATCCAAAATCTTTAATGCTGCGCACTCATTGTCAAACCAGCGGATGGAGCTTAACTGCGCAAGACCCTTTCAATAATGTAGCTCGAACATGTATCGAAGCCAGTGCCGCTGCTTTTGGCGGAACCCAAAGTTTACACACCAATGCCTTAGATGAAGCCATAGCGCTTCCAACCGATTTTTCGGCCAGAATCGCCAGAAATACACAGATTTACCTGCAGGAAGAAACCAATATAACACGCACTGTAGATCCATGGGCAGGAAGCTATTATGTAGAATCGCTTACAGATGATATCGCCAAAAAAGCTTGGGAATTACTTGAAGAAGTTGAAGAATTAGGAGGAATGACCAAGGCTATCGAAGCTGGAATCCCTAAAATGAGGATTGAAGAAGCTGCCGCTCGAAAACAAGCCAGAATCGATAGTGAACAAGATATAATTATAGGGGTTAATAAATTCAAATTAGAGGAAGAAGAAGCCATAAGCACTTTAAAAGTAGATAATCAGGCTGTACGTTCCCAACAAATAGAAGGTTTACAAAAAGTAAAAGCATCCAGAGACGAGCAAGCGGTACAAAAAGCTCTAAAAAATCTATCCATTGCGGCTGCAGATACTGATCAAAATTTACTAGCTTTAGCTGTTGAAGCTGCTAGATTAAGAGCCACATTAGGAGAAATAAGTGACGCACTAGAAAAAGAATTTGGAAGATACAAAGCGCAAATAAAAACATTTACAGGGGTGTATGCCAAGGAAATAAAAAACGACGAATCTTTTGATAAGGCTAGAGAACTTGCCAATCAGTTTGCCGAATTAGAAGGTCGTAGGCCAAGAATTATGATTGCCAAAATGGGGCAAGATGGTCATGATCGAGGGGCAAAAGTGGTAGCCACCAGTTATGCCGATGTTGGCTTTGATGTAGATATTGGCCCATTATTCCAGACCCCGGCCGAAGCCGCAAAACAAGCCGTAGAAAACGATGTACATATTGTGGGAGTTTCTTCTCTTGCTGGGGGCCATAAAACGCTGGTTCCTCAAATCGTGGAAGAACTCAAAAAATATGGCCGTGAAGATATTATGATTATTGTTGGGGGTGTTATTCCGCCAGATGATTATGATTTCTTGTTCGAAGCCGGTGCAGTTGCTATTTTCGGGCCTGGAACCAAGATTAGTGATGCTGCCATCACTATTTTAGAAATTTTGATTTCTGCATTTGAATAAAATACTATGCTATTACCAAGATATCGAATTAAATTTAAACAATTCCATTTTGTGATTATATTGATCTAACTGAAATAACTTTATTTCAGCAGATTGATTTGTTCTTCCCCAATTTTTATATATTGTCGCTTTTAGATAGGTAGGATCATATTTTTTATTACCTAAATAAGTAATATTTATTTGCCAATCCTTAGGCTCTAATTCATAAATAAAAAATTCTTCAGAAGAATATCCCTTCATTTTTTCATCTTTAATACGATTCTTATTTTTTTCAAAAGAATGCTCAAAAACAAAGTAATCGCTCTTTGGATGCACAAATTCCAGAGAAAACTCTGCTTCAGAAGTATTCCATTCAAAAACAATACGGACATCGCTATCTGGTAATTCTGAATAATTTCTTGTAAAAAAAGTTTCTTTAATATTTGCTTCAACTTTTTTCCTCGTGTATAAATATTTCATTTCGTTATAAACCATTCTTTCTATACCTTCAGCTTGTAATTTAAATCCCCTTCGTAAATATCGAATATATATTTCCCAGGCTTCTTCGTATTGCCTATTTTCAACATAAGCATTCGCTAAATCACGAAATGATTGAGCATACGAAGATCTTAATGTTAGGACCTTTTCATAAACTTCAATTGCTTTTGATCTCTCACCAATCTCTTGATATCTATACGCCAGAACCTTTAAAACTTCGGGATTTGATGGAAATGCTCTTTCCATATCTTCTAAAATACGTAAAGAGAATTCTCTATGTCCTTTTTTATTTTTAAAAAAACTAGAAGCATCTAAATAAAAACCTATTGATGCTCCATAATTGATCTCTAAAGCTTCATAAGAAGCTACTAATTCGGTTTTATTGGAAATCGTATCAAGTAAACTTATATTAAAGGTGTTTTTATGATATGGTAGAGCGTCATTTTGATATAATTTCCTATTTGTATTTACAAACTGATCAGTTTTGTTAGGATACGATTCTTTTTTTGTTCTCACTACAATAATTCCTCCGGCTCCCCTATTACCAAGAAGTGCTGTTGCGCCATTATGTTTAATAACTGTAACACTTTCAATATCATTTAAATGAATATAAGGCGGTTCTTCGAAAATCATCCCATCAATATCCCACATAGCAAAAGGGCCTGCTCTTAGAAATTTTCCATAGGGAACAATCTTAACTCGCTCTCCCTCCTCTCCATAAAACACTACTCGCCCCCTAATAGCATCAATAAGATTGATAGCATTTAAATTTAGATCTTCTCTTTTTAGACTCTGTACAGAATAAGGCGTTTTTCTTTTATCAATTTCTCCATACATGGTTTTTATCTTGGTAATTCTTTCTGGGTTGCTTTCAATATTTTTATCATTTCTTTTCCCTTCGATTAATGCCTCTTCTAAAACATTAACTTCTTCGGTCATTCTTATATTTAAAATTTCAGTGATATCCTCGATTACAATTTCAATATCTTTCATTCCAACATAAGAAAATACAATGATTTCTCCTGTTGTAGCTTCTATAGAATAATACCCTCTTTCATCTGTAACTGTACTCACTTTATTACCTTCCAAAGAAACATTTACATCCTTAATAGGTCGGTTATCGAAAGTAACATAGCCAAAAATTTGATTGTTAGTTTTGTTCACTTGGCCAAAAAGGGATGAGAGACTTAATATCAATGCGATATTAAGTTTTAATTTAAAGAATGGCCATTTTTTTAGAGGTGTCATGAAAAAAGAACAATGTTTTACTTTCTTCAGCTTAAATTTAGTGTTATTCACAATAAAAAATCATAATTATTAAACATTTTAAGAAAGTTTTATACTCCTTAATAAAATATTTTAGTAATACTCTCACAAAGCTTTGTAAATAGTAGTATTTTAGTCAAACGTTCTAAGTAGTTAACAAAAATACTATGCGCGCATAGTATTTTTGAAGTATAAGTTGTAACTTTCACCAAATATTGACAATCAAACGCATATGAGTTATACAGACAAAATGCTTCGTGACGGAGCTCTAAAAGGAAAAAATATAGTTGTTACCGGAGGAGGTAGTGGTTTAGGAAAAGCGATGACCAAGTATTTCCTAGAACTTGGAGCCAAGGTAGCTATTACTTCACGTAATCTAGAAAGACTACAAAACACCGCCAAAGAGCTAGAAGCTGAAACAGGTGGTACTTGTTTGGCTTTACAATGTGACGTGCGTTATTATGACCAAGTAGAAGCTATGAAAGATCAAGTGCTGAAAGAATTTGGTTCTGTAGACGTGCTTTTGAATAATGCTGCTGGAAATTTTATTTCACCAACAGAACGGCTTTCTGCCAATGCCTTTGATACCATCATTGATATTGTCTTAAAAGGAACTAAAAACTGTACGCTTAGTTTTGGAAAACACTGGATCGATACCGAATACAAAAACACTGCAGTACTTAACATTGTTACTACGTATGCCTGGACTGGTTCTGCATATGTCGTACCAAGTGCTACTGCAAAGGCAGGTGTTCTAGCCATGACCAGGTCACTAGCCGTAGAATGGGCAAAATACGGAATGCGTTTTAATGCTATTGCCCCTGGCCCCTTTCCAACTAAAGGAGCTTGGGATAGATTATTACCTGGTGATTTAAAAGATAAAATCGACATGAAAAAACAGGTTCCATTGGGGCGTGTAGGTGATCATCAAGAGCTCGCTAATCTGGCGGCTTATTTGGTATCAGATTTCTCTGCTTATGTAAATGGCGAGGTGGTTACCCTGGATGGTGGCGAATGGCTTAAAGGTGCAGGTCAATTTAATATGCTAGAACAAATTCCCGAAGAAATGTGGGATCAATTGGAAGCAATGATTCGTTCAAAAAAAAATAAATAGCTAGTTATTAACAATAACGAAAGTTCATAAGACCATTCTCAAAGGGGGATGGTCTTTTTTGTTACCTCCTGTTAACATTTTTCATTTTTATAATATATAATAAATTGTATTTTTACCTCCTAAAATCCAAATCTCCCCTTATGGGTAAAATAATAGCGATTGCCAATCAAAAAGGTGGTGTAGGTAAAACGACTACCTCAGTAAATTTAGCAGCTTCTCTTGGAGTACTAGAGAAAAAAGTATTACTTATCGATGCAGATCCACAAGCAAATGCGACTTCTGGACTCGGGTTGGATGTAGATACTATTGAAAAAGGCACTTATCAGATTTTGGAGCACACCCTAAGGCCTGAGGATGCCATTATGGAAACCAGTTCTCCTAATGTGCATATCATTCCGGCACATATCGACTTAGTAGCTATAGAGATTGAGTTGGTTGACAAAGATGAACGAGAGTATATGCTAAAAAAAGCAATTCAAGGACTTAAGTCACAATATGATTATATACTTATAGATTGTGCGCCGTCTCTTGGATTATTAACCCTTAATGCATTGACAGCGGCAGATTCGGTTATGATCCCTATTCAATGTGAATATTTTGCATTAGAAGGATTAGGTAAGCTTTTAAATACGATAAAAAGTGTGCAAAAAGTACATAATGAAAAACTTGATATAGAAGGATTATTACTTACAATGTATGATTCTAGATTAAGATTATCGAACCAAGTAGTTGAAGAAGTGCAAAAACACTTTAACGAGATGGTGTTTAAAACAATCATTCAAAGAAATATACGTTTAAGTGAAGCACCTAGTTATGGTGAAAGTATAATAAATTATGATGCTTCTAGTAAAGGAGCTAGCAATTACTTAAGTTTGGCTCACGAAATAATTAAGAAAAATAGTTAAGGATTCATGGCGAAGGCAACGAAAAAACAAGCTTTAGGTAGAGGACTTTCAGCATTACTGAAGGATCCCGATAATGATATAAAGTCAGTTAATGATAAAAATGCAGATAAAGTAGTTGGCAATATTATAGAATTAGAACTAGAAAGTATCGATGTTAACCCATTTCAGCCGCGTACTAGTTTTAATGATGAAACATTGCGTGAACTGGCCACATCCATTAAAGAAGTGGGTGTTATACAGCCTATTACTGTTCGTAAACTTGATTTCAACACCTTTCAACTGGTAAGTGGTGAGCGCCGTTTTCGTGCCTCAAAACTGGCTGGATTAAAAACAATTCCCGCCTACATTCGTATAGCAAATGATCAAGAATCGTTGACCATGGCGTTGGTAGAAAATATCCAACGACAAGATCTTGATCCTATCGAAATAGCATTGTCATACCAACGTCTTATTGATGAAATCAGCCTTACGCAAGAGCAATTGAGTGATAGAGTTGGAAAAAAAAGATCTACAATTGCCAATTACCTTAGATTATTAAAATTAGATCCAATCGTGCAGACTGGTATGCGAGATGGGTTTATCTCGATGGGTCATGGTCGTGCTCTTATAAATATAGATGATCAGCAGCAGCAACTAGATATTTACGAAAAGATAATAGGTAAATCCTTATCTGTACGCGATACAGAGAACTTGGTAAGATCTTTAAACAACAAAACAGAAAAATCTACAGGAGTATCTTCTCCCGGAGGTTTACCAAAACACATTGCAAAAGGAGTAAAAGATTTTTCTGAGTATTTTGGCGCAAAAATTGATGTAAAAGTTTCCAGCAAAGGAAGTGGTAAATTAATTATCCCGTTTTCTTCTGAAGAAGATTTTAACCGTTTAAAGAAACTTATCAATAGTGAGAATTAAATGCTGCTATATTGTTTTTATCCTGATTTTTTCTGTTCAAAGTATAATTGCTCAAGAGAATGAGGAGTTAAAAGTTACCACAGAAGAGGTTGCAGTAAAAAAGAAAAAGAAAAGGAAAGAGAAAAAAATCAGACCTTATGAGCCATTGGCTCCTGCTCGTGCTGCATTTTATTCTGCTGTGCTTCCCGGATTAGGACAGGCATACACCAAAAAATATTGGAAAATACCTATCGTATATGCAGCCATAGGAACCGGAATATATTTCTATTTAGAGAATAATGGACGATATAATGATCTGCGAGATGCATACAAACGTAGGCTAGCGGGGTTTACCGATGATGAGTTCCCTCAATTCTCTGAAGACCAATTAATCGATTTACAAGATCGTTTTCGTCGTGATCAGGAATTATCATTGCTATTGACGGCAGCTGCATATCTTTTAAACATTGTGGATGCCAATGTAACAGCTCATTTACAACAATATAACATCACCGAAGACCTATCTTTCAAACCAAAAGTGAACTTTAATGAGTTTAATACTGGTCTTAATTATGGGGTTTCATTCAACTATAGTTTTTGAAAAAGAAAACAGAATACTTTTATAAACAATCAACCAAAACATGAAAATTGCACTACTAGGATATGGTAAAATGGGTCAAACCATAGAGAAAATTGCCATAGAAAGAGGTCATACCATCATACTTAAAGTAGATAAAGGCGATACCAATTATGATGTTTCTCAAGCAGATGTAGCCATAGACTTTAGTATTCCCACAGCGGCAGTCGATAATATCACCAACTGTTTTGATGCAAATGTTCCGGTTGTCTCGGGTACCACAGGATGGTTAGATCAGTACGAAACGATGGTAGATGTATGCGAAGAGAAAAAAGGCTCCTTTATTTATGCTTCAAACTATAGTCTTGGAGTCAACCTTTTCTTCGAACTTAATAAGAAATTAGCAAAAATGATGAGCGCTGTAGAAGGGTATGATATTGCCATGGAAGAAATCCATCATAACCAAAAGCTGGATGCTCCAAGTGGAACAGCTATTACCCTCGCAGAAGGAATTATCGAAAACACCAATAAGAATGCCTGGAAACTTGATAATGGCAATCAAGATACAATTGCAATTACCGCAAAAAGAATTGATAAGGTTCCAGGAACCCATACGGTTACCTACTCTTCAAAAGTAGACGACATAGAGATTACGCATACTGCTCATAATCGAAGTGGATTTGCATTGGGAGCTGTAATCGCTGCAGAATGGTTAAAAGGTAAAACAGGAGTTTTTACTATGAAAGATGTTTTAGGACTATAAAAAGTGTAACGCTTTACAGATAAGAAGTACTTATACTACAAAATATATTAGAGATGATACTTACAGAATGGTTTATTTTTTTCCTGATACTACAGGTTATTCACTTTTTAGGAACATGGAAACTGTATGTAAAAGCTGGTAGAAAAGCTTGGGAAGCAGTCGTTCCTGTATACAATGCTGTGGTCTTGATGAAAATCATAAATAGACCTTGGTGGTGGGTGATACTACTGTTTGTCCCTGTGATCAATGTTATTATGTTACCAGTAATTTGGGTAGAGACCATAAGAAGTTTCGGAAGAAATTCGACCCAGGATACTGTTCTGGTCATTGTAACTCTTGGATTCTATATTTTTTATGTAAACTACATGCTTGATGTATCGCACATAGAAAATCGTGATCTAAAACCAAAAACTGCTACAGGAGAATGGATTAGTTCGATCTTATTTGCTGTTGTTGCAGCCACCATAGTCCATACTTATTTTATGCAACCATATACCATCCCAACAGGATCTTTAGAAAGAACCTTATTGGTAGGTGACTTCTTGTTTGTAAGTAAATTTCATTATGGTGCCCGCACACCTATGACCGCAGTATCCTTTCCTATGGTGCATGACACTATCCCACTGGTAAGAACAAAATCCTATACGAGCAAACCTCAATATCCCTATTTCAGGTTACCAGGCTTTCAAAACATAAAACGTAATGATATTGTAGTTTTCAGTTGGCCAGTAGATACAGTAAGTAAGTTTAGAGACCAGTCCAACCTTGGGTATTACAAGCCTATAGACAAAAAATCAAACTACGTAAAGCGTTGTGTAGGTGTTCCCGGTGATTCGCTATCGGTTGTAGATGGGTACGTTCATATTAATGGCAAAAAGAATGAGCTACCAGATCGTGCACAACTACAATTTTCTTATAGGGGGACTACCAAAGGAAACAATTTTAGCCCTCAAAATTTATATAATCGTTATAAAATAAAACCAGATGAATTTGGGTATAATACGCAACAATTTCAATCTGCCGGGATGACCGAAGATGCTGCTATCCGATTCAGGAATCACCCCAATGTAGCTAGTATACAGCGCATTGTTGCTCCAAAGGGTCGAAAAGACCCAGGTATCTTTCCCAATAATGGTAAGGTGAACTGGAATCCGGATAATTTTGGGTCTATCTACATTCCTGAGGCGGGAAAAACGGTGAAAATGGATCTTAAAAGCTTCTCTTTGTACCGAAGAATTATCGAAGTATATGAAGGCTCTGAACTTGGTATCGACAATAAACTCTCTGTTAATGGTACGCAAATACTGCTTAATGGCAAACCTATCGATAGTTACACATTCAAACAAGATTATTATTGGATGATGGGGGACAATCGCCATAACAGTGAGGATAGTCGCGCCTGGGGATATGTACCTGCCAATCATATAGTAGGGAAACCAGTTTTTGTATGGTTTAGCTGGGACACCAATGCCAAAGGTTTGTTTAATAAAATACGCTGGGATCGAATGTTTACCACCGTAGGTGGTAGCGGAAAACCGATTTCTTATTTCAAATATTTCTTAATCGTATTATTTGGTTGGATTATCTACAACCAATACCGTAAGAGAAAGAAGGGAGCATAATATCAAATTTCACATTGAAATCTACTTTATTACATCCCATGTATTTTGGATCTATAGCACAATATGTAGCTATAGCTCAATCTGAGATCATTATTTTTGAAAACGAAGACAATTATCAAAAACAAACCTATAGAAACCGTACCTATATTTATGGTGCCAACGGTAAGCTATTGCTTACTATCCCAATAAAACATACCGGTAAAAAGGGAAGACAACTTTATAAAGATGTTCGTATAGAAAATGACTTTGAGTGGCAAACCTTGCACTGGAGATCGTTAGAAACTGCCTATAGGACCTCTCCTTTTTTTGAGTATTATGAAGATGAACTTATACATTTATTTGAAAAAAAGAGAGAATTCCTACTAGACTTCAATTATGAATGTATGCAAGCTATCAATGATTGTCTTCAATTGGATCTATCTTTTTCTAAAACTAAAGAGTTTATCAAAGAACCAGAAGATGTAATTGACCTAAGGGCGTTGATCAATGCCAAAAAGGAAAAAAACCATGATCTGGAATCTTATACCCAGGTATTTACAGAAAAACATGGTTTTATTCCCAATCTTTCTATTCTTGATTTATTATTTAATGAAGGCACCAATGCATTGACGTATCTTGAAAATCAATCAATTTTCTAATGATTCGACCTAGTATTCATTATGGGCTCCATCTTATAATTCCTTTATGTATTGCCTTTATTTTCTTTCCAAAGCAGTGGAAAAAAGTATACCTCATTTTTTTGGCAGCAATGTTCATTGATTTAGACCACCTACTCACTACCCCAATTTTTGATGCTAATCGCTGCAGCATTAACTTTCATCCATTACACAGTAATTATGCTATTGTAGGGTATGTTGTTCTACTATTCTTTCCAAAGTTTAGAGTTGTTGGCATAGCGTTATTATGGCATATTATTACCGATCAACTAGACTGTTGGATGATGTAAATCTACTCATTAATAAAATATTTTTTACATTTATTACAAAACCAGTGCTTATACACTTAATTTTCAACCCCGTAATACTATGAATAGATTTCTACTTTTAATCGTCCTTTTCACCTTAATTTCTTGTGGAAAACAATCAAAAAACAATACTGATCAACAGGCAACCAAACAGGATTCTATCCCAGTAGTACCTATACAAAAACACTATCCTATACCTATAGATTCACAATTTGTAAGTAGGCTTTCTAAAAAAGAGATTGCATCAATTTTTACAAGAAGAAAACAAAATCAATTAGGTATTTCAAATACTGTTTATCAAGTATATTCTTATAAGGATGAATCCGGAGAAAATTATCTGGTACTAACCGATCACATGAAAGCAATAAATGAAGAAAAAGACACCCTATACGATAACATATACGCATTAAATATTACCAACAAGAATAATCAATTAAAAAAGAAATCTACTGTTACAGACGAAATAGATAAAGATTGGGAAACCTCTATTGGTTTTTGGAACAGATATTCAGAATTATCAGACCTTGATAATGACGGCATGGTAGATCCTATATTAGTTTATGGGGCTACGGGTCAGAATTTGTATTTGGATAGCCGAGTGAAAATTATGGTATATTATCGAGGAAAAAGAGTTTCGATCAAACACCAGAATAGCGAAATAGATGATGGAAGGCTTACCAAAATCAACAAAAAGTTTTATGCTTTACCTATGAAGGTACAAGAAGCTACAAAAGAAAAAATGCGGCTAATGACAAAAAACGGTCACGCCATTTTTTCCAAAGATTGGGAAAAGAAAATGGCCAACAAAGCTGTCCGTTTGGAAGAGGAGTAATACTGTAGAAATCATATAAAATGATACTTCGTTCTAATTACATGCAATAGTAAAAACGAAATATACCCTTGTTATATAACCAATTTACAGTTTTACTTTTGAAAATATTGGATAGTGATCTGATAGCTCTAAATCAAAGTTCTTAAACTCTAAAACTTCAAAATCTTCAGGTACCAAAATAAAATCTATTCGCAACGGAAACAGGTCAAATTCAAAAGTCTTACCGAATCCACTACCCGCTTTTTTAAAGGTGTCCTGCAAATCTTCAGAAGTAATCTTATTATATACATAAGAATATGCAGTATTATTAAAATCGCCCATAAGAATATTTTTATAAGGCGATGCATTCATATGTTTTATCAACATTTCTGCCTGTTCCTGCTGTCTTTCAAACGAAACTTGCACTCTTTTCAGCAATTTCTCAGAATTTTCATCAGACAGCCCATTATTGGTAATAGAACTTATTTTATGGGATTGCAGGTGCACATTATATACTCGAATTGTATCATTTTTTAAAACAACATCTGAAAATATAATATTGTTTGCTGTTTTCTTAAAATCCAATGATCCTTTATTGATAAAAGGAAACTTTGAAAAAATGACCAATGCCAATTCTCCATTATTATTATTAAATTTTTCGTACTTATAAGGATACTGACTAAAATCTGTATCTGGATTATTATAATACTCCTGGGCGCAAAATATATCAGGGTTTTGTTTTTTAATCAAAGTCGATATATCCTTAGGGATATTACCAGGTTCAATCCAGTCAAAACGATTAAAACTACGTACGTTATAACTGAATAATGTTAGAGAATCCTCATTTTCATCAGATGATTTACCTCCTAACTTATACAATGAAGAAACATGAGAAAATCCTAGAATCAATACTGCTAAGGAAAGAATTAATCTTTTATTCAATAAAATAATCCAATAAACAAGAAAAATAAGGTTGATGATTATGAAAATAGGTACAGTTAAACTTAAAACCGATAATAAAGGGAACGTTTTTGGAGACACATAAGGCAATAAATATGATAACAATAGTGCAAAAGCAACTACAGAATTTATCAAAAATATAATCTTATTAACGAGTTTACCCATATCAAAACCTATTCCTTACCTGCTTTAAACAAAAAGTCTTTTTCTTCTTTGGTTAAGCTATCATATCCACTCTTACTAATTTTATCTAGAATAGCATCAATTTGTTCCTGGTTAGGTGTCTTTACAGTTTTTTTGGTTGTTGAAGTAGTTGTTTTCCTTCGAGGTTTTTTATAGGTTTTGGATTTATGCACTGTTTTTAAAGGGCTCTTCTTTTTGGGTTTAAACACATTTGCAAAAGCATCCATTAATTTTTCGAACCAGGCACCAATATCGCTTCCCTTTTTAAGTTGAATCGCATAAAAGTATCCAAAAATCGCACCACCCATATGGGCAATTAGTCCCCCAGCATTACCAGAAGTAGGAATCTGTATCAGATCAGACAATACTACAAATAATCCTATTTGCCACAACTTGACATTAAAGAAAATAATACGCACTTCGGCATTTGGTGTATATGCCGCAATAAAGATCATAATTGCTCTAACAGCAGCCGAAGCACCAATTAAATAAGCCAAAGATCCAGACAATACAGGAAAAACATTGTATGCTGATACAAAAAGTAAACCGCCACAAATAGCACCTAATAAATAAATAGTAAGAAAGCGTTTTTCGGTAAATAGATTTAAAACATAAGGCCCAAACCAATATAGCACTAGCATGTTCCAGAAGATATGCCAGAAATCAAAATGTAAAAAACTGTAGGTAAGTACGCTCCAAAACTGTACAAGCAATGATCCCAGATCAACTGGCAATACAAACCAACTCATCAAAGCTCCTGGGCTAGATTTAAATATCCAAGATCCCAAAGTAGCGAATAGAAATAACGCTACATTAACTACAATAAGCTTAATAATAATATTAGCTGTTTTAAACTGATATGTAAGATTACTAGTTGCCATGTTAATACCAACGATGCTGATTAAACGAATTCTTTTTCCAGTACCACATTGTTATAAAGCCAATCACAGCTCCACCAATATGTGCCCAATGCGCAACATTGGATGGTCCCAAAATTGCCTGTCCTGTAATACCTCCATATAAATCTAATAAGAAATACCCTCCTATTAAATATTTTGCCTTAATCGGGATAGGAATAAATATAATATACAAAGGTAAGTTTGGAAATAATACAGCAAAAGCCGCTAAAACACCAAAGATAGCACCCGAAGCTCCAACCATTGGAGAAATATAAGAATCTACCAAATTATAAAGCTCTTTCGGATAAGACAAATATTGTTCAGTAGCATAACTATTTTTGATGAAAGAAAATATTTGGGAGTCTGTATATCCTTGTTCCAGTAAAGCCTGATATCCTGGATTAAACTGAAAATATGTAAATAAAATCTGAAAACCAACTGCTCCCAAACCTGAGAAGAAGTAAATAAAAAGAAATTTATTTTTCCCTATCGAGGTTTCGAGATGACTCCCAAACATATATAAAGCAAACATATTAAAGAAGATATGTCCTGTACCTCCATGCATAAACATATGGCTAACGATCTGCCATATCTGGAAATTTTCATTTTTAGGAAACCATAAAGCAAACCACTCGAAGGCTTTACCTCCTAATGAGGTTGCTCCTATAAAGAATATAACATTGATGATCAATAAAACCTTAACTGTTTCTGTAATTCTCCCCATCTATACTTTTAAAATTTCTTATCGATCTCATCTACTGTTAACGTGATGAAAGTCGGCTTATTATCTGGTGTTACGGTAGGCTCTGTACAGGCAAAAAGACTATTGGCCATATATTGTTGTTGTTCTGGGGCCAGTTCTACTCCAGTACGTATTGCTATGCTCTTGGAAATAGATTTTGCCAAAAGATCTGTTTGAGAAAACCCACTGTCTGGTACCTCATTTTCAAGGTCACTAAGCAACTGTTCTAGCAAGGTCGAAACCTCTTTCTCTGCTACTACCGAAGGTATTCCGGTGATCTCAATCTCACCTACATGCTGTTCTCCAAACACAAATCCTGTATTTTGAAGTTGCTCTTTTACCGTGTCTAACAAAGCTAATTCTTTTTTAGAAAATGAGAGTTTTAATGGAAATAATAACTGTTGACTTACGGCACTTGCCATGGTGATACTACGCAGTAGTTCTTCGTACAAGATCCTTTGATGAGCTCTATGTTGGTTAATAATTACCATTCCACTTTTGATGGTAGTTACTATATATTTTCTCTTCAGTTGATAGGTAGTATGATGCGCAACTTTTTTATCATCAGATTCAAACAACGACCCTGTTACCTCTGTACTTTCAAACTCAACCGTAGAAAACTCATTTTCTTCTGGTTTGGGAGTCTTAATTTCTGATTCTAATCCAACATATAGATTTTCCCAACTTCCTGCAGATTCCTTTTTATATGAAGAAGTATAACTCTTACCTGAACTTCCAGAACCCTTCTTTTCTTCTTTAAATGGGTTAAAACTTCGGTCTACCTCTATTGTAGGAGCCTGCGCTTGCTTACTTTTATATTCATAGGGGGTATCCATAGAAGCATCCCGGTTAAAATCCAAGACAGGTGCTACATTAAATTGCCCCAGACTATGCTTTATAGTAGAACGTAATATTGCATACAGTGCATGCTCATCTTCGAATTTAATTTCAGTTTTAGTTGGATGAATATTAATATCTATAGATTTAGGATCTACCTGCAGATAAATAAAATAACTAGGGTGTGCTTTATCCTTCAATAACCCTTCAAAAGAAGCATTGACCGCATGGTTTAGGTAAGGGCTCTTTATAAATCTATTGTTCACAAAGAAAAATTGTTCTCCCCGTGTTCTTTTAGCATATTCGGGTTTCCCTACAAAACCATTCACAGTCACTAAATCTGTTTCTTCCTTGATCGGCACAAGTTTTTCATTGGTTTTTCCACCAAAAATATTAACGATCCGTTGTCGATCATTAGAAACAGGTAGATTAAAAACTTCACTTCCATTGTGATACATATCGAATCGTATGTTAGCATGTGCCATAGCTACGCGATGAAACTCATCAATAATATGTCGTAATTCTACTGCATTAGATTTTAAAAAATTACGTCGCGCCGGAATATTATAGAATAGGTTTTTTACGCTAATAGAAGTTCCTTTGGAGGTGGCGCAGACCTCTTGAGAAATCACTTCACTACCCTCGATTTTAATTTCGGTACCTACTTCATCATTCTCTTGCTTGGTTTTTAATTCTACATGAGCAATTGCGGCGATAGAAGCCAAGGCCTCTCCTCTAAAACCTTTGGTATTAAGCTCAAAAAGATCTTCTGCATTTTTTATTTTTGAAGTAGCATGACGTTCAAAACTTAGTCTGGCGTCGGTAACACTCATGCCTACACCATCATCTGTTACCTGAATAAGCGTTTTACCAGCTTCTTTAATTACTAATTTTATGGTTGTTGCTTTTGCATCAATAGCATTTTCTAATAATTCTTTTACTACTGAAGCAGGTCTTTGAACAACCTCTCCGGCAGCAATTTGATTAGCAACATGATCGGGTAACAGCTGTATAATATCAGACATCAAGAACGGGTAAAGAATATGGATAAATCAAAATCTATGAGATATAAAAAAATAAATAGTAGTACTAGAAAAATCCATAAAATTCTCAGGTTCACTTTTCGATCAGCACCCTGCTTTAAATCATCCCAAGCCTTATTAAACTTGTTTTTAAAACCATTATTTTTTCCTACCGTTGTACGGAACTTATCAAACTTATGTTCCATTTGATAGGGATTTCCTTCTCCCTTATCATCCCAATAACGAGGTGAATAACTAAACTTTTTATTTTTTCTTGTCTTGAAAATTCCCATAATTAACCCAAAGGTACTTAAAAATGTATTGCAATGTAAAGCTTTTAGCATTACAATAACATGAAAATATTAACAGGGTTTTATAGCTTTTGGATTTTTTTGTCTGTAAACCTATGGTTTATAAAACTTAGCATCTTTGCGCAGTTGCGCCATTTTTATTGCTGCAATGGCGGCTTCGGTTCCCTTATTACCATGTTTCCCTCCAGAACGATCTATCGATTGCTGCATGGTATTATCTGTAAGCACACAAAAAATGACTGGGATATCATTTTGGATATTCAAATCTTTTATCCCTTGAGTCACACCTTCGCAGACAAAATCAAAATGTTTTGTTTCTCCTTGTATCACGCAACCCACTACGATAACAGCATCAAGCATATCAAAAGATTCGAGCATCTTTTTACACCCATATATCAACTCAAAACTACCTGGAACATTCCATCGTACAATATTTTCTTTAATCGCACCACAATCAATCAACGCATCAAATGCTCCTTGAAACAGTCCTTGGGTAATAGTTTCATTCCATTCTGAAACAACAATCCCAAACCGAAAATTCTTCGCGTCTGGGATTGTCGTCTTATCGTATTGTGATAAATTTTTATTCTCTGTTGCCATCTTTCAAAAGTTATGAGTTTTGAGTTATGAGTGATGAATAAAAGCCCTTAACTCTTAACTCCGAACTCTGAATTTATTTCTGCATAGCTTGTGCTTGACCTAAATGTACATCAACCTGGTTCGCTTCTACGCTTTTAGGAAACTCTTCTTTAATACGCTCTAGGTATGGTATGGCAGTTTCGGGCTTGTTTAGTGATAATGCTGTAATTGCGGCTTTAAGCAAAAACTTCGGTGTCGTAAACTCGTTGGTTTTTGCTTTTACAGCTTTTTCATAGTATCCCAATGCTTCATCCACTTGATTTAATTGTGAAAAAGCATCACCAATACCTCCTAAGGCCAAAGGACCCAACATTTCATCATCGCTCCTGAAATCATCAAGATATGTAATTGCTTCTTGGTACTTCTTCATATTAAGATAAGAGAAACCGGCATAGTAGTTAGCCAGATTACCTGCTTTGGTACCACCATAGTTTTCTATAATCTCTAAAAATCCGTATTTCCCTTCACCTCCGTTAAGGGCAAGTGTATATAAAGAATCACGAACAACAGAATTGCCATTAACTGCATTATCAAAATATTGTTGAGCCTGGAACATCTCATTTGCTGCTTCCTGCTCTTTTGGTTCCTGAATGAATTTCTGGAATCCAAGGTATCCTAATATTACAATTGCGATCAATCCAACCGCACCAAGTATATATTTTTGATTAGCCGCAACCCATTCTTCAGTTCTGGAAGCTCCCTCGTCTAAGGTATTAAATACCTCTGCTGTTGTTGAACTGTCTTCAATCTGCTCACCTTCTTCAGCTTTATTTTTTGGTTTGTATCCTCGTTTCTTGTAAGTTGCCATAAATTTTCTTTAATGAAGGGCAAAAATAAAATTTTTATTCATAATTAAAAGCACAACTATTTATTATTTTTCAATAATTTGCACAGATTAATTACGAATTTTATTAAAGTTACGATCCCTTGATCATCAGTGTTTTATGATTTTAAAATCCCTATCACTAATCAATTATAAAAATTTTGAATCCATCAATTTCGAATTTGATGATAAGATAAATTGCTTAGTAGGAAACAATGGGGTTGGAAAAACGAACATTCTTGATGCCATTTATCATTTATCCTTCGGAAAAAGTTACTTCAACCCTTTTACTAGTCAAAACATAAGACACGGTACTGATTTTTTTGTTATTGACGGACATTATGAAAAAGATGATCGCGATGAGAAAGTAATTGTAAGTACAAAAAGAGGGCAAAAAAAGGTTATTAAACGTAATGGAAAAGTATATGACACCCTTAGTGAGCATATTGGTTTTCTTCCATTGGTAATTATCTCGCCTGCAGACCGGGATTTAATTACTGAAGGAAGTGATACACGTCGTAAATTTATTGATGGCGTCATTTCGCAAAGTGATCAAAATTATCTTATTACTTTATTAAAGTATACCAAACTGGTTGCACAGCGTAACGCCTTACTAAAATATTTTGCTGTCAATAACACTTTTGATACTGCCCAGCTAAAAATTTATGATGAACAACTGTATGAACATGGAAGTATTATTTATAAAAGAAGAGCCGACTTTTTAGAAACTTTTATTCCAATATTTTTAGACCGATATCAGACCATCAGTTCTGGAGAAGAAACAGTTTCTCTGGCATACCAAAGTAAATTGGCAGAAAACAACTTATTAAGCCTATTAGAGCAAAATCTTGCCAAGGATAGAATATTACAGTATACAAGTGTAGGAGTCCATAAAGACGATTTATCTTTTGAAATCGATGGATACCCAATTAAAAAGTTTGGTAGTCAAGGACAACAAAAATCTTTTCTAATTGCTTTGAAATTAGCACAGTTTGATTTTATAAAGAAACAGAGCAAAGTAAGCCCAATACTTTTACTGGATGATATTTTTGACAAATTAGACGAAAAACGTGTTGAACATATCGTAAAATTGGTAGATGATAAAAACTTCGGTCAACTTTTTATAAGCGATACACATGCAGATCGCACAGAAGAAGTTGTTAAAAAAATCTCTCAATCCTATAAGATCATTAAATTAGAAAATAATAATGGAACATGAGAAAAATAATTCACATCATAGCATTATTGTCCTTTATCTCTTGTAATAGGGCCAATCCCGAAGAATACAAGCAATATATAAATGGTTATTGGGAAATTGAACGTGTAGTTTTACCAGACGGAACCAAAAAAGAATATAATTTTAATCAGAGCGTTGATTTCTTTGAAGTTAAAGATTCGATTGGAATTCGAAAAAAAGTACAACCAAAATTAGATGGAAGTTTTATAGTGACAAAAGATAGTGAACTGTTTACATTAGAAGTACAAAATGACAGTTTGAGAATGTATTACAAAACCCCTTTGTCTGAATGGAAAGAGACGGTAATTTCTGCAAAAGAAAATCAGATTATCATCAAAAATGAGGATGGAAATATGTACTTTTATAAACCTTACAAAAAGATTTCTTTATAATGGCAAAGCGTCACCAGGAGCATCAAAGTTTGAGTGAAGTTCTAAAGGATTTTGTAACCGATAACAAGTTACAGATGGGATTAGACAAAGTTGCGGTGCGTGATGTTTGGGAAAAGATAATGGGCCCAGCGATCACTAAATACACCCGAAATATCAAATTAGAACGAAATACTTTGTTTGTACAACTATCTTCTTCTGTTTTGAGAGAAGAACTTAGCTATGGCAAACAAAAAATTATTGCCAACCTCAATGAAGAATTAGGTAGAGAATTAATACAGAAATTAGTACTTAGATAAGATCCACTTTTTCTGGTAGTATCTCACTAACTGTGTAAGTTAAAAATATCGGGGGTTGCAACCCCCGATATTTTTTGTTTAACTTTAAAAT
>CANMDH010000026.1 GCA_947496555.1 uncultured Aquimarina sp. | reverse complement strand
TTCAGATTCAAATATCCCTGATCTGCCAAAAGAACAACCACTTGATTAAAAATCTTCTTGAACTTACCCTGAAGCTTGCCCGAACGAAAATTGGCAATCGTATTGTGATCTGGCTTTATACAACCCGATAACCACATAAAGTGGATGTTTTCCGATAGAGCTTGCTCTATCTTTCGGGAAGAATACAGGTTCCGTAAATAAGCATAGATCAAAATCTTTAATAAAACCTTAGGATGATAACTCGAAGTACCTCCTCCTTTATAGGTAGTTTCTATGCTGCTAACATCAATGCCATCCAAAATCGTATTAACAATGCGGACCGGATGATTAACAGGAACGAAATCATCATAACTTGGGGGAAGTAAACTTAATTGACTCTGATGGTTGGTCTTCCAGACTTGTGTGCGTTTCATAACCACAAAATACAAATCACAAAAATCTATTCAAAAAAAAAGCTGCCTTTTTAGACAGCCTCTTTTCTAAAAAGTATATTTTTTTTACATATCGGCAACCAAGTTGATATCTACATCTAAAAACTTTTCAATTACAACTGAATCTCCTCTGCTATTTTCAAGAACATAAACTCCTTCAGGTAATTGACTTAGATCAACAAAATTTGTTGTCTTGGATAAGATATGCACAGTATTCTTTACTTCAAATAATTTAATTTTATCTCCTTCTTCAAAATCAACCACAGTAATTAAATCACCTTCTCTTTCGATTGCTAGAAGATTAGTTTCTGCATTTTCATAATATTGAACATATTCTTGTTCTACATCAATCTCTGCAGGCATATAAATTCTTTTACTATCTCTTTCAAGTAGAAAATCATTATGTATAGCACTTATCGCACCGTCTACCTTAAGTTCTTCTTCTAATCGATCTATTACAATTGATTTTCCTTCATTATTTTCTAATAAATAAGAACCAACAGGCAATTGACTAAGATCTATTTGACCATGAGTCTTGGATAATATATGATCACCCGTTTCTACTTCAAACAATTTTAGTTTATCTCCTTCTTCAAAATCAACTACCTCAACAACAAGCCCATCTTTCTCTACGGTAAGAGTATCATCATTTGCATAAATGCTTAGAGACAAAAACAAACTAAGAATACATACTATCAATTTCATCTTCTTGTTATTTATTGTAAAGGTTGTTATTACTTTATTACGGTTTTACCTTACAATGATATCACTTAATTATAGTTACACAAACTAATAATCAGACTTTTAGACCAAGTGTTTTTGATTTTCGATAAAAAACACAAAAAATGTTAAAATTAATCTAAAAAAACATTAAAATACTGAAAATAAATAGTTTAAAATATAAAAACCAACAAAAAAACAGATGAAATACATACTTATATAGACAAAAGCACTCTCTTGAAACACATTCTTACGTATTTTATATTAAAAGTATGCCAATAAATCAGCATCAATTTTACTAAAAAAGCCCTGTCGTTTTACCAACAGAGCTTTTTTATAATTAACACTACAATTATTACTATGAAAAAACTATTTATTTATTTTTAAGTACAACCTCACTATACTTTGCATTGATCGTAATCATCTTATCTGTGCTACGAGTATTTTGAAATCCGTTGATAAATACATCTCCAAAATTCTTTCTTGTATTTATCTGTAAAGTTCGGGGTAAGGAAATCAAGCTTTGTGCCCCGCTGTACGATAGGTTAAAAGCACTTTTAGGTAATTTTAAGTTAAAATCACTATTCTGAACTGCTAAATCTAACGTAGAGAAAGATTCACCTAGGTTTTCTATTGTTATCACGCCAAAACTACCTGAAATAGCTCCGTTTTCGTCAAGCTGCTGAATATAAATGTTGCTTGAATCTGCATTAACCAGTAGATTTTTTGCTGTTTGAATCCTACAATTTTTCACATAGTTAACCACAAGCTTACCGTTATTCCATTGACGAACAAAAACGGGAGAATAAGAAGCCTTAATAAAAGTTTGATCTCCATCAATCACATTGGCCGAAAGTCTGGTATAGAACAACGATGCTTTCACATTATTTGATTTTTCAGCTAATTGCACATCGCCATGACGAATATTAAGTCTCAAAATAGCCTCCCTGGGCATACGCACTTTAATAATTTTACTTGTATTATTGGTACTCACTCTATTTGCACTATACTGATAAAAGGTAATATTAGCAACTCCATTTTGTTGATTCTCTACATCCCTTATAAGCTGGGATGCCCATGCATTCATTTGCTTTCCATATTCTTCTCCCCATGCTGTCTCTAAACGGATTTGAGCCTGGTTAACGCTATTTTTTGAGTTATCATCCTTAAGTTGTGAGGCCCATTTTTGTTTTTCTTTTTCCAGATCTTCACTAAACTTTTCTCGTATTTGATTTTCCCATTGCTGAATGTATTTTTCCTCACTCTCACTTTTTCCTTTGCCATAATTAACATTCGACTGATTTTCGGAAAGTGTACTTGGCATAGGGTTTTTAGCAATATTTTTCATTAAAGGGCCAAGCATATCGGCAATCATAGGACTTAGCTTTCTAAGTTCCTGAAGGTTTTTCTTATCTATTTTAATATTAGAAGCGGTTACCTTTTCTCTCCACAAATTACCCGCAGCAGAATTGATCGTAATTTCTCTTTCATTACCCAAAACATTTACTTGCCAACTATCAAGAATACGCCTGCTATTTTCATTCGTTAGATCTCCTTCAAGATAAGCCTCTACTTCTATTGTATTCTTATTCCAGGTTTCAAAAACAATATTGGTGTGGCTGGTATTAAGATTAACAGTAACGTCTTTATTTACTGTAAGTTTTTCGCTTAATTTATTTTGTTTATCCTGCGCAAACAAGCCTGCACAGCACATGAGGGTAAGCGCAAAAAGGTTACTATTAAGCTTGTATCTCATTGTAATTTTCATTTTCAATTCTCTCTAATTCTTTTAGTTTATCTTTTAATCTGCTTAAAAGAGATAGTCTAATTTTTAAATTCTCCATCATTGCTTCAACACTTTGCACATTGGGTCCTACTTCTATAAGTTCTTTATTGAGACGTTGATACTCCTTATCAAGATTATCTAATCTCATTTTAAAACTTTCAACCAATTCTCTATTGGTATCATCTACTGTGATATTAGAAAGTTGAAACTTTATACTAGTCAATATATTATTTTCTACTTCTTGATATTCTGGTGATATCTCTGCCAATGTGGAAGACTGTTTATTTATTACCACAGTAGCATCCTTAACCCCAGTATTATCCAAATTTACTATGCCATTTTCTTCAGCGTTACTGTTTCCAAATCTATTAAAAGAGAATATAGATACCGAAATGATAACTACTACACTTGCGGCTATTTTAAGCCAATTATAGTTAAAGCTCTTGGTCTCTTTTGGAAGTTCATTTTCCAATTTAGACATAAACCTTTGCTGATGTCCTTCTCTGATTTTTTCAGTAGGGATCTGCTTATCCTGCTTTAAAAGCTCTCTAATATCCTGTGCCATCTCTTAAATGTTTTAATTGTTCTTGGAGCTGTTTTTTACCTCTATGAACCAAAGTTCTTGAAGCAACTGATGTAATATCTAATATTTCACTTATCTCATTATGATCATACCCTTCAATTAAGAAAAGCATGACTGCATACTTATACTTTTCTGGTAATTTCTCGATAGCTCTCTTAACCTCTTCTACAGTTACAGAGTCCGACACCGACCAATCATTCTGTTCTTCCACAGTACTCATCACCTGTTCATTGATTGCTACCATATTCATTTTCTTGGCTTTTAGCATATCTATGCTTTTATTAATAACTATTCTTTTGAGCCAAGCACCAAAAGTTACATCTCCTGTAAATTGATGAAGTCTGGTAAATGCTTTGATGAAAGATTCTTGCATAGCTTCCTCTGCCTCAAATGGGTCTTTGAGGAAACGGAGTGCTACATAATACATACCATCACAGTACTTATTATAAAGCTTCATCTGGGCTCTGCGATCGTTGGCCCTACACTGCTCGATTAGCTCGCTTTGTAACAAACTTTTTAAACTTTTGGTTAGTGATTAATCCCTTAAAAACGGTTTTAAATCTTGTTCATCTATAAAGACGAATTCTTCTGTTCCGTGTTGCAAAATTATACATAAAAATCCTCTAAAACCAACAAACTATTGAATATCAAATGTTTAATATAAAATTAACGCTTGTATAAGTAAGCTAATTGCCAAAAAACGAACTACTTCTCTACTTTTATTAACTATACCATTTTATTAATTATGTACACTATAAAAAATAACTGCGATTATCAAAATAATGATGAAGTAGAAGACATTCTAAACCTTGTTGAAAAAAATGTCGATTGTACCAATAAACTGATTAAGCACATCGATAACTTGATAGAAAATAAGCATTTCCCCGAATCGATTCTTAAAGTTCTAACCTCAATAAGAAACACTTGTGCTGTTAATGTTATGAATATTGCTCGTCTTACCAAATAAATTTCAGTCATTTTAAAATTTATTGAGCTATATTTAAACAACTAAAATGATCATTATGCCAAAGCTTCTTAAAAGAACAGTAATACTCTTATTAGGGTTAATACTTATTGGGTTTGTTGGGATGTATTTTATGAAACAAAACACCAAAAAGCATAGTCCCGAAGAAACTATCACCCACCACGCCAAAGATGCTACAATAACTGTCTTTTACAACAGACCCTTTAAAAAAAATAGAGAAATTTTTGGAGCTCTTGTACCCTATGGCAAAGTATGGAGGACAGGGGCTAATGAAGCAACCACATTTTCTACTGATAAGGATCTTTTAATAGATGGGACTCCTCTAAAAGCTGGTACCTATACGTTATGGACCATCCCTAACCCCAAGTCCTGGAAAGTTATTTTTAATAGCAAACAATACGGTTGGGGAGTAAATATGGATGGCACAGCAAAACGAGACTCAGCCTTTGATGCCCTTATTATTGAGGTTCCTACTATGCCTTTACTTAATAGTAAGGAACAATTCTCGATCTATTTTGAAAATGCTAATGAATTTACAATAATGTACCTGGCTTGGGATAGAACGGCTATAGCGGTTCCTATTAAGGTTTAAAAATGTGATTTTTTATAATCTAAGTTTCCAAAAAGGAATTTATAACTTTGTCATAAAGCAATTCTGTGTCCAAAGACAACACCAAAAACACTAATTCAACTTCTAAAGTTCCCGGTAGTACCAGGGATCAAGCAATCGATCGATTCAAAAAATTACAACAAAAGGAAATTTCTGTTGATATCCTTTTTGAAGCCATTATTTCTAAAGACACGACCGCATTAAGCAAAGGAATCACGCTCATCGAAAGCACACAGCAAAATCACATCCAAAAAGCACACCAGCTTATTGAAAAATGCTTACCCCATGCCAATAACTCGATTAGAATAGGAATAACAGGGGTTCCAGGTGTTGGAAAAAGTACCTTTATTGAAGCTTTGGGGAATATTTTAATTCAGAAAGGTAAAAAAGTAGCCGTTCTAGCAGTAGATCCAAGCAGTACGGTATCACATGGAAGTATTTTGGGAGACAAAACCCGAATGGAATCTTTGGTACGATCCAAAGAAGCATTTATTAGGCCTTCTCCATCCGGTAATTCGTTGGGAGGAGTGGCTCAAAAGACTCGTGAGTCCATTATCCTATGTGAAGCAGCAGGATATGATGTTATTATTATAGAAACTGTAGGAGTTGGGCAAAGTGAAACGGCCGTACACAGCATGGTGGATTTCTTCTTATTACTAAAGCTTGCCGGAGCTGGAGATGAACTCCAGGGTATCAAACGAGGTATCATAGAAATGGCGGATGCTATTGTAATCAACAAAGCAGATGGAGATAATCTAAAACGTGCTCGCGAGGCTAAAAACCAATTCAGAAAAGCTTTACACCTATACCCTATGGCAGAAAACAGTTGGTCTGCAGAAGTACTAACTTGCAGTGCTCTAGAGAGTAAGGGCATAGAAGATATTTGGTCCCTCATTCAGAAATATATAACGATTACTTCAGAAAATGGTTTTTTTGAAGAAAACCGTAGAAAACAAAATAAGTTCTGGTTATTACAGACCATTGAAGAACAATTAAAATCATCATTTTACAACCATCCTAAAGTAAAAGCTCAATTAGATGCTCAAATAGAAGCCGTACAAAAACACAAAATCACTCCTTTTGCAGCTGCAAGGTATTTATTGGAGCTAAGTAAAAAGTCTTAGCTTCATAAAAACATAAATTAGCTAATTTATTCTCTCTTTTCTTTCTTTCAAATTAAAACGATATGCATACCCTAAACTAAGCTCTGAAAAATCTGCTTGTCCCAGATTTGCATTAATATGTGCAGCTATAAACAGGTTGTTTTTTGGTGATCTTCCTGTATTAAACAAGTAGTACTTTATCCCTAATCGACTTGATACCGTTCTTTTTACTTCATAATACGAACTTAATTCTCCTAATCTTGCATATTCCCCATTGTAAAAATATCCTTGACTAAGTTGCCATTCTATCTTATAAAAAGGCTTATAAACATTGATACCCATATCAAATTCTACGCCTACATGTCCTATTAAAAGCTCTGCGCTACCAAAAAAGCCAAAATTGGTAGCATAACGGTAGGGATTCTCTCGATATTCAGATACTTGCTCACTTATAAGAGGGCCATTTTCATTAATATGATCATAATAATGTTCATAAAATCTATAATACGCCCCAGCACCAAACTTAAACGTTTTGTTTATAATTTTACCACCAGAAAAAGCCGCCGAATAGACTTCTTTCTTATCATTAAATATTCTCGAAAGTACATTTTGACCAATACCACTTCGAAAAGAGAAATAATTTTCTGAAGATTTATTTTTTGACGGTTTATTGATATTTTCACCTCCATTATCAACTTTCGGTTCCTTTCCTATAATTGTAGAAACATTTATAATAAAAGAGTTCAATCCCTGGTTTGGTAATTTGGTATGTCCATTAGAAAAATGTGCATACCCAATACCTAACCGCCAATCAACACTTTTTCGTTTTAGTATATCATAATACAAAAATGATCTAAAAGCCCAGTTAATTTCTGTAGTAACAGCCAAATTAAAAGGATTTGCTTCAGAATCATATTGTTCGTTAATATAGGCCCCTCCCATTCCGAAACTAATATTCCATCTATCTGAACGTTTTCTAAATAATCCAATTTCAATAAAAGGCATCAGCGTATAGGCTATTCCTATTTTATCGAGATTTCCAAAATCTGTTACCCCCAATGAAACTCCACTTTTTGGATATTTCAATTCTTTTGCCCAGGGTTGATCACTGAAATCACTGTAACTACCAAAACTTACAAAAAAAGACTTATGCAACTCTCTTTCAGGAAAATCCGTATTGGCTTCCATTGTCTTACCAATCGAAATTTCCGGCATCACAAAAAATGTTTTCTTTTTCAGATCTTTAGATTTCTGACCGTATAACGTTATCCCAATAAAAAATATGAGTAAATAATTCCCCTTAAAAATCATGTATTTATTTTTCTAACCTACTTTTATCCTCCAATTTAAACTAGGTTTACGAAGTAAATTTAACATTTTCTTATGAATATGAAATGCTATTCTTTATTAATCTCAAAAGAGCGAAATCAAAAATATACATGCAATAACGATTTTAGTGTAGATTATTTTGTGGTAACGCCTGCAATTGCTCATCTTCAAGGGAAAGATAAACCTCTGCACCGTATTCTAGATTTTCAATTTTGGGAAGTATTAGTTCTAAGGTGGTGGATAATTGTTTATGCTCTTCTTTAGTCTCAGGGTCTGGCATATATACTAACCCTTTATAATCCTTATGATTGAATGTTAGTACTACATCAAAAAAATAAAAATTCTCTGGTGATATATGTTCTGACCAATCCACTTGTTCAAAGAAAAATGTAGGATTCTCTATTTTATAAGAATAAGGTGAAATATCAACATTAAGTGTACCCATAAAATACGGGCTTAAGTCAAGGCCTCTTTGTTTAAAATGTTCTAATTGAGTTCCTATAGTTCCTTTAGAATAACGCACATCCTTATTTTTTCCAGATGCTGCTCCATAGCCTGGAATTACTTTTGCCTTTATTTTCATACACTATTAAATAGAATTAGAACCGTCTATTTATCTTCAATATCGCCTACCTGATCTTTACTCACTCCTTCAGGAATATCAACGCTAGAAGTCTCATAATCAAAACTTTGCATCGTATCAGCAAGACGCTTACTTATTTTAACAAGATAAATGGTATCCTTCGTTTTTACCTCGACAGCTTCGATAGCTTCGTTATGATGATTTCTGAAAGAAATAATATCTTTGTCAGCATAACCATCAGGAAATTTTTTTACAAGAAGGTTCAGAATGTCTTTGTTCAATTTTTTGTAGTCAACAATTACTCTTCTCATGGGTTTGCAGGTTTAGTTAGTTAAGTATATCGCAACAAAAAGTGTATAATTATCACTTTATAACACAAACCTTGGGGTATATTCATCTAGCTTACCCCAAGTAATTTTCAAATTGGGTATAGTAGCATGATTACTAATATTATGCTACTACAAGTCTAATTAAAAAAAATGAAACATCTAAGTAATTACCTCTAAAAAATCGATTATTTTTTCATTTTTTTACTTGTTAAAAAACTCAAAACTTTTGCTCGTATCTTGGATAATTCTCAAAAGTTTTTAAGACATTTATCATTAATCAAAAGTGATTTCGCAAATTACCTTCACTTTTAGAAATACTATGGTATGAAGCTACATATTAAGAAGAACGGCTTACTTTATATTTCGTTAGGTATTTTGCTCTTTTTTTCATTTTTCTTATACTTCTTTACCTTAGAAACCTACGATGGTATAGAATCTTTTTCTATATATATTCGTCAACGATTCGGAAGGTTTTATTTATGGTTGGGATTAATTTGTGTTCTCTTATTGGTTGTTTTAGCATTTTCTAAATGGGGCAAACGTCGATTAGGAAAATCTACTGATCGACCCCAATTTTCGAGATTAGCCTGGATATCTATGTTATATAGCGCAGGTATGGGAGCAGGAATATTGTTGAGAGCCGTGCAAGAGCCCGTATATATGATGAACCACCCTCCTATCGATAATCAAACCGACTCGGGTACCATTGCTTTAGAATATACGTTTTATCAATGGGGATTTACAGCTTGGGCGTTTTATGCCGTATTTGCGATAACCGTAGGATATTATCTTTTTGTACAATCAAAAAAAGTGCTGTCTAGTAGCGCCTTCTCTTCTATCGAAAGATTGGTCACTTCAGAAAAACCTCGGGCAATTATTTTTGCAAGTATTGATATTCTGGCAATTCTTACCACCGTTTTTGGGTTGGTTGCTGCCATTGGACTTGGTACTACTCAAATCGAAGGTGGACTTGCGCATTTATTAAAAGAAGATTTCGGTCTTACAGGCACTATACTTGTTTTACTCTTAATTTCGGTTCTCGCATTTATCTCTGTTTTCAGAGGAGTAAATAAAGGAATCAAAATTATCTCTACCTGGAATATCTATATCACTATTGGTCTTTTGTTTTTTGTCTTTTTACAAAGCGACATTTTATCGGTAACGAGTCAGTTTGGGATGTCGTTATTCTATTATATAATAGATTTTATTCCTTTGAGTTTAGCGTATGGACAATACAACCCCGGAGAGGCTTTTCTTACCGATTGGACATATTATTACTGGGCATTTTGGCTTGCCTGGGCTCCATTTACGGGAATATTTATTGCCAGAATTTCTAAAGGGCGAACACTACGCGAAGTTATTTTGGGGGTATTACTCGTGCCCTCTTTAGGTACTTTTTTCTGGTTTACCACTTTTGGGCAATCCGCGTTTACGATCATCGAAAATTTTGGAGCTTATCAAGGGCAGTTTGACAATGTATTTAGTTCGATCTTCATCTTTTTTGAAAACTATCCTTTTCAAGGGTTCATTAACACCCTTACGATCCTGCTATTAATTAGTTTTTTAGTAACATCATTAGATTCTGCCATTTTTGTACTTAGTATGTTTACCGATGATGGAAAACAAGAACCTTCAAAAAGACACCGCCTGTTATGGAGTATTATCTTACTTGTTTTTTCGATAGGAATCATTTTACTCGGAAACGCAAAAGCAGATATCAACGTATTAATTGCTATGCAAAAACTTCTTATTATCACTTCGCTACCATTTTCATTATTGATGGTCATCATGATTATTTTATTTATAAGAGATTTTAGAAAAAGGCACGAAGTTAAAACTCACTAATAATTTAAGGTTTTAGACGTTATCTAGTCGACATTATGATCACAATAAAAAAGGTATTACAAAAAAAGTGGATACAGTTAGGAGCGCTCCTTTTAGGAAGCATCATCTTACTATTCTTTTGTTTTTATGGTAGCATTTATTTCGGTTTCTTCGGAAAATTACCAAATAAAGAAGAATTAAGTTCACTTAAACAAGCAGAGGCTACGCAAGTGCTCGACAAAGATGGCCGCCTGATTGGCAAATATTATATATACGACAGACAACCCATTACGTATGAAGATCTTCCACAGCATCTTATCGATGCCCTTGTAGCAACCGAAGATGTGCGATTTTACGAACATGATGGAGTAGATAACACTAGTCTTTTGCGTGTATTTTTTAAGACTATCCTATTAAGAGATAAATCATCAGGTGGAGGAAGCACTATTACCTTACAACTTGCCAAAAATCTATTCGGAAGAAAGAAATATCGAATGTTTAGTACGGTTATTAATAAATTAAAAGAATCTTTTGTTGCCAAAAGAATGGAAGACATCTATTCAAAAAAAGAGATTCTCACCCTCTATTTTAACACAGTTCCTTTCCCGGATAACACTTACGGAATTGAAAGTGCTTCTCAAAAATTTTTCAACAAACCAACACATAAACTCACCTTATCAGAAGCGGCTACCCTTATAGGTTCATTAAAAGCCAATCACAGCTATAATCCAAGACTTTTTCCTGAGAGAAGTCAATTAAGAAGAGATGTTGTACTCAAACAAATGGTAAAGTATAAGTATCTAAGTTCAAATAGGGCCGACCAAACTATGAATAAACCCATAGAATTGGATTATCAATATTTCAATCATGATTTGGGATTAGCTCCTTATTTTAGAGAAGAAGTGAAAAAAGAACTTATAAAAATTCTTGAAGAACATAAAAAACCTGATAGCACTGTCTATGACGTTTATAAGGACGGTTTAAAAATTTATACCACCCTGGATTCTAAAATGCAGTTCCTGGCCGAAGAAGCTATGAAAGAACATTTACAGGTTTTGCAAAAAGAGTATGAAACATCTTATGGCAGTACCGCTCCATGGAAAAATAACGATGCATTGATTAAAACTGCAGTAAAGAATCTAGATTTGTACAAAAAATTAAAAGAACAAGGACTTTCGGAAACGCAAATTGAAGATTCTCTTTCTGTAAAAAAAGATATCGAATTATTTGAATGGGAAGGAAATGCAACAAAAAAGATTTCTTCAATAGATAGTCTGCAACATTACCTTAAATTTCTAAATACCGGTATGATCGCTATTGAGCCTACCACCGGAGCGGTACAAGCATACCTTGGCGGAATCGATTATCGTTATTTTAAATACGATCATGTTTCGCAAAGTAAAAGGCAGGTTGGATCAACTTTTAAGCCTTTTGTTTATACTACAGCCATTGAAAACGGCATGAAACCATGTACCTATTTCTCTACAAAAGAAATAACGTATACAAATTTGGATAACTGGACCCCAAAAAATGCTGGGGAAGAAGAAGATCCCCATCTCAATTTCACGTTAGAAAAAGCCCTAAGTAATTCTATAAATACCATCGCTGTAAAAGTCTTGAATGATGTCGGAATTCCTAAAGTAGTTGAACAAATTAGAAAATTAGGAATTACAGATTCACTTTCTCAAGAACCTGCCATGGCCTTAGGTACTGATGGTATTAAAATCAAAGAGTTAGCAGGAGCCTATGCAAGCTATGTAAATGAAGGGAAAGGTGTTACACCCTATTATATTTCAAAAATTGAAGACAAAAACGGTAATATTATTGCTTCATTTGAACCCAAAGTTACAGAAATCCCGGCCTATAGTGATTATACAAGACAGGCACTTTTGGAAATGATGAAATCTACTGTAGAACAAGGCACAGCAACAAGAATAAGAACAACTTATAAGTTAGAAAATGATATAGCAGGAAAAACAGGAACTACACAAGACAATAAAGACGGATGGTTTGTTGGCATCACCCCTAATCTGGTAGCTATAACCTGGGTAGGAAACGACAACTATAATATAGGTTTTAAAACCACAGTTATGGGTCAAGGTGCAAATACCGCCTTGCCTATTTTTGCAAAGTTATATCAAAAACTGAATCAAGATCCTGCTTTTGATCCTATCACCAAAAGTAAATTCGAAAAACCCTCAGAAGAAATACTAAAGGATCTCGATTGTAAACCAGAAAAACGGGATAACATTTTTAAACGAATCTTCGGAAAAAAGAAGAAAAAGAAAAAGTTTAAGAAAGAGTAAAATAGTATGTGAGTAAGTGAGTATGTGAGTACGTTAGAATTTTGCGTCTTTGAGCAACCTAAGAATTAAATCACTTCATTATTAAAATTCTACAATACTTATCTACCCACCTTGCCATATTTCTGGATCAAAAAGGCATGTAATTTAAAAGCCCCCAATCCTAATAGAATTCCTACTACCATTCCTGTTATTACATCTCCAGGGTAATGTACTCCAACATAAATCCGGCTATAACTAACTATGATCGCCCAAATAACCATGAAGGGAAAGATGTATTTCAGATGTTTTTGAAGTGCTAAACCAGTAAAAAATGCTAGTGCCATAGAATTAGTAGCATGACCAGAAAAATACCCATATCGACCACATCGCTCGGCTATAAAACGGGTAAACTCGGCAACCCCCTCTGCCCGACAAGGTCTTGGTCTCATAAAAAGAACGTATTTGAATAAATTTGCCAATTGGTCAGATACTGTAATCAAAGCCGCTACCAGGACAAGGGTAATTATGGTTCCGCGGATACCGAAATATTTATAGAAAAAGAAAAGCAATACCAAGTATAACGGTATTTGATAAAACTTCTCTGTCATAAACAACCAAAATCCATCCCAGGTAGAAGTGCCAAGATTATTGAGATATAAAAAAAGCTCTTTATCTAATTGTATTAGTTCTTCCATGGAGTTCTTGTAGCATATTTTATTGGTCGTAACGTTCTATCTCGCGATCATAAAAGTTATTCGCTTCTTGAAAAAGGTTTTCGGCCTCATCGAGTAATTCTTTCTCTTCGCTTTTGTCAAACTCTTCGAGCCATTCTACCTCATCATTTTCAAGATTAATAATAAATCTTGGAAACTCGGTATGTATTACAAAGATAGCCTCTGGATAATCTGTATTATCACCTAATAAGAATTTAGGAAAACTCATAAAATAAATACTTAAAAATTATGATCCCCAAAGGTACTATCTTTTATAGCAATTACGAAAAAACTATGGTTAATCAATCTTAATCTCTACTCGATTATTTGATTCAGGATCCAGATCAGATCCTTCGGTAATCACAGGAGCGGTATTTCCTGCTGCTACAATTTCGATCAAAGATTCATTAACTCCTTTTTCTACCATGTATTTCTTAACATTAATAGCTCTCATGGCAGACATGATTTCATTTTCGAAAGTAGAACCTGCATCATCTGCATGACCAATAATTTTAACAGAGTTTACCTTAAATATAGTAACGTATTGAATATACGAATCTAATGCTTTTTGAATCTCATTGTAAGCTTCACTCTCTCCAATTAAAAATTCGATAGGAGAAAAATCAAGAGCCATATTGCATACTTGACCTGTTACAAGGTTTTTTGGATTTCTCATTTCCATCAGCAATACATCATCAACAAAATAGTACCCTGCATCATACTTACCTCCTTTTACAGATTTACCTCTTGGATCATTAGAGAAATAACCCACAGAAATATACTTTTCGGTTCCCTTTGCACGATATACACCACAAACCTTTACCCAACCTTTGGTGTCACATACCATTTTTGAAGATTCTATATGTAAAGGAAGTTTTGAAGTTAATGTTATTTTAGGATTTCTTGCACTAAAATATGCTCCTATCGATGAGGTACAAGAATTTGATATTCCTTCACCCAAAGATACGTACATATGATAATAATAATATTTTCCGGCTCCTAGAGGACGCTTTAACTTTGCAGTTACTCCTTCTTTGTATGCTCCACCAGCTATATACATTCCCACTTTTCCTTCTCCCGTTCTTGGTTCTTGCGTTCCAAATTGTTTTAAGAAATTAGGCGATCTATGAATAAATCGTATCAGCTCAAGTTGGGGGTGATATACATCTGGGGTGTTGATAGAAGGTTTCCAATCCTTCATAATCCCAAAATTTTGCATTTCCATATCCATACGTTTCAGCGCTGTATTTACCTCTTCAAAGCTAGGGTTAGGAATAAGGTTTTGGGTTCTACTGTGTTCGAAGTCTTGGGTTCTACCACTTTGTGTAATTAATAATGTAAAAGCAATAAGTAGTAGACAAAATTTAGAATTTGGGACTCTCATTTTTGTATTTGGGTTTTTTTGGAAAGATAGTTAATTATTCGTTAATACCAAATAAACGTATCAAGTCTATAAAACGTATTTCTCTCCTAATTTTTATTAAAAACAGGATTATTTTCTAATCAAGTTTTTTGTTAACTTATTGAATCTTAAATACAATAACAATGCCGAAGTGGTAAGTCCCGCTAATAGACCGATCCAGATACCAGAACTTTTATATTCGGTATATAGTCCCAAATAGTAACTTATAGGAAACCCAACTACCCAATAGGCAATAAAAGTAATGAATGTTGGTATTTTTACATCTTGAAGTCCACGCAATGCACCAAGAACCGTAACTTGAATACCATCTGATATTTGGAACAAGGCTGCTATAATCAAAAGTTTGGCTGCAATAGTAATAACCTCGGTGTTATCAGCCAGGTTCTGTATATCATCTACATCCAAATAAATTTTAGGAAGCATGTTATTAAACAGGATGAAAAACAACGCAAAAACGGCTTCAATCAAAAAAGTTAGTAAAAAAATCGAGATAGCAATTCTTCTTAAGTCTTTAAAGCGCTGAAGCCCTTTTTGGTTACCTACCCTTACCATAGCCGCAACACTTAACCCCATAGCCACCATAAAGGTCATCGATGCTAGGTTTAAGGCTATTTGATTTGCCGCTTGAGGGTTCTTACCTAAAATCCCCGATAACCAAATGGCCGCAGTAAAAATGGCTACTTCAAAAAACATTTGTAAGGCTGAAGGAAAACCAAGGGCCAGTATTTTTTTGATCATTTTATTTTCTAAGACAAAGATTTTAATTTTGGTAACATAGGCCGTCGATTTTTCCTTTCGTTTCAAAAAGATCCATAACAAAATGGTCATTATAAATCGTGAAACCAAAGTTCCAACTGCTGCACCAACAATTCCCATTTGAGGAAAACCGAATTTCCCGAAAATCAATAGGTAGTTGAGGATTACATTTACCACATTGGCAACCAATGTAGCATACATTGGATACCGAGTCATTGACAAACCATCAGAAAATTGTTTTAATCCCTGAAAACTGATGAGTGGTATCAGAGAAAAAGCTACCAGGTCCAGATAAGGTAGTGCTAATTCTACCACTTCATCTGGTTGTTTCATCAAATACATTAATGGTTTTGCCAACAGAATTAAAAGAAATAATACAATTCCTAAAGTAGTACACAAAAACAAACCGTTCTTGAAAGCCGATTTACCATTTGCAAAGTTATTCTCGCCATCGGCTTCTGCCACCAAAGGGGTAATGGCAGTTGAAAATCCAATTCCCAAAGACATAGCGATAAACATGAAACTGTTACCCAAAGATACTGCTGCCAACTCTGCGGTACCTAATTGTCCCACCATGATATTATCAACCAAAGCCACCATGGTATGCCCTATCATACCCATCATTACCGGAGCTGCCAGTTTTAAATTATACGAAAATTCTTTGGTGTATTGTTGTAGCATTGGTTGATTTTGAAGACGCAAAGGTATTAGAACCAAAATAAACTAAAATATTCTTATCGTATATTTAACTTTATTTAAGAATCGAATGTATGCCAGAAACTTATTCTTCCGAAAAAGAAATTAAAAAAAGGAAAAATACTCGTGTTTATCTTATTGTTTGTAGTATCGTTTTTGGGATACTCATTTTACCATCTTTACCTATGATTATGATGTCTGCTATGATGTTTGACAGCCCCGGATCTGAGGATAGTATTTCCACAATCATATTGGTTGCAAGTTTAGTTCTTTATCCGTTTGTAACGGTTATTGGTATTGCAATCGCCTGGATTTTATTTGTTAGAAAAACTCACCTGTTCGCAATCATTTCTGCCAGTTTACCTCTTTTGAATATCCTTGTTGGGGTCGCAGCGATGGTCTATCTTATGATCTTTTGTGATGGAAATTTTGCTTGTTAACACAATTCCATTCTTCTATAGTATGAATTCCGTATAATTTTAATGCTAATACTCATTATTTTACTGATAATACTAATTACTCACGTATCTATATCTAGAGATCCACATCTTTTTTATAAGTTAGTGCTGGGGATTTCTAAATAACAAATAATGACTCTTAAACCTTCACATACATTTCTAGTACTACTAGCATTTTTTTGTAGTATTCATACTTTTTCACAGCGTAAAATAACACTTACCATACAGAAAACAACCTATCAATCAGGAGACCAAATACAAGTAAATTTTAATACAACACAACCTTTGGCCAAACGATCGTGGGTCGGAATGTTTAAAGCATCTGTAGCGCATGGAAGCACTGATGGATATATTACCTATCATTATATTGATGAAAAAACGTCTGGAACTTTTAACTTTGAAGCTCCCAATGATCCCGGAGCTTACGAATTTCGTGTTTTTGAAGAAGAATATGGTAAAGAAGTAAAAGCCACCCCATTTACCATTGCCAGCATTGATCCTAACGCCATATCACTTTCCATTATTACGAAACAGATTAAACCTTCACAACCTTTTGATGTAAAGATTGAAAGTACTTTTACAATGAACCCCAAAGCCTGGCTAGGAATTTTTAAGTCAAAAGAAGAAGGTAGGGACGATTATAAATCCTATGAATATGTAAGCGCTGTACAAGGAAATATTCTGAAAATGAATGCTCCCAGCCAAATTGGAAGTTATGAATTACGCTTTTATGCTGCAGATCCAGGAGAGCTAGTAAAGAGAATACCTTTTAGAGTTGGGGGACTTGATCTAAAAGGTCTTGTGTTTTCTTTAAACAAAACAGCATATAACCCGGAAGAAGATGTTGTGATTACATATACCGGGCACAAGGACCTAACAGATAAAGCTTGGCTAGGATTTTTTAATTCAGACGCAAAACCTGATGATTATCGTGAATATTTCGAATATCAATATTTGGTTCCCAAAACCAGTGGTACTGTAATTATGAAAGCACCGGCAATTAAAGGAACCTATCAGGTAAGAATGTTTTATGCCGATGAGGGTCCGCAATTATTGTCTCCGGCACCATTTAAAGTCACCTCCTCTTTGGATAAGGATTATCTTAAAAAAACTATAGATTCTAAAGGTAAAATAGCACTGTATGGTATTTATTTTGACACTAACAAAAGTGACATTAAACAAGCCTCATATCCTTTAATCGAACAAATTGCTGAAATGCTAAAAGCAGATCCAAATTTAAAAATACGCATTGAAGGACATACCGATTCGCAAGGAGAAGACGCTTATAATCAAAATTTATCAGAAAAAAGATCGGCTGCAGTATTGGCTATACTAACCAAAACTTTTGGTATCAGTAAAATCCAACTCGAGTCCAAAGGATATGGAGAATCAAAACCTTTGGGGGATAATACCACATCTACCGGAAGGGCTAAAAACCGGCGGGTGGAGTTGGTGAAGATTTAAAAAAATACCAATATAATATTTGAAAGTATTTTGGACGGTTCAATCTAGACGCTCTTACCCTCCTCTTTGCTTTGATTTAATTAATTCGTTGAGTTTAGCCAAAGAAGTTTTTATGTTCTCAGATTGAGTCTTTTTCTCTAATAATTCAATCTTTCTCTGCATTCCCGTGTAGTTGGCTTTTGGATATAACTCTACCAGTTCTGTAAAGTACAGATCAATTCCTTCACTAAGTAGTTTCTTACCTTCTTCAGAAAAAGCCTTTTCATTGTTAATTTCATCAAGATAATGATTGAAATTACTTAGTAACGTTCTTATATTGGAGTTGAGTACTCTACCCGCTTGTCCAGAATTTGGATCATCAGAGCTTTCAGCAATCACATCATTTCCTAATTTGAAATATCTTAATTGTAGGCTTAAACCAAAATGCCAAACTTTAATTAATTCTCGATCATAAACATAATTATCCTTTCTGTCTGTTTCCCTATAAATTGTATTCATATCTTTCCAACGCATAAAGAAGTCAGAGGAAATTTCATTTCTATGTTTCTTCCCTAGTTCTTCATCATCTAATACGACTTTGAAATTTTGTTGATCGACAAGCTTTTCAAAAACTATTCTATTTTCGGGGTCATTATAACTTGGTAATATCTCATCAGATTCATATCCATACTTTAGCTCTCTTATAACATTTGCATAATCCATTGCATCCCAATATCGTTTATCAATAGGATATCTTTCATTTTGATCATTACAACCTGTTAAAAACAAGCAAACAAACGCAAGAAGTAAAGTATTAATCTTTGCCATCAATTATAATTTTTGGTTTTTTAAATTCAGACAGCAAATTTAATAAACTATCAATAACTTTTTCATATTTTTTTTGTTCTCCATAAACATAGCTGTGAAAAGTATCATAGTCGTATTTTTTCTGATATTCTCTTTCTTCAATCCAAATTTTGTCAATTATTTCTTCAATAATACTTGAGTCAGTAGTTTCAAGTTTAGACAACCTTTCCTTAGCCTTTCTGGCATATAACTCGGTTATTTTGAAGTGATACAACTCATGAGACAATAGATCTTTACTATTGGAATGTGTATTGTACACAAACGACCTTGAAGGATGAAAATAGGATTGAAGAATCACTTCATTTCCATCTATATCGCTTTCTATGGTAGTTACCACATATGCAAAACGTTTATTACCATACAAAGATTTCTTAAAAAACTCTACTCCTCTGAAGTTCTCAAAGGTTATTTCGTCTATCTTATTATATGTTATCGGACTTTCGTAGTTCAGATAATTTGTATGACTTATTATTGCAAATGCTACCAGGATTGGAATAAGAATTAAAAAGCTAACTTTCAAAAACTTCTTAAATTTTTTAAAAGGCTTTTTATTACCTGTTTTATATTCTTTAAGAACAATAACTAACTGATAAAATACCGGAGAAAAATATAGTGTCAGTATCAGTATCCCAATTAAATTTTCATTCATTAGAGTTGTTAATAAAAATTACTTCACACCATATTTATCAAAAAGATACACTAGGCTAGTCATCGTTGCAGCTCCTAGTTCGAGCTCACGCTTATTGACGGCATCAAAGGTATCGTTCTTGGCATGGTGGTAATCAAAATAACGCTGTGAATCTGGTCGCAGGCCTGCAAGCACGATTCCGTCTTTCTTCAATGGGCCAATATCGGCACCGCTTCCACCTTTGGCGAAATAATGTACCAAATAGGGTTCAAAAAGGGATTTCCAGCTTTGTACCTGGGTAAAATTAGCATCATCACAGTCAAAAGAGAATCCTCGAGGTGTAAAGCCTCCTGCATCACTTTCTAACGCAAACACATGGTTCTCACCTTTGTTTTTGGCAACTGCAGCATATTTTTTTCCTCCTCGTAATCCATTTTCTTCATTCATAAATAATACTACACGTATCGATCGTTTCGGTTTATACCCTATTTCTTTAAATAATCGCAATACTTCCATAGACTGCACTACTCCTGCCCCATCATCATGAGAGCCATCTCCCAGATCCCATGAATCCAAATGACCACCTACAACCATATATTCGTTGGGGAATTCGCTACCGGTAATCTCGCCGATCACATTAAAGGACTCTACATCCTTCCAGGTACGGCAATTCATATTCATATGAAATTTAATATTGGGATTCAGGGTAAGCATAGAACTCAATAAATCTGCTCCATTGGTACTAATAGCTGCCGCCGGAATTTTATCCATATTTGGCAAATCTCCATAGCTCATGGATCCCGTATGAGGAAAATCATCTAATCGCAGATTCATTGATCTTACAATCACCCCGATAGCACCAAATTTGGCAGCTTCAGCAGCACCGGCATATCGTTGATCTACGCAACCGCCATAAGCTCTAAAGGTTTCGATCAAATCTGGTTGCATTGGTCTATTAAAGAATACAATTTTGCCAGTAACTTGATCAGATCCTAGCTTTCTCAGATCTTCTAAAGCTTTTACTTCGATTATAGGGGCTTTAATACCGCCAATAGGTGTTGGAACCGATCCTCCTAAGGCACAAATAGGAACATTGGTTGTTTTGCCAGGTTCTGTCTCGATAAATGCAAATTCTGTCACACCGCGAGTCCATTTCGGTACCATAACGGATTGTAACCAAACTTTATCGATCCCTAATGTTTTCAATTCTTTTTCTCCCCATTCAACTGCCTTTTGAGCATTTATCGAACCCGAAAGTCTTCCTCCTATTTGATTCGATAAATGATCCAACCATTCATAACTTTTACCGTTAAGAAGTGATGTGTCATATATTTTTTTTAATGTTGTCGAATCTTGTTCTATGTTGTTTTGAGCAAAGCTATTTATGGATAGAATTGCAAATAGGATTGGGATAATATTTTTTGTCATAGCTTTTTTATATCCTTTATTCATTTTCTAATTGTTGCTTGTATAGATGAAGGTTTGCTTTGGTTTTTTCGTCTAATTCTGGTTCTTGAATATCATCATATCCTTTTAACGTATCATAAAGCGTTTTTGCCACGATATATCTTGCCGTAGGTTTATCATCTGCCGGAATCACATACCACGGTGCATGCGTTAAGGATGTTCTATTGATTGCATCCTGATAGCATTCCTGATATTTATTCCAAAGTTTACGTTCTTTTAGGTCTCCCGATGAGAATTTCCAGTTTTTTTCTTTCTTTTCCAATCTACGAAGCAATCTATTCTTCTGTTCTCCTTTTGACAAGTGTAAATAAAATTTATAGATCAAAGTACCATTTTGCGCAATGTGTTTTTCAAAATTTCTTATTTGCTCGAATCTGGTGTCCCAAAATTCATCATTAATATCTTCAATAGTATCGATATTAGGAATATTCTCGCTCATTATGTATTCGGGATGTACTCTAGTGACCAAAACATTCTCATAATGTGTTCTGTTAAAGACTCCGAACTTACCACGTTGTGGCAGGGCAATATAATGTCGCCATAAATAATCGTGACCAAGCTCCAAATCGGTAGGCACCTTAAAGCTATGAACGATAATTCCGCGTGTATTAAAATCCTTAAATACTTCTCGTATCAAACTATCTTTACCCGAAGTATCCATTCCTTGAAGGCAAACCAATACGGCATATTTTCCGTGTGCATATAAGGTATCCTGAAGTTTTCCTAGTTTTTCGCGCACTTCTTCCAGTTCATTTTCAATCTTTTTTTCGCTGGCGTCGAGATCATATGTAGTTTGAATTTTTGATAATTCTATAGGTTCAGAAACCTTAAAGTCTTCGTGATTTATCTTCTTCATAATATGATTTATGTTATACTCGGAAAGATACTAAAGTTTTATTTCGTGTAAAATTAAATGTAACACAATCCACAAAATCTGTACATATATAGTTGAATAATTGCATTGTGCTATGAAGATAAAAAAGGAACAAAAAATTAAAACCAAGAACAACAAGATTTATATATTAATGTCTGTTATTTTTTGTATTTACTGGATGGTTTATTATTCCCATGTTCATTACCATTGATAGTAATTTTAAATTATCTGGCATTAAAATCATAACTAAACCCAACAAGAAAGGTATCATATCGTCTTCCCAGACTTTTTACATTAAGCTCTGCAAAGATATGTACAGGAATAGATACTTGATGCAAAGCACGAATCTTTATTTGGGCGCCATGATTAAAATTTCCTGTTCTGAAGCCAAGAAAAGCATCCTCTTCTATAGCTTCAAACTCATCTGAATCATTTCCTACATACCCTATTCCCGCGGTTATAGTAGTTGGGTACCAATTAAACATGATTAAATTGACCCCAAGAGCGAGCTCATTAAATTCTTCGTAGTCATCTTCGGCTCCTATGGCAAAAGTTCGATTATATTCTCCCATAAAAGTAGTATAGCAATTAAAGGCATATTCGACTCTGGCTCCTAAGGCAATTTCATTACTCAAGCCAAAGCTTTTTGAGGCGACCAAACCATAATTTGTAGCACTAGGATCATATTGGGCAGAGGTTGTATATACACTGCACCATAAGAATATTAAAGCTAGAATTCTGTTCATTACTTGGGGCATATCAAGATTTTGTCGTTAAATAAGGATACTACTTACTTGGCGGCAAAAAGTTTAACATCTTCTTCGCTTACTTCTTTTCCTCCCAGAATAATTAACCGCTCTACCACATTACGTAGTTCTCTAATATTACCGGTCCAATCATATTGTTGTAGTTGTTTAATTGCTTTTGACGAGAAAGTTTTTACCGGTGATCCTTGCTCACTAGCTATCTTTTGCGAAAAATATTCGACCAGCATGGGAATATCTTCTCTTCGATCATTAAGAGAAGGTACTTTTACAAGAATGACCGCCAATCTATGATATAGATCCTCTCTGAATTTATTGTCAGCGATTTCCTTTTTAAGATCTTTATTGGTTGCAGCAAGTACTCTAACGTTTACTTTGATATCCCTATCACTTCCTACTCGCTGTATTTTATTTTCTTGCAGCGCACGTAACACCTTTGCTTGTGCAGAAAGGCTCATATCCCCTATTTCGTCAAGAAAAATGGTGCCGCCATTGGCCGCTTCAAACTTACCTGCTCGATCTTTATTTGCCGAGGTAAAGGCTCCTTTTACATGCCCAAAAAGTTCACTTTCTATTAGCTCTCCCGGGATTGCAGCACAATTTACTTCTATCATCGGACCAGAAGAACGATCGCTTTTTTGATGTATCCAGTGTGCCACCAATTCTTTACCCGTTCCATTAGGTCCTGTTATCAAAACCCTTGCATCTGTAGCAGCAACTTTTTCTATGATATCTTTGATATCAGAAATAGCTTTAGATTCGCCAATCATGTCGTAGTTTTTAGAAACTTTTTTCTTAAGTCTCTTGTTTTCTACAACCAATTCTTTACGGTCCAATGCATTACGCACAGTATTTAACAAACGATTTAAATCTGGTGGTTTAGAAATGTAATCAAAGGCCCCTAATCGCATTGTATTTACAGCGGTATCAAGATCTCCATGACCAGAAATCATTACAATTGGTATTTCGGGTTTTATCTTTTTTACTGCCTCAAGTACTTCTACTCCATCCATTTTAGGCATTTTGATATCGCATAAAACAAGATCGTAATCGTCTCCTTTGATCATCTCTACACCTGATAATCCATCTTCGGCTTCAGACACTTGGTATTTATCATTTTCTTCAGATAATATTTTAACCAGCACCCTTCTAATTGCTGCTTCGTCTTCAATTACTAATATTTTTGCCATTATATTTTCAGTTTAATCCCGCTACGAAGGTAAAAAGTATTCGCATCATTTATTGATAATACGTTATCCTGATTACTATCTCGTAAACGAATTTCATTACTTAATGTATATCCTGCGTATGTGTAGAACAACAAGTGTTCCGTAAAATAATATTCATAACCTAGTGCACCAATAACATTTAGCATAGATGCATTTTCTGCAATTTTTGTTTCTCCATTTTCATCAACAAACGACCTGTTATTCTGCAAATTACCATAAAACCGATCCAAACCTATAAAAGCCTGAAATGTGTTTTTTCCATTAAAATAATATTTGATATTCGATTTTGGAGTTCCTATTGAATAGGACCAGCTTGGATGAAATCTTTTGAAGTAATTAATGATTGGTAATGGAAAATTAATACTTGCCGGCGTAGTATAGCGGAGTCCCACTATTAATCTTGCCGTTTTTGGCGCCTGAAGATTCTTATAACTTTTAACAAAAAACACGGATACTGAATATCTAAAATCATCACCTTCTATACCAGATCCTTCGAAGTTTGATGACATTCCGGCTCCGATTTTTGCGCCAAATCGCCATTCATTTTTCATCTTGAAGGTATATCCTACTTCAAGTCCAAAAGTTTGAAAAACATTTAAGTCTCCACCCTCTTCAAAGGGAAGCCCATCTCTTATTCTTAAATCATTGTAACGATATTGGGGAGAAATAACCAAATACGTTCCATTATTATCCATTTTAATAGGGTAATTGGCCGAAACTCGAAAACGACTATATGTATTATCACTATCAGTCTGCGGAATGTAACTATATTCGACCCTCATCAAGTCGGTTACCTGAGATCTTATCTCAAAGAACACACAAAGAAACAAACACATAAAGATTAGGTTATTGTTTCTCATGACTGGGGCGTGTATGTTATTTCTTTTTTGATATTCTGAATTTTATTCTTTCAAAATAGTAACCTCTCGTTGTGGGAAAGGGATACTTATATTATGTTCTCTAAACAAACGATCTATCTCAAAACGTATTTCGCTTTTTGGTATGCCCCCTTGAAAACTGTCATTTATGGTGAATACTAATTTAAAATTTAATGAGCTATCTGCAAAATCTGTAAAAAGAACCAATGGTTCTGGTTGTTTAAGAACTTGGCTATTAGATAAAGCTGCTTTAATTAGTAATTCTTTCACCAATTGTGTATCACTACCATAGGCCACCCCAACTGTCACAGACTCTCTGGTTAGGGTCCCATTTTGCGTCCAATTATATAAGGACGAAGTCATATATTTATGGTTCGGTATAATCAACACTTTATTGTCGATCGTTACTGCTCTTGTAGTTCTCAATTTTATTTCTTCTACCCTCCCTACTTTACCTTCGATCTCAATAATATCACCAACATGCACCGTCTTATCTACAAAAATGAAGATTCCTGATAAGATATCCTGAATAAACGTTTGCAAGGCAAGACCAACACCTACTAATAATGCTGCTGATGCGGCAAATATTGCTGTAATATTAAATCCTATGCCATCTAGAGCACCAAAAAAAACGATAATATAAATGAAATATTTTAGGAATGAGAATACAGATTCAAATTTTAGTTTGTCTTCGCTTCTAAGTTTTCTAGTAACTATCCTTTTAAAAAATTTTAATAAAAAAGAAGTTAAGACCATCACAAAGATTACAAAAAGTAGTAATCCAACCGTGAGCACTATTGGGTGCTCATCTCCAAAATGAAAGATCTCATAGCTCAAAAACTCTTTTATACCTCCCCAGATATCTTTTTGTACTACATCCTTTAATTGTTCTGTAAGTTCGGTTTCTTCTTGAATCATCATACTAATATCTTAACCACTTAAACAACTCTTTATAACTTGGTTTTTTTCCATACATGAGAATTCCTACCTTATATATTTTTCCTGCCAACCATATCATAAATATAATACTTCCTACCAATAAGAAAATAGATATTACAACCTCCCACCATGGTACCCCAAAAGGTATACGCATGAGCATCACGATTGGCGAAGTTAATGGTATCATTGAAAATACTGTAGACACAGTACCATGAGGGTTTTCAATTACCGAAAAGAACCCTACATAAATCCCAAGCATGAGCGGTAAAATTATTGGCAACATAAATTGTTGAGAATCGGTTTCGCTATCTACCGCTGCTCCAATGGCCGCATAAATCGAACTATATAAAAAGTAACCGCCTATAAAATAAATCAAAAATGAAATAACCAAAGTTCCTAAAGGGAGTTTTAGGATATCCTGAAGTAATAATTGAATTTCTTCTTGATTATTTTCTTGCATCATCATTGATTGTTCTAATCCTACACCTGTAGGTTGTGGTTCAATCCCAAAAACCGAAGTAGCCACCACTAGCAAAACGGCTCCTAAAATTACCCATATGGCAAATTGCAAAATCCCAGCAAAAGATGTTCCCAGGATCTTACCCATCATTAATTGTAATGGTTTAACAGATGAAATAATGATTTCGATAATGCGATTTGATTTTTCTTCTATCACCGAACGCATTACCATATTGCCATAAATGATAATAAACATCATTAAAAAGTAGCCTGCAGCTCCACCAAAAAACATTTTTACGTAATTAGCCATCTTAGATGTTTTCTCGCCTGAAAAGTTTTCAATCTGTATGCTTACTTTGGCTCTAGAATTTTCGATCACATTGAGATCCAAGCCTTTTTCTTCAAAATTTTGATTGGTTAGCTTACTTGCAATTATTTCTTCAATATCGTTAAGAATAGAAATGTTTGGTGCCTCCTCTGCATAAAACTGTATAGATTCTGCAAGAACTCGATTAGACCCTTTGTTGGGTATATATAGTAACCCATATAATTTTTTAGCTACTACCGAGTCTTTAGCTTCATTAAGGGTTAAGGAACTATAATCTATATAATCAATGTTATCAGAATCTTTAAAATCAGACATAAATGTTCCCGTTTCATCAAATAAAGCTACCTCTCGTACCTCGTCATTATTTAGTGTTGCTAGCCAGGTGATCAAGGAAATCATTCCAACGAATATCAACGGACTTAAAAACGTCATCACCACAAAGGTCTTATTGCGAACACGTGCAATAAATTCTCTTTTGATTATTAATTTTAGGTTACTCATTTTCTGTGATGGTTTTGATAAATATCTCGTTGATACTAGGTATTACCTCATTAAACCTTACTACTTGGGCTTTTTCTGAAAGAAAAGTAAGCAATTGATTTGATGAAGTATTTTGATCTAATGTTATTTTTAGCTTTAACTGATCGTCGATAGTCTTAAAATCTGCTGGAGCAACATTAAATTTATCTTTTAAAGTATCATATAACCCGTTACTGTTTTCTGTTAATAATCCAACTTCAAATGTATTAGACTTAAACTCCCTTTTGATATCTGAAACTTTACCCTCCAGTATTTTTTTGGATTTATTGATAAGCGCTATATGATCACAGAGCTCTTCTACACTTTCCATGCGATGGGTAGAAAATATCACCGTAGCTCCCTCATCACGTAATTGAAGTATTTCATCCTTGATAACATTGGCATTGATAGGGTCAAAACCGCTAAATGGTTCATCGAATATCAAAAGTTTAGGTCTGTGAAGTATTGTGACAATAAACTGTACCTTTTGCGCCATCCCCTTAGAAAGTTCTTGGATCTTTTTGTTCCACCAATGGGTAATTTCGAACTTATCGAACCAATATTTCAATCGTTCTTTGGCTTCCTTTTTACTTAGACCTTTGAGTTGCGCCAAATATAGTGCTTGCTCCCCAACTTTCATAGATTTGTACAACCCTCTCTCTTCCGGCAAATACCCTATATCTTTGATATGTTCTGGTTTCAATAATTCATTATCCAGATAAACACTTCCTTGATCAGGTAATGTAATCTGATTAATAATTCGGATCAAAGTAGTCTTACCGGCTCCGTTAGGTCCTAATAACCCAAAAATGCTTCCTTTCGGTACCCGAATAGATACTTCTTGTAACGCAGTAAAGTCTCCAAATCGTTTTGTGGCTTGTTGTACCTCTAAAAGATTAGCCATAAATAGAATAAATGTAGTTATAGATGCTTTTAAAGCCGAATGATACGAAAACTTAAAAACTTATACTAATTAATAATGAAAATTGATATTTCTTTACAGAACTATCTTCGATACACCCTTCAATAAAACCAACTCGCTATTAAAACAAAACCCACCCTAAATACAAGTATCAAGGATGGGAAAAAAATTGCTATGAAAAAGAAAAAATATCACTAAATGTGTTAGTGATGTTTCAAATATACGAATTTTTCCTAATCAAACGTTAATAAAACGCAAGGATTCCTGATACGGAAAACACTTGATTTTATCTACGAAAACATATCTTTTACTTTTTCAAAAAATGACTTCTCCCCGCTATCAGGGTTAGGTCGAAAATGATCGTCTTTTGCCATTTTTTCAAAAAATTCTCGTTGTTCTTTATTCAATGTTTTTGGTGTCCATACATTTACATGTACCAAAAGATCACCTTTTCCGTAGCCGTTAAGGCTAGGGATACCTTTCCCTCGAAGTCTAAGGATCTTTCCACTTTGTACACCTTCTTCAATTTTGATTCGCACCTTGCCAGATACCGTATCAATTTCTCTTGATGCCCCTAGTGCGGCTTCAGAAAAACTTATATACAAATCATAATGAAGATTATTTCCTTCTCGCTGAAGTTCTGAATGTTCTACTTCTTCAATAGCTACCAAAAGATCTCCGGCAATACCATTACCTGGTGCTTCATTTCCTTTTCCGGATACTTTAAGCTGCATTCCGTCTTCTACACCTGCAGGAATTTTGATACTCACAGTTTCTTCAGACACCTTAAGTCCTTGTGCGTCTGCATCAGAGGGTCTATGATCAATAGACTGCCCGGCACCTCCACAAGTAGAACAAGTGGTAGCCGTTTGCATTCTTCCAAGAATTGTATTAGTAATTCTGGTTACTTGACCAGTACCATTACATGTTCCACAAGTTTTATAGGTAGTTCCTGCTGCTTGTATTTTACGTTTTACTTTGATCTTTTTCTCAACACCATTGGCTATTTCTTCTAAGGTAAGCTTTACGCGAATACGAAGATTACTACCTTTTACACGACGCTGTCTACCGCCACCGCCAAAACCACCAAAGCCTCCAAAGCCTCCTCCGAAGATATCACCAAACTGGCTAAATATGTCATCCATATTCATACCGCCACCGCCAAAGCCGCCTCCTTCAAAAGCTTGATGACCAAATTGATCATAACGTGCCTTTTTATCCGGATCACTTAAAACTTCATAAGCCTCTGCTGCTTTCTTAAATTTTTCTTCGGCAGTTTTATCTCCCGGATTCTTATCAGGGTGGTATTCGATTGCTTTCTTGCGATATGCCTTTTTTATTTCGGCTTCGCTAGCATTCTTACTCAATCCTAATATATCATAAAAATCTTCCTTCATAGCTAATTATTGTCCGGTTACAACTTTAGGAAAACGAATAATTTTATCTCCTAATTTGTACCCTTTTTCTATAACATCAACAATTTTTCCTTTTAAATCTTCGTTTGGTGCAGGAATCTGAGTTATTGCTTCATGATCATCTGCATTAAATGCATCTCCGGCGGCAACTTCCATTTCTGTAAGCCCCTTACTTTTCAGAGTTTCTTTCAGCTTATTATGAATGAGCTCCACTCCTTTTATAAGATCTTTATCCTCTGATTTCTCGATTTCTTTTGAAGCACGATCAAAATCATCCAAAACTGGCAACATAGATTGAATAACATCCTGGCTTGCTGTCTTAAATAATTCAACCCGCTCCTTTGAAGTACGTTTTTTATAATTCTCAAACTCGGCAAAAAGTCTTAAAAACTTGTCTTTTTCTTTTTCAAGCTCTTCTTTAAGTTGTGTTTCTTTATCTATTTCTTCTTTCTCTGCCTCTTCTACAGGAGTATCAAGTACTTCTTCTACTTGATCCTTTACATCTTCAGTATTTTTATTTTTCTTACTCATGTAACTCGTACCTTTTATAAGTTTTGATTTTGAATCAGCAAAAGTACTGCCATTTTTGAATTAATGTCATAATGTCACAGGAATATTTTATACTAGTTTATTAAGATTCTTTTTCAGAGGTGATTAGTACTAGTAAAACAATACTTCTAATACTATGGATTATACAAAATGTTATATTTTAAAGGATATAAAAAGGCAATTATTGAAACAGTACATAGTTAATTCCTAATCGATCAGAACGTCTACTGCCGATTTTATATTATCGTACTTAAACTCGAATCCCAATTTAGAAATTTTATCACTGCATACTCGTTGACTAGAAAATAATAGGACGTGCATTTCTCCCAAGATAAGTTTAAGAGTAAGTCTGGGAACACCCGGTAAGATTATTTTTTTGTTTAATTTCCTTGCGATGGCATAGGTAAGCTTTTTATTGGAAACAGGATTAGGTGCAACTGCATTAAAAACTCCAGAGAGCTCTTCTTGCATGATATACATAAACATATGAGCCAGATCTTTAATATGAATCCAACTTTGCCATTGTTTTCCATTACCAAAAACGGCTCCAAAACCATATTTAATGGGTTTCGCAATTTTTGGGAAAGCCCCACCTTCTTTAGAAAGCACCAAACCAATACGAAGCAAACTCACTTCAATATTCAACATTTTAAACTCTGATACAGCTTCTTCCCATTGTGTAACCACTTCTCCTAAAAACCCAGTATCCCTCTCTAGAGCATCTTCCATATAATAATTCTGAAAAGAATTAGGATAAATCCCTATAGCACTTGCCGAAATGATATGACGAACAGAATGATTTGTATTTTTTAGTGATTCTAAAATCAACTTAGTAGTATCTACTCTACTATCTAGTATTTCTTTTTTGTAAGAAGAGGTCCATCGTTTTGCAATTGAAGAACCAACCAGATTTATAATAACTTCAACATCCTTAAAACATTCAATATCGATTTCTGAAGATAGTGGATTCCAAAAAAACCCTTTATTATTAGATGTAGAATTTAACTTATTTTTACTCGTTGTAAGATAGTTTACATCAATATTTGATTGATGGCATAGTTTTACAATTTCCTGGCCGATAGTACCCGTTGCGCCAGTAATTAGAACCTTCATTTCTTTAGAATTTTGTACAAATTACTATCACGATATAACAAAACCTATTTCTTTATTATAGTTTAACAAACGTTCATTGTATTTTCTTCTAAAGAGAGATTATGCTTTGGTTGCTCGCAGCATTTCACGCTTTCCAGGAGGACCTGGAAGTCGTTCTACTTGAAAGCCCACCTCTTGCATGGCTCTTCTTACGCTTCCTTTTGCAGAATATGTTACCAGAACTCCTTTTTGCCTCAACGCAATGTGCATTTTTTTGAAAACCTCTACGGTCCAGAGTTCTGGTTGTACCCTAGCCCCAAATGCATCAAAATATATGAGATTATAGCAATTTTCATCTTCTATATCTACAAAAAACTGTTTTCTTTTGGTAAGTAAAAAGTCTGAAGAAATGGCTACAGGTGTTTCCCATGAAGACAGATGCATACTTTCAAAAACTTTTTCACTTGAAGAAACTCCAAGCTCCTCTGAGTAGTTCATAAGCTTTGCTTCTTCAAATGCAACTGGATATGCCTCTACACCAACGTAATCAATATTTTGATCATTCTTCTCTGCTTCCAAAAAAGTGATAAACGCATTTAAACCTGTCCCAAATCCAATTTCCAGAATATGTAATGAGTCGAATTTTTCTTTATTCAAAATATGCCGAAACCCACTCTTGATAAAAACATGTTTGGCCTCATTAATGGCACCATGCTTAGAATGATACTGCTCATTTAATTCTGGCAAATCAATGGTAGTGGAACCATCTGCCGTGGTAATTATTTCGCGTTTTACTCCTTTTTGCATTAATTCTTTATCAAAACACCGTCTGCAATGAAAGAGTATGTTTTCTTTGGAGCTGTAATTGCTGCAATTTCTTCCTCGGTTTTTCCCGCATCACTTGCAAAATGACGTTGATCTTCGACTGACATCTCACTTACAAAAGCTTTACCTTGTACAATTACAGTATCATTTTCTATATCCTTTGGTACAAAAAAACCATAATCCTTAAACTTAACCATAGTTTCTTCATCTTCATCCAAGGCAATCCTCATCCAACAACCTTTTGCTTTGCATACGCTATTTACTGTACTTGTAAAGGCAATGTCCACAGTATCACCAATTTCAAGATTATTGTATTTTTCGGATATTGCATTTTCATAATAAATCTTTTCTGAAGAGACTTGTTGCCCATATCCCTCATAATTTTCAGTTGAAATATCTTTGACCGAAAACGAATTTTCTTTTTTGCTGTTGCAACCTAAGGTTATAAATAATAATCCTGCTAAGAAAAGTATGCTTTTATTCATTATTTCATAAATATTAATAATTAAGAGCAAAATTACACATTTTAAGAATTCTTATTTTATAATAAAAGGGTATTTTTGTGAAGAATTACAAGGGAAAGTTAGTTTTGCCTCAGTTTTTAGACCAAAAACATATAAGTCATAAACTTCGGATAGCTTATTATCCCGCCTTTTAAAACATGAATAGAATGAAAAACACAATCACCCAGCAGCTGGAAATCACAAAGGTAAGTGAATCAAAAATTGGACAAGTAGATTTTGAAAATCTTAATTTTGGAAAAATATTCACTGATCATATGTTTGTCTGTGATTATATAGATGGCACATGGCAAACACCTAAGATTGTTCCTTACGGTCCTCTGACTCTGGACCCTTCTGCACGAGTTTTTCATTATGGGCAAGCCGTTTTTGAAGGAATGAAAGCTTACAAAGACGATAATGGTGATACATTTTTATTCAGACCCGATGAAAATTTTAAACGTATCAATACATCTGCAGAACGTTTGGCAATGCCAGAATTTCCTGAAGAGTATTTCTTTGAAGGTTTGAATACACTATTAAAATTGGATGATGAATGGATCAAATCCGGTTTTGGCAATTCGTTGTACATACGACCTTTTGTTATTGCTACGCAAGCTAGTGTTTCTGCTTCTGAAGCAGATGAATATAAATTCCTAATTATTTGCTCTCCTGCACAGTCTTATTATAGTGGAGAAGTAAGTGTATTAGTTGAAGAAAAATACAGTCGTTCGGCAGATGGAGGTTTTGGATATGCTAAAGCCGCTGGTAACTATGCCGGCCAATTTTACCCCACAAAACTTGCCAAAGAAAAAGGATATCAACAGGTGATATGGACCGATGCCAATACACATGAGTATATGGAAGAAGCCGGAACGATGAATGTATTTTTCAGAGTAAATGACACCCTACTTACTGCTCCGGTCAGTGATCGAATTTTGGATGGAGTTACTCGTAAAAGTTTGATCGCCCTTGCAGAAAAAGATGGAATCAAGGTAGACGTGAGGCCCGTAAAAGTTGCTGAAATAGTAGAGGCAGCCAAAAATGGAAGTTTAAAAGAAATATTTGGTGCTGGTACCGCAGCGGTGGTAAGCCCAGTAAAGGCCTTTGGTTACAAAGGAGAACATTATGAGTTGCAGAAACAAGAAAATTCCTATGCCGCTCATTTCAAAAAAGCATTGATGAATATCCAATACAACAAAGCCGAAGATTCTTTTGGATGGAGATACAAAATATAGGTTTCAGGTTTCAGAAAATTACGTTAAACTTCACGTATCAATGACATGGAAGATCCTATAAAAATATGATAAAAAAACTCCCGATATATTCGGGAGTTTCTTATTTATCGATCTAGTATTTCCTTGATATTGGGTTTAAAATAGTTTGGGCCTTTAAGCACTTTACCATCTTCACGATAAATCGGACTTCCGTCTTTACCCAATTTACTCATATTACTGCGTTGAATTTCATTAAAAACCTCTTCGATTTTGTGTTGCATCCCGTGCTCGATAATAGTACCGCATAAAATATAAAGCATATCACCCAATGCATCAGCCACCTCGACCAAATCATTGTCTTGTGCTGCTTCTAAATATTCTTCATTTTCTTCTCTCATTAACTTATATCGTAGTAGGTTTTTTGATTCGCCCAAATCAGCAATAGGTTCGTTCTTATATCCTATTTTAAAGGCAGTGTGAAATTCTTGTACAGCAGCAATTTTATCTTTCATGAATTTTTATTCTTTAAGATTTTAAATTCATCATACATTTTTTTGTCATCCCCCACTCTAATTTCTCCCGAAAGGAGAAAGGCCAAAGGTTTGTATAATTAATTTAAAAAGTTTATATAATGTAATTTATCTTTGTCGTAAAAATAACAATTTATGTTTAGTCAGGGACAGTTAATATTTGCCATTTTTTTTGTAATTACTTTTGTCATTTTAATGATTTTTAGCTACCGAAAAGATATCAAACTACACCGCAAATATTATAAAGGCAGTCTGTTTATATTAATTGGATTTATTATCTTTATTTTATTGTTGTTTGCGTTAAAAACGTATTTACAGCCTGAGTAAACCACATTCACCCCTAGTTTTCAATCGTTAAAATTGTTTTATTAATCAAAACCCTTAAAGTTTTTAAGAGTAACTCTTTTATGATTTTTTATTAGTAAAAAGTGAAATCTATTTATGCTGAAAAGATACAATGAAGCTTTTAACACCTATTGTCCTAGAATAACCATAAACACTATACAATTATGAATCCTCCTTTTCATTTTTATCCAAAACCTAATGTTGCGATAGCTATTCCAGTAAAAACATGGTGGTCTAGGATATTTAGAAATAGAACACATTATGTTGCTTTGCCGCTTAATACAAAAGACGATTATGTAAAAATTCAAATAATTCCGGAATTAAGAGTGAGCAAAAACATACTCCATCTTGACTTTAGAGTAGAATTCAATGAATTTGGGCAGGATAAAAAACTAGAAGATAATAAAAAGCAGTGCGACAATGAGAAACCAAAGGTAGAGTTTTTGCAATATGTCTGCCTAAAAATTACACATATCCCAAGCAACCTTAGTCTGGTTCAACTAAAAGTTAATAAAATCAAAAAAGATGAAAACACTGATCATTTTTCTGAAATAAAGCTAGATCCTTTTTTTGATTATAAAAAATACGATGCGCATTTTAAATTTATAAAAGATAAAGAGCCTTTGAAAAATATCTACACTCGTCAAGGTATAATCAAATTTGAAAACAGCGTAATGGAACAAAGAGATTTTGACAGCTGCACTATCCCTCCTAAATAAAGAGAGAAAGGATAATTACTAAAATACCCTGAATTGGGTATGGTTTAATAATAGTATTTTGAAGAGTTTTGATTTAACTAAATAATTAAACTTTAAAAATATGAGTGATTTTTTTCATTTTAATCCATTTCCTGAGGCACCAATTTGTATGCCAAAATATGATCCCGAGGATAGACTAAAAGTATTTATCCCATTGTTAACAAATTCTACCAAAGGAGATGTAACAATACTTAAAAAAATAAAAGATGGTATTCTTGATCTGAAGTATTATCTAAAATATAAACCTGCGGTATATACTCCACGAAGTTCGTTTAAGTTTATGTGCACTTTAATCAAAGAAGATTTTAGTGATATCAAGTTTATTCGCCATAAAGTATACTTTATTGATTCTAACGCTGAACTTCCGGATAATTTAAGCAATTATCCTTTTGAAAAACCTTATATCCAGACTCGAATATTATCTATTGACCCCGAACCATCAGGATCATTTTCTCTGTTGAATCTGGATAAGAACAAATCCCATTTTGAACTGGTAAAATTCATCGAAGAAACATCTGATGATACAGAGTACATAAGAAATAAGACTCTAGCAGCTGTAGATGAAATTTCTGGTGATAAACTTATCAAAGTAATTGATAGTTGTACTATTCCACCTAATGGAGTGTAAATTAATTTACGCTACAAAAACTAAAAAATACCTTGTTGCGGGTATTTTTTTTTATCTTTAAATACCCCACTTTGCATATCAATTAATTTTACATCAATGCGTTATCTACTTTTTGTAGTATTCATCTTTTTTACTTTTCCTATATATCAATCCCTTGCGCAGGAAAAGGAATATTATTTAAACCATGCCGAAATTCTTTTTCAAAAAGGAAAATATGAAGATTCAAAAAAAATATTACAAAAAGCTTCAATAAAAAATAAAAAAGATATTGAGTTTTATTTATTTATGGGTAAAATATATGCTCGTCAGTTCCAAATGGATTCGAGCATGTATTGGCTAGATAAAGTACAAACTTCATTGCGTTATGAATCCCCAAAAATACAACAATTTCAATATAACCTCTGGCGTGGTTTCAATTATGAAATAAATAAGATATATGATTCTAGCTATGTGAATTATAAAAAAGCTTTGAAATTATCAAAAGAGATTAATTCCCCATATTACGTTAATTTTCTTTATATGCAGGGATTATCTCTATTAGGAGAGAATGATTATAAAGACAAAACAAAACAATGGATATCTGACTATAGAAAATTCATAGATAAGTCTAATAATAAGTATTATCAAAACAGTTACTATTATGGTTTGGTAAATTATTACCATCATAAAAAAAAGGACTCTTTGGCGATTATTAATGCTAACAAATATGTTGCTTCATCAATAGCCATAAAAAACAAAAACAGGCTTATCAATTCATATATTTATAAAGGTATAGTTTGTGCAGAGCATCAAAAACTACAGGACTCCGCAAGGTTTTATTATGAGCTGGCATTGAAAATTTGCTCTTGCCCCGAACAGCATTTTTTGCAAGGCACATGTAAATACAATATAGCTCGCACATATATAATGGATTCTAACGGAAGTAAAGCCAAAAAATGGTTGTATAAGGCTTGGAAAGACACATCAGAAATACGTGATAATTATCGTCGGATGAAGATTAGCAGGGATTTAGATTCAATATATTTTTTAGAAAATCGACATGATTCTGCATACTACTTTGCCAAACAGTATCATCGATTCTCAGATAGCACTAAGATTTTTCAAACCAAAAAGCGATTGGATTCCCTTCAAATGGAATCTTATATTTCAGAAAAAGAGGCCGAAATTAAGGTCAAAGAAAAAGAAGTATTAAAAAACAGAATGATGGCATTAAGCCTTGGTTTTGGATTAATTGCAGTAAGTATTATTGCTTTCTTAGTTCAAAAAAATACAAAACGAAAACAACGTATTGCAGAACAACAAAGAGAGATCGAAATCCAAAAGACCGAAAAACTACTCAAAGAACAAGAACTGACGGCTATTGACGCGATGATTGCAGGACAAGAAAAGGAACGACAGCGTTTGGCTAATGATCTGCATGACAACCTGGGTAGTACACTGGCAACAGTAAAACTTCATTTCCAACATTTGAAAAATAATTGGGACAACCCCAGGGTCGAAAATATTGAAGAACTGTATACTCATACAGACAGTCTTTTGGGTGAAGCCTATCAAAAAGTAAGAACTATTGCCCATGAAAAAAACAGTGGTGTTATGGCTAATCAAGGATTGTTACCGGCAATAAAAAAGTTAGCAAAAAAAGTTTCTAATGGTAAAGAATTACATATCGAAGTACAAGATTATGGTCTTGAAGAACGCCTAGACAATACTTTGGAAATTTCTATTTTTAGAATGATTCAAGAATTGATTACGAACACTATTAAACATGCCAATGCTTCAGAAATACATATTTCATTGACCAATCATGATTCGCTATTAAACATCATTATTGAAGATAACGGAAAAGGGTTTGATGCAAAAGTTTTACCAAAAAAAGAAGGAATGGGTTTAACAACAATCGAAAAACGGGTAGAACACCTTGAAGGAACATTTGAAATTGATTCAACCAAAGGAAAAGGAACTAACATTATTATTAATATACCAATATGATAACTGTAGCCATAGCCGAAGACCATCAATCTCTAATTGACGGAATAGATCTACTTCTGAAATATGAAGAAGAAATTAGTATTGTGGGTATGGCTAATGATGGAGAAGAATTATTAAAAATTGTACGACTAAAACAACCTAAGGTTGTTTTAATGGATATCAGAATGCCAAAAATTGATGGCATTGCGGCCACCAACATTATAAAAAAAGAGTTTCCGCATATCAAGATCATTGCATTTTCGATGTTTGATCAGGAAGATGCCGTACGACAAATGATTGAAGCAGGAGCATCTGGATATCTACTTAAAAATTCGCCATTAGAAGAGGTATTAATTGCCATACAAAAGGTTGTAAAAGGCGAAACTTATTTCGACGCAACATTGGATCCTTCTTTACTATCCAAGGGCTCAAAACAACAAAAGAAAAAACAGATACTTTCTAAAAGCGAACGAGAGATTTTAAAACTTATCGGACAAGGAAAGACTTCTTCTGAAATTGCAGCCATTCGATTTAACTCGGTATCCACCGTAGAGACTCACCGAAAGAATATCATTCGTAAACTTGGCTTAAAAGGTAAAGGCGAATTATTACGATATGCTATCGAAAAAAAGTACGATTTTTAGAAGGCTATAGCATCTAATATGATTAAAAATACCCTGAAACGGGTATTTTTTTGTGCTTGATTACAAGGTAATTTTGGTTAAAACATTTTAGCCATGCAAAATAAAGTTCATTCATTTAATCAATTTAAAACGATCCTAGAAAAGGATACAAAAATTCAAGAAGAATTTAAATCAGATCCCCTAGAAGCCGTTAAAAAATTTAAATCCGCACCACGATTTAATGATAAATTCATTTACAGATTAGCTGTTCTATTTCTAGGAATAATTGTACTTACAATATGTATTGGAGCCATCATACTAACTGGCATAAGTACAGATAAAAACTTTGAAGTCCCTGATATTTTAGTTGCCACTGCCTCTACTGCAATTGGTGCTGTAGCAGGGTTACTGGCTCCTGGAGCCCATCAAAACAATGAAAATGAATAGTACTTCACGCAATTCAATAATAAACATTAAAAACTAAAAAAATGAAAAGAGTTTATGAAATCGGAAACGATATAAATCAAATAAGTTGTGCAGTCAAAATTGGTACGGTAGGAATCGCATATACCGTAGTTTACCTAGCTAGATCTGGCGGACAATGGTCCCAAATTAAAGAATCCTCAACTAACAATGGAAACATTAGGTCTTTCTTAGTTGGTAAAGCTATTGATTTAAGAGACAGCTATTTGGTAATACGAACGATAATTGATTTTTCAACCATAGGTGAGAATTTATGGGATGAACAAAAAAACAATATTGTAGCAAGATACAATCTAAAAGGAGGACTTTTAGGAGATCAAAGTTACAATCACGATACTGATGATATTACATCTTCCTCAAATGGTAAAATTGTAGTTATAACCAAACCAATCAAATTAATATGAAAAAGTTACTATTAATAATCATAGTAGTGTTTAGTTGCACAAATATATACACACAAAAGGAGGGTTCTTTAACTATAGAAAACATAGAAACTCCAAATTCACCAGCTTTTATGCTACTGGATAAAGCTCCTTCTTCTATAGAACGACCTAACTCTACCAAAGCATTTGCGCTAAGTTTAATTAATTCATTAGAAAACAATACCGAATTGCCTAAGAACTATGCAGTAGAGTTTACTCCTTTTTGGTTCTTTAAAAACAAAGAAATGACCGCCTTAAAATATCTGGGGTATGACAAAAATTACAACCAAAATTATTTTAATGGCCTTAAAATGTTCTCTATTTCTATGGCATTTATCAATACCCCTGATAGTATAACTAATCAAGAAATTAGTAATATCTCTATTGGAATAAGAGCGAATATAATATCAATTCGACATAAAGAAGATTCAAAATTTGTAAAAAAAGAATACGATAAAGCTGTTAAGAATCTAAAGGCAATTAATGAAGGGATGCCGATTCTTGATTTAGAGGCCGAAGATCAACAAAAAGCAAAAAAAGAATATGATCAAAAACTTCAAGAATATTTAAATGCTCTAGATAATATAGACTCTATATCTAAGTTATCCGAAATTCAAAATAAACGACTTTTGTTTGCTCTTGATGGCGCAATAGCCTATAATTCTTTTTTTACTGAAAATGATTTCTCTTCAAACAGATTTGGAAGGTTCGGAGCTTGGCTAACTGCCAATTATTCATATAAAAATAATGAAAATACTTATCTTAACATTTATGCAACGGGAAGGTATCTAAGGGATGGTACTGCCATAGTGAATGATGAATACATAAGACAAGATTTTTATGATGTTGGTGGTAAGTTAGAATTTGAGTATAAAAAATTATCTCTATCCTATGAATATCTTTATCGAATTGCTGACAGTGAAGACACTTATAGATCCAATGGAGTTTTAAAATACAAAATAAATGACAAAATATCTCTAACCGGTTCTTTTGGGAAAAACTTTGGAGACAATGATAATTTGATTTCCCTATTAGGAATCAATTGGGGGTTCTTAACAGGAGAAGAGAAAACAGTTTTAAAGTGACATACTTTATGTTATGACTAGTCCTAAATAATTGATACAGATTATTTAGGACTAGTCATTATCAATCTAATTCACCTCTGGCAAGAAATTATACTCCTTACTATACTCCAACATCTGAGTAGCAAAATCCTTTGGTTGTGTTACATTAATTTTGGCAATCTCACCATTTTCATCCATCTCTGGTACCAAAACAGGGTTCACAAAACCACTATACGGCGCAGATGTAAATTGCTCATTACGTTTTAATACTTCAGCATGTATTGCTTGGTCTACTTTTACTCCGTATCCTTCTACCAAAGCTTCAGCGGCTTTATAATCTCCTTCAGATTTGATACGTTGTGTCTCGCGTAACAATTGCCCAAAAATATCACGTAGTTTTTTGTAGTCATTGATATTGTAGTACGTTTTTCCTTCTCTAGTTACCTTTTCGATTACATTATCTTTTTCACCTTGTTCAAAAGCCCAGGCACTCACCCATTGTCTGTTTCGCATATGCGCTTCTTCTACATCATCACCAAGGTTTAGACGAATCAACTGTGTCATTAATCCATTTCTAATATATCCGTCATAAGCCGCTTTACCAACTTTCTCCCAGTCTTCTACCAAACCAAGTTCTTGCAATTTCGGATCCATTAGATAATATAATCCTACCAAATCAGCACGCCCTTCTTCCATAGTGGAAGCATAGTTCTTCAATGTTTCTTTGGTCTCTCCTACTCCGGGATTCAATTGTCCTGACGCATGACCCACTACTTCATGCAATGCGGTATGCAGCTTGTCTCCTAATTGCCCATATTCTTCTTCTAGCTCAAACTCTTCCTGATCGTGAACAAACTCTTTTAAACGACCCGATCCTCCGGCATTGTTATAAGCCCCGATAATATTACCAAGAGAAACCGATTTAGAGCCTACAGCAGCTCTAATCCAGTTTGCATTAGGAAGATTTACCCCAATAGGTGTGCTTGGCGAAGCATCACCAGCTTCTCCTGCTACTGCTACTACCTTATAAGATACTCCTACTACGTTCTTTTTCTTGTGCTCATCCATCAATGGTGACTTATCCTCAAACCATTGCGCATTTTCAGATAATACAGCCATCTTTTTAGACATATCAAAATCTTTAATCTGTACAATAGTCTCATAAGAACCTCTATACCCTAATGGATCGTTGTATACCTCAATAAAACTATTTATATAATCAATATTTCCTTCGGTAGCGGCCGTCCAGGCTACGTTATAATCATCCCACGTTTGCAGATCACCTGTTTTGTAATACTCTATAAGTAATCCAAGAGCATCGCCTTGTGCTTTGTTCTCTGCCACTTCTTTTGCTTTTTCAAGCCATTTGATGATTTCATCAATGGCAGATCCATATAATCCACCAGATTTATACACTCTCTCTTTAAGTCCTCCATCTTCTTTTACCAACTGAGAATTTAAACCATATGATAGAGGTTTATCTGGATTAGGAGATTTCATTTTTCCGTAAAATGATTCAACATCGGCATTGGTTACTCCTGGACCATAAAAATTAACCGCAGATAACGCCACGTTATCAATTCCTTTGGCTTGGTTTACCTTTTTAGCATCTTGATCATTAAAAATTACCTCGTACACTTCTTTTGCTACTTCAGTACCTGTGGCCGCTAAAAGAGAGCTGAAATAATCTTTACTAAACTCTGGTTTGATCTTGTCATTACTATAATGGTGATGAATCCCATTCGAAAACCACACACGCTTTACATACGTTTCAAAAGCTTTCCAATCCTTAGAATTTCTATCATCTTCATACGAAGTATAAATTTTTTCTAATGCTTTGCGAATGGTAAGGTTATGGCGATAATTTTGATCCCACATGATATCTCTACCACTTAAACCCGCTTGGGTAAGATAATATACCAGTTTTTGTTCTTTTAAAGTAAGATTATCCCATCCGGGTATTTGATATCTTAAAATTTTTAAATCAGCAAATTGCTCTACAACATGATCAAATTTTTCTTCGGCAACCTCTTGGTTTTGTTGAGTTATCTGATCCTGAACATTTGGATCTTTTTTACAGGCGATCATTGTAATAACCACACCTATAAAAAGTAATATTTTATTGAGTTTCATATTGAATAGTTAATTGTTTCGGCAAATGTAATAAAATAATAGGACGCAAAAATTAGTTATATTAGCTGATCAAACAATCTAAACTAACTAACATGAAAATAATCAAGTATTTATTTTTTCTATTATTATTAGTGGTAATTGGAGGGGCTGTGTATGTAGCTACAATCGATGGCGAATTTCAGGTGGAAGAAAGTAGAGTGATTGAAGCTCCTGATGAGTTATTATTTAATACTATTAATGAATATAAAACCTGGGAAAAATGGGGACCGTGGATGGACGAGTCTGATGATCTAATTATGGAGTATCCGTCTCAAACAAGTGGCGAAGGAGCCTCTTACAGCTGGAAAAGCGAAGTCCAAGGGGATAGAAAAATGAAAACGGAGAAAGCCGTTCCATTTACCAGTATAGATCAAAAAATCACCTTTATAACCCCTATGGGAGAAAGTGAAAGTGATATCTATTGGAAATTTGAAAAGGTTGAAGGAAAGAAAACTAAAGTTACCTGGGGAATGAAAGGAAAGCAATCTTTTATGGAAAAAGCATTTTGGGCTACTCAGGATAGTACAATCTCTCAAATGCTAAGACCGATGTATCAAAGAGGATTGGAAAAACTTGATAACTACACCAAGGAAGCAATGACGAAATATACCATTAATGTTGATGGTGTAACCGAGCATGAAGGTGGTTTTTATATGTATACTGCTACCGCATCTTCTATTGCGGAAATTTCAGAAAAAATGGCCCAGATGCTACCCGTTGTTAATTCGTATATGAGGCAAAATAATTTACCACAAACAGGAATGCCATTTACAATATACAATAACTTCAGTGAAGAACAGGGAACAGCGATTTTCTCTACAGCTATCCCCACAAGAGATAAAGTAGTTACTCCTAAGGATAGTGATATCCTTTGTGACTTCTTACCCAAACAAAAAGTAGTAAAAACTACTTTGAAAGGAGATTATACTAATCTCAAAGAAGCTTGGGAAGCTGGATACAAATACATCACCGATAATGGGTTAGAACTTGACGAGAAATCTCCTGCCTTTGAGGTATATAGAGTCGAACCAACATTACAACCAAATCCGGCAGAGTGGGTTACAGAAATTTATGTCCCTATAAAATAATGATATCCGATAAACTGCATTTTGATCTAACTTGTCAAAATGCAGTTTTTAAATTATAAATAATGAAGCAAATACTACTAGTATTTATTGGAGGAGGAACAGGAAGTATCGCTCGTTATCTTATTAGTAAATATCTCAATAGTGCTGCCACAGGTATTCCATACGGAACTTTTACCGCCAATGTCCTGGGGAGCCTATTTATTGGTATTATTTTAGGTCTTGCGCTTAAAAACAATTCATTATCCCAAAATACTGTCCTTTTTCTCGCTACAGGTTTTTGTGGTGGATTTACTACTTTTTCTACATTTGCTTATGAAAATCACATGTTATTAAAATCTGGTGATTTTATGAACTTCTTCATTTACACGATTGGATCATTCGTTATTGGATTCCTTTTTGTATTTTTAGGTATGTTTATTGTCAAATAAATCCCTAAAAAATACTCCCATGAAAAAAATTGAAGCTATCATACGTAAGTCTAAATTTAAAGCAGTAAAAGATGCATTGCATGAGATTGAAGTTAATTTTTTTACCTACTGGGATGTCACGGGAGTAGGAAACGAAAAAAAAGGGCAGGTATACCGAGGTATTTCTTACAGTACCACAGATATACAACGTAGATATTTATCTATAGTTGTATCTGAAGAATTCGAAGAAAAAACTGTTCAAACAATTATTGAAGCTGCAAAAACCGGTGAAGTTGGAGACGGAAAAATCTTTGTTTCTGATATACAAAACACATTTAGAATCAGAACTGGCGAAAAAGATAAGCAAGCTATTAACTAATTGTAAAGCCTCTAGCTTTTTTTATATATTTTCGAATATTCTTATTAATCAATTCTCAAAATAAGTGGAAAACTACTTGAAAACCACTTTTAAATTCTCAAAAAACCTTCAAATAAAAATTAAACCCTAATTTTTTAGGGGTAAAAAATTAAAAATACATAAAAATGAATCAAGATACCCCAATTTTTATTGGGGTAATATTCTTTTAATATAGTTTTACGGTTCCAATTAAAAACAATTACAATAATTAATGTTATTATGAAAACAAAAACCGTAACAAATTTTCTTAAAAAGGCATGTCTTCTTGCCTTAACTTTTGTAAGTTTTACTTTAGTTGCACAGGAAGAGGAAGAAAAAAATTGGTTCGATAACTTCTCTATCAGCGGATCTGTGGATGGATACTATCGATATAATATTGGGGCTCCTAACGATAACTCTGTGGCTCCCGGAACATCTTTTGCCAATGAGAGTGGCTTTGCCTTAGGTATGGCCAATGTAATTATAGGTTATGAAGGCGATAAAGTAGGATTCGTGGCAGATCTAGTTGTTGGTCAAAGAGGTGAAGACGCTGTGTTTAATTCTGATGATTCTGCTCAAATAGTAAATCAATTGTATGCCTATTGGAACGTATCTGAAAAAGTTAAACTTACTTTTGGTAATTTCAACACCTTCTTAGGGTACGAAGTTATCTCTCCTGTAGGAAACTTTAACTATTCTACATCTTATATGTTCTCTTATGGACCTTTTTCTCATACTGGTTTAAAAGCCGATTTTGCACTAAATGACAAATGGTCTGCGATGCTTGCGGTTATGAATCCAACAGATTATACCGAAAACAACCCTTTTGACACGTATATCATTGGTGCTCAAGTGGGATACGCTGCCGATAATGGAAGTGCATACCTTAACTTTAGATATGGTAATGAGGGTGAACCTGGTCTAGTAGGACCTACATTTCAAGTCGATTTAACCACAGGATGGGATGTAGCTGAAGATTTTTATCTTGGTATAAATGGAACGTATCTTTCTACCGAAGATCAAGGTGATGAGGATGCATCAGGATTTTATGGTGTTGCACTTTACCCACAATATAAAACATCTGAAAAATTCACAATTGGTTTAAGAGGAGAGTATTTTGCAGAATATAATAATGCTCTTGGAGCAGTTGGTCTTGATGATGAAGGAGACGGAAGTGTAATTGCTGCTACTCTTACCGGAAGCTATAATATTGGTAACTTAACTCTAAAACCAGAAATAAGAGTTGATTCTGCATCTGAAGATACTTTTGTTGATAATGACCTGGAACCTACAAAGAGCCTTTCTTCATTTGTAATGGGTGCTATATACAAATTTTAATATATTTCGATCTAATATATTATCAGTTTAAAGTAGAAACGTTCACCCAAGGGTGAACGTTTTTTTATTCATTATCAGGATATTTTTTATACTTCCTGACCCCTGCCATTATTTTTATATCCAAATGGTTTTCTTCGGGAGGTATCGGACAAGAATATCGGTCATTATAAGCACAATAAGGATTATATGCTGTATTAAAATCGATTAAAATAGAATCCCCCTCGGGTATCTTAAGATCTATAAAACGTCCTCCCGCATAACTCAATTCTCCATTGGTTATATCAGTAAAAGGAAGAAATAAATAATTTTCATATTCAGGTTGTGTTTTAAGCCCTTGATTTTGATATATGTTTAAAACAATTGCTGTTTCTTGAAATGTAAAATGTGCTTCACCATATTTTACATATAACGGCTCCCTTCCCGTAGTTGTTTTCATAATAAAAGGAGTCTCATACGGGGTACGAACAAATTTTGCAAGAATACAATATGAAGTATCAATTTCGAAGAAATCCAACGTCTTAAACCGTTCTAGATCTTTGGACAATAAAGGCGATTTGTCTTCTGAGGCAAATTCTTTATTCAAATTATCCTGAAACAGCAGTATCCTTCTAACATCAGAAGAATCCTGTGCCAGTACATTTCCAAAGAAAAAAATGAAAACAAAAAATAATCTAAACACTCCCTTAATTTTTTGCAAAAGTACAATTTACAATTAGTTAACTAGCGAATTTTAAAAAAATTGTACCTAAATAATGCATAAAAACCTACTTTTATCAACTATTTGGTAAAATCAACACAAATTTTAATCTCTTGCTTAGAATTTTACTCCATTACGTCAACTCTTTTTCGGGCTTATCAAAAGAGGTATGGTGGCTTGCTCTTATCACTCTAATTAATAGAGCTGGAGCAATGGTGATTCCATTTTTATCACTTTACCTTACAGACGATCTTAACTTCTCATTAAAACAAGTTGGATGGATCATGACAAGTTTTGGATTAGGTTCTTTCTTTGGTGCATGGTTAGGAGGAAAACTTACTGATCAAATTGGATATTACAAAGTTATACTAGGATCATTAATACTAACCGGAGCCTCATTCTTAATTGTTCAATACTTTTCTAGTTTTTGGAGTATTTGTATAAGCTTCTTTGTTCTTATCGCAATCGCTGATGCTGCCCGGCCTGCATTTTTTGTCGCATTAAGCGCCTACAGCAAACCAGAAAATAAAACTAGATCACTTACTTTTATAAGGTTGGCGATTAATCTGGGGTTTTCGGCGGGACCAGCATTGGGCGGAATAATTATTACTGCTATTGGCTATCATGGATTATTTTGGGTGGATGGCATTACGTGTATTATTGCCGGTTTGGTAATGATACAAACACTACACCCTAAAAAAGCCAGAGAACTTGACAAGGAAATTGTTGTCGATAATCCTATTCCGGCCCATCGGGATGGTATTTATATAATTTTCCTTATTGCATTGGTACTATTCGGATTTATATTTGTTCAATATTTCTCCACAATTCCATTATATTATAAAGAAGTACATCACCTTTCTGAGGAAAAAATCGGTTTATTACTTGCTCTAAACGGAGCTTTGATCTTTTTCTTTGAAATGCCATTGATCGCGTATCTTGAAAAAACAAGCATTTCTAAAATGGGAAATGTAATTAATGGTTTTATCTTTACGGGAATAAGTTTTATACTTCTATTAATCACTCCCTGGTCCGGTATTTTAGTGGTTGGAATGATCATAGCAACCCTGGGAGAAATGGTCGCCTTTCCATTTGGTAATGCATTTGCCTTGGATCGCGCCAAAAAAGGAAAACAAGGAGCCTATATGGGTTTGTATAGTATGTCGTTCTCGGCCGCACACATTTTTGGTCATAACTCGGGAATGCAGCTTATCGACACTTTTGGATATGACAATAGCTGGATTTTTATGACAATTGTTGCAGGGATTGGAACTACATTGCTGTTATTTGTAAAACGAAGACTTAAGCACGAAAAAATTATTACTTAAAAAACGAGTTAAACACTGAATCATGAAAAAATCACTTTTCATCCTTATTACGATATTCACTTTGGGTTGCACCGAAACTAAAAAAGAAGCAGAAACAATTACTAAACAAACCGAATCTCCTGAAAAAAAGAAAACATTTCCTAAACTAGAACCTAATCGATACAATGTAGCCTTTTTAATAATGGATGGTACTTATAATACAGAGTTTACCGCTCCGTATGATATTTTTCAGCATACGCAATACCGTAAAAACATAAAACAAATGAATGTTTTTACGGTGGCCAATACCGATGATCCTATCACAACTTTTGAAGGAGTAAAGATTATCCCAGACTACAATTATAAAACAGATTCGATTCCAAAAATTGATATTCTTGTGGTACCAAGTGCAGAACATCATCTGGATACCGATCTAGATGATAAAGATATGATTAATTTTGTTCGACATGTGGATAAAACAGCTTTGTATATGACTTCGCACTGTGACGGGGCTTTTGTACTTGCCAAAGCCGGTATTTTAAACGGTAAGGTTTCTACTACATTCCCAAGTGATATAGATAAAATGAGAGAGATGTTTCCAACATTGGATATTAGAAAAGACGTTTTATTTGTTCATGACGGAAAATACATCACATCTGCGGGTGGAGCCAAAAGTTTTGAAGCGGCTTTATACCTATCTGAATATTTATACGGAGTGGAAATCGCACAATCTTTGGCAGGAGGGTTAGTAATCGATTGGAAATTAGAAAGTGTTCCTCATTTGGTTATTAAAAAATAAAAGTCGGGAGTATTTTTCAAAGGATAATATGAAAATAAAAAAGCATCTACTTTTCGAGATAGTAGATGCTTTTTATTTTGGGGAAACTATGTACTATCTTCAGTTTTTAGATTTGGGGTCTTAGAACCAATGTCCTCACACATAATTTTTCCACAATGCTCTAAAAATTTTTACTCCTCAAATTATCGTCATAACCGTTAGAACAATAATTTTTAAGAACACCTGTATTCTTTAATTGTATACCCCAATATAATAAAAACAAAGGATTAAAAGCAAATAAAATCGATAAAATACACAAATTTTAACAATTTTATTCATATTCCATACATTCTTCTTCATTTCATCCATCACACTCGGAAGTAAATCTTGCCAAGTAATAAAGTATTGTTTTATAAAATAAGCATGATCAGTAAAGGGATAAAAACACCCCTTTATTTCTACACAAAATTATATTGAAGTATGTTCATAAAAAAAAGCGTCTACCATTGGTAAACGCTTTCTATATTCGGGCAAATTACGTACTCTCTTTAGCTTCAAGATTTGAGGTCTTTAGACTAATGTCCTCACACCTAATTTGTCCCTGATGTATTCCAAACTAATATTTTAAATCCGTATCGTCACACAATTTAAAATGTTAGTTTTGGGCGATACACCAAGTATTTTTAAGATAAAGTAAAGATAAGGTAAAAAAAATATAAGCACCAAAAATAATACGATAAAAAACATAAAAAATCGATGAACTACACAATTTTTAACAATTTCACTTTATTTTGAAAAGAAATACTTTGAAGACCCGAGATATTTTTTGATCAGTTTGTTGTATTCTTTCGTTATTCTCAAGGGTAAGGTTCCTTCAATATCATAAAGAGCATCCATATCTTTAAAACCATTTTCAAGTAATTTCTCTAAATAAAACAATGCGGTTTCATGATCCTGATCCTGGGCACTTAATGAAATGACTTTTTTATACGACTCATAATCCTTCTTATCAATTATTGTACTAAGTATATTAAGGAACATTCGCTTTTCAAAATCTTTGCGTTTACCCGAAAGAGTAGCTTTATTACTATTTACCAAATTCTTAAGGAATCCTTTTACTCTAAATACCATATCACTCGCATACTTCTCTTTCTTAGTCTGTAAAGTATCTAACTCGGCTATTTGGTAATGCCACCAACCCAGGTTTTCATATTTTTTTTCTGCTATATCTTCTTCCATCAAAAACAAATATGTTTGTCTAAAATAACTTTCTTGATTGGCGTATTTTGATTGTAATCTTTTATCCTTTTTATACCCCTTATATCTTTTTATCTGTTTTTCCTTTTCCCGTAAATTACTAGTATCAAAAAACAAATGATATTTGGTTCGTATACGTTTTACTTCTTCCAAAGCATATAGAAACTTACCTTTGCGCAGCTCCATTTCGACATGATTTAACTCTTCCTGAAACAAATTTTTAACCCAAACAGAATCCTTCGGCATTCTTCCTTTTAGCATAGCTTGTAAGGTAAATGTAGAAAGTGGTTTTTTCAATAGTTCTGGATATGGATATTCTGATGCACCTTCATAGGTTAGAATATCAGCGGGAATTGCTCTTCTTTTAAGATACTCTGCATTTCTAAGAAAACCTTTGTATCGGAAGTTCTTCGTATTTAGAACACCAAAATATGAGAAGTTTTTTCCGATCTTAATCTTTGAATTGTAATAATGACTATTTCCAATGGCGATAACACCGTATACCTTATCACTATAAAATACCGGTACTAGGCTTGCTAATTCGGCATCTTTATCGATTCCTGTAACATATACCCTACCCGATTGAATAGGGAAAAGCGAGAAAATGCGATCCATAAAAATGGGGATGTATCTTGATTTTTCTTTAAGTGATTGACCTTCCAAAAAATTACTTATTGCCACTATATATCCAAACTCCTCTGCGGCTTCTCGATATAAACGCGCTAAATTAGCTGCTCTGCCTTCAGAATCAAAACCAAGCAATACCGGCCAATTTTTATTCATGTCAAAATTCTTGGGCAAATAAATACTGAAGGTGTTACCCGCTTCTGGAATTTGTAAAGAGTCAATGACTATACCTTTTTTTAAGGTCAACGTATTTTGACTATATCCCAACAAGGTTAGAAAAAGAAAAGCGATAATAAAATAACGATCAAGAAAAACTACTCGCACAATGGATTCAATTTATATATAATTGCATCAAAAAATGAGCCATACTTATACTCGTATAAATGTATAAAAACTTAATACAAATGCATAAAAAAACATCTGAACAAATCCAGATGTTTTTTATCTATTCCTTGTACTCTCTTTAGTTTCCCAAACTAATGTCCTCACACAAGATGTAGATTATCCCTTACATACAATTTATCAAATCTCATGCCAAAATTTAGATCTCCAGATCAGTAAGCCCTATCTCGTCTACCACTGGATTGTTTTCAATCAAATTAGAAAGTATGATATGTGTTTTTACCTCGCCATAGGTAATCAGCCTATCAATAAACCCTTGTAAATGTATTTGATCACGCAATACAACTTCCATAATTATATTCTCATTTCCGGTAATTCTATAACAGTTCAGCACTTCTCTAAATTCTTGTACCTTCAGCATAAAGGGTTTTAATCTTCCCATAAATGCACGTAATGTAATAATTGCCTTTAATTGATATCCCGTTTTTGTGTATGAAACTTCGGCATTATATCCTTTTATAACTCCGTAATCTTCCATCTTTTTTATTCTCTCTGCTACTGCAGGTGAGCTTAGCCCTACTTTTCTTCCTATCTCTGCGTTGGATAACCTTGCATTTTGTTGTAAACACTGTAAAATATTCCAGTTTGTAGCGTCAATTTTCATATGTCTTCATTTTTAAGCCAAAAATAACATTTATAATTAATAATTAAATCAAATTAGCTAATTTGCTTTAATTTCAAAACAAAAGTTATTCAAAATAGCTTTATTTTTGGGTTACTAAAATTGTTATGAGATCTCGGCCACGAAATAAAAGATTATATAAGAAAGCACTTGAAATATTTTCACTTTCAAGAAGTATTTCGAACTACCTTATTCAAGATATGGCTCCCTTGAAAGATACGGGAGAAGAAGACCCTCATATATATTTTACCGGAGATATTATTAGACATTCGGATGCGTTAGCACCCAGAATAATTAAAGCTGAAAACCAAACATTTCAAGATGAGCGTATCAGACAAGCCAATTCTTTAATACATATTACTAATACATTGTACAAGAATTGCGAACGTCTTGAGCAAACTGAAAGTAATGGAAAAGAGTTTTTGGCGCTTCTGCGTAAAGAGCTCAAAAAATTCAAGCATCTTCAGCATAGTTGGATTATGACTCTATAAAAACATCCTTCTTTTAGCATTTCCCAAAAAGGAAATATCGAAATAACTATTAATGCTGTCATTTATATCTTTTCCCATGTTTTATTACAATATTTACATCCTGCAAAATACTGATATACCTTAAAACATCACCTTTTACCGCTATAATATCAGCATATTTACCTTCGGTAACGGTTCCTACCTCATCGGCTACCCCCATCCATAATGAGGGCCAATACGTCGCTGCTCTTATCGCATACATTGGATCTATTCCAAACTCATTTACCCAAACATCCAATTCATTCCAGGTTGATTGGCTATGGAATTTCATTGGAATTCCGCTATCCGTACCTATCATTAATACCACTCCTGCATCCATTAATTGCTTTATTTTGGTTTCCAAAGTAGGTTTCCGAATGGGTGTTAACTGAAAATAAGGCAAGCGATCTTTATGTTTAAAACTGTTTTTGATATCGGTTATAATAGTATCATGTAGTCCTCGATGCCAGGAATCATTATCCAAATGTTCTCCGTTATCTCTAACATACTCATAATTATATAACCCTTCTACTGTTGGACACCAATATAAAGGCCCAAGATTCATTTGTGCAGTGCGTTCCCGAATAGCTTCCATAACATCATTGGGGTATTGAGGTGCAGAGGATAAACCTGTATGCTCGAAACAATCCGCTCCTGCTTTAAGTCCCATTCGGATTTCCTGTGGACGATGACCGTGGGCCACTACTTTTAAATTATATTTATGGGCTGTGTCCACAACTGCTTGTAACTCATCTTTGGTCATTTGGTCCTGATCAATGAGTTTGATACAATCCACTCCTGCATCGGCTAATTTTTTGATTTTTTTCCTGGCATCATCAACTCCATTTATTCCCCACCGAAAAGCTTCTGTACCCGGATACGGTTTCTTTTGAATAAAAGGTCCTGATACATATAATGTGGCACCCGGAATTTCCCCTTTATTAATTCGATCCCTAACCGAGATACTTTCCTTAAGAGGAGCACCCAAATCACGTGCACTGGTAACCCCTGCCATTAATAATTGCTCTGCCGAAGCTGGCATAATTACATTTTCTAATAAAGGAGGATAGGTTTTATCCCAATACGAATAGTCTGCATGGCCATTAATCATGGTGTGCACATGCATATCCCAAAGTCCTGGTAGTACAGACATGCCTTCGGTAGAAATCACCTCGGCATTTTTTGGGATTTTTAAAGTTTCAGTTGTGCCTACAGCCTTTATCTTTTCTCCTTCAATGATAATTACGCTATTTTTGATAGGTGTTGATCCGTAACCATCTATTAAGGTACCCCCAACCAAAACTTTTACCGGATTTTGTTGAGCAAAAGAAAATGCAGTAATAAGTAATCCTAAGAGTAATTTTTGCATGACATCTGTGTTTCTTTAAAGATAAAGAAACTCTTCGAAAAGAAAAGAGACCATCTAAAAAAGTGTCATTCCGAGGGAAGCAAAGGAATATGTAAAGTTTAAGTTGCTGATAAACAGATTACTTCTCCACCTGAGGTGGATCGTAATGACATTAAATTGATACTTTTAGATGGTTTTTTCTAATATTTTAAAACACCAAAACGAATTTGAAATAAGCCCTTCGACTTTGTAAAGGCCCATTTTTAAAAGGAGTATCTATTAATGCACTGCTTACATATTCCTTCTATACTGACCTCCTACCTCAAATAATGATGATGTAATCTGTCCTAATGAACATACCTTGGTTGCCTCCATCAATACTTCAAAAATATTTTGATTTTGAACGGCTGCTTCCTGTACTTTACTTAAGGCTTCAGTTGCTTTATCTTCCTTAGCTTTATGAAGATTGTTTAACGTAGTGATCTGATATTGCTTTTCTTCTTCCGTTGCACGGATTACCTCTCCCGGAGTAACGGTTGGCGATCCTTTTGAGCTTAAGAATGTATTTACGCCAATAATTGGAAATTCTCCGGTATGTTTCAAGGTTTCGTAATACAAACTCTCTTCTTGTATCTTACTACGTTGATACATGGTTTCCATAGCACCTAATACACCTCCACGCTCTGTAATTCTATCAAATTCGGTTAAAACAGCTTCTTCTACCAAGTCGGTTAATTCCTCAATGATAAAGGCCCCTTGAATTGGATTTTCATTCTTGGCCAAACCAAGTTCTTTATTGATAATGAGCTGAATAGCCATAGCTCTACGTACCGATTCCTCTGTTGGAGTTGTAATGGCTTCATCATATGCATTTGTGTGTAATGAATTACAATTATCATAAATCGCATACAATGCCTGTAATGTAGTACGAATATCATTGAAATCAATTTCCTGAGCATGCAGAGATCGCCCTGAAGTCTGGATATGATATTTCAACATTTGTGCTCTTGGGTTGGCTCCGTATTTGTGCTTTAAGGCCTTAGCCCAAATCTTACGGGAAACGCGACCAATTACGGCATATTCTGGGTCGATACCATTAGAGAAGAAAAACGATAAATTAGGCCCGAATTTATTGATATCCATTCCACGGCTTAAATAATACTCAACATATGTAAATCCGTTAGCAAGAGTTAATGCCAATTGGGTAATAGGATTTGCTCCAGCCTCGGCAATATGATATCCTGAAATAGAAACCGAATAGAAATTACGCACTTGTTTTTCGATAAAATACTCTTGTACATCACCCATTAATCGTAATGCAAATTCTGTAGAGAAAATACAGGTATTCTGGGCTTGATCTTCCTTCAAAATATCTGCTTGCACTGTACCACGAACTGTGCTTAAGGTGTCGGCTTTAATCTTATCGTAAACGTCTGCCGGTAATACTTGGTCTCCGGTAACACCTAATAGCATTAATCCTAAACCATCATTCCCTTCTGGTAAATCACCTTGATATTGAGGGCGATCCACTCCTTTATCTTTATAAATCTTTTTGATTTTGGCTTCTACTTCTGCTTCAAGGCCATGTTCTTTGATATATTTCTCACAATTTTGGTCAATCGCTGCATTCATAAAGAACCCAAGCAACATTGGTGCCGGACCATTAATAGTCATACTCACCGATGTCATTGCATGGGCCAGATCAAAACCTGAATATAGTTTCTTGGCATCATCCAAACAACAAATAGACACTCCGGCATTACCGATTTTACCATAAATATCAGGTCTATGATCAGGGTCATTACCATACAAAGTAACCGAATCAAAAGCAGTAGAAAGGCGTTTTGCCGGCATTCCTAAACTCACATAGTGAAAACGACGATTTGTACGTTCAGGCCCTCCTTCTCCTGCGAACATACGTGTAGGATCCTCTCCTGTTCTTTTAAAAGGATATAATCCCGATGCATATGGAAATTCCCCAGGAACGTTTTCCTGTAATGACCATCTTAAAACATCTCCCCAGGCTTCATATTTTGGCAAAGCAACTTTTGGGATCTGCGTATGAGACAGTGATTCGGTGTGGGTCTCAATCTTAATTTCTTTATCTCTTACTTTAAAAGAATAGATAGGATCTTTGTACTTCTTAACTTTGCTTGCCCAGCCAGTTACGATTTCCCAATTGTGTGGATCTAAATTAAGTTTAACACGGTCAAATTCTGCTAATAACAACTTTAAGAAAGCCTTGGTATCTTCTTCTTTGATAGTACGCAATCCATCATCTTCAATACCATTTTTAGATAAGACAATAAAATTTACACTGGCAACGCTACAAATAGTTTTATAAATTCCATATAGTTTTTGAGCAACCTCAACCTGTGTATCGACCGTTTTGTCATAGGCCCTATTATTCTCTGCTATTTCTGATAGATATCTTGTTCTGCTTGGGGGAATCACGAATATCTTTTCAGACATTTCTTTAGAAATATGAAAATCTGATTCCAGATCTGCCCCCGTCTTTTCTACCACTTTATCCATGATCGCTTTATAAAGCGTATTCATCCCCGGGTCATTAAATTGCGAAGCAATTGTACCATAAACCGGTAACTCATCTTGTGGAGTATCCCAAAGATTATGATTACGCATGTACTGTTTTTTCACATCTCTCAAGGCATCGAGTGATCCACGTTTATCAAATTTGTTGATAGCCACCAAATCTGCAAAATCAAGCATGTCAATTTTTTCCAACTGAGTCGCGGCTCCAAACTCGGGTGTCATTACATATAATGAAGTATCGCTATGTTCCAAAATTTCGGTATCTGATTGCCCGATACCAGAAGTTTCAAGGATAATAAGATCAAATTCTGCTGCTTTGAGTACTTCAATAGCTTCGGCAACATATTTTGACAGTGCCAAGTTAGACTGGCGAGTTGCCAAAGAACGCATGTATACTCTAGGAGAGTTTATCGCATTCATCCGGATTCGATCTCCTAATAATGCTCCTCCTGTTTTGCGTTTTGAAGGATCTACTGATATGATTCCTATTGTTTTATCTGAAAAATCTATCAAGAATCTGCGTACAAGTTCATCTACCAATGATGACTTACCAGCCCCTCCGGTTCCTGTAATCCCTAAAACAGGTGTTTTTGAGGTTTTATTTTTTTGATGGATCTCATCTAAAGTATCTTTTGCAATTTCAGGAAAATTTTCTGCAGCAGAAATCACTCTGGCAATGGCTCCAATCTCTTTTTCCTCCAAATGATCTGCTTCTCCATTAAGTCCATTTCCAATAGGAAAATCTGACTGCTCCACCAAATCATTGATCATTCCTTGTAGTCCCAATTCGCGACCATCGTCTGGAGAATAAATTCTAGTAATCCCATAATCCATAAGGTCTTTAATTTCCTCTGGAAGAATTACTCCTCCGCCACCCCCAAATATCTTAATATGTCCAGCACCTTTTTCCTGAAGCAGATCATACATATATTTAAAATATTCATTGTGTCCTCCCTGATAAGAGGTCATTGCAATAGCATTGGCATCTTCCTGGATAGCGCAATTCACCACTTCTTCTACACTTCTGTCATGCCCAAGATGAATCACTTCGACCCCAGTAGACTGAATGATCCTTCGCATAATATTAATGGCTGCATCATGGCCATCAAACAATGATGCGGCGGTTACAATTCTTACTTTATTCTTGGGTTTATACGGTGCAATTTGTTCCATTGACAATAAATAGTGATTTTAATGCTGCTAATTTACGAAATACGCATCAAAAAGGATTATTTTTTTCGAATTATATAATTTATTTAACCCTTTCAGGGCTTTCATTAACTAAAGTTCAAATTTAATACTATTTACACGTTTTTTTTTGAAAATTATCTATAGAAATACCCATCAAATTTATAATCACCTAAAAACGTAGTACAAACCATTATGTTTAGCGAAAATTATTGCATAAGTCATTTCAATAATAGTAAGTTTATCTCCGGAAAAGACTTTTTTTAATGAAAAAAACCACACTTTTAATCAACTGCCCAGACAAAAAGGGAATCATTGCCACTGCGACCAATTTCATTTTAGCAAAAAAAGGTAATATTACTTACATTGATCAATATGTTGATCGTGAATTAAAGGAATTCTTTATGCGATTAGAATGTGAATTTGATAGGGATGAAGAAAAATTAGCCCGTTTTAAGGAATCTTTTAATAACGATATAGCAAAAAATTATGGGATGCATTGGGAGATGTATGATACCGATAAAAAGCCAAAGATGGCGCTTTTTGTATCCAAATATGATCACTGTTTGTATGATATTCTAGGAAGGTACGCTTCAGGAGAATTGCGAGTAAAAATTCCGATCATTATAAGTAATCATAGAGATCTTAAACCAATTGCAGAAGCTTTTAATGTTCCTTTTAAACATATTCCGGTTACCAAAGAAAATAAAAAACAAGCCGAAGCAGAACAATTGGCTGCACTAACAGAGCACAAAATTGATTTTATTGTTCTTGCACGATATATGCAAATTCTATCGCCGAATTTTGTAGATCATTTCCCGAATAAAATAATCAATATACATCACTCGTTTTTACCAGCTTTTCCAGGTGCAAGACCTTACCATTCAGCATATGAAAGAGGTGTAAAAATTATTGGAGCAACTAGTCACTATGTTACATCAGACCTGGATGAAGGCCCTATTATTGAACAGGAAATCGTGAGAGTATCTCATGTACATAATGTACAGGATTTTATCTTGAAAGGGAGGGACCTAGAGAAAATTGTGTTATCTAGAGCAATCAAACATCATATACAACATAAAGTTTTAGTATATAATAATAAAACAGTGATTTTTTTATAATGATAAAACATCTCCCGATTTAGCGAAACGATATCCTTGTTTCTCCAACGCCACCCTATCACTATTATTTTCGTCCATTGCTGGGTTTGAATGATTGAAGTGAATAAAAATTATTTTAGATTTAATTTCTTTTGGCTCATTTTCAAATAAGCTTTCGGTTTCTTCGATAAATGGATGTGGTACTTCTGACATGGGCCTGGGAATTTCACCGTTCTTAAAAAAAGTTGCATCAATCAATGCATAATCGACTTGTTTTACTTCCTGAACTATATCTTTCTGCCAAAGAGACCACTTATTAATATCCGGAATGAATAAGGCTGATTTGTTTTTACCTATAATTTTGTATCCAACAGTTTCAGAATATTCATCCCTATGAGGTACCAAAAAAGGAATTATCTTAAGATTCCTGGTTATTTCGATTATAGAATCTGCATGAATTGAGTTGATTTGTATATTTTTCAAGCTAACCAACTGGGACCATGGGCCATTATTTTCCAAAAACGATTTCATCTTTGGCATGGCATATACGGGTATATTTTCTGCCCCCATTGCTTCTCTTCCAAAATGCATTAACCCTGTATAGTGACCCATATGAGCATGAGTCAGAAAAACTCCATCGATAATAGCGTCACTCTGCAAGTGTTTGCTATCAAGAATAGCTAACTGTTCCGGCATATCTGGAGTAGCCTCGAATAGAAACTTTTTATTTTCTTTACCATCTATCAAGCCCAAAGAAACTACCAATTCTTTTTCAATTTTCCCATTTTTGACTGCTGCAAATTCTTTTGTATTATCGATATGAGGAAACCCTCCATCCTGAGCAATACCCAATATAGAGATATATTGATCGGGCTTAATAGATGATTTGACATTCTCTTTTGTCAAATCTTTTTCATTTTTACAGGAAATAATTAAAAGAGATACTATTAAAAAAATTAAATTTGAATTCATATTCATCGTTTATAATCTCAAATCTAGAAAGAAATTATGAAAAAGGTAACCCTAATATTTACTATTATGCTGTTGTCCAGCTGTGCAGAACTGCAACAAGTTGTTAATAATCTTCCACAAACTACCGGAGGAGGATTTGGAGTAAGTAATATAGATATTGCTAATGGACTGCGACAGGCGCTTGATAATGGAATCGACAAACAGGTAACCAAACTCACACAAAAAGACGGTTTTTATAGAAACCAGTTGGTTAAAATCCTGCTTCCGCAAGAATTGCGAAAAGTAGATAAAACCTTGAGAGATGTTGGGTTAAGCAAACTAGCCGATGAAGGGCTTAAAATTCTTAACAGAGCTGCCGAAGATGCAGTCAAAGAAGCAACTCCGATATTTGTGGACGCTGTAAAACAAATTACATTTACCGATGCCCGACAGATTCTTTTAGGTAATAACGAGGCAGCAACCACATATCTAAAAAATAAAACAAATAGGGCTCTATATGCTAAGTTTAATCCGGTAATCAATCGATCTTTCTCTAAGGTAGGGGCCGATAAAATCTGGTCTAATATCATCAATAAGTACAACGCTTTACCTCTTACCAATAATGTAAATCCAGATCTTACCGACTATGTAACTCAGGAAGCTTTAAAAGGAGTTTACACTATGATTGCAGTAGAAGAAAAAGAAATCAGAACCAAGCTTAGCTCTAGAACTACAGATTTATTGAGAAAAGTATTTGCATTACAAGATTAAACAAGAGTTAAAGTAGTTACGCCTCATTTATCATAACTTTAGGTTATGTTAACTGATCCTTAAGAAGGGCATTTTTTCTTATCTGGTACCTTTGTATCATACATTAAAAAAAGGAAAATGCTTGCTTGGCTTAAAAATAGAACCGAATTACAGAGATTACAACAAAATTATTGTAAGATCATGAAAAATGCGTATAAATTAGCCCTTACCGATAAGGAAAAGAGTGATCAATTACATGAAAAAGCAAACGAAATTCTTTCTCAAATAAGAAAAATAGAAGGCCAATCTGTTTTGTAATCCAATTTTTAAGACCTTCCTATAAATGCAATAGTTTCTCTATTGAAAACATCAGGTTGTTCAACATTGACTACATGCCCCGAATTTTTAATTACAAAAAGATGAGATAATTTATGAGTAGTGGCTACTTTCTTAACAGAAGGTAGAAAAAGATAGTCTTCTTCTCCCATAACATACAAGGTAGGAATCTTAATATCTTTTGCTCTAAAAAAACGCAGTAATGGATTAATTTCGGAAGTAAGTCTGAACCAGCGTACAAACTCTTTTTGATATAATTTTTTTGCCTCATTAGCAAAAAGCAATCTCGACTGCTTGTGATTTTTTTTAGGCATAATTATAAAGGCAAAAAACTTATAGAGCAACATATACGGGATTACAGATTTGAATACAATCCCCAATTTCATTAATACCTGAGATCTAAAATTTAATTTCATTATAGCCCCGCCCATGATCATACTTTGTACACGTTGAGGATATTTTTCTGCCAAATTTCTAATTAATATCGTGCCTAGTGAGATTCCAACAAAATGAGACTCTTTTATATATTCTTTATCAATCACTTTCACTATATCCTCGGTAATAGAATCAAAGGTATATTTTGAATTGAAAGCATCTTTAAGCGCAGGTTTAGAATTACCATGCCCTCTAAGGTCCAGTAAAAGCACATTAAAATGTTTTCTAAATTCTCGAACTTGTTTAAACCAAATTGAAGAACTTCCTCCTGCTCCATGAACGAAAGTCACCCAAGTACGATTCTCTGGATGATGATATACTGAATAATTTAGCAATACTTTGTTGTTTAGTACTCCAAAACTACAAACTTATTTGACACAATGAATATGGTTAACAGTATTTATAGAATTGTTTATCGCTATATTTTATTCATGAAATGTTCTGAAGTAAGTAAAAGCATCAGCCAAGCGTGATCCATACCACGAGAAGTACTCGCCATCGACCAATATGATTTTTGTATGATCATTTATTTTTCTAATTTCTGAAAGATGCTTTTCTGAAAAAGGATAAGGTTCTGAAGATAGAAGAATAAGATCATTCTCCTGCAACAAGCTTATCTCTTCTTCTGAAACTTCGGGATAACGGCTTTTAGCTCTAAAAACATTCTCAAAATTATTTAACTCCAATAAATGATCTATAAATGTGCTCTTCCCTACGGCGATCCAAGGGTCTTTCCAAATAAAATAAGCCACCCTTCTTTTTGGGGTATTCGCTATATACTTTTTAAAAGATCTTTGTTTTGATTCTATTTCGGCTATGAGTTTGTGAGCGCTGTCCTCTTTTTTGAAGATATCCCCATATTGTCTAATCATACACAATGCCTCTTCAATTGAAAAAATATCAGAAACATGAACGGTATACTCTTTTTGTAAGTTTTCAACAATTTCTTTGGTATTTTCTTCTTTATTACACAGAATGATATCCGGATTTAGCTTTCTTATCTTATCAAAATTGATTTTTTTGGTACCTCCAACAATCGTTTTTTCTTTTCGTAACCTTTTGGGATGCACACAAAACTTTGTTACTCCAACGATAGCATCTTCTAGTCCCAGTGCGACTAAAAGTTCAGTTTGCGAAGGAACCAACGAAACAATACTTTTGGGGACCACAGAAAGCTCTATTTTTCTATCTAATTGATCGGTATATATCATAAACTTAGATCTCAAAACAACACAATTAACACAATTAACACAAATATTAAAAAAATTATAAATTGTTGACAACTAATCATTTAAAATAGGAATTCAGGAGAAAATTCCCTATCTTAGTGAGAGTTAATTTTTAAAATATCGGGGCTATGAATTCAGTATTACTAAACATTATCATTTATGGTATAATGGCATTTTTTGTAGTGTTCATCGCATATGGACTTTACGGTTATGCAAAACAAGTGTTTAACGCAAATAGACGTTAATTCGTACTATTCATTAATTTAATTTGAAAAGAACAAGAATGCTGTATATGTATCCTTGTTCTTTTTTTTATTTTAAAATCTCCTGCATTTCTTGTTGTAGCTCTAACGCTTTTTTTGCTGCAGCCTCTGCATAATCCAATCCGTCTGAAGCATAAATAATTCCTCTTGATGAATTGATCAATAACCCTACTTGCTGGTTAAGTCCATATTTACATACCTCTTGAAGGCTTCCTCCCTGTGCTCCAACCCCGGGCACTAGTAAAAAGCTATCAGGTATAATTTTTCTGATATCTGATAAATATTCGGCTTTGGTAGCTCCTACTACATACATCAGGTTTTCTGAATTTTTCCAGGATTTAGATATCTCAAGTACTTGTTTATATAACTCTTTACCTTCGGTATCTTTTGTCTGAAAATCAAAAGCACCTTGATTAGAGGTTAATGCTAATAGTATGGTATGTTTATTTTCGAAAGCAAGGAAAGGTTCTACAGAATCCTTCCCCATATAGGGTGCAACGGTAACCGAATCAAAAGCTAAATCTTTAAAAAATGCCTTAGCATACATGGTACTGGTATTTCCTATATCCCCCCGTTTGGCATCGGCTATTGTAAAGACCTCAGGATACTTTTCGTTGATGTAGGTAATAGTCTTTTCTAACGATTTCCATCCTTTTACTCCATATGCTTCATAAAATGCCGTATTCGGTTTATAGCCTACTGCTAAATGGTGCGTGGCATCTATAATAGTTTTATTAAATTTGAAAATAGGATCTTCTTCTTTTAATAAATGCTTCGGAATTTTATTGAGATCAACATCCAGGCCAATACACAAAAAAGATTTCTTTTTATAAATCTGTTTAACAAGCTGTTGGGTAGTCATATTTATTATCGCTTTAATACAAAATTACTCCTTACCGTCTACATAGTCCTGCAGATAGCCAAACTTTTCTGTTAACTTACCATTTTTTGTCATTCTTGCTCTTTGTAGCACTCCATCTTTATCGTCATTAAAAAAGGCAGGTAGTACATGCTCCAAAAACATTTCTCCGAACCCCTCACTTGCATCTTTGGGTAACTCACAAGGTAAATTATCAACTGCCATCACTACAATCGCCTTTGAATCTTTATAATCAATTTCTGTTTCTGTTTCTGGATCATACCCATAAATCGGATCTGCAATGGTTGAAGGTCTGATTGTACTCGCTACAGGTCCGTCAATATCACAAGAAACGTCGGCCACCACTTTAATATTAAAGTCTTCAGATTTGACATCTTCTCTTGTATAAATATATGGTGCTCCATCTCCAAAAAAATGACCTGCAATATACAGATCACTTACGTTGGCAAATCGCATAAAATTACCTTCATACTCCTGTGGGTTAGTATAAAAATCATTCTTGTCTAGTATACGCCCATCTTTACGTTTATTATAATCTAAAACATCAATTTGCGTATATACGGGTTCATCAAAAGTTGTATTTAGATACTTATTAACAGGAACTTGTTTGATATTCATAGCATCCAGAACTTCTTTGGCACCGCCACCTACTTTTCCTTTTCCGGTAAGTACAATTTTTATATTGGTTAACGAAATCTTATTTAATTGTGATTCCAGGTCTTTTTGATCACTAAGTATTTCTGCCTTTGGTAATGTAAACGTATTGTGTTTTAGTCCCCAAGCTCTAAATCCGTTGTATGCTCCAACAATCCCGGCATATCTCCCGAAACCAATTAATCTAAACCCTCTGGGGCCTACGATAACCTCGTGATCATACAATTCGATATTTTTATCAAGAATTGCTTTAAGCAGTCCTCGATTATACGGTTGCTTTTTGATGGTATGAGAGAAGAAAAAATACTTTTTATCAGGTATTAATGCCGAAATTGGCACTTCTTTTACTCCAAGAAACACATCGCAATCAGTAAGATCATTGGTTACTGTAAATCCAGCATTTTCATAGGCATTATCATCAAAAACTCGAATATCAGAGTTTTCTACAGCAAACGAAGCGTTAGGAAATTTAGATTTTGCCTTTTTTAGGCCATTTGGAGAGAAAACAACACGACGATCTGGCGGATTTTTACGTTCTTTAATAATACCGAACTTGGTCATATAGAAATGGTATATTTTTTGTAGTTTAAAATTGCGGCTAAAGATATGACAATTATAGTTATCTTTGCCAACCATAATTCTGAATTAAGAATTCTTAATTTTGAATTAAAAATCTGGGGTCGACTGGTTTTGACAGCGAGATTAATAGGATGGTAAGCACGTCGAGCTATGAAGTTAATGCTCGTTAATATCTATTTCACTTTTTTAAACGGCGAGAATAACTACGCCCTAGCTGCATAATCTGAATTTTAGTAGGATAGTGCCTCGGTTCACAAGGTGAACAAGCAGGATACCTCTCAAGAGCCTTGGTTTACGGCGATTGATCATGAGGTATCGTAAAAGTAAACCTAGAAATTATAGGATCTTGATATAATTTTGAAACTTAATTGAGAATAAGCGATAGGTTGGCGGTTTTTGGTCTTTCTTATCGACGAAAATTAAACAAAAACTAAACGTGTAGAAAGCTATTGTATTACTTGTTTGGACGAGGGTTCGAATCCCTCCGACTCCACTGCAATCCTGCCTTTTGGCAGGGTTTTGTGTTTTCGGAGGGATTTGGCCGACACACCACCTGGCTCTTACGTTGTAAATGTCCACAGGACATTTCCTTAACACTTCAGCCCTCTCCGACTCCACTAGAAATTAACCAAATTCACTCAAAAGCCCATAAATACTATATTTATGGGCTTTTTAATTTTCTTTTAATATCAAATGAAATCATATAATATCAAATAAAAAGTGAGATTCGGTGCGTGTTTTTGAAACATAATTTACGCACCGAATTACATGTTATATGCTATTAATTAAGGTTTTATATGTAAATCATATTTCTATTTTTAAGAAAAGAATAAAAACCACGCACCGATGCAAAATACATTCTCTGTACTTTTTTATCCAAGAGGAAATGATGTAGATAAAAACGGGAAGACCTCTGTTTATCAGAGAATAACTGTTAATGGTAAAAGAAGCGAAGTAAGTATAAAACGCAAAGTACTCTTAACTAAATGGAACTCTGATGCAGGTAAACTAATTCTTTTAAATACAAAACTTTAAAACCAAAGACATTCTTTACAATACTTTCATATATGTTCGTTCTGCAACTAATTACAATATCAAATTCTCTATCTTCTTTTTCTAAGTTAGTTATGAAGTTTTCCAATTTAGAAACAAAGTCTTGAATATTTTGTATTTCATCAATACCATCAAAAATAAATATGGTATTATCAATAATTCTTAGTTAGCATACGCTTGCATGACAAAGATGTTGTTAAACTAAGATATCCTGATGCTTAACTTGCACTTGAGGGAAACATTGAAATTGGAAAATAAAATCAAAAGAAATGATCCACTATTAAAGGCAAAAATTTGGTGAGCCACATAGTGGCTTCAATTGCGTACTTGTCAAAACATCAGGTATCTTAGTTAGGGAGAGGGCTACACAAACTCATTAATGCTTCTCTTTTTAATTTCAAAAAAGAGGCGAATATTGGCCTCTACCAGCACAGTGGTATAATTTGGATTATCAAAAAAAAAACCAAAGCCCGACACCTTCCATTTTTTTGGTATGGTTATCCGCTCATGGGTTCCAACCAAAAGCATTACTCCTAATACTTCTCACACTGTTTGGTATAATAACGCTCTCCACCAATTCTCCTTTTTGAAAAGCACTTGTCCCAATATGAGTTAACGTATATTCCATACCATTACTAACCACTGTTTCGGAAATGTTTACACTGGTAGCTGTACCTGTATAGTCCATAACCATTTCTTCAGCTGAAGAAATAATTTCATATCTTATGTCACCAACAGTAAAGCTTTGTCCATAAGTGACCAACATTAAAAACAAAGAAAAAATAACGAGACTCCGACTCCATTTATTTTTAGATTGTAATCGGTTTTTAATAACTTCTTCAGTATTCATTTTTGATGCATTTTTTCTTATTAATTAACAGCATAATGATTACCAATAAATGGTGCTTATCTATACTAATACCGCTACATATAACAGGTATATTGTATTGTTTTTATTAGGTGGTATGTAAGTTGCTCCACCCCCCTACTCTTAATTAAACAGCCATTTATTTTCAATAAGTAAGAATGTTATCGAAGTAACTTACCTTCTACAATTTAACATACCATCTTTAACTATTTGCACCATATACTAGAACGTTCTTTAAGCTTGTATACATACATATAGTATATTTGGTATTGTGTTTTGTTTCTTATCACCGTTTTTTTCATAGGCCACCTAAAAGCATAGTGAGGTACGATTTTGACTTAAAAGTAACTCCTGATTGTTTTTCATATTTTTTGCTTTATATATTTTTTCAACTGTAAATTACAATGTAAACTAGATTTAGTATCCCAAATAAAATGCAGATCATCTGCACAAACACAATCAAGTACAACAGATATGATAATTTTAATATGCTAACTGGTTTTTGCAACACTTTGAACAATGACATCCTAAAGACATCTTTTTTTACCATTTTTTTTACCATCTTTTTTCCATTTTTTAAAATTTATTTATTTCAGGTATAATAACATTTAGTGGTATACAGGCTGCTCACCAAAAAGGTTTCAAACCACAAACTCATCAAAACAAATTTCCCATTATTATATTACTGTCCCATACTTAAAGTAATACGAAAGGAGTTGAGGGAGCAACCTATACTTCCACCATATTATAGACAACATTTTTAACTTCTACATTCTAATATTTGTATACCTCCATAGATTGGAACTCTTTTCAAATTTATACACACGTATATAGCTTATTACAGGTACTTGTTTATTCCTATTTCCACTTTTTTCCAAGGCTCCTATAAGGGTAATAGTATTGTCATTACTGAAGCTCATATTATTAAAACCTGATAGATTATACCCTGCTATTCTATCATCTATATCCGCACCTTGTTGTACCCAGTTATTAGACGTATTGCGATAAGTCCTCACATACCCATACCTCTTCTCTTTACCATTGTTATATGAAGCTATTGAAATGGCAGCACCATTATCAGATAAGCTGATATTCCACCCTAAAAAATCATCTGTTGGTAATCCAACGATATCTTTACCTATTTGCTCCCAAAGCCCTGATACGTTTTGATAAACACTTACGTAACCCGATGGCATCCCCCCCTGGTGAGCTCCTATTGCAATCATTTGACCATCACTCGACAAACTCACACTTGACCCGAAATAATCTCTTACTGCTTTTCCATTTATATCTTCACCTATCTGAGACCATTCCCCTGATGTATTTCTGTACACTCGTACATGACCAGAATGTTTGCCATTATCACTGTTAAGTATCGCTCCTATGGCTAGTGTAGAACCGTCTTGAGATAAGCTTACACTATAGCCAGACCAGTCCCCTTGCATCTCACCATCGATATCTCCTCCTACTTGTTCCCATACTCCTGAATTACTTTTATACACGCGTACATGTCCTGAGTGTTTACCGTTACGCCCATTGTTATGCTTAGCTCCAACAGCCACCGTAGTACCGTTTCCTGATAAGCTCACACTATAACCTGACCAATCCTCTGTTGCTTCACCGTAGATAGCATTCCCTAGTTGACTCCATGCTCCTGAGTCTTTTTTGTATATGCGTACACATCCTGATTTTGTATCGTTGTAACTATCTAGATATGTTCCAACAGCCAAAATAGTTTCATCATCGGATAAACTCACACTGTATCCTGACAAATCAACCACCGCTTTGTTTACATTTCTAACCGTTTGAGTCTGAGCATAGCTAACTAAACTTAATATTCCAAAAAGAATGGCCGTATGTTTCTTCAATTGTATCAATCCTTATCAATTCTTATCAATTTTGGAACTAAGATTCACCGTATTTAGCTACCCTAATAAAAAAAGTGCTGAAGTATGTTAAACTAGGGACTAAAAATTAATTTTATGGGACTTTAAAAACTTTCTTACACAATTTTAATGGGTTTTGAAGTTTTGTATTACATCTACTTTATAATGACATCTACTAGTGATGTTGATACTTATTTTTATCCATGTAAAATTGTCCATGAATAAGTTACAGATATCTATTCCTAGATCTTCATATTAGTCACAAATTTGCCCTGTAATTAAATATCAAACTATTGAAAACAGGAATTCTATTAAAAACCACAATCCTAATCATGTTTTTAGGATTTTCTATTCATATATTTTCTAAACTCAAAAACAGTACTATTATGAAGAACAAAAAAAAAGAAACCATTGGATTACTAGTAATCGTGAAAGCCAAAGCTGGTAAAGCACAAGATGTTAAAGACTTCCTATTAGGCGGATTACCGCTAGTTCACCAAGAGCCTGAAACCGTATCTTGGTTTGCTTTTCAAATTGACGATACCACTTTTGGTATATACGATACTTTTGAAACAGAAACCGGGAGACAAGCCCATCTGAAAGGTGAGGTAGCAAAAGCATTATTAGCTATTGCTGATGATCTATTAGAAAATTTTGATGCAAACGCGAGCATTCAATTTGTTAATGTGATTGCCTCTAATCACAAACCTGGAACACAAAACAAAGGGCTCCTTGTTATTATGAATGCCAAAGCAGGAAAATCTGAAGCTGTAGAACATTTTCTGAAGACTGGTAGGCAATTGGTCGATAATGAACCTGAAACATTAGGATGGTATGGTTTTAAATTAGATGATACAACTTATGCCATATTTGATACTTTTACTAAAGATTCCGGAAGGGATACTCATCTAAATGGTAAAGTGGCTGCTGCTCTTATAGAAAATGCGCCTGTTATACTGAAGGATTTTAGCGCTACAGCTATCCAGAAGATAGATATTTTGGCTTCGAAATAATAGCTTTTACCGTAGTTAGAAAAGGAGCATTTTAATTGATGCTCCTTTTTTGATATATAGATACATAAACGTTCAAGCTTGTTGTATAACTACAAGAGGTCAACTTGCATTTTTTTCAAGTTTAGCAAACCCAACTGTCTTTCGGTAAATATCTGGTGAAACACCTACTTTCTTTTTAAAAAATCTACTAAAATAAAATTCATCTTCATACCCCAAATTAGCTGCTATTTGCTTTACTGGTTTAGAGGTTAGATATAATTCTCTTTTGGCCGCTACTACAATTCTATGAGTTATTAAAGAGGTTAAGGTTTGATTTAAATATTTCTTTACTATTCCTGCTAAAGTTCTAGAACTTACACATAGCATATCTGCATATTCTTGCGGGGCATGTAATCTAGCATAATTACTTTCTATAGCATTTACTAAATTTTGTAAGATTTCGGATTGTCGATCTGTATATTGAAGCACAGAATCTTTATCGAATTTCTTTTTCTGCCTTACAGCTTCAATAAGAAATACTTTTAAAAAAGCAACCAACACCTCGTGTTGCGCAATCGAATCTTTACTCATTTCTCTTGAAATTTGCTCCATAAGGCCAAAAAACAAAAACTCTTCTGCTATTTTAAAAAAAGGTAAGCCATGAAAATTACCAAAAAGCACCCCTTCTGTTTCTATTTCATTTTGATGTCGGTATGTACAAAAAAAATCGGGATGAAAATTTAATATAAACCCCGAGCATTCTTTTTCCGAACTCAACATAAATGGTTGGTAAGGTGACAAGCAAATGATATGATTTTCCTTGAGTTGATATTCTGAGAAATCTACTTTCAAAGTAAAACTATTACTTCTTAACAGGATGATAGAGTAATAATTTTTTCTTTGTAAATGTTCAAACTGATCTAGGTTACTGAACTGTTCTAACCTAAATGCTAATTCATTATTTTGCTTATTAATAATAGTTTGTACCATAAAACTTAGCTTAGTTTTAACTCAATAAATTTAACGCTTCTAAGGCAAATGCCGTACTCAGTTCTCTACTTCCAAAATATGTATTAGACCTTGGTGCTATAAAAAGCCCATACACCGGCCAGCCTCCATCTTCTAATTGTGTGTCTAATAATTTTAAAAAATCTACTCTATTCACAATGCCAAGTTTTTTTAACGCAATGATTCTTAATGCTCTTTCTAATGGAAACGTTGAACAATTTACCCGAGCTATAAGCATTTCTGTGAGTGGCTTATAAAATTTTTCAAATTTATCAGGGAAGTCAACTATTAGTCTAGAAAGAAAAAATAAAAAGACATCCGGGGCTGGGTAATATCGTGTACCTTTAAGGTATTCATTACTTGTTAAAAAATTGAACACAAATGCCTCAGTTTCTTTTAACTCGTTTCTTTCTCCATACCCTATTTGGTGCATTAAATATAATACATTAATAGCAACTATAGCATCTATTCTTGGTCTATTGTCATCAAAATATACTTGAATAACACCTTCTACATTTCTATTATCTATCATTTGTTCTGCGACAGGTATAATACCCTCTCTATTCAGCTTGTTATGGTTTAATAGAAAAGATAACACCATGGATGTAGTATCTAAATCATCTGGGAAATTTTCTGGCCTAGCCTCATTTTTGTAAAAACACCAACGCAATTTATGTTGTCCATCATGGTTAAGTATCTCCTGGCACATGGATTCTATTATATCATTCGGAAGTGATGTATAGGAGTGTAAAATGACCGCTGTAGAAAATATTTCCTTGGAAAAATCTTCGTCTCCTATTAATTGTACGTTATTACTTACAAAACTCTTGCAAAAAGGAAATTTACGTAGTCTAAGGTTTAAATAGGTTTCTCCCAATGCCTTCTTTTTATGTACTTCTGGTGTTATATTTTGAAGAGGTATAGGCCAACCACTATCTATAGCGGTATATTCAAAGTTATCTTTATTATATTTTAAGGTACTAATTCCAAAGTTTGCTGCTTCCTGCAGGTTTTCTGACTTATCATCTATAAAGATGGTGTTTTTGGGGTTTATCGAAGCGCTTGAAATAATATATTGAAAAATATCTGGGTTTGGCTTTCTAAGTTCCAACAAAGCCGATACGTATATCCCATTAAAATATTTCCAAAAATCAAAATGAGTATATAAATAGACGAAGGATTCTAAATCAACATTCGAAAGGCAGTATATCTTTTTTTCTTTTTCATGTAATGCTTTAAGCACCCCTAGCATAAACTCATTAACCTTTAAACTGCCTACACTTAACTTAAGCAGTTCTTTTAATTTGCTATAAGGGGTTTGTAATTCGCAACTAAGTGCCGTAAGTGCATGTTCTTGATCAATCAAACCTTTTTCTAAATCCTGCCAAACGGGATGTTTGACCATTTTTCGTACATCACCTATTCCTTTTATTTCTGATGTAAAGTGTACCGAATCCCAATTTAAAAGAACATCGCCTAAGTCAAAAACAATCGCATCATAGATATCTAAAGTTTGTGATAATTCTTGTAAACTGGTAATAAGTTCTGGGGTTAAAACTTCTTTCATGTTATTTTGATTTATTGGTGAAACATATGACGAGAAATCCACCTTAGCTTTTTGTTCTAGCAAACAATTAGGTAAGATGTGTGTTTACTTTCGAGATGGTATTATCGCTTCCTCTGAACTGTAAATCTTGCAAGTTCTTCTAAAACGGCAACACTTTCGTTCTCAAATTCATTTAAGTTAGCGATTGCTCTTTCTGATAATTTGTTGGCTTCGATTTGAGCATTTTCTACAGAACCAAAAAGTGAAGGATAGGTTAGTTTATTTTCATCTGCTTGTTCTCCTGCTGGTTTGCCTAATGATTCTGCTGTTTCAGTTTGACTAAGGATATCATCTTTTGCTTGAAATGCAAGACCTAAATAATATCCATAATCCAGTAGTTTATTTATTTTTTGTTCTGATAGCTTGCAAGAAATACATCCACCTAAAATGGCTATTTGAATTAAAGCACTTGTTTTACCCGAGTGTATAAATTGCAAGTGTTTTAATGATACCATATCTTCTGCCCATGATTCAGCATTTAAATCTGCACATTGTCCTTTATGCAGCTGATCATTTAATTTTCGAAAAAGTTCTATGTCTTGGCAGTACTTATGAAATGGATACAGTCCCTCTTCAAAGAGTCTTGAGGCGGCCAAAGTAGCTGTGTTGACATCATATTTCATATGACATGTGGGTGCATTTCTTCTAATAACATCATTGTCTTGAATATCGTCGATAATTAGGGTATAGGTATGAATAAATTCTACTGCTTTGGCAAATTCAAACGCTTGCTGTTTATCACCATTAAAACCCTCTGATATTGCAAAAACAATGGCCGGTCTTATTCTTTTTCCCCCATCTCCCAAATTTAGCATGTAGTACATAGCCTCATTAGTAGATTCAAGCATATTAGTATCGGGAAATTTAATATCTCTAAAAGCTGTATCTATTTTTGTTTTAGTTCTTGTTAGAACATCCTGGAGTTTTTCCATTTTCTATATAGGTTTTTCGAGCTATAAATTGAAGGTCTTTAGTTGGATCCAAACACTTCAACTTTTAATTTTTAACGCTAAACACTTCATCTAAATTTTAGTGGCCTCGTTAAACAATTATTAAAATATTTGTGTGATTTGTTAATGTAATAAAAAAATTCTTGAAACCGGACTATCCCCGAGGCAAGCCATAGGGGTATTCCGCCGGTTTCATTTTGGCCTCGGGGCCAAAAACCGAAATTTTGTATTTAGCCTCACCCGGAACTGCCTTTTTGGGCAGTTCCGACCTCTCCCAAGGAGAGGTTAATCGGAAACCCCGAGGCAGAGCCGTCGGGGAATTATTTAGATTAAAAGTAGGGTTCGAAAAGTGAAAACTCAAGGAATACCAAACAAAAAGCGCTAACTGTAAATCAGTATAGCGCATAGGATTAATTTTAGTTCATCTAATCACCAAAAACCTTCTAATTCTCTTATTTATTATATTATTTAGAGTTAGTCATTATCATTGCTTCTCTTTAAACAAGTAACTATATTCAATCTTAATTTGAAAGGATAACAAGGCTAAATAAATTACGAGTTCTTTTTCTTTATCATCAATTTCTGTAGCGTTTAAAATTTTTGTGATCTTTGTAGAAATCGTTGAAGCTTCTTTTTGAATATCAATCAACAAAAAATCCTGTCTATCAAGCAGTTGTAAATTAAAAGCACTTCTAAAGGCATTATGCCAATTATGAACAGAAAGTTTATCAAAAATCCGTTTTTTCATATAGCTATGCTTTCTATTATCATTAAACTGCAATTCTTTGGATATAGCTTCTTTATCTAATCCTTGATACATTAAACTCAAATAGATTAATTCCTTATCATTAAGTAGTTTTGATAGCGTATACATCATTTTGAAGTAATTATCAAATGTTTTAAAGTAGATGTTACTGTATTATCGAAATCAAGCAAGGTATCCCGAGTAACTTTATATCCATATGATATGTTTTTAAAATCTTTTATAATTTTTGAGGCATACCCTAATGCTATTTTTTCCACGGTTGAATCCACATAATCCTGTTTTTTTAGTATGCCAAGTTCAAATGCTTGTTGGATTAAAGCTGCCCAATTTTTGGTCTTAAATTTCCTTTTTAGTGTACCTCTTATATAACTCAAATCCTCCTTTCTAAGTGAGAGGAAATCTGCAATATATTGATCATCGGCATTAAGAACAGATAATCTCAAAAAGTACTTTTCCCTATTTGATAATGTGATTAAATTACCCTCCATAGTTTATTTTTTTCTTGAACTCTGTAGTATATCAAATATCAATTCTTGATCTAAAGTATTCTAAAAAAAGTGCCGAAACTGTTTTAAAGTGGGACGAAGAAAGGTTGAAATGTGATTATAAAAGTTGCCAATAATAACGTTTGAAATAGTTTCAATACGCCTAGTAAGGAAATTATTACCAAAACCACGTTTTAATACCAAAAAATCATGATAACGGTCTTACCTCACCTTGACACCATAAACACGCACTTCACTTTTGTCCTGAATATCAGATGTTTCGTCCCACTTTTTATGAGCTTCGTTACATTTTTTTGATTTTTCAGATTAACCTAGTTTTCTTTACTAAAAGAATATATTAATGAGGACTTGAATACCAAAAAATATTTTAAAAATATGAGAGACATCATTCAAAATCAATTAACCCATGAAAAGGTTTGGGATTATCATAGGCATAATGCAGGTCTAAGTTCACCTGATGTAGATTGGCAGGAATTTGAAAGTGGTTGTAAAGCCAGTGGGTTTGCCGAGCATTTATTGGGTCGCATTGAGAGTGTCGCTTATCGCCTTGAAAGTGCCAAAATGCTACATGATCATGACAACTACCAGGATGCACTTAATGACTATGCCTATTCACAATATAGTAAAGGAGCAGGAAAACCAGGATTTACAGAAAAAGTAGTCGAACTTAAACAATTCTTTAATCTCACTAAGAATCAGCCAAAGGCAGAAGAAAATACATAATAGTGTTGGTTTTGACATTTATTGGTGTTAGTTAATTAATCATTTTTATTAATAATACCTTCTGTTGGGCCAAAAAGGCCTTCTATTAGGTTCAGCACGCTCAGATATAGCCCCCTGAAGTTAAAAATTGAGCCTTAAAGGTCTAACATTAGACCTAAGAAGTTAAAAGTTAGGCAAGATGGTCTCAATTTTAGTCTATCAAAGTCTAACACTTCGTCAAAATGGCCCTCCAGAAGGTTAAAACGGCTCATAGTATAGTCGCAAAGTTCTAAATTTTAACTCGTCAGAATGAATTTTTGATAAAGCCAATTAAAATTTTAAAAAATAATATACAAAAAACAATTAATCATCAACTAGTAACTAAAACAACACCATAGTGCAATAGTAGTAAAGGTATTTGCTTTGGCCCATATCAAAGATAAGGTCATAAGCTCCGATTTACTGTCAGGAATCAGAATTTAGAAGTTAATAATTCAATACTTGAAGAAATGTAGTTCTTCCTACAACTCCTATATGCGCACTCTTAATAACGGATACCCAAAACCTGATATCCAAACACCTAAACACATCGTCATACATTGCTAAAAGATACAATAATTACTAATAATAATTAAAGGGAAAAAGCAATGAATAATATACAACAACAACTAGGACTAATAGCAAGAATGGATATGCTTATTCGTATGCAAGCCACAGGAAGTCCTAAACAATTTGCAAGTCGTTTAGGGATATCAAAAACCACCTTGTATCGTGTGCTCAATACCATGAAAGAGTTAGAAGCCCCAATACGCTATGATAACACAATACAAAGTTTTGTATATGCAGAACCAGTGGGTTTTGAGTTTGGATTTTACAAGCATTAGGCTATATAATCCTTTTTGAGAAAGTCAAATCCCATGAAAGTCAAATACGAACGTAATTTATGAATTCCTAATTAGAAAAAGCAGGACATCATTATAGTACATATTTGTATGTGGTTTTAAATAGGAACAAAAAAACCAACAAAATTTATTTTACTGGTTTTCAATTATTTAAAGTATTTTTAATTCAAGACCCTTTTTGTCAAGGCAACAGAATTATCTTTGATGACCCTGTATTGAATTTGTTGCTCAATAAAACCCAATCCCAACTTTATTGGTTGGGTTGTCTTTTTTTAGTTGAATATATCTTCTAAAACTACACTGTAAAGCTTCATTAAACAAAAAATCCAATCACTCATTTTCATGATTAAATCTTATTCGTCTGTTTTACAAGGTATTACAACTGCCGCTCATACGTTAAAAATTCAAAAGTTACATATTATATTAGGGTTCTCTTGGTAACTTATTCGCTTACATACTTATTGCTCAACGTCTCTTTTATCTTTTTTAAAAATACTGATAAATTGTTCGATTACCCATTTTATATTCCAACTTATCAATGCCGACACAGCTATAATTATTAATATCATTAGAATTATAAAAATACCGGGGGATAGAACATTTTGGCTCAGGTTTTCCATGATGTTAGCGGTCATTTAGAGATCTGGCAAATGTCAATGGAACATAGTTCGTAACCACCACCAGTACCGAGTTCCCATTTTGCAAACGCTCCATCATATGTTGTTTTCCAGTTCTTTTGGTTTCCCGGATACTTCTTTCGTTCATATAATATTTTGGTAATGTCTTTTTTTCCATTGCTACTTTATTTTCTAATAACACAGATTTGCATTGAATTACATTTTGAGTTCTTTATTATTTAATAAACTTTACAAAAAACCAAACAGCGCCAGAAGCAATTATTTGGATCAAAAAAGGCTGAATTGCAAAAAAAAGCAAGTGAGGACTAAAACAATAGTTTAGTTTCACAGTGTTTTTGGGATCGGTTCATCTATTGGCGTTTTAGACTGATTTAAACAACTGCTCAGTCCTTGAACAATTATCCGTCCTGTTTCTAGGGTTTACTAAATCCATCACCCAATTCTTGAAAAACCTCTTTATTCTTTTCTTGTTATTACAAATAATATTCTACCTATCTGCAATCACTATTTTCTCAATAGATCTGTCTGTTTTTGTCACGATTTCAAATAAGTACATCCCTTTGGATAGACGATCAATGTTTATTTCTAGTCTGTTTTCCGAGTGCAAATAAGTCCCGACGATAGTATCGATAGAATAGATGTTTACTTGTTTTAATTCTTGCCCTAGACCCAGATTAATAGCCCCCCCCTTATCCATTGCTGGGTTGGGATAGATGATAAAGCTGTCCTTTTTGAGTCCGCCTATGGCCAACCTGCTACCGTCGGATATGGATTTAAACCCCGTCCATCCATTATCCAAATAAGCTTGTATTCTCCCAAGAGGCACTATAAGGTTTATTTGGTTGCGAAGATCGGTGCCATTCAAATCTAGAAAGGTAGCTGTATGGAGTGTTGGTGGATCGGTGGGTTTTACCTCTACCGTGGCTAAGTTTGGGTTGTTCGCAAAAGTCGAATTCCCTGTATAGGTCACCGAGGCAGGTATGATGATCTTGGTCAAATCGTTGTCCCAAAAAGCATACATGCCAAAACTGGTCACATTTTTGGATATGGTTACCCTGGCTAATCGGTTATAGGCAAAAGCATACCGGCCAATACTGGTCACACTATTAGGTATGGTCACACCAGTCAATCTGTTATCGTAAAAAGCATATCTATCAATACTGATTACACTTTCGGGTAGGGTTACCTCTGTCAATCGATTATAGGCAAAAGCACTAGCCCCGATAACTGTCACATTGCTTGGACTTTCGAAGGTGATCTCGGTCAACTTGTCCGTAGAAACTTCTAGGGAGACCTGGTCACGACGATTAAAAGCATCTTCTCCAATAGCGGTAACGTCATAGATTTGATTTTTAAAAAAGATATTTTTGAGGATTGTCAAGTTGGGGGACCATGAAGTCCTAATGCCTCCAGACAGCCCCATAACCTCTACCGAATTGGGGTTTTTAGAAGTAATTCTATATTTGATGCCATCAAAGCTAAATTCGTCCCCTACATTTTGGCCATAACCTGTAAGAACTGCCAATACTATAAAGATGATAGGCATTATTAATTCTAATTGTTTTCTCATTTGATGGGTTTATTTTTATCCATTTTTAAAAAGCTTTCTAAAACAAAAAATAACCATACAGGAAAATATCCAATAATTGATGTCAAAACATTATCGTTATCAGAAAAACTTGCACTATATATGAATAAATCAACTATCTGCCTGTTGGTATTGGTATTTATTTGAAAACGAAAATTCCACTTATTTTGCAGATTTGATAAATAAAGTGCTGAAATGAATTGAAACTGGGACTGAAAAGGATTTTTATGGGACTTTACAAAATTATTTTTTGAGTCATTTTATTATACGTTAGGGTTGAAATAATTTGAAATTGAAAGCCTTGATATATTTTTAATTGAGACTCTCTCCTGGGGTTTAGCTTGTTGACTAAAAACATGTATGACCAAAGCCCAGGGCAAAAAGTGGTTTTGTTTCTTTGTTCATAAAATGAAATAGCCTTGCTTCTGATGCCTCGATGGCCCCGTCTGGTCTTAGTTTGTTAACGCTTGCTTCATTTCATTTTTTAGACAAAATTTTACTAGGCATTTTTTAGTTAAGTGCTGACTCTGTTTAAGGGTTAGAACTCTATACCACAGTTCAAAATGTCTATGAATCTAGGTTTAATTACATCAGTTTTTTTATGCACCACAGCGACTCTTTGGTAGATAGGTTTTGGGATCACCTGCACTACGTATGCGTGTTGTTTTTGTAAAATCGTCCATGTATAAATTACAGATGTCCATTCCACAATCTTTAGACTAGTTACAAATTTGCACAGTAACAAAATGATAAATTATTGAAAACATGAATGCTATTAAAAGTAAAGTAATGATCCTGGTCTTAATTCTGGGATTTTCAATTCAACTATTTTCTAAATCAAAACACAATACTATTATGAAACACAGAAAGAAAGAAACAATTGGACTATTAGTTACAATGAAAGCCAAAGCTGGTAAAGAAAAGGAAGTTAAAGATTTTTTACTTAGTGGATTACCACTAGTACTTCAAGAGCCTGAAACGGTATCCTGGTTTGCTTTGCAGATAGACGACAGTACTTTTGGTATATATGATACTTTTGAGGTTGAAGCAGGTAGACAAGAGCATTTAACAGGTGAGGTTGCAATAGCATTATTAGCTCATGCTGATAATTTATTGGAAAGTTTTGATATAAAAGTGAGTATTCGGCCGGTTAATGTGATTGCTTCTAACCATAAACCCGGAACTCAAAAAAAAGGGTTATTGGTTATTATGAATGTTAAAACAGGAAAATCTGAGGCTGTAGAAAATTTCCTTCAAACTGGAAAGCAACTGGTAGGCGACGAGCCCGAGACATTAGCATGGTATGCTCTTAAATTAGACGATACAACGTATGCTATATTTGACACTTTTGCCAATGACTCCGGAAGGGAGGCCCATCTAACCGGTAAAGTAGCCGCTGCACTTATGGAAAATGCTCCTATTATGCTGAACGACTTTAAAGCCACAGCTATTCAAAAAGTAGATATTTTGGCTTCGAAATAATAGCTTTTACCATAATTAGAAAAGGAGCATTTTAATTGATGCTCCTTTTTTGACATATAGATATATAAATATTCAAGCTTGTTGTATAACTACAAGAGGTCAGCTTGTATTTTTTTCAAGTTTAGCAAACTCAATTATTTTTTGATGTATATCTGGTGAAAACGTCTATTTTCTTTTTAAAAACCTCTTTACTTTTCTTGTTGGTTACTGTCAACCGTTAGAGAAGCGAAAACATCAATAATTAACATATATCATTTTTGCCTCGTGGCGCAGCCCCGGTTCGTTGTAGTCGATCACACATACATAGGCGCCCACGGGTACCATGCTACCTTTATGGGTAGCGTCCCAACCATCGCTGGGTCCGCCATAATGGGCACTGAACACCAAACGTTGGCTCAGGTCATATATCTTCACCACGTTGTTCTTATAGTCTTCAAGGCCTTCAATCACCAGGGTATCAGCAATACCATCTCCGTTGGGGGAAAACCCTCTAGTGAAATCTGCGACAGGCTTTGGCTCTGACTCGCAATTGCCGGCCGCTTCCACGGTCACTGTGGCGGTTGTCGTAGCT
>CANMDH010000025.1 GCA_947496555.1 uncultured Aquimarina sp. | reverse complement strand
GCTTTTCCATATTTGAAAACATAAATAATAATGAAATTTGTATAAATTAGACCGTAGCTAGTTTAGGGGTACTTACACAATCAGTTGATTTAGATACAGTAAAGCAAAGTATTAAAATCCCAAAACAAGATTTAGGAGAACTAAACGACAACTTGTTTATCGCTTTAATTTTAATTATAGAAAAACAACCAATCTTGGTTGTTTTTCTATGAGTTGTTTATTTCATTCCATCTAAGGAATTACAAGATTCCAACAATAATTTCTTTGTAAATAATGAGGTTAGTTTAATTCCTAGTTTATCAAATTGGGAGATTAGAATATCAAGTAAATCCATTGAAGAGCTGGAAAAGTATACTTTAAATAATATGATAGATAAACTAAAAATTTAGTTTTAAAATATTATGTAAAATAGAACCTGCGTTTTTACCCAGATGGAGCGTTGGCAAAACGGCCTCAGAAAACTTTGGTCAAAACAATAGGCGAATGAGCGTGCATATTTTAGAGGGTTAGCAATACATATTCTTAATAATAACAAGGTTTAAAGCTAGTTCAAAGCAATCTTAGAATGTTCTAATGTTTTCTAAAATATAGCGATTGAGCCGTACATTGTTTCCAAAGTTTTATGCAGCCTTGATTTTTTTGTTTCTTTTTTCATCAAGGAAAAAAGATAATAATAAACCGTTAATAGTCTGGATTTTAAATTTCAGTTCTAAATGTTCTTAAATAGCTAAAATCAAAAAAGGTTGAATTATTGCACAATTAGAGCAAGTGTACAGAAATTATCTCGCAGAGTAATTTTGTACTCTTGCGGAAACCTTTACGAAAATGTCGTAGAAAAAAATATTGCAGGATTATTATCGAATACGTAAATTTTGAATCATTTTAAAAGGTTAGCTTTTTTATGGCGGTGGCTATGCGGTTGGAAATTGTGTTTAGAAATAAACGCCAGTAAGCGTTTAATTTATAAAAAGCAATCGAGTGCATAGGCAGCGGCAATTTTACATAACGGCAAATTATAGCTACAAATTTCAAACGTGAGGTTTAATCATAAACGCCTTAAAAGAAATATTAATGACCCCAGTAGCTACGATTACTATGAAATAGAATTATCCTGGGATATTTTACATAGTATTACATTATAGCTACGAATATTAATGAAACCTAGGTCGTAAAACGGCTTTTACATAAATGCTGACGATATAGACCTAAAGGCGCTATATCTGCATCTATATAAAATAGAACGGAAAAAGTTCTATTCGCCGTTTTACTTATATAAACATATTTGTACTATAATTTATATTATGTAAAATAGAATATTTAGGTGCTTCTACACTCTGTTTACTCAGGAATAATTTTATTTACTATATTAATATCCTATCAAATAAACCTTTGTATTGAAAGAATTCAATCCCGTAGTGTATCTTTTATATGTAAGCAGTTTTGCCGTTATGATAAGCTCGCTTTTTTTTGACAGATACTATTTAACCATTTTATTGCCCATTACTTTATTATTTCTATTACTCACGTATCTATATGAAGTTGTAAAAAGAAAGGATCTAAAAGTGAATTTCTTCTTTATCAGTACTATTCCGTGTTTAATGATATCAGATTATTTGATTTACACAAGTTTTAAAGGTAACTTCTCATACATATGTATTTGTATTACTTTATATGCTTTATTTTCTTCTTTGGCATTACGAGACTACTTTACAGCGATTACATTCCGCTGGAAAAGAACATCAACAATATCATTGGCCATTAGTCTAGGTTTATTGGGATATCTTATTTTTTCAATTTCAGATTTAATACTAGAATTTCTACCCAATGCTATACCCTTTATCGCATCCACTACTTTGGCATTACTTCTATACTTAGGAACTTCTTACTATGTATACGTTTCAGATACCTATAACGCTGGAATTAAACTATTGATGTCGGCATTTTTATGTCAATTTGTAGTAGGTTTTACAGTTGTTAATGAATTATTCTTATTGAATAATTTTTGTACCCTATTTAACGTATCAGCGCACATTTTGGGTATCTATATATTTATGAGGTTTTTGGTTGAACAAAACCCCACAGTTATACAAGATTCGGTCAAAAAACATTTATGATAATTAATATGACAAATGTCGCATGTCTCAGTCTTTTGCCTTCGTCTAACAAAAAAGATATTTTATAGCCACTTCTTACCTTTCATTTTATCAAACAAATAATTTATATCACTGTTGGTACCCATAGTAACTCTTGCCCAATTGGGTTTGGTAGGCCATCCTCCTGCCAGTAAAATTTTATTTTCGTTCATCAACTTTTTATAGGACTTAAAATTGGTAACATCGAAATACACAAAATTTGCCTCACTAGGAATATACTTCAGGTTCAATCTTTCCAATTCTTTATAAAAAAGATTACGCGTTTTATTGTTTTCATGTCGGGATTTCTCCAAAAATGTGTTATCTTTTATAGCCGTCATTGCCGCAGCCATACTTATAGAATTTGGCATATTTCCAGGAAACCCTAGCGTGAATTTTGATTCGAGCTCTTTTATCAAATCTTCTGGACCCATCATAAAACCAATACGCATACCAGCTAGTCCAAAAATTTTAGAAAATGTGCGAGTAACCAACACATTTTCACCCTCGTTAATGAGTGAAGCCATTGTATGTTTTCTCCATGAAGGTAAAAAATGGATATATGCCTCATCTACAAGAACCGTTGTTTTTTCAGAAACCAACCTGCAAAATGATTTTAATTTCTCTGTTTCGATAACAGTTCCTGTAGGATTATTGGGATTACAAATTGTCAATAAACTGGTTGATGCACTCACTCTGGATTCCATATCAGTTAGATTCATTTTAAACGCAGAATCCACTTCGACTTGTGTGATATTGGCTCCGATTTTACGTGCAAATAAACCAATAACGTCAAATGTAGGGCTCGGTACAATAATCTCCTCCCCTTTGCTCCCAAAATGAATAGCTGCCCAAATTAAAGGTTCAAAAGAACCATGTCCAAGTAGTATATTTTTGGGACTAAGTCCTTCTTGATCAGCAATCAATTGCTTAAGTGCATTGGCGTCGTATTTATAAAAAGTAGCATAGCGATTACTCCTATGCATCACATCTGTCATTGCTTTTTTAACGCTAGCACTAGGGCCTAGATGATTTTCGTTATACAATAATCGTACTACCTCATTGTCATTTTCTATGCATTTAACTTCTTCAGCACTGCTATTGACTTCAATAAAACCTGCAAGCGAAAAAGAACTCATAGCTCCTGTTGCAATTAATGACTTTTTTAACCATTCTCTTCTATTTAAGATATCCATAGTGTTTCAAATTTTGCATTCAATTAACCAAAATTTGAAGTTATAATCTATTGGATTCATGAATCCGATATTGATTTGTTTACCGAGAAGAAAAATGCTGGGATGTATAATTACTTTTATATTCTGTAGGAGTAAGATTGGTTTGTGATTTGAATGCAACATTAAAAGAAGACAAACTATTAAAACCGGAGTCTAATGCAATAGCTATAATTTTTGTGTCTTCGTGAGAAGACCGAAGTAATTGTTTTGCCTTTTCTATTCTATAAGCATTAATAAAATTTGAAAAATTTTGTTGGGCATGTCGATTTATTATTTGAGAAATATCTCTAGAAGATATAGTTAGTTTTAGAGATAATTTCTTCAGTGTTAGCTGAGAATCTAAGTATAACTCCTCCTCTTCTATAACCCTTTTTAACTCTTCTAAGTAAAATTTTCCTTGGGCAAAAGTAATCGTAGAATTCGCATACTTTTTGAAATGTTGTGTTTTAAATATTTCCTTTCTTTTAATCGCTAAAAATGAAATTATAAATATTAAGAGTGAGAAAGCTATTGCCCCTAATGAATACACTGGGAGTATCTCTATAAAAATAAGTATATATACAAACCATATAACGGCAAGGGCCAAAATGAGTATCCTATACCATTCTTTTATATTTTTATCTGTATCAAGTTTGTTTTGGTTATAGGTATAAAGGCTTAAAGCAATGTAAAAGTAGGATTGAAATAAAATAAAACTATAACTCAATTTCCAGATGCTACTTTGTAAATTATTGGGTATGTAGTTACAAAAAATGATATACACCAGACTTGGTATAAAATGCAAAACATTTAATTTGGATACGTTTTTTTTTGAAAACAATAGTAATCGCCCGTAAAGATAAAGAAGAGGACCAATTGCCAAATTTGCAGCAAGCCCCAGGTTTTTAATATAAATTGGTAGATCAATAAAATTATAAAAAACAGATTTTGTAATTCGTAAGGACAATACAATTAGTAGACAACCTAAAACGATATTGTGCTTTTCTTTGCTTTTAATTAGTTGAATACCAAAAAACAAACTCAAACCAAGTCCAATGCTACTTATTATGGTTATTAATATTGTTGATGCCATCAATTAGGGTTTCTAACCTGGTTGTATTCGAATCTGGATAAATTCTATATCATTCAAAAGAACTTATTTCTTTTGTAATGATCAATCCTTGCTTACCAACCGCCCAAAGTTTATTGTCAGATTTTACGATTCTATGAATGTCTGTATAATAATTGTGATACATTTCCCAATGTTCGCCATTGTCTTTGCTTATGTACATATTTCCCGATGCTCTTAAAGCATCTCCCACAGCAATCCAGGTACTGTCTTTTACCCATGTTAGATTTCGTAACCAGTTTTTGGTGATTCTTTGTGTTTTCCAACCGCCATAAACCTGTTTTACAATATGGCCTCTAAAACCTGTCGCTATAATCCTTCCTTGGTTGTTTACTTGTAGATCTCCAATCCTTCGAACGTTCTCGAGTGTATCTAGAAAACTATACTTCCAATGTTCTTTCTGATCAATATCTTTAATAATCATAAAATCACCAGATCCATGCAAAGAGCCATTAATTTCTTCTAGGTCATATATGAATCCAGGGATTGTATTTACTAATGTCCAATTTTTACCGGCATCTTTTGTGGTATAAATATTTGAGAAACGTTTCTTACTATCAAATCCATTTATAGCAGCTATATAACCATGAAGTGTATCTTTAAAGTGCATGCCATAGATAAGTATGTCCACTGGTTCTTGCTTTAGTGTATAATCTATCCAATCCTTTCCTCCGTTTTCGGTTTTATACAGTTTATTAGGGCTTCCACATATCCAACCCACACTATCATTCAAAAACTGAATTTGCTCAAAAAATATGGAATCAAATTGATGTATTCTTTTCCAATGTTCTCCACCATCTTCAGTTTTATACAAATTTCCGGTTCCGTAACTATAGGCAAAGGCAGTAGAATCGTTTAGAGCTTCTATATCGTGTAGTCCTTCTTTGATGATAGTTTTTGTAAGGATCCAGTCTTCATTAGTTTCCTCAGTATTTTCTGTATTACTCCCTTTTGTCTCTGTTTTACAAGAAGAAGCAGCGAGTGTAATAATCAATAATGATACAAGAAACCTCATTTATTGTACGGTTACTTTCTGATTATCAACTTCAGATAATTTAGACACCTCTCCTCTATAACTTATAGTATTTCGATACATACTATTTACGGTAATATTACTTATCAAATTTGGGGATACCGTAATAAATACGTTATGGAAATCTCGATTTGACTTGGCCGAAAAACGTATTTCATATACCTGTTTTTTATCATTTTTTTTGATTTCTATAGCATCCGGAATACCATTATATTCAATAGCTACATCCATACTATTGTAGCCTCCAGATAACCTTTGTTCTCCAAAAAACGGCAAATACATAGAAATACTATCTCCATACATTCTCAAATAATTAGTATTTCCGATTAAGCTAATGGTATTTGCAGTACTCCCCGGAGGCAGCAATCCAGCATTTGCAATACTGCTAATGCTATTGGTTACCAAGGGATACGCCCAACTTGATTCGATCTCAAAAGTCTTGGATGCTACCAATTGATCCAATATTTGTATTTGTGCCGCCGTGTCTGCTGTTTTTTTAGAAGTAGTACAACTTATCAGCACGCAACAACTTAGTAAAATAAGCGCTTTAATTTTCATAAGACAATGTGTTGTGATACAATAAATTATATATCAAATATTATTCCACAATTTACAAAAATTAAGTGTTTTATTGCTTGTAGTTGGCAGTAAATATAATTGGTAAAATACAATGTTTAGCGTGTTTAAAATTTAAATTTTCCTTTTAGTGAAAATGCATTTGGGTTTAAATATTGGCTGGACTTTGATGTAGAAGTCCCAAAATCAAAATTTTGTCTCACCTCCATAAAAAAATTGGGTAGCACATCGTACCCTACTCCGTGTATCATTCTAAATTGAGTGTCCGATTGCGCCCAGTTTTCACCAGAACTAATAAATGTTGCCGATGCGCCTGAAGAAATAAAAATTCTATTAGAGATATACTTTTTACCCATAATCGGAACTTCAAAAATATCAACACCCGGATAGGTATCATAATAGCCTTGTATCACAATAAAAAGATTTGAGTTTATCTCGTAATTTATAGTGAAATTAGAATGGATCCCAGAAATTGATGGATCTGCTGTAGTGTAAGAAACACCCTCTACTTTAACCTTTGGTTCTTCATCTTGTTGGGCATACGCTCTTGTGCTATTTATGATCAAAAGCCCTGTCATTATTGGTAACAGATATACCAATTTTGAAATTTTGTTACGTTTACATTCCATGTTTCGATATTTTACGTAATCAATCATAAAAGACTTTATAAAGTAAAGCCGTGTGACAAATTATGATCAATATAACATTCATGATCCGATTTTTGTTATACAAATGGTGTATTTTTGGCGGATGCAAAAAAAGAAATTCGCTCAGTTTGAATTTATTGCCCTCATGGCTTCTTTAATGTCGATTGTAGCATTAGCTATAGATGCTCTTTTGCCTGCTTTAGATACTATTGGTATTACTATTGGCACCAAGCAGGTTGCCGATAATCAGCTATTAATCACCATGATTTTTCTTGGACTCGGTATTGGTCCGCTAATTTTTGGGCCGGTATCAGACAGTACTGGAAGAAAACCAGTGGTCTACATGGGTTTTTTAGTTTTTACCATTGCCAGTTTTATTTGCATATTTGCTGAAAGTATCCTAATCATGGTACTAGGAAGAATTTTACAGGGTATTGGGTTATCGGCTCCCAGAACTATTGCCATTGCTATGATACGAGATATTTATAGTGGTGATTATATGGCGCGTATTATGTCTTTTGTTACCGTAGTTTTTATACTTGTTCCTATTATTGCCCCAGCATTGGGGAAATCTATTTTGGATCACTACGATTGGCAAGCAATTTTCTATATCCAGTTAGTCATTAGTGTTATTGTTGCTTATTGGTTCTGGAAACGACAAGCCGAAACCTTGGATGTATCAAAACGAATAAAATTCGCCCCCAATATCTTTACAAATGGGTTAAAAGAAATGATGCAACACAAAACTACAGTTGGATACACATTAATTTCTGGATTTATAGTAGGATCTTTCATGGTCTATCTAAGCACGTCACAGCAAATATTCGAACAACAATATCAATTAAAAGAAGAGTTCCCTTATATATTCGGGCTTTTAGCAATATCGATAGGTTCTGCTATTTTCCTAAATGGTACGCTGGTATTGAAATTTGGTATGGAAAAATTAATCACCACTTCCCTAGTTGCTTTTTTCGGCATTTCATTGCTTTATATCCTACTGTTTCATAATACTCCCAATCCCAGTATTTATGTGTTGTTATTATTCTTTGGAATGCAATTTTTTTCTATCGGATTTTTGTTTGGAAATCTAAGAGCAATGGCGATGGAACCCATTGGTCATATCGCGGGAATAGGTGCTGCCATTACAGGATTTATTTCGACAATAATGGCTGTACCAATTAGTACGTATATCGGAAGGTTTGTGACGAGTACTACCCTGCCCTTGTTTATTGGGTTTTTGATTTGTGCAATACTGTCCCTTGTTATTCTCGCTTACTTAAAGGTATCTGCAAGAAAACTTTAATCATTAAGGGGTACTATTACGCGTTTTGTAGTGACAATGAATCTTGATTACTTTTTGTCTTCTTTCTTTTCTTCAGAAAAATCGTCTGAAGCAAATAATTCTCCATTACCGGCAATTGCAAATCGATCTCTTTTGGATCCATAACCAAAGTTTGATGACCGCCGATATTTAGTCTGGAAATCTGCAAAACGTCTCTTCTTAGCTGGCTTTTCTTTTCTACTCATAACTCAACATTTTTAGATTAAATATCTGGCTAACTATCTATTTTATTCCTAAGTTATTATTTTTTTTAATTTTAATCTACTCGTTTCTATGACTTTATATTTATTTTATGATCTATGTAATCCAAAATCCTACAAACCTATTCCTTGGATATTTTTTAAAGATCTTTTCAAAAGTATATGAGATTGGGATATCATAAAAGCGTTAAAACCCCTATATTGATCAGGATAAAATCCCCTAACCGTGTTCTTAAAATTGTAAGAAACCTTGGAATGGTTGTTGATAATCTTTAATTTTAGAAGCAATACACTTTATTTATGAAAACGTTTCTTGGCATTATTATTTTTATTAGTGCTGTACATGGATTTGGTCAGAGCAACTTCCCTGTCCCCGATGATGGCTATGTTTCAACTCCTCGGGAGTATGCATTGATTAATGACTACAAAGGGTTAGAGATTGATAAGTCAGGCTCAAAAGTTACTTTTAATTTTATCGAAGATGAAACCTCGGGCACCATTGGTGGACTCGATTTCACAATTGATTTTAACCCTGCAGACCCCGATAATGCTTCTTTTAAAGGTACAGCATTGGTTAAAACCATAGATACAGGTAATTTTTTGCGAGATGGACACTTAATGTGGGAAAAGTTTTTCTATAAAAGAAAATACCCCAAAATTGCTTTTGAAAGCAAGCAAGTGGTTCCTTTTGAAGAAAACACATACAAGGTGATTGGTAACTTAACAATTAAGGGAACTCAAAAAGAAGTAATCCTGACATTTATCTTGGATGACACAAAATTAGTGGGTAAAACAACAATTTATACCAGTGATTTTGGAGTTAATATTCATGACGAGCGAGAAAAAAACAAACTCGAGGTCCAGTTTCATTTCCCAATATTAAACTAACGAAATATTAATACCCGTGTTAATCATAATAGATCTGTCATCCTGAACTTGATTCAGGATCTCATGCACAAAACATTGATTTCTAATAGGGTAAGATGCTGAAATAAATTCGGCGTGACGCAGTTTATATTTTTATTATACAAAACCGATAATCGAAACGTAATAAACTTTAAGCTTTCACAAGGTAGGCAGAGTATCTACCATGATGTGTAAAAGAGAATGGAATATTGGAAAGAACTTCGTTTATCCTCATAATTGGGATTCCATTCCTATCCCTTTCGAATGAAATCAATGATGGTTCTCCCAATCTTTTGCGTACCGTTTTTTTAAGCTGGGCTCGGATATTGGTTTTTGTTTCAAATATTTCTGAATGAACCACATTATCCTGTGCTTTGGCTACACTATACGCGTAGTGTGGTGTGCATTGGGAAACGACTTGATATACAAATCCATCAATAGTAAGGCTTTCTTTTGGTCCGCATTCGATTTTCTTAGGATTATACCTGGGTTTCAGACCAAACCTACGTTGGTGCGCTTTATAGGCAGCCTCTTTCCTACTCCATAATATCCATACTTGGAGTGTGGGATCGGCAGACGATAAAATATGTTGTTGTTCTTTTTGGGTAAATAACTTTTGGAGCCAACCTTTGCGTTGCCAATTACTTTGTGTCCTAGCAAGTTCTAGATCAACAATATCGTTCCCAATCATTTTTTAGCTAATTTGTCTTCAATCACTTCGATTGAAGCTTTAACCGTTAGCATTTTCTCCATAGCTTCGTTGTCTATTTCGATATCAAACTCGTCTTCAACATCGAGTATTACATCAACCAAATTGGCAGAATTGATCTCAAGATCTTTTATAAAATCAGTATCCTCAGTAAGGTTTTCAAGTCCCACCTGATTTTGAACATACGGAGTGATTATTGTTTTTAACTTTGAAAGCAATTCTTTGTTAGTCATAATTGTTTTTATCGAATGTACGTTTTGTGTAATAATACTATTATTTAACGTCAATCCGAACCTGCCTGCATTACCGCAGGTAGGCAGGTTTATTTCGGAATCTCATTATGTGCATAAATAATGATTTATGATGAGAACTTGAAACCAGTTCGGATTGACAATTATAACTTATTACACATTACAGATAATCATTTATTTTTACATCAAATTATATTTTTTAAAGATAACACAAGCATTTACATCTCCAAATCCAAAACTTGCTTTTGCAATAATATTGGCTGAAAAATCTAATGTTTTTGTTGGGATTTGATCTCTATGTACTATCGATGCGATTTCTGGATGCAGGTCTTCACAGTTTATATTTCCAAAAATGAAATTTTCTTTTAATTGCAAGACGGTCGCAACACTCTCTATACTGCCCGAAGCAGCGAGGCAATGCCCAACCAAACTTTTTAATGAATTTACATATGGAAAATCAGCACCTTGCCGCCCAAGTGCTTTGCACCAATTTTGGATTTCGACAGGATCTTTGGTGGTTGCGGTCAAATGGCCATTAATGGCATCGATATCATCGGGATGTATTCCAGAATTATCTACTGCTTTTGTAATACATCGTTGTACAGCTTCACTATTGGGAGCGGTCATGCTGCCTCCGTTTCGTTGTCCCCCGCTATTTACATGTCCGCCCAAAATTTCAGCATAAATGTTCGCTCCGCGCTTTTGAGCGCTATCCAGACTTTCTATCACTAAAGCTCCTGCTCCACTTCCGGGTACAAAACCACTGGCAGATGCGCTCATAGGTCTCGAGGCTTCAGTTGGATTATCATTATACTTATACGGTAAAATGCGCATAGCATCAAAACCTCCCCAAACATATGGACCACTATCACTGGTACTGCCTGCCAAAATAATTTCTGCTTCTCCTTGAGTAATACGGTCATATGCCATAAGAATCGCTTCAGTACCGGTGCTACAGGCAGATGAGTTGGTAGTAACCACATTTCCACAGCCCAACATACCGCCCAAAAAAGCACTAATGCCGCTGGCCATAGTCTGGATAACAGTATTACTTCCCAAACGCCTCACGTTTCCATCGTCTACTTTGTGAATCGCTTCCCGAAATTTATCCACACCTAAAATCCCAGTCCCAAAAATAACTCCACAATCCCACAATGGCGATTTGGCATCATCACTAATTGATAATCCAGCATCTTTCCAGGCATCAACACCCGCAATTACACCATACTCTAACCCTGACGCATTTAGTCCTTTTAATTGAATAGGATTAAAGTATTTATTTAGATAATCATTTTTATATATTGGATAACCAGCTATTTGACATGAGAATTTAAGAGTTTTTAATTCTTCTAGGTAGCGTATTCCGCCTCTGCCATTTTTAATTGCATTTTTAAATTCTGAAACGTTCGTTCCATTTGGTGCAACAACTCCTAATCCCGTTATAACTACCCTTTCTTTATTCACTTTATGCTTTATTTATAATCGCAACAATCTCATCTATCCCAGCTTTAGCTTCTGTCATGATCGGAAGTATGGGCCAAACATGGGGAAGCCCCTCCCCAAGGATTACATCAATATCTCCATCGTTTTGTTTAATTTTATCTACAAATATCTCCTGATCTGGCGTCAATATATCGTCTGTAGCCATAAACAAATGTATGGGTGGAAGATTTTTTAAATCTCCATAAATTGGAGAAATTAAAGGATCTTTTAAAGACAATGCTCCTACACACATTTTATTTGCCGACAATACACCGTTTATACTTAATATGGGATCTATCTTATCTATTTCTTCAATTTTAGGATTGCTTACACTTGCATCTACCACTGGTGTTATTGGTATCAAACGGTTAGGAAGCTCTTTTTGTTCTTTTACCAATCGCTGAGCAAGGGTAAGTATCAGACTTCCGCCGGCAGAATCACCCATCAGGATAATTTTTGAAGGCTTAGATACCTTAACAGCTTCTTGATACACCTGATAAACATTTTCTGTAATAGTTTCTATGGTATTTTCTGGGGCTTTGGGATAATCAATCATCCACACTTTTGAACCAGATTTCCTCGCCACTTTTGCAAGCATTTTCCAGTTTTCTTTTGTTGGACCATAAACAAAAGCACCACCATGGCAATACAATATTAAAAAATCGCTATGTAGATTCTTTGGCGTTATATTGGTAATTTTATTCTTTCCAATTTTCGTAGACTTAAATGAACAGCCATATAACAACCATTTATTTGGTGTATGTATGTTTTGCTTTCTCTTTTTTTGATAATCAATTGGGTTCTGAGACCAGGATTGCTTCTCTCCTTTTATTTTTAGAACTAGTTTAACCAGCAGATACCCAAAACTCATATTATCTTTATTTTTTGAATGCTATTCCGGCTACCACTCCTTTTGCTACTAAAACTTCTTCAGAATTATACATTGCTACATTGCATTTTAATTTATTGAATCTGAAATATACTTTCTCTCCAATTACCGTTACTTTTTCACCAGGAAAGACGGGTTTGTAAAAATTAACTTCATTGCTTGTCATTGCCACACTCCAATCACCTTGATCCCAGGCACCCTTTAATAGATAAATTCCAAAACAAGCCAATCCTATCTGCGCCATACACTCGGTCAAAATCACCCCAGGAGTCACGGGGTTATTTTTGAAATGCCCTTCATAAAAGTATTCATCTTGTAAAAAAGTGTACGCTCCTTTTATGTGATCGTCATCGATTTCCATAATCTCATCTACAAACAGAAACGGTTTGGTATAGGGTAATTTTTGTATGATATCTTCTTTAGTCACTTATTTTTAGGTTTTAAAATGCACATCCACTAGGTAAGGGTTCTTCCGTTTCCAACTGACTGGCAAACGTTTTTTCTAAGGTATTCTTTGTAAATCCTCCGGTTACATTTCCTCTAAATATAGTTTCTCCATATCCGCTCGTATTCATATGCGCTCTTATATATACCGTTTGGTCTTTTGTGATATTGACCGGACCTCCAGAACGCACAAAGGGTTGCTCGTTTACATGGCTATGTGCCAAAATTCTTCTGTATAGCAACGATCCTTCTTCAGAAATCACTTCCCACCAATCGGCATATTGATTACAACCTGTATCGGGGCTCTTAATGCCCACGCTAAAAGTGTAACCATTTTCTTCTCCAGCTACAGAAACACTTACAATTTCTGCAAGGATTCCATTATTTCCACTTGGAAGTTCGTTACCGGTTGTGCTATCATCTTCTTTACAAGAAGAAGTGTACAGTAAAAATGGCAACAATAAAATGCCTATACTTTTCATTTTCAATGATATTTAATTTATATGTTCACCTCCATTCACGGGTATCACACAACCATTAATCCACGCAGCTTCATCTTTGCACAATAAATATACTACATTCGCTACATCTTCTGGAGTTGTAATTCGATTAAATGGATTGCGTTCCAGGCTATGCGTAATTATTTGCTCGTATCCAGGTATCATTTGCAAAGATTGAGTGTCTACTGCACCGGGTTGCAAACAATTTGCTCTGATTCCGTAAGGTGCAAATTCTAGTGCAATACTTCTAGTAATGGCCTCTAATGCAACTTTGGCTGCCGAAACCGCAGCATAGTTTTTCCATGCTTTGGTATTTCCCTCGCTGGTAAAAGAAATTACTCGACTATCACTAGAAAATATTCTTGCATCATAGATAGATTTTACCCAGTCATAAAGGCTAATTGCCATTGCATCCATGGTAAGATGAAAATCATCATTCTTTAGTTCCCGTTCGGCATCTATCATTGGTTTTAGATTTCCTTTGGCAACACTATGAATGAGCGTTTTTATTTTACCCTCACCAATATTATTTTTTATTTCTGAAATTGCCTCTTCTCGTTTTTCGGGTTTTACCAAATCGATATTCAATGAAAGAAAATGAACGCCTAACTCCTTGATTTCTTTAAAATTGTTTTCAATTTGAACCAATTCGCTTTTGCGATTGCGATGCACAATAATGATATTCATACCATGACGAGCTAACTTTTTGGCCGAGGCCAATCCTAATCCGGTACTGCCCCCTAAAATAAGTGCCCATTCGTTTTTATTTTCGAAATCTTTGCTCATTTCTAGTCCTAAAACTTTTTTCAGTTATATTTCCTGTCATTTTGATTCTGCTCGATATGACAGACAATAATTTACCATTCTAATAATATTCGCTGTGCCGAAAATCCAGGACCAAAGCTAAGCATAAGTCCCGTTTCACCTACAGAAGGATTTTGATCCATAAAACGCTCAAGAACGTATAAAACTGTAGCACTACTCATATTTCCATATTCCTTTAAAACGGCTTTGGTATCTTCGATATTTTTACCCAAGTGATCAAAAAGGTCTTCTACGGTTTTTATTATTTTCTTTCCTCCCGGGTGAAAAATAAGATGATCAATATCTTGTATCGTTTTGTTGAATTTCTTCAAAAAAGGATGTATCACATTTGGAAAATGTTCTGCAATTTTTTGAGGCACTTCTGGATCAAGAACCATTTGCAATCCCCCATTTGTTAGTTCGAATCCCATCATTGTTGTGGCATCATAAAAATGATACATCTCGTCTCCAATTATTTTAGGGCCGCTTATTCCCTCTTCTGAAGATAATAAGGCACAGGCGGCACCGTCACCAAAAATAGCTGCACTTACCATGTTAGTCATACTATAATCATCTAACTGAAATGTGGCCGTTGGCGATTCGATCGCAATTACCGCCGCCCTTTTACCCGGATTAGCCTGTAAAAAGTTTCTGGCATAAATGATACCCGATACTCCGGCCGCACAACCCATTTCGGTAACAGGAAGTCTCACTATATCTTGTCGTAAATCCAGATCATTGATTATAAAAGCATCAAGAGAAGGTATCATAATACCGGTACAACTTACCGTGATGATATAATCCAGAGACTTAGGATCCCAATTGGCTTCCTGTAGCGCCTTTTGTAAAACAGAGGTTCCTAATTTTTTGACTTCCCTGATATAAATATCATTTTTTTCTTCGAATGAAGTGGTAGTAAACACTTCTTCGATACTCATAATCCCATATCGTCTATCTACAGCTGCATTTTCAAATATTTTAAGTACTTTACGTCTATAACGCTCTTCTTGACCGGATAGCCATTGAGAAACGAAAGGTACTATTTCTTGGGTTTCTCGCATATATTTAGGCAACTGTTTTACGACTTTAGTTATTCTTACCTCCAAATTTTCCTGCTTTTTGATTTATACTTGACTAGTTTCAATAATCCAACGATACCTAAATGCCCATTTCCAATCGATATGATATCTTTTTAAGTCAAGTGTTGTTGCATAACGTACCAATTCTTGTTTTTTAAACCCCCGTTTTATTGAAATTAAACCATCATTTTTGGCTACATGCCCTTTTATGAAAAAGAAACTAAATAGCCGAAAGAGATAATACGCCAATTTACTTCGTTGAAGATCGTTAATTATGACTCCTGTCGAAGCAAGTTTAACAGATTTTTTTATTACCCTTTTGATTTCTTCACAAGTTAAATGATGTAAAGTCAACGTACAAATGATCACATCACAGCTAAACGCTTCTTGATCGATTTCTAAAAGATTTAAATGAAGAAATGTAATTTCTGGATATGCTCCACTTAATTCTTTAGCATAGATCAAACTTTTCTCATTTAAATCTACGCCTATTAACTTTATTTTTATGTTTTGATTTCTGAAAGAATCTGAGATATTTCGTAACATTTCTCCATCACCACAACCAAGATCGAGGATTACCACCTCTTTATCCCTTTCAGAATTTTTAAGAAGCTTGTGAACCGCATTGATCGTTATACTATTCCCGCCCAACATCGAGTTCACTCTGGAAATATCAGACAAAGCGATTTTCAAAGCTTTTTCTTCTAGCAATGGGTCATCCATAAGCTCTTTTTCATCGCTTCTATGTATTAGGTCTACTAGCATACCTGAGGTTGTCCATGGGTTTGTTTAATAATTCTTGGCACTAATGACGGTATCATCTTGGCAATAAGATACGATACCTTTTGTGCATTTTTGTTCAATAAAACCTTTTGTAACAACCTACCTACAAACAACCTTCTTGAAAAAGTAGCTTTCCATCGTTTTGTATACAGCGTTTCAATTTGTTTTCTAGATAATTTGACGGTTTCAACATAATCTTCTTTCAACAATTCGCTTATAATTTGAGCACTTTTTATGGCCATTGCCATCCCATTACCGCATAATGGATGAATTAAACCCGCAGCATCACCCAACATAAAAATATGATCCTCTACCGGCTGTTTTTTGTCGAAATTTACTTGGCTTATAGTAATAGGTTTATCAAATAATGGAGTAGCTTCACTAAAAAAGGAATGTAAATGTTTGTTTTTAAGCATTACTTCTTTCTGAAAAGCATCAATATCCTTATACTTCTTGAAGCTATTATAAGAAACAAGGTAACAGGCATTCACACTATCATTTTCGACTTTGGAAAGACCACAATATCCACCTTCGAAATTATGAAGCGCTACGCTATTTTCATCTAAATCTGCTTGGTAATGTGCTTTTACGGCGAGCCAGGGAGATTTTTTGAGACTGAATCCTCGTTTTAACACCTTATCGATCGTAGAACGTTTTCCGAAGGCACCGATTACATATTTGGAGGTAAAGGTTGTATTATCTATTGTATGTACTCTAAACTCATCGTTTTTAAACTGAATATCAATTACGTGATCGTTAATTAATTCCACTTTTAGTTTCTTAGCTATTTTCCATAGATGATGGTCTAAGGTGTATCTACTGATCCCAAACCCGCCCAGAGGTAATGTACTTTGAATAACATCTCCATTCTGGGTACTGATCATAAATTCTGAAATCTTTACTGGTTGTAAAACTTCTAGATCAATGTCTAAAAAATCAAAATAAGGAAGCACTTCGTTTGAGATATATTCACCACATACTTTATGTTTAGGATAGGTATCTTTTTCGATAAGAGTAACCGGGATATTTTCCTTTGCTAAATGAATAGCACAAGTAAGTCCTGCTAATCCGCCCCCAATGATTAGTATGTGTGAATTTACATTCATTATATGAAGATACGTAAAATTAGAGCATAAAAAAATCCCGATAAAATAGTCGGGATTTTTAATATTGTATTACACAAAAATTATTGCTTTACTTGCTTTTGAGCATCCTGTTTCATTTTTTCGTTTGCTACGATACCAAGCTCTACTCTTCTGTTTTTTGCTCTTCCTTCGGGAGTCCCATTATCATATTTTGGAAGGGTTTCTCCATGTGCATACGTAGTAAGACGACTTTTACTGATTCCCTGGGATACCAAATACTCAGTTACCGCATTGGCTCTTTTTTGTGATAATGTCATATTGTAAGTATCATCACCTGTACTATCGGTATGACCTTCTACAATAATATTGGTATCAGGATACTCTTTGAAAATATTAGCTAGTTTATTAAGATTTGCTTTTGATTTTGCATTGATATTGGATTTATTAGTTGCAAAATAAACACCACTGTTTTCATCAAAAACAACATCGATACCCTCACCTACTCTTGTAACTTCAGCTCCTGGTATTTCAGACTCAATCTTTTGAGCTTGTTTGTCCATTTGTTTACCGATCACACCTCCGGCAACTCCACCTACTACTCCACCAATTACAGCACCAAGAGCAGAATTTTTATTTTTTACGTTGTTGCCGATAATTCCTCCAATTACCGCTCCGGCAGCAGTACCAATTACAGCTCCTTTTTGAGTCTTGTTAGCATTTTGCACAGCATCGCAACCGGTCAAAACGGCCACTGCCATTACCGCAATTCCTATTTTTTTTAGATTATTCTTCATTGCTTATTGATTTGAGTTATTTATTGTTGAAGTCTATTAAAATTCATTGTTATTACAAAAGGTTTCCCTTCTAAGCTTACCGTCATTGCCCAGGTCATGGTAGCATCATCAAGATGTTGTAACGCCATTCTGTAGCCAGCATTGTTATTAGTACTTTTCTTTTTTTCGTTAATAGGTTTAAATAAGAAATAATACGTTCCATCAGATTCGGGCTTAGGAATCGTAAATCTAAAATTTCTTGCTCCCGTAGAAGTACAACTACTTTGATTCACTTCATACTTACCTGTGTTATTATTCGGAATAAATTTCCAAACACTACCCGTAAAACATTCTGCAGATGCATCATTATATAAGTTTACATCAAAAATACCATCTCTGTCATATGATATTTTATCCAAAGACCACTCTCCTTTTAAAGTTTTTTTGGCCGCTATTACTGTTTTTTGAGGTGTACTGCAAGAAGCTAATAGCACAACTACTAGCATTAACATAAGTTTTTTCATTGTTATTAGGTTTTATTATATAAAAGTAGCTATAAACGATAACGTTTCCAATATTATTATATTTCAAAATGATATTTCTTGATCAGCAAATATTAAATAATCAAAACTAGATAAAGTGCAGAAAAAGTAGATTAAAGTTATAACTACCAATGCATAAATATCTAATAATCATTCAAAAAACTAGGAAGTCTTATTAAGCGTTAGTTTTGGGAACTCTAAATAAAAGAAAGAGCCCTACCGCAAAAAATATTACAAAAAATAAGATTGAATTACGAATACTATCTGTTAACTGGGCTACAATACCATAAGTAAACATGCCAATCACGATACCTATTTTTTCTGAAACGTCATAAAAACTAAAATAGGAAGCTGTATCAACAGCATCTTTTGGTAAAAATTTGGAGTATGTAGATCTTGATAATGCCTGTATACCTCCCATCACCAAACCTACAATAGCTGCAGCTATATAAAACTGAAATGGAGTTGTAATAGTAAATGCATAAATACATATTCCGATCCAGATAAAGTTTATGACAATCAATGTTTGGATGTTTCCAAACTTTGATGATGCCCTGGAGGTTAGCATAGCTCCAGCTACAGCAACAAGCTGAATAAGTAAAATACTTATAATTAATCCTGTAGTAGGGTTTTGCTCGCCCCAATCTAATTCTTCAATTCCAAAATAAGTAGCTATTAACATAATGGTTTGTACTGCCATACTGTACACAAAAAAGGCACTAAGATATCTACGAAGTCTTATATCTTCTTTAAGAGCTTTCCAAATCAATTTTAGCTCCTTGAACCCATTAAATACAACTGCCCTGGTAAGCGTATTGTTTTTATTTCCTTTTGGTAAATAATAATAGGTATATTGACTAAAAACTATCCACCAGACCCCCACCATGGCAAAAGATAATCTTGTAGGGATTCCTTCATTTTCAAAACCAAACCATTCGTATTTCAAGATCATAACCAGGTTAACAATCAAAAGAAGTACACTGCCAATATACCCTAAAGAATATCCTTTGGCACTAATGGCATCCTGTTGTTCTGGGAAAGCAATATCTGGTAAATACGAATTATAAAACACCAAACTAGCCCAAAAACCAATAAGTGCCAGAAAATAGCATAGTAACCCAAACCATAAATAATCTATATCATCATGTAAATTATCGTCAAAAAAGTATAGACCAATACAGGAAAGTGCCCCGAGATAGCAGAAAAACTTTAAGAAATTTTTCTTGTTCCCTACATAATCTGCAATACCCGAAAGTAATGGGCTAATAAATGAAACAACCAAAAAGGCGCATGCTGTAACATAACTTATTAGAGAGTCGTTATTGAAATCATACCCTAAAAATCGCACGGTATCATTTACAATATTACCCTCATCATCTTTTATGATAGTTATTGCTCCCCAGAAAATGGGAAAAATCGCAGAAGAGATCGTAAGATTATAAACAGAATTGGCCCAATCATAAAATGCCCAGGCATTTAATAATTTTTTATGTCCTTTTGGTAGTACTTTACTCATATAAATGATATTAAAAAAGCTGCTCTGATTGCTTCAGAACAGCTTCTAAAATAGGTATAATCTTTTTAATGAAAATAAACTTTACAATTATTTAAAGGAAGTAACCCCAAATTTTCTAGCTTCGGCTTTTGCTGCTGGAGCCCAAGCAGTGAGATTAGCAATACGTGTATCACTTGACGGGTGTGTGCTCATAAACTCTGGAGGAGCTTGCCCGCCACTGTTTGCTTTCATGCGTCTCCACAAATTTGCAGCCTCGTCGGGATTGTATCCCGCTATAGCCATAAGCTGTAATCCAATACGATCTGCTTCGGTTTCATGGCTTCGGCTAAACGGTAACATAACACCTAACTGGCTCCCTAAACCAAAAGCGGTTCCTATAATTTGCTGTGTTTCTTGGCTTTTATTTTGAATAGCCGCTGCAGTAGCCACACCAGCAACCTGTTGTATTTGTGCAGCACTCATACGTTGCTGACCATGATTTGCCAATGCGTGGGCTACTTCATGGCCCATAATAGCTGCTATTCCTGTTTCATCCTTTGCTATAGGTAAAATCCCAGTATAGAATACAATCTTTCCGCCAGGCATACACCAGGCATTAACCGTTTTATCATCTACAAGGTTATATTCCCATTTATAGTCTTTAAGGTATCCAGCATATCCATTGGCATTTAACCAACGTTCTGAGGCTTTTGCAATTTTTTGCCCCACTCTAGTAATCATTTCGGCATCCGAAGTGCCTTTTACAACCTTGTTTTCTCCTAAAAATTGGTTGTATTGTTGAAATGCCATTGGTAATATCTGTGAATTAGGCACCAAAGCCAGTGTTTGTTTACCTGTAAATGGGTTTGTAGCACATGAAATAAATAAAATCGCGGTAGACCAGGCTAAATATTTTCTAATTTTCATAATAGATTTCTATAAATTTTTTGGTTATCTAAAAGTACTAAAAAAACCTTTCTTTTTTAATGTAGTAGTTAGGTAAACGTACATATTTTTTCGACAAAAGAACAAATTATTCGACAACATACTTTTAGAATGACGACTTTTATTTCTGTGTTTCTACTTTTATCATTGTAGATGATCAGCTGGTATTATAAAAAAGGGGTGTTTACCCTTTTGTTTTAGGGGTTATTTCATTTAAAGAATAGCATAAATATAATTACCTTCATACTCGTTTTAAAAAAGATCAAATATTTGGTATCACAAGAATTACTTCTTAATTTTAAAACAATAAAAAGCTATATTTAGAAACCCCGACTTTTCTTATTTATAGTATATTATTTACTTGCCGTATTCGTAGTTGATTGGTTTACTAATTGCATTGTCTATTACTTATAAACTTAAAAGAGCATTCGATTATGAACCTATATGCATTACTTGTTGGAATAGATGAATATGCATCAACCCCTTTGCAACAATGTGTAAATGATGTAAACAAGGTTGAAACTCACCTATACTCCTTAAATGATTCGTATCAAAACATTACAATTAAAAAACTTCTTAATAAAGATGCAACCAAAACGAATATTCTCGATACCATAGATGATTTTTTGACAACCGCAAAAGATGATGATGTTGCATTTATATATTATAGTGGTCATGGCGCATTAGAAAACTCTTCTGGTAGATTTAGTGATGCACATTCGGGAACTATTGAATGTCTTGTGTGCTATGATAAAGAAGAGGAAGGAGCAGAAACACCCTTTTTGTTGGCAGACAAGGAATTGCGTTATGCATTTTCAAAATTTGAGAATAATCCCCATTTGGTAACAGTTTTTGATTGCTGCCATTCGGGAGATATTGTAAGGTCTGTTACAAAAACAGGTCAGAAGGACAGACAACGAAAGTTGAGCAGTATTTTTGATTCGAGACCCTATGAAGATTTCGTATTTTCTAATGAAATCAGTGAAGAAACTTTAAAATCAAAGAAACTTGCATCGCTAATTCCTTATAAAAACTCAGTAAACATTTCTGCTTGTCTTTCTTCAGAATCTTCCTGGGAAGATGCCAAAGGAGGTGTTTTTACAAGGTATTTGCTACAGCTTCTTTCTGCAAAAAATAACAATATAAGCTATCTTGATATTACGAAGTGGGCCAAAATAAGTCTGAAAGATATTACCAATAAAAAACAAACCCCTACCATAAGCATCCAGGGTAAAGGAGCAATAGATCATTACTGTTCATGGCTTAATCTTAATCCGAAAAACTCACAAATCGATCAAGGGCAAATATTATTTAACAACAAAAATGGTTGGTATTATAATAAAGGAAAGCTATTTGGTATAAAGAAAGGTGCAGAAATCGAGATCAAAATCGATCAAAATAAGACGATAACAACCAATATAACTCAGGTAAACCTGGAAGATGCCCTTATACAAGATCCCATAGAAATGGGAATAAATTTGGACACAAACAAATCTTATATTGTTCAAACCAATACTATTTATGAGCCTTTGTCTATACATATTTGTAATATGGACAAGGATAAGCAAGCAGAAAAGCAGATAGAAACTATTATCAATAAAATTCCTGGAACGATCCTCTGTAATGCCGAAGAAGCTACTTTTTTCGTATCCATTTTTAATCAAACGGCCTACATAACCCTGCCTAACGATGTGCATAGACCTTTGGCCGTTCAGTTGGATCTATTGGATACTTCAGATAATGATTTAGAAAAAAGACTTTCGAATCAATTGAAATCTCTGGTAAAATGGAACCACTATCATACACTTGAAAACCCAGAGGTAGGTTTTACCAAAACACCTATTAAAGTAGAAATTCGTATTGATGAAAATCAACCATGGATAGATGTTACCAGTTCAAACCTAGACCTTACTCCTATCGAAAATAAATTCACTCGAAATGGCGAATACTTTCAACAATATCAGATCAAAGTATCGAACGTATGCAATGAAGAAATTTATGTAACCGCTTTACTACTAAGTTCTGATATGGCGATTATCACAGACCCACTGGATCATAAAACTAAGCATATAAAACCAGGAGAGTCTATTATGTTTTATGAGCACACCAGTGCTCCCTATGCTGGATGGTCCCTAGATTCGTATAAAGAAATATATAATTGGAAACATGATTTCCTGCACTACAAATTTATTGTAAACAATACCGAAGATATCACTTCAGCCATTCCAGACATGGCGCAAGCTGCTTTATCGGCACCCATTACTCATTTTGGAAACATGATGGGACATGGAGCCATATCCGATTTTCTTCCGCAAGAAACCAAATGGGGAGTCTATAATACTACCCTCAGGTTAATCAATCCTAGCTATAATATAATGAGTAGAAAAATAATTAATAATTGGGATTGGTATTCTGATAACGAGGTGGTCGCTCCATTCATTAATGGTTTATATACAAAACCAGAACGAAATGGCTTTTCAGTAACCTATAATGCCAATATACCAAATGTCCAGGGAGATCCTGAAATAAACAGTAAAGGTTTGATGGGTTTGGCTATAAAGTTGGGAAATCACTTGGATGACAAGCGCAGGTATCGCAGGTTTAAAAAATCAAAAAAGCTATTCCCAAAATTACCGGTCGTTGTAGCAGAAGGTGATTCCTGGTTTCTATTTCCTTTTATGGTGAAAGACACCTTGGACTACGTTATGGAAAGATACCCTCTACGTAGCTTGGCTGCTGCTGGAGATGAAATTCAGAATTATAGAAAGAGCGGCCAATTACTTAAAGAAATAGAAAAAGTACGACCAAAATATGTTTTAATAAGTGGTGGGGGAAATGATATTATAGGTCCCGAAATTGTAAATATTCTTAAAGAAGGAATGCCTTCTGGACTAAAACCGGCGGGATATCTGAATGATACCTATACTCAAAAAACTAAGGATATAGAAGGTACATATAACTACTTTTTTAACCGAATACATGAGTTCGATTTTGTAGAACAAGTATTTGTGCATGGTTATGATTATGTACGTGCAGATCATAATAATAAGACGATTAAAAAAGGATGGGTAAATAAGTATCTTATTCAAAAAGGAATTACTAACTTGGATGATAGAACCAATGTGATGAACTATCTCATTGATCAATTTAATGAGTTATTAAGTAATGTGGCGAGCAGACATAATAATGCTACCTACTTAAACATGCGTACTTTGGTAAATCAAAATGAATGGTATGACGAAATTCATCCTAATGATGAAGGATTTGCCAAGGTGGCAGAAAAATTTTTAGAAGCAATTAACCAATTAGAATATATAACATCATGAGAATTTGTAAGAACAATATAACAGATCAGATTCGGGATTTGTTTGATGCTAATCCCTTAAAAGTTCCCGAGGCAAGAATACAGCCTTTGTGTATGCTCGAAGTAAAGGATCGAAAACCAAAGTATTTAGGCGAGTTCAAATTTTTGGTAAAAGATGGATTTCAGCATACCATTGAGATAAAGACAGCTCCGGTCTCACAAGTCTCAGATGTAAAAACAAAGAAAATCGATTTTAAAATTGGGTTTGATATCCTTGGTAATTTTATTAAAGCTTTTGGTTTGGATCCCGCTGCGGTTGGGGCTTCTATAAAAGGTTCAAAGAAAATGTCCTTTTCCTTCGGAAATGTGGTACGAAAATATATTGACACCTTAGAATTGGGGCATGTTTTGGTTTCAAACGACATTAAGGGCGATCCTGATAATATGTTTATCGAGGAAATCACGCAAAATAAGGACACTAAACTGGCTTTGATTACTGATGTTCTTACCAGCGCCGATTTTTCACTTTCTACCTATAAAGATAATTCTACCGGTGTTGAAATAAACATCCCTCTTATACAAGAATACCTCGCTAATATAGATACCAATCTTACCGTAGAAAAAGTATCTGAAAACGAAGTGAAATTTAAAGGAGAAACTCCTTTAACGTATGCATTTACCTGTGTAGAAATTAATATTGATCCCGAAACGGGTAAATTTTCTCGAGGTCAATGGTTGGATAATATTCGTTCTGCAAAAGCGCCAGGTGCTTCAGTTGCTCCAAGTGCAACAATGGTAGAAATACCTAAACTAATGCTCGATGACAATCAAGCCAACCCGTTGCTCATAGACTTTTAGAACCTAAACATATATACCATGAAAGAGTATTTTGTTGGAATATTTGAAAATGACGAACAAGTTCCTCTTGACAGTTTGGATGATGAGAGAAAGGCCATTGATGTTTTATTATTAAAACACAATGAAACTTTTAGAAAAGAGATCATCCCCAATGAAGGAATAGACGGCTTTATAAGTAAGCTTCAATTGCTTACCAATGAAATGACTATATTCCATTTTAGTGGTCATCACAATAATAACGATGGAGCCATTCAACTAAGTGATGAAATTTTCAATAATAAGGGACTCATCGAAATTCTTAATAATGCACCGAAATTAAAAATGGTATTTATTAATGGATGTTCTACCCAAAAAATTGTTGAAGCTTTACATAATGTGCCTGTCGTAATTGGTACGAGTACTCCTGTTTACGATCATTTTGCCTATACTTTGTCTACAAGGTTTTATGAAATACTTCTGAATCAAAAAGACAATATTAACCATGCAGATAAGATCAGAGATGTTTTTAGTCAGGCAAGAGGTTTTCTTCAAGGGCATTATGCACCGGTTGGCGTAGAAAGAGGTCCTGGTGCTCTGGATGAAGTAGATCAGAAAATAAACAATTATCTGTTTAAGGTTAACAAGGAAATTGAACAATGGCATACCAACCCCGATACGTTTCCTGTTAAAAAACGTTTTATGACATTGATTGATGAAATTAGAAAACAAGAAAACCTGCATGAGGACCTATATAAATACTACCCTTACTTTTTATGTATTCATTTAGAAATACTTTCTGATTTCAATGATATAAATAATAGCGTATATCAAGAATTAACCAAAGAACGGTATTGGGTAATTAGGAGCATGTATAAAGAATTTCTAAATTTCCTTAAGTTTTCTGCATATTCTATCATATGGTCCATTTCAAAAGAAAACCCAGAGTTTAGAGATAAATTAAGCTTCGAGTTAAAGGATATTTTAAGAGAGAACCTTGCAATTGGTTGGGAGTCTCATGTGCAGGACAAAATCTCTGAAGATTTATTTTTTGTTTATTCTAATATACCAGATGAATACCTTGAGAAAAATAAATTATGGAAGGAACTTAAGAATTGTGTTCTAGAAAACAGGCAATTGTTTAAAGAGGTTTCAGATTTTTTCTCAACACACCTCGAACATAATGAGAATAGTAAACATGACTATATAAAAAATGAATTCTATCTTGAGAAATTTCTTAGAAACTTTACGTTTTTACGAACCCTGGGGATAGAATCGATTTATGATGTTTTCTACAATCAGTTTAAGTACGACAATCAGCGATCTTATGTGATAAATAGATCGTATTATCCTATTAGTAAAAGACCCACTGCTATTGATGATAAAAAGAATATTATTTTTAAAGTAAAAGATGATGAATCCATGCTTGATATTGATGTACACTCTGTATATATCTGTACCATCGACAATAGAGATGGCATACCCAAAAGAGAATTAAACCTCTCTCCTTTTTACCTAGATGTAAATTCGACATCTATTGCAAAAGACAAAATAAAACTCTATTATTTGGATCGATATTCTGAGGCTACCGATAAATTAATATATAAAGAAGTTATAAATGCAAGAGTGGATAAGGATGGACGAACCGATAGAAGAAAATTAGGAGAAGAAATTGAAGTCCCACTAGATGAGGATATGATACTTGCACTTTATAAAGAAGGAAAAAAAGATATTATTGAAATCGAAGAGAAGAAAAAAATACGAGATCATTTTGAGTATATTAAAAATTTAATCTCGCATTCATGATAGCATTAGACACAAAAATACAGTCACCCTTCAAGTTTCTGGACTCTTACAAAAAAAAGGATATCGACACTTATTTTGGAAGAGACAATGAGAGTCTTAAGCTTTTCGAATTATATAAGGACTCTACTATAATGATTCTACACGGGCCTTCTGGCTCGGGTAAAACCAGTCTTATTTATTGTGGGTTATTAAACAAAATTAGGAAAGATAAAGAAGTCATCAGTATACGCAGGGATGATAATCTTATAGATTCTATTAAAAGAAAACTTTTTGTAGATGATATTCATAAGGATGAAATTAGTCCGAAGCCTTCAGAATTAATAGATATTTTCTTTTCCCAGCATACCGGTCTAAATGAAATTTTGGTGTCCCTAGATCATACCGAGGGGATGATGTTGGATATTGAAGAAGAAATCATCCGTCTTAAAAGAAAAATAAGACCTTTATCTACTTCAGATACACAATCAGAGAAAGATACGTCGACCGAGACTAAAGATACGGCATCATTAATTGAAAAAAATAAGGAAAGACTAACCCAATTTATAAATGAGCGTAAAAAGCTTTTAGAAAAACTAAGAGAAAAAAATAAGGAAGTAAGCAATATCTCAGACAAGATACATGATTATTTCATGTATAAAAGAAACGAAGCTTCTGGCTCACCTTTTAATCCGCTAGTTATTTTTGATCAGTTCGAAGAGCTTTTCGTTTATGGGAGCACAGAAGAAATTGACAAGTTTGGCTTATTTTTAAAACTCATTTTTGATTATAAGATTCCTTTTAATGTTATTATTTCACTTCGTGAAGAGTTTTTTGGATATCTTGATCAACTTCAATCCTATATCCCATATATTTTTTATAAAAAATTACGATTGGCACATCCCAATGAAGCAGTTGTAAAAGATATTGTAGAAAAATCCTTCAAAGAGTTTAATATTAATCAGCTCAGTGATATTACCAAAGAAGAGCTTCCAGATACCGAAAAACAAAAGAGGATCGAGCTTATTTTGGATCAAATCAAGATTAAAGACAATGAAGACACAAGTTATCACCTTCCTTTTCTTCAAGTGTATCTTGATAGTATCTATAAAGTAGATTACAGCAGAACATATGGCGAAACTCCTTCTCAAGACGAATATTTACCCCTAGAATTTAAAGAGGATGAAATAAAAGAATTTGGTTCTATTGAACAGGTTCTGGAAAATTACATTCGAGAAGTAAATAATAAGATTATACGCAATACTAGCAACAAACTTAATAATAGAGTACAGCATAGAGATAGTGTAATTAAATTCCTAAGGCATTTTAAAACTAAAGATGACCTCAAAAAACGTATTCCTGTTAGGGTCGAAAAAGACGATTATTATGTTATCAATGATCGTAAATTACTTGATAAAATAGAAACCGATATTTGGGGAAAAGTGAATGATGACGAGTATAATTCGACGATCTCAGAGATTATTTATGAACTAAAACAAAAAGGAATTCTGCATTTAAGCAGTGACAAAAAAATTGGAGAAGATTATGTAGAGCTAAGCCATGATATCATTGCAAAAATCATTGGAAACTTAAGAACCGAAGATGATTTTAGATCTTTAATTAAGAGAGATTTTATTTCTTCATTTGATATCTACGATGACACAAAACAAAAAGGAGACTTACTTTCGGCTCAACAAGTAAGTCGCATGAAACAATCTCTCGATTATATCATGGATGACGATAATGAAGAGCGATTAGAACGAAAGCGACAGTTTTTTGAGGCGAGCATTGAAGAAAGTGAAAAAGAAGAACGTGAGAAAAAGAGATTGAAACGAAGACTTAGGTTGTATTTCTATTATCCTTTCATTATCACCTGTCTACTTGGATTATCTGGAGCATTATATCTTCAAAATAACAAATCCAATTCGCTGAACAAACAATTATTCGATGAACTTAAAATTAATGAATTATCTATTAAAATTCATAAAGGAATCGGCTATGCATTAAGGGATTATAACGTGGATAAAACCAAGTCATATAATTATATTTGGACATGCGAGAAAATATTATGGCAGAATGATAAATCTCCACAAGCTGATTCTACGTTTAATCTTCTTTTAGACTTCAAAAATGACTTGTATAAGGATTATAAAAGAACTCCTTTTTACCACACCAGGATACAACTGTCTGGTGACAATACCATTGTATCAACCAAAACACGCAGATCTTTCACCAATGATTCTATACTCTATGTTTTTGCTTTGACCAAATCAAATACTTTAATATTAAATTCATTAGAGTATAAAAAGAAAAATGCCACCAGTAATGAGATTTTTACACAACAAAATGTAATTGCCTTTGAACCCTTCCAAGATTCAGAAGGTGATTTAAATATTTTGATTGCACAAAAGGTTTTTCAGAAGGACAGTCTGAAATTTAAATTACTTGATAGAAACGGTAATTTCAAATCAAATTTTAAAGACTTTTCTGTTACAGGAAGATCATCAGTGGATATCGAACACCAAAGAGATTATTCTTTTATTTTAGGAATTGATGACGTAATCAAAAAGTTAAATATCGATGTAACAAATAATAATCATAAAATACAAACGATACAAAAACTTGATGGAAAGATCAGAAAAATAAGGACTTTTAAGAGTAATAGGAATAATTACCTCGTCTTGTATGGTAGTAATGGTTTACATTTTAGTAATAGCTCTTCACTGAAACACTATTATTACAAAAATGCTTTAAGGCTATCGCCTGAAGATAGCATACATACATTCAAAATAAAAAGTCGGGATTCAATTCTATTAGGATTAAAAGGCAGAATAAAAGTATTTGATCCCGACTCTATAAGGGCATATGACAACTTTATTCACGATGAGCATATAAATACAATCGATATTAATAGTAAAGGACAAATGTTGGTAGGAAGCAGTGATAATGGAGCCAATCTTTGGAGTCGAGACAATATTTTGCTAAAACAATTTATCGGTCATAGTAAACCCATACAAAACGTTTCGTTCGTAAATAAAGATGAAGACTATATTATTACCAGCAGTTCAGATCAAACCATAAAAATATGGAACATAAAACCTATTTCGGTAAAGCATGAGAATCTTCAAAATGAAATTTCTAAAATAACGTATTATAATGATACTATTATCAAAGTCACTTTCAATCACCAAAGCGATAGTATCAGGTTTTTGAATACCAATCTAGAAGAAATTAACCCAACGGAACGAAAAGCCACAAAAAACAGGAATGCAAAAGGACGCATTGTAAAAGGAAACATTATAGAACCAAGAAGTAGGCTCATGAACGAGACAAATAAATCTGTACTTCTACCACCAAAGGATAGTATTAACGCACTATCATTTAGTAAACCAAGAGACAAGTTAGTGGTGGCTGCTCAAAATAACATCTATCTGTATAATACTGAAAATCTACAAACAGATACGATATGGACATCACATAAGGATAAAATCACTAGGGTAGAATTTTCTTCAAACAGCGACCATATTGTTTCTGGAAGTGTGGATAATAAGGCAAGAATTTGGAAATTGGATGAAAAATCAAATACCTACAATCTTTTGCAGACTATGGCATCTCACACAGGAGATATTGAAGATGTAGCATTTTATAAAGACAGTTTACTTTTAACTGCCAGTAGTGACAACACGGTCCAAATCTATCAGAAAAAAGATAACAAATTTGTTCAGATGCCTAGTGTAATTAGACACAATTATCCGATAAAGGCTGCTACTTTTTCAAGTGATGGTAAATACATAATTTCTGGGGACAAGGAAGGAAACATTAAAAAATGGGACTTTAGAAAATTTGATAAAGAAATCCAGAAAAGAGCAATGAAAATGGAGATCGATATCAACTATAAATTATAAAAAAACCCTCGTTTTATAGAAACGAGGGTGTAAAATACATCGTTAAGCTACAATATGAAGTTCTGCAAAATCCTTAGGGACTACCAATAAATTCTCCTTTTTATCAAACTGTACACTTTCTAAAGAAACGGTTACATTATCTATTTCTATTTCTTTTATGTCAAAAGGCAAACCAATTAACTCAATCTTCATGTTATCATACTCGGTAATATAGCTTCCATTTTTGTGTTGCTGAATAATGATTTCATTTTTCTTTCCTGTAAAAGAAAAACTTCTTAAGCTATACCTTCCTTTGGCATAATCATAACCGTCTTGAGCATCTTCGTATACTTTGGAAACTTCTTTATTTCCTTCTTTATAGTACACTTCAAGTTTTAATTCCTCTATTTTCTTTTCTCCAACGTATTGTTGGATTGGATATTTAGGGATTATAGCGCCTTCTTTTATAAATAGCGGTATAATATCAAGATCTGCATCTACCCATTGCTCCATTCCTCCTTTTACATACTCACGTGTCCAATAGTTATACCAATTTCCTTTGGGTATATACATTCTTCTTCCCTTTGCATTTGGTTCCTGTATCGGGCAAACTAAAATTTGGTTTCCAAACACAAATTCATCCGTTCTATAATGAGTCTGCGGATCATTTTGATCAAATAGGACCAAAGGTTTCAGCATTGGAATCCCTTGTTCTGCATATTCCCAGAACATCGTATACAAATAGGGTAATAACTGATAGCGAAGCTCTACAAATTTACGGGTCACGTCGACTACTTCATCACCAAATGTCCAAGGTTCCTGGTTGCCATGATCACCAGAAGAGTGTGTACGACAGAAAGGATGAAAAACTCCAAGTTGTATCCATCTTGCATACAATTCTCCGGTTGGATGTTCTGCAAATCCACCGATATCACTTCCGGTAAAAGACATACCGCTCATACTCATTCGCTGAGCTTGTATATTAGCAATCCAAAGGTGTTCCCAGGTCGCTACGTTGTCTCCGGTCCATGACGAAGTATAACGCTGTGCTCCAGAATATGCCGATCTGGTGATAATAAACGGACGTTTAGGATAAGCAAAACGTTTTACACCTTCATATGTAGCTCTGGCCATTTGCGTACCATAAATATTATGAGCCTTTCTGTGACTACAGGGATTACCATCATAATTATGACGAACATCGTCTGGGAATGTTTTACCAGGTACTTCCATTACGGCAGGTTCGTTCATATCATTCCACACTCCCTTTACTCCTATTTCATCGATAATCTCTTTAAATAATCCGGACCACCATTCACGTACTTCAGGATTAGTAAAATCTGGGAAAAAGCATTCTCCAGGCCACACTTTTCCACGCATATAGGGGCCATCAGCTCGCTTACAAAAATAATCTTTATCAATAGCCTCTTGATATACCCAATAATCGTCATCTATTTTGATCCCCGGGTCAATAATGACCACAGTTTTGAACCCGTCCTCAGCCAATTCGGCTACCATACGCTTTGGCTCTGGAAAATATTCTTTACTCCAGGTGAAACATCTAAACCCTTCCATATAATCGATATCCAGGTAAATCGCGTCACACGGTATTTGAAGTTCTCTAAACTTGCTTGTAACTTCTTTTACTTTACTTTCGGGATAATAGCTCCATTTACACTGGTGATATCCTAAAGCCCATAAGGGCGGTAATTCTGGTTTTCCCGTTAGATCTGTATATCTAGTAATAACATCTTGCATGTTGGGACCATAGAAGAAGTAATAATTCATCTCCCCTCCTTGAGCCCAAAAACTTGTTACATTACGACGTTCATGACAAAAATCAAAAAATGTTCTAAATGTATTGTCAAAAAAGATCCCGTAGGCTCTTTCTTCATACATTCCTATATAAAACGGAACACTTTTGTACAAAGGGTCTTGGTCCTTCCCAAAAGCATATTGATCGGTAGCCCAATTTTCTATACGTTTTCCTTTAAGGTTAAGGTGCATAGGTTTATCACCAAGTCCGTAGTAACATTCTCCTTGAGGAGCAGATTTACTCATCTTAACAATATTTCCACCGTATTCATAGCTCTGCTCCCAGTGAAACCCCCAGTCATCTTTACAGATTATATTTCCGTCAAGATCATAAATGGCCGTATTTAGATCATTCTTGCCTATAATAATTTCGACACGAGAGGTTAAAATCGAATAATCATCTTCCCGCTCTTCGACTTCTAATTTGCTATATCCTCTTGCTCCATCTTCACTAATGGCATAAGAGAAATCTTTTTCAAAATTATTATCGGTTGCATATCTAAAACGGATCACACTACCGCGTATAATAGTAACTTGAAGAATGACACCGTTTTCTGTTGTGAAGTTTATTTTATCTACATTCTGAGAAAAGGAAGTGATCTTGCCTGGAAACAAATTTCCTTTTTGCTCTAGTTCTGTATTTGTAATCATATATGTTTCTTTTTCTTTAAGACTTGGGATTGTAAAAGAACGATATCTTGATGAATTTAGAAATGATTTTTGTTACTATTTATTAAGAAAATTTAACGAAAACGTTTGAGGTAAGAATGAATTAACAATTGTTTAATTGTCAATGAATTAAAACCACTTTATGGATATATTATTGTTTGAGGCTTAACCATTCTTAATCCTTTAATTTTCAATTTTAAATACTACTGCCCCAAGAGGAGGAATGGTTATTTCTGCTGAATTGGAACGATGGTTCCAGTCTTGATTTTCAATACTTATTTCTTTGTCGTTTGTAGTGCCACTACCCCCATATTTCTTATCATCACTATTAAATATCTGCACCAATTTCCCATCACTTGGCAATCCAGTTCTATACTTTGTTCTGGGTATCGGCGTAAAATTACAGGCAATAATTAATGAATTTTCTTCTTCATACCCTTTACGGATGTATGTAACTACCGAATTTTCATGATCGTCATAACTAATCCATTCAAACCCAGCTGCACTAAATTGTTGTTCGTATAAAGCAGGATACTTTTTATATAGTTTATTAAGATCTGTAATCAGTTTCTTTATTCCGTTATGGTAGTCGTACTCCAGCAAATGCCAATCCAAGCTTTGTTGAAAATTCCATTCTTCGCGTTGCCCAAACTCTGCTCCCATAAATAATAAGTTGGTTCCTGGATGAGTAAACATATAGCTGTAGAGCAATCTTAGATTTGCAAACTGCTGCCATTCGTCTCCGGGCATTCTTCCCATAATACTCCGTTTGCCATATACTACTTCGTCATGGGATAGTGGCAGCATAAAATTTTCAGTAAACGCATATGTCATACTAAACGTAAGATCGTTTTGATGATGCTTACGATATATTGGTTCTTTGGACATGTATTGTAGGGTATCGTGCATCCAACCCATCATCCATTTCATTCCAAAACCTAGTCCACCCAAAAATGTAGGTTTTGACACCATGGGAAACGAAGTAGACTCTTCAGCGATTGTTTGTACATCGGGAAAACTAGCATACACTTCTTCATTTAACTCTTTCATAAACGTAATGGCCTCAAGATTTTCTCTACCTCCAAACATATTAGGTTCCCATTCACCATCTTCTCGAGAATAATCTAAAAAAAGCATCGAAGCCACTGCGTCCACACGCAATCCATCTGCATGATATTGATCCAACCAAAAGATAGCATTACTAATCAAAAAGCTTTTTACCTCATTTCTTCCGTAATTAAAAATTAAGCTTTTCCAATCGGGATGATATCCTTTTCTTTTATCAGGATGCTCATATAAACACGTCCCATCAAAAAAGCCTAAACCATGAGCATCTTCTGGAAAATGTGATGGTACCCAATCCAAAATTATCCCGATATCATTTTGATGCAATTTATCAACTAGTAATTTAAATTCTTCAGGATATCCAAAACGGGAAGTCGGTGCAAAATATCCAGTAAGCTGATATCCCCAGGACGGATCGTAAGGATACTCCATAATGGGCATAAGTTCTACATGGGTAAACTCCATTTCTTTTACATAAGAAACCAATTCATCTGCAAGTTCTACATACGAGAGTGATCTATTCTCTTCTACTCTTTTTTTCCAAGAACCTAAATGAACTTCATACACAGAAAAAGGCGCGTCGATAGCATTATTTTTCTTACGTTTTTTCATCCAGCTTACATCCTTCCATTCATAGGTATCATCCCAAACAACTGATGCAGTTTTGGGTGGATGTTCGCAACGTCGAGCATAAGGGTCTGCTTTTTCGGTCTTTATATCATTATGATGTGATTGTATTTTATACTTATAAACGCTTCCTTTTCCTGCTCCCGGAATAAAACCTTCCCAAATACCAGATTCGTCCCATCGTACATTTAGTTGGTGTTCTCCTTCGACCCAAAAATTAAAATCTCCAATAACCGAAACTGATTTTGCAGAAGGAGCCCAAACCGCAAAATAAGTACCTTCTTCTCCGTCTACAGTTGTAACATGGGATCCAAACTTTTCATATAAACGATAATGTTTCCCAGCCTTAAAAAGATTGATATCAAATTCTGAAAAGAGACTGTGTGCAATTACTTTACTCATATTTTGGGTTTAGCTATTAATAATTTTTGAAATTCCTTTTAAGGGGATTACTGCCCACCTGGGTCTACTATTCAATTCATATCCTAATTCGTACACTGCTTTTTCTAACAAGCAATAATTAAGTATAAACTTTATTTCCTTTTTGTATCCTATACTTAGATTATGGGACTGTACATATTTTATATACCTCCTTAGGAAAACGGCAACCATATAACTATACAGGACTTCAGCAAAATGGAACAATTCTTCTTTGGTATATTTAAAGTCCTCCATATTATTGAAAATAGTGGAATATACTGCATAGTTAAAGGACCTAAAGATTCCTGCCACATCTTTAAGTGGCGGTTGCTTCACCTTGCGATCCCTAATAGTGCTCTCGGGTTCTCCCTCAAAATCGATGATATAAAAATCATGATCACTTACCAATACTTGCCCCAGGTGATAATCCCCGTGAATACGGATACGTTCTCCTTTTAATTTGCTTTCGTCGAAATCAAGCAAGCGTTTACGAATTTCTTTCTTCTTTTCTAGGAACTCGTGGGCAAGTTCTAGCCGTAGTCCTTCTAGTTTATGGATATTATTCTCTACCAAATTTACTCGGTTCTCGAATTGATAGATCAATCGATTCTTGAGCCACACAGAATAGTCATTACTATAAATTTGCGGAGTGAATTGTGTGTTAATTCGTTCTAGTCCTAAAGCTACATGCATTTGAGCTGTGCGAAGAGCCAGCTGATCGATATCTTCAAAAAACGACATTGGGCAATAATTCATGATCTCATCAGGAATTATACTTAAATCAATCTTATCAAACATCCCAATGGGCTGTATTTGGGTTACATCGGGATTTATTTCGCTTAGTTTCTTAAAAATACCCTTAAGTTGCTCAAGAAAATATTCCCAGGCGTCACCTTGATTTTTTACCAAACGCTGCATCAAAGAAAGCGTTATTACGTTTTTATCTGAAAATCGAAGGGTAATACTCCCACTATATTTAGGCGTGTTTTTAAAAACCCCCTTATCTGTTAGATATTTATTGATTTCATAATCTGGATTTTGATCGGTGAATATTCTTCTAAAAATCTTGAGAATATATTTATCATTAAAAATGATAGAAGTATTGCTTTGTTCGGCCCCTAGAAAACGAGAAGAAACATATTTGGTATCCTTACATCCTCGTCCACGTCTAAATTCTAAACCTTTGTATTTTGTTTTGGCTCCTTCGAGTATTTTTTCAAAAATTTGTCTCCTAAATGATTCCAGAAGTGTTGCATCCACCAAAAATCCCTTGATTTCATTAAGTTGAATCCTGGTTATAATATCATCCTGAGAAAAATCTTGATCGGTTACCAGCGCAATAGGGACAAAATAATTCTGTACAAAAGCTTCCCTAAAATTTACTTCAAGTACCAAACCATAAAATAGGTCTTGATCATCTTCAATCTTGAAATGATCGATCAGTTCTATATATTTAAGCGCACTGGCTTTGCCCCCATACCACCGTTTGGTAATAATATAAGGCTCTAGAATATCCTCACACAATTCTTCAACAAATTGCGCATTTTTAAACAATTCAGACCAGTCAGATTTGTAAATATACTCATCATTAAGGTCTTTTTTGGGTTTGGTCTCTGTCGTCATACTACATCACTTTTTAATTTTAAAAATGTGCATAGGTAAAGTAGGATGTAGTTCTACATAGTTCCACTCGTTATTCCAGTGATAACTACTTTTGGTAATAAGGTCGTGCACTTCGATATTGTGTCCGGCGTGCACTCCAAGTTCATATAGGGGGAGTTGAATATTTCCTTGTTGGGAATAATATGGATCTAAGCTTATAATAATCAATAACTCATTGGTCTTATCATCATCATACTTATAAAATGCAATTAATTGATCATTTTCAATATTGCAAAATTTGATATTATTGGTCTGTTGAAGCGCTTTATTCTCTTTTCTGATGCGGTTAATGCTTGTGATAATGGTGGTCAATTTATTTTTAACTTCCCAGTCCCAATGGCGTAATTGATACTTTTCACTATCAAGATACTCTTCTTTGCCAGGAATTGCATCTGAAACCATTTGTTCAAATACAGGTCCATAAATACCTGTATTAGAGCTTAATGTAGATGCTAAAGCATATCGAATCAAGTGCATTGCTTCATTAGCACCCTGAAGATGATAAGGATTTATATCTGGTGTATTTGGCCAGAAATTAGGACGAAAATAATCTTTCTGATCACTCACGGTCAAATCCTCTATATACTCAATAAGTTCATGTTTGCTGTTGCGCCATGTAAAATAAGTATAGGACTGTGTGAATCCTTGTTTGGCCAACTGTTGCATTACTTTTGGTTTTGTAAAAGCCTCTGATAAAAACAACACGTCGGGATATTTGTTTTTAATTTCACCAATTAGCCATCCCCAAAAATGAAACGGTTTGGTATGTGGATTATCGACTCTAAATACTTTTATCCCACACTCTTCTACCCAAAACATAGCTGTTGCTAGCAGTTCTTGCCACATCGAATTCCATTCGGTGGTATCAAAATATATAGGTTGAATATCCTGGTATTTCTTGGGTGGATTCTCTGCATATTGAACGGTCCCGTCTGGACGCCATTTAAAAAACTCTGGATGTTCTTTCACCCAAGGATGGTCTGGTGCTGCTTGCAGCGCATAATCCATGGCAACTTCTATTTCCAATTCCTGCGCTTTGGCGACTAGGTCTTTAAAATCTTGCAGCGTTCCTAATTCTTTATGAACGCTGGTATGTCCTCCATCTTTGGACCCAATACCCCAAGGAGAACCAACATCATCTTTATCTGCATCTGTAGTATTGTTTTTGCCTTTACGATTTACTTCGCCAATTGGATGAATGGGCGGAAAGTATAAAATATCAAACCCCATTTCAGCAATCTTTGGCAGTAATCGTTCACAGTCTTTAAATGTCCCGTGCTTTCCTTCAGTTTGTGAAGCGCTTCGCGGAAAAAATTCATACCATGTACTAAACCTTGCTTTTTCGCGATCTACATATACCTTTAATTCTTTATAGGTCGCCATTAATCCCCTAGAAGGATATTTATAAAACAAATCATGAAGTGCATCGCTTTTTGCTTCTATAATAGCTTCATCGTATTTGTCTTCCTTTTTAAAAAGATCAGAAAGCTTTTTTATGTATTTTTTTTCATCTGCATCTACTTCGTTTGATATCCCCTCTAGATATGTGCGACCTTCTAATAATTCTGAGGATACATGTTGCCCATCCTCTATCTTTCTAATAGTACCATGTTGCCAATTTAAGGCATAATCAACCCAACCTTGTATTTTATACGTATAATACCCTTGTTTTTCAACTTTGAACACTCCTTTCCAAGAATCATTATTCCCGGGATCCATTCTAGTTTCGCTCCAAGAGGTATCCTTTTCATGCTTATATATAATACTAGCTTGTACTATATCATGTCCATCGCCAATAACATCTGCGGTGATAAATATTTTTTCACCAATTACTCTTTTGATAAAAAAAACTCCGCTATTTAATTCTGGAGTTACATTTTCAATGACAATACGTTCTTGATTAAGCATGAAGAATTATAAATTAAGATGAACAGATTTTGATTTATTTGCAAATTCATTCCCAATTTATTATTTATTTCTGAAAACGATGCTTGTAATTTGTAAGATTTTGACACGAAATGTGAGAATTTATAAACAATAACGTTTTCGGAAATCTTTCGCTAGATTTCTTTCATAAGAAAATGATAAAAAAGAAGTTTTATAAGCTAAAACCGTCGGGAATTATAGATTTACTCTTAACAACAACAATTCCGTCTTTGATCACATATGATTCTTGTTCGGTATCTTCTAGATGTTGTCCTCCATGAATCGTTACATCGTTTCCAATCCTTGCATCCTTATCTATAATTGTATTATTGATCGAACATCGTTCTCCAACTCCAAAAGAAGGAATTCCATTTATACGATTCTGCTCTAATTCGTCGATATCTTCATACGAATTACTCCCAATCATGTAGGTGTTTTTAATTATGGTATCTTTTCCTATTCTTGATCGAATTCCGATCACAGAACGCTCAATTTCTTTAGCGTTAATGATGCACCCTTCAGCAATCATTGATTTGTTGAGTTTCGTGCCTGAAATTTTGGATGGAGGTAATATACGAGGACGCGTTAATACTGTACTACTTTTATTGAATAAGTCGAATTGAGGGATTTCATCTGTTAACTTGATATTTGCTTCAAAAAAAGCAGAGACATTACCTATATCGGTCCAGTACCCTTCATATTGATAAGCCAATACTTTATGATTGTTTATAGATTGCGGTATAATTTCTTTGCCGAAATCTACAGTCGTTGGATCAGATAGTATATCGATTAATAATTGTTTGTTGAAGATATAAATCCCCATAGAAGCCAAATAGTGCCTATTTTCTTTTCTCATCTCTTCTCCCACCCCAGATTCCCACCCGGGTAATTTATCCAGATTTGGTTTCTCGATAAAAGATGAGATAAAACTTTCTTCATCGGTTTTAAGAATACCAAACTGCGTAGCTTCTTTGGCTGTAACGGGAAGGGTTGCGATAGATATTTCTGCTCCTTTTTGGATATGCTCATTTAACATTTCATTAAAATCCATTTTATACAATTGATCTCCAGAGAGAATTAAAGCATACTCGAATTCATGATTTAATAAATGATACATCGTTTGGCGCACAGCATCAGCCGTCCCCTGATACCATGTTTTATTATCGGGAGTTTGTTCTGCTGCCAAAATATCAACAAATGCATCGCTGAAAGAACTAAAAATATAGGTGTTTTTGATATGTCTGTTTAAGGAAGCCGAATTAAACTGAGTGAGCACAAACATTCTTTTAATATCGCAATGGATACAATTTGAAATAGGAATATCGACCAACCGATATTTTCCGGCAATTGATACTGCCGGTTTGGATCTTTTTTCTGTAAGCGGAAACAATCGTGTACCTTGCCCTCCACCTAGGATAATTGCTAAGACTTTTTTATTGATCATTTTAGTTGTATAAGGGAATTATATAAATCTAAGTATTCTTGAGCCGATCGATGCCATGAATGATCAATTTTCATAATTTGTCTTTGCAACCGTTTATAAGCTGATTGATCATCAAATAAAGCGATTGCTCTTTTTATCGAATAACAAACATCCCAAACCAATGCTTGATCATGGCAAATTCCAAAACCTCCATCTCCAATATCGACTACCGTATCTTTTAAACCTCCCGTTCTACGTACTATAGGTATAGTACCGTAGCGCAAAGCGTACATTTGGTTAAGCCCACATGGTTCTACCCGAGAAGGCATTAATAAGAAGTCTGCACCACTATAAATGATATGGGATAGCTGTTCGTCATATCCAATATGAACATGATATCTATCAATAAATCGTTCCCTTAACGATCTTAGTTTTTCCTCTATTTGTTGGTTTCCAGATCCTAGGATCAGGATATTAATATCCGTATTACTAAGTGATTCCGCTATTATTTCAGCAAGTAAGTCAGCTCCTTTTTCATTTACCAACCTGCCAATAAAAGCAAAAAGTGGTTTTTCAATCGATAAATCAAAATTATCGCACAACCACTTTTTATTGGCTTTTCTTCCTGAAACTAGTGTACTTAGCTTATAATTTTTAATAAGCATTGGATCAGTTTCAGGGTTCCATGTTTCTGTATCTATACCATTAAGAATCCCAACGCATTTTTTACTTTCGTCTCGCAAAAGACGCTCCAAACCATTTGCTCTTTCCTGCAGTTCTTTCATATAATTAGGCGATACCGTAGTTACTTTCCAGGCATTTTTGACACCTGTAGCCAAAGGATTAATACGATGATCCCAATCTAATAATCCTATTTTTTTATGATCAAATTGCGGTAAATAATATAGCTTATCATAAGATAGTTGTCCTTGATACTGTGCATTGTGTATAGTAAAAATCGTAGGTATATTACGTAGAGCAGTATATTGATCAGCATGAGTCATCATGAAGGGAATTAATCCGGTATGATGGTCATGACAATGAACTATGTCTGGAATATTTTTCTCTAAACTGATCCAATCTAATACTGCCTTTTGAAAAGCAATAAAACGTTCTATTTCATCAGGATGCCCATACACCATTGTTCTATCTAGTAGCCTTGGGATATGCACCATATACACTATAAACCCTAAATCTGGATTAACGAGCTTTTTTATACTATAAGAATGAAGATCTTCACCTAACTGTAAGGTACCTTTATGAATCTTTATAAGCTCTGCTTCTTCAGTGAACTTGTTATCATGAAACGGAATGATTACACCTGCATTATGTCCTAAGCTATTTTGATACTTTGGTAAAGCACCAACAACATCTGCAAGTCCGCCAACTTTTGCAATAGGATAACATTCAATACTAACATGAAGAATATTCATTGTAATGGCCTATTTTATGTGATAGATACCTAAGTCGTAAAAAATCACCTAAAACTATAAAAAAGGAAATAAATAGTAGGCGTAATTATCTTAAAAAGAAAAGTCTTTACTGGTTATTTGACAAAAATATAACCCAAAATTTCATTTTTTAATACTACGCAAACGATTTCCAGTAATAAAACCGTCTAGTCTCAATGCATTTTATTTGTTAATTGAACGCAATGCCTTTTTGATAATATACTGCGTTTCTTTTGTAGCAGATTCTTTTTTCCATTGGCCGGTTATCTTCATAACCCAATCTGGTCTTGTTTTACTTGCGTCATTTAGCCAATTACCAACCGAATCTCTTACATATTTTGAAGAATCCGATTTAAGAGGGTCTAGAATACGAATCCCTTGTTCGGGATTTTCCTTAAGGGCATCAATCTTTTTGGTCCACACACCAATAGGTCTGGTTGCTTCGGCAGCAAATCGCCGCACATTTTCATCATCGCTTGTAGTCCACCCTGAAAGTATATTTATAGAAGTATCTAAATCCTCAATAATCGCCTCTTTTGAAGCAAATATAGCTACTTCACGAACACCAAAATGCGTATCGGCGGCATATGGTTTAATAGCTTTTAACCTCTTAACGATATCGGTTTCTCTTATTCCGGACCAATAAGCAGCCCAACATCTTGGCACATCAGAACTGTGACTAGTGAGGTGTTTTAGTATCTCTACATTATCGGTAAGCTGTAAAAAGGTGATTCCAACAATTTTTGTGGTTGTATTGGCAGATGGTTTTTTTTGTGCAGAAACGGCTTCATAAAAATTATCATACCAACTTAACTTACCCAGATCACTCAAAATACCTTTTAATAATTGTAGTTGATCAACGGCAAGCCATTCCATTAGATTGGCTGTTTCGATTAGACCTTTGTTTAAATACTCTATAACTTCAGGATTAAGGTCTTTTAAGCTACGAGCTCCTTTTCGGTTAAGTATATATTCCGGGATCATGTATAGATTTTTTGTGTAAATGATATCAAATGTAAAGAAAATAAAAAAACAAAACCTTCATCTCTTTAACCCCCTCCAAGGGAAAGACAATAAACTTTTACCCAAGATGAAGGTATTGTTTTCTACAATTATTCTTCAAATTGATTGAAAGTATCGAAATGATACATTTGCACTGATTCCGGCTTAATAATATTAAAAACTGCCGCAGCTTCTTCGTTCTTTAATACATTTTTGGCCGCATCTTTGGCAGACTTCATATCCGTCCAATATACAATATCAATGTATTTTCCATTTTCACTACTTGCCGTCGTTCTTTCAATAAATCCGTAGTATAATTTTAAAATATCATTAAGTGATGCCAATGCCTTTTGCACTTCATTTTTTGAATATCCAGGGTAAGCATCAAACATTACAACTTCTACAACGTTGGGTTTGGTTTTCATTTGCGATAGGTTTTGATCAGGTTTTGTGGTACAATTAAACAATAGATTTACCATGATGATTATAATTAATTTGTTCATGAGAATTAATTTTAATCAAAATTAAACCGGGTCTATGACAACCCTATGTCAGTAGTTTTTTATTTTAAGAAGAAATATTTGTTCGGTATAGATGCGCCCTTCTGTTATAGTAGTCTTCAAGGGTAAATTGTTGTGCTTGAAATAGTTCTTGAGTTTCTAATATATTATGAATGCGATCTGTTCTAAACTCACGGTAATCTTTGCGTAATCTACAATAGGCAATCATGATCCAGGTATTATTGGTAAAATATACTCCCAAAGGTTCTACCAATCTTTTGCTAAACTCATTGGTCACTTTGGTATATTGAATTTCCAAGACTCTCAAATCGGTTATAGCTTGTTGGATAATAGATAATGAATTACTGGGATGCCGAACGCTTTTGTTATAAGTAAAAATACGTTGATCAAGAATTTCTAATTTCTTTTTTTGCGATGTCTTAAGTACGGCTATAACCTTTTCAATAGCTTCCTGATATTCATTAATAAGCGATTGATCATTATTGGTATTGATAATTTTTGAAGCGGTAAGAAGTGCATTGGCTTCTTTCTCTGTAAACATAACGGGAGGTAAAGAATATCCATCAACCAAAAAATACCCTGTACCGGCTTCTGCTCCAATCGGCACTCCTGCATCAGAAAGCGCCTGCATATCCCGATATATGGTACGCAAACTTACATCAAACTTATCGGCTAGTTCTGAAGCCTGCACAACCTTTTTGGATTGTAACTTTACTAATATGGCTGTTAGTCGATGTAAGCGTTTCATTATTCTGTTTCATGTTCACCAGATGAGTCGGTGCTATCCAATTGACTTAAATCGGTGGTATTATTAATTAAATATTCTGTTTCATCAATAGTGGATTCTTCTTCACTTGCTTCTTCTAATGCGGGAGGATTCAATTTTTTATCTCGTATCATTCCGCCAGTCATGACTAAACTGGTACCAATGATAACAAACAATAATATCCCAGGCTCAAACCCTTCAACCATTGCTTCTGCTGGAATCGCATAAAACAATAATACGGTAATCAATCCTCTAGGGGCTATAAATAACTGCGGAAAAATATCTTTCCCCATAAATAATCGTAATAATCCGTACCTAATGGCATAAATTGAAATTAATATCAAAATACTAATTAATGTAACTTTCAAACTTAATAAAGAAGAAAGAACAATCGTAATCCCAAAAATTACAAAGAACAGTGTACGAACCACAAAAGCGGTCTCTGCAGTGATCACGTGCAATTCATGATAAATGTGTTTGGCCTTTTCAAAATCTAGATATTGCCTAAGTTGTCCCTGAAAAAATAATTTCATATTGGCTATCACCAATCCAAAGATCAAAATGATGATAAGTGATGATAGATGCATCTTTTTACCTAATCCATAAAGTAAAAGTAACACCGCTATTAATAAGAACAGCTTCACCTGACTCTTAATCTTCTGAAATATTATGATAATAGCATAACTAGCTACCAGAGAAATTATGATCGTGAGAATAAGATTTAGGAAAAAACCACCAACTCCAGAATCTTCTGCCGGGTTTAATCTTCCTGTTAGGAAATAAAAAAGCATGATTCCCAATATATCAGAAAACGTACTCTCATAGATATGAAACTCTTTCTTTGCTACTTTTAACGAAGAAACACTAGGAATTATAATAGCACTGGATAATATTGACAAAGGAGTGGCATATAACCACGCCGATTGCATAGACATATCTTTTACCAATGCTTTTAATATTACGGCTGCGATAAAGGCTGAAGCCACCAAACCAATCAAGGCTATCGCCATTGATTTTAGAATGGGCATAAGCTTGTCGCTCTTCAGTTCTAATTCTAGTGCGGCTTCAAGTACAATCATTATTAAACCTACAATCCCCAATACTTCGAGCATCGATAAAAACTGGTTAGGATCAGCCCCAAAAGCTTTAAGAATATACTGTAACACAACACCCAGAACAATTAATAAAAGTACTGCAGGTACATTCGTTTTTTTGGCGACACCATTAAAAATAAAAGATAAGATAATGGTCAGTGAAATCCCTATAATAACATTGTAAGAAGAAAAAATTTCCATAAAGTAGGTCTAAGGTTGATTATATTAAGTTGATTGCTTATAAACGAACGAAAAGATAGTAAATTATTTTAAAGAAAAAAGGTTCTGCATAGAACATTATGGAGTTCACGAATTATATCACAGAAACACAGGTTTTTATGAACTAAGAACCATTGATTAATATATGTTTAACGATGTCTAAACACAAAAACGCCTATCTTTATTTTTGTATACAAATCTGTACAATTTATGTCAAATCAAGGATTAATTATTGAAGAAAGAAGTCGTGATATTGGTGATTTCTTAGTGGGTCGACTTATTCCCTTTAGAAAAAAAAGAATGGTAGGCCCATTTATTTTTATTGATCATATGGGTCCTACAGTAATCAAAAATGGTCATTATATGGATGTGGATCAACACCCACATATTGGTTTATCTACCCTTACCTATATGCTTGAGGGTGAACTGATACACAAAGATAGTATAGGAACACACCAGCGTATTTCACCCGGATCTGTAAACTGGATGGTTGCCGGTAAAGGAGTTGCACATACCGAACGCACCCCAAATGATCTAAGAGATGGCACCGAGTTTACTGCTCATGGCTATCAGATTTGGGTGGCACTACCAAAAGAATTAGAGCATATCGAACCAGAATTTCACCATATAGATGCAAGGGATTTACCTGCTTGGCAAGACAACAATGCTCATTTCCGATTAATTGCTGGAAAGGGATATGGACGAACATCACCATTACCTGTACATTCGGATTTGTTTATGATTGAAGTAAAAGCAAAAGAAGGGTATGAATTAAAAATAAATGGAGAATTGAATGGAGAAATAGGCATCTGCATAGTAAGTGGATCTATCGAGGCTTGTGAAGACACCATTGAACAAGGAAATATGTTAGTTTCTAAAACCGAAGACAGTTGCAACATCGTCTTAAAACCGAACACTCATGTATTATTATTTGGAGGACAACCATTCCCTGAAGAACGATACATCTACTGGAACTTTGTGTCAACTAGTAAAGAGAGGTTAGAAGAAGCAAAAGAACAATGGAGAAATAACAGGTTCCCAAAAGTTCCGGGAGATAACACCTATGTTCCTTTACCCAAATGATTTAGCCAAAAGACTTTACAATTAAACCAATTCTCTACGTAATTCGTTAAGCGAAATAGTACTATTGATTAATCGAGTCACTACTTCTTCTCTAAACTCATCAAGATCATCATAATCATAATATTTTGCCCATTTATGGGTTTCCAAAAGGTTCTTGATTTGTTTAATTAACTTGCGGGTCGCATCGGCAGAGCGTAAAACCGCTACCTGGTCAAACTCAGGATTGTCTTTGTGTTTATAGCTTACTTTTTTGGTTTCAAAATCTACTGAAATGTAATAGGCGTCAATCTCTGGATCAAGATTTTCTCTAAAATCCACCCAATCTGCATACCCCAATCGTAAATCATCAATTTCTACAGGAAAGTCTGATATCAATCGCCATTGGCATTTTGCAGCTCTTCCCCAATGATTTGAGAGTCTATATACGCCATGTTTGGTGTAATAGTAGGTACTCCCCGACTCACTGCGGTAATTTGGTTTTCTTCTTGAGATTTCGCGAAGCGGAACCCCTCTAAACACGCAATACGTTCTGTTGAAGAAGTTATAGCGCGTAAATATCTTCTTTTGTTCTTTTTCCTCGTTTTCCAAATGCAAAATTTTTCCCGGATGCAAAGAAATTATAATTTATCGAAAAAATGAAAACAAGTTCTTAACATATTATCACAAGGTTCAAATGGCAGCCAATTATTCAGAATTAAACGGTACAAAAACGGGGTTTTTACCTATTGAAAACCAGTCATTAAGCTCTTTCCAAATTAAGCTCATCCAAATATCTTTGGAGTATACAATTCATCTTAAACCTAAAAAAAACAGCTTTGGGTTTTACAATATTTGAATTAGCCATATAACCACAAAAGGGGCATCTTAATCATATTAGTACTCACAATCTGTCGTATTGGGTATGTCTGTGAAGATAGACTTAGAATAACAGGAAAAGAAGGACTTAAGATGTCCCTGTTTTGTAATAAAGAGACTTTAATTAGAGCTATTCCTCTTTATTTTTTTCCAGATTAAATCGATAAGTTGCTCCTACTCTCACAAAAAGGTTTCCAGTCATTTCTGGATTTATCAGATTACGGTCATCTCCAAACTCGAAAGCAGACACTTTAATTGGTAAAGTATCTCCTTCTTCAAACACTTCATAAGATGCTGTGGAGTACCCGGCCTGTAACCTCACCAAAATGCTATTATCCACAAAACCATGCTGAAAATAAGTAGCAAACTCGACATTGGATACCTGGGTATACAATTCGGGTAAAGAATCTTCACGTTCTAAACTATAAGACCTAACAAAAGCCTGAAAACCCAATCCAGCAGATATAGCGTCGTTAAAGCTGTAATTTAAATCTGCATTAATCGGTAATGTCGCCGTAAATTCCCACTTTTTATCTTCACTTGTATAATACATTCCTAGTATTGGAGTCATAAAGGTCCCAAAACCTTCAGTACTCGCATAGGCACCAAAACGATATTGCATTCGGTCATTTTTTTGATATTTTAACAATGCCAAACCACCAAAGAAAAAATGATCTCCATCGGTATGAAGATCCTGACTAGCAATTTTTGGTAAAAACACATAGGTCCCCGACCATTTATCGCTATGCTTTATATTTAACCCTGCTTTCAGCGTGATATTTTTTAGAGAAACTGTTTCTGAATTTGGAAAAAGTTCCAACCCCTGTTGATTATAATCTAGTCCAGTGATGATAGCTGTTTTTTCTGAAAGTCTTATTGGATATGTTAATGATACATCAAACAAACTTACGTTGGTAGTGGCATCACTTCCTTCAAAACCAGCATCAAGAATGTTGGCGTAATTGATTTTTAACAGATCTATATAATCTTGAGCGGTTAAGGGTTGCGTAAATAAAGTAAAAGCAATAAAGATGTGATAATATCTCACGGGTTAGGTTTTAGATTTTATAAGGGTCAAATATATAATTATCTATTTGATTGTATAAAAACGTTTGTCGTTTATTTGTTTTTCAAACAGTACGGAAAAACCTCTTAGACACCAGGTTTGAGAACCCTTAAAACCTGGGGTAAAATAAACTTAAACAGGGTTCTTTAACTGTTTTAAGGTTTCCCAGATCCCAATACATTTGTCCCCAGAAAGTTGTACGCGTAATAATTCATGTCGACATAAAATGGGGGTTACAACTAACTAATTAAATAAGTAATTATTAAAAATTAAAACAAATGAGAAAATTTGGAAATCTTAAAACCGTTGCATTTCTAGTTCTAGGAGTGCTATTTATTGTATCATGTGAGAAGGCTGATGTTGAAACAGAAACCAATCAAATTGTAGAAAACGAAAAATCAGAAGGGTTTAAAAGTCAGACGGGAAATGATGGAGAGGTATTAAACAATACTAAAGAAGAATCCGCATTACCCGTATTAAGAATGCATTTTGGCAAGGATATTAGCAAAGAAGAAGCTATGAAAAAGTTTGACGAAGTTGTGAGCAATTACATAAGTAAACAACCGGTTCAGGACAAAGCATTTAGTACAGAGTGGTACTACAAAGTATGGACATTTACAGGAACTCAAAGCAATAATGATACCGATGGAGATGTAGGTACCTACGTACGATTTACAACCAGTGCAGGGGCTTATACTTCTAATTTTAACTGGATGGACGAATTCTGGGATGATGATTTTGAAGGCGGATGGGATGCCTTTTTATTCAAATCTTCATTCCCTGGACGTGCAGTAGAATGGGTTGAAGTAGATAACGCTACTTTATATCTAGAAGGTACTGATGGATGGTTTGTGACCGATTTTGTAATACAAATGGCACCTTCGTACCAAACATTACCAGCAACTGGGTTCTCATCTTTTTGGGCACATCCAAATGTTTGGTTAGACAATTCATGTTCAAATACTTGTTGGGATAGTTATTATACAGGAAATATAGGAACAGGAAGATTAAATTTCTAATATGAGTTTGATTTAAATTAGATGTTTAAAACGGTCTATTACACCACATAATAGACCGTTTTTTTATGATCTTATACCATTTGTTGTTTGAATTTACTGGAAAAGAAAATTAGTTTTTTTTTTGTTTCGGTGAAGAAGAAAAATCTAGCATAGCAGGGCTACGGTTTATTTTTATTCTGAAACTGAGATAAAAAAAGAACATTTTATTCCTGTAAATTCAAAGGATAAATGGTATTAAATAAGTTCTCCTGCTTTTTTTACCTTTTTACCTGCCAGATTACCAAGTCCATCATAACTAGCATATTTGTATAAATCATGTAATGTGGGATAATTAAACACGGTAGCAATTAACTCATCAAGCGTTTTCTTTTCTTGTACCAACTGCATCCCAAAATGAATTAACTCGGTAGCAAAATGCCCCATAATATGTACCCCCAAGATCGCTTTTGTACTTTTATCAAAAATTAACTTTAAATACCCATTATCGGTATCTCCCATGATCATACCACGGGCAGTATCTCTGTAGTAACTATACCCTACTCCATAATCAATTTCCTTGGCTTTCGCTTCCTCTTCGGTAATACCCACCATTGAGACTTCTGGCACTGTATAAATTCCATATGGAAAAATATCGGCGAGCGACTCTAAATCGGCTGTATTAAACATATGAGTAACGGCTATACGACCTTGTTCCATACTGGTACTAGCCAAAGCAGGAAATCCAATCACATCACCTACTGCATAGATATTAGGGATATTGGTCTGGAACTTCTCGTTTACCAAAACCGTTTCGCGTTTTCCGGTTTTAAGACCAATACCTTCGCAATTTAAGCCCTTAATACTTCCACTACGACCTGCTGCAAATAAAAACATGTCTACATTTAGTATCTGTCCTGATTTCAATGTTATTTTTAGGGGTTTTGCATCATTCTCGGGTATCTTAAAACTGGTTACCGAATTGTTAAACAAAATCTTTATCTCGTTTTTCTTCATTTGTGCCACCAGCGCTTCCGATACTTCAGAATCCAAAAACCCCAAAATCTTATCCCTGTCATTTACAACAAAGGTCTTTACTCCCATGGCGCCAAAAATAGTGGCGTATTCGCATCCAATTACTCCTGCTCCCAATACACAGATTGATGTAGGGAACTTTTTGATACCTAAAATAGTATCAGAATCCAATATCCTCTTATTATCAAACGGAATATTCTCTGGATGGTACGGGTAGGATCCTGTTGCGATAAGAACATATTTACCTTCAATTGTCTGTTCCAGTTCGCCAGATATCTTAATGTGATTAGGATCTATAAAACTGGCAAAACCTTCGTACAAATCAATTCCGTGTTTTTCGAGATTGTGCTTTACCATTTTATTCATGTGATTTGTTACCACATTTTTTCGATACAGAAAATCATGCACACCAGTTTCTCTACCAATTTCTTTATCTACACCAAATACTCCTTTTTGATAGATTCCTGATAGGTATAATGCAGTTTCTTTTAGCGTTTTGGAAGGTAATGTACCGGTCTGTACTCCCGCTCCACCAAAGGTGCGTTCTTTTTCTACCAGGGCAACTTTATAACCAAAGTAAGCCGCTTTTGCCGCGGCTTTTTCTCCTGCCGGGCCAGAACCAATAACAATAAGATCGTATTTTTTCACAGGTATTATGTTTTTAGTATTGAACTCATTACTTACTCACCATTTGTGTTATTTCATCCCATGAGGAGGCTTTACCTTCGATATAACTACGGCATCGATCCATGAAAATTTTCACTGCCATATCCTCTGGATATTGGGTATGCAACTCAGAAAAAAGCTTAATGGCCTTTGATATGTTTTCTTCTTTTATATAATTTACAGCTTTGTTATAAACATCAAGATATCCCAACTTTACTTTTTCTTTTGGAGACAAAAACTCGTATACCGAGAGTGTTTTAGTCTTTCCTTTTACCTGTACTTTATCCAGAAACCTGTAGTTAAAAGCATTCTTGTCCTTTAGTTTGAAAAGCGTAGCTTCAGTACAAATAGTTTTGGCCTGGTAATATTTGGTAAGCCCTTCTACTCGTGATGAAGTATTCACTGCATCAGAAATTACTGTGGTCTCTAAGCGTTGATCATGGCCAATCGTTCCCAATATCAACTTTCCGGTATGTATTCCTGTACCAATCTCGATGGGTCTTCTCTTGGTTGCCTTTAGCTTTTTATTAAAAGTATCTATGAAATCTTCAAATTCAAAAACCGTTTGTATTGCCTCATCCGGACTATCCGGAAACAATGCCATTACAGAATCTCCTATAAATTTGTCGATAAAGCCTCCGTTGCGTTTTATAATCGGTACGATTCCGCTAAGGTATTCATTGATAAAATCAAAATTCTCTTGCGGGCTTAACAATTCAGATAGCTTGGTAAACTCTCTTATATCAGAAAAGATAACGGTCATTTCGCGTTCTACCTGATCTCCTAATTCGACTTCTTCGATACTATTTCTCCCCAGGTTATTTAGAAACTCCTGAGGAACAAATCGACTGTTTGCCTCACTCAGGCGAAGCAACCTTTTGTTGGCGTTGGCCAATTCGGTGGTTCGTTCATCTACTTTTTGTTTAAAAAACTTGAGACGTGAAATAACTTCATCTTTCAAGAAGGAAAAGTTTCGGGTTAGACTGCCTATTTCATCTTGTGTTCGTACTACGGGATGTTCGGTTTCCAACGTAAAATTACTGTCCACAAAACGAGTAATATGTATTGTAAGCTCGGTAAGCGGTTTAGTGATCTTACTTGAAATCAATGAACTGATCCAAACGCTAACCACCATCAGTAATAAGGCAATCACTAAAAAATAGATCGTGAGTTGCCTAAATTCTTCCTTGGCCCACTCCTGAGACTTCAGAACAATATCGCTAAAACCAGCTTCACAAATAGTAATACGATCATCCAGTTTCTGTTTAAGACCAGAGTTATCTTTGATTCCTATACGTTGTTCAAGTTCAACCAACTGAGCGAACTTATTTTTATAACCCTTAAGATAAAACAGAATGTTGTCCTTACGAGCTTTGGAAATTCTATTGTTGCCTTTAATTTTCTTTTCGATATTAGTTATCTCACGGTTAAACCGGGTGACATAACTACGTTCGTTTCTTATGATATAATCTTTTTCGTATCGCCGCAATAAAAGGATGTCTGCCGCATTGATCTCTTTGGCTTTCTCTAGCCAGTGAGCATCTTTGCGCATAGAACCTTCGAGGTTGTAGTTTTTATATCCGCGTGCCTGGATCTGTTCTATTAATTCAAGAAAAACACCATCAATCTCGGTAATATCCATTTTGATAGTATCGATACCACCGGCAAGCACTTTTTCTTTTTCAAAATCTATTTGCATTAAATGAGAACGTGTACTATCCAAAAGTCCGAGATATATGTCCAGGTATTTACTATCTCCTGTTCTAAAAAAATGTTGATCCTTGGAGGCATAACTAAAAAAATCTTGTTGTGATTTTACACTTTTAAGAAGCATGATATAGGACTGTTCTATAGCTTCGGTACGCTGTAAGATGTGTTCGCGTTTTTTGATATAAGCATACGATAAGGTGATAATCACCAAACTAAAACTGATAAAAACCAGGAACCAAAACAACAGTCTATTGCGAAATGTGCGAAACATTTTATAGCATTAAATTTGGATATAATACCTCCAGTACCTTCGGTACAGGTCCATCTCAAAATATAGGTAGCGTTCTAGGGATCAGATTTAGTAATATGTTTACACTATACAATATACTTAAGTTTGCGCTATATTTTTAATTTTTTGATTACTATTATAAAAACTTTTGGGTACAATTAGGTTATAATCTATTGAATTAATATCTTTTAGGTATGATGTTTATCTGGATTCTTATAGCACATTGGATTGGGGACTATGCTTTTCAGACCTCAAAAATGGCTATGGGTAAAAGTTATAACTTAACATGGCTCTCATTACATGTGGGTACGTATACAGGGGTACTTTTTGTTTGTAGCCTATTGCTGTTTCCTATAAAGGTAGCTATAGGTTTCTTCTTGATAAATGGCATCTTACATGGTATTACTGATTTTTTTACCAGTAAGCTCTCATCAAAATATCAAAAAAACCCACGTATTTTCTTCCCTATTCTAGGCTTTGATCAGTTAATCCATATGATTACTTTATACCTTACATTTATATACAGAGACCAATTGGTTTTTTTTTAATACCCATAGCTTACAATCAAACCAACTTAAAATGAAAAAAAAGTACATCCTGATTTTTGTATTGACATTGTTTTTGATTTTGGTATATAGTCTTATTAATTGGGATATTCCTTTAGAGGAGTTAAAGGCTACATACGCCAATCCATCATCAAAATTTATAAATATTGATGGCATGCAAGTACATTATCGAGATGAGGGTACAGGAGTGCCCGTAGTTTTAATTCACGGTACCGGGGCATCTTTGCATACCTGGGACGACTGGACAGCAACATTGAAAGAAAATTATAGAGTCATCCGTATGGATTTACCCGCCTTTGGACTTACTGGGCCACATCCCAAACAAAAGTATAATATACACAGTTATACCCATTTTCTGGATACGTTCTTTTCCCAATTACGGATAGACAGTCTATATCTCGTGGGGAATTCATTAGGTGGTCAAATTGCCTGGAATTATGCTGCCGATAACTCTAACAAGGTAAAAAAGTTGGTTCTGATAGATCCTAGTGGCTATCCAACCAACAAAAAGCCTTCATTTATCTTCAGAATTGCAAAAACTCCCATTATAAATAGCATTCTTAGGTACATTACTCCCAAATCGATTATTAGAAAAAACCTTGAGCAGGTCTATTTTGATGATCAAAAAATTACTGATGAGTTGGTGAACAGATACCATCAATTAGCGTTACGAGAAGGAAATCGCCAAGCTTTTATAGACAGGGCCAAAACTTCTTTTGTCGATAACACTCATAAATTAAAAACCCTACGGGTCGCATCGTTAATCTTGTGGGGCGCTCAAGATGAATGGATTCCGGTCAGTCAAGGAGATAAATTTATACGAGATATTCCTTCAGCACAATTGATAGTATTGCCAAATACTGGACATGTCCCTATGGAAGAAAATCCGCAGAAAAGCGTGCGACATGCTATTGATTTTTTTCAAAAAGAAAAGTAAAAGTATACGTATAGGCTATAAACGTTTTTGTTGTTAAAATAGTAATCACAATGTAGATAACTACTTCACAGATTGCTTAGAAAGAGCTTCTTGAAAGCCTTTATCGATCTTAATCTTAGTTGCAGAAGCCAGATGACTATAAAAAACGGCCATGCCAGACATACCAATGATTTCCAGAATTTCAGGTTTAGAATACCCCAGGGCCTCTAACTTTGAAAAATCATCTTGATTAGACGAATTAGGGTCTTTGGCTAATTTTATAGAAAAATCTATAGCGGCCTTTTCTTTTGGGTTATCAATTTCACGCAATGTGTGTTTGTTCATCAAATGCTCAATCTGTTCGGGTAAAGCACCCATACTAGAGCAAAATACCTGGTGGGCTGCTTCACAGTAATTACAATGTTTAAAAGAGGACACGGCAATCATGATCATCTCTTTAAGTCTGCGATCTAGCATTCCACTTCCCAAAATATGTTTCATAGCAGGAACAATTCCTTGTAGAGCATGCGGGGCATTTCCCCATACCTGAAAAAAGTTGGGAACAAAAGGGGCGCCTAGTTCTTGTCTAATGGTTTCAAATGTATTTTCAAGTTCGGGTGTAGTAATAGGATCTTCGAGGATAGTGCTGATGGTTTTCATTGGAGAATATATTATGTTGGTAATTTAAAGTTACTAAATGATTCGATAGCGTGCAATTAATACGCGCCAAAGTTGTAAATAACCTTACTTTCAGTAAATAAAATTAAAGAGTGTTGTACTTAAAAGAATCTTATCTCATTTTTGGTAATAACTCAAAGCGCCAGAGGGGCATTGATTTATTTGTTTTATGAGTGCTTCGGTAGTAGCATTCTCTGGAGAAATCCAGGGTTTTTCCTGGGGATCATATACATTGGGCAACGTTTTCACACAAACTCCTGCATGAATACATTTGCCAGGTTTCCATACAATGGTAATTTCTTTGTTGCTATATTCTTTTCTTACGTCGTTGGTCATAGTGCATGGTTTAATACAATTATATAGAACATAAAGATAGCACAAACTAATGTTTGTTTGTGTATAAAAGGTGTTAAACTAAATAAGTAATCAGAAAGGTTAAATAATTCTTCATTTCAAATAATCTCAAACAGTCAGCTAGTTTGTAAGATAATATCTACTCTGGTCAAACCGTAAAAATATACGTATTTTTATAAATACAATGGGTTAAAAACTATTAACACTCACACAAATAACCATGAAAACAACCACTAACAAGAGAATTACACTGGTATTTATTTTGATCGGTTTAATTATTATACAGAGCTGTAAGCCTAAAGAAACAACAAAGAATTATTCTTCAGAAATAATAACCACATGGAATCAGAAGATAATCGATGTCCAGAGTATATTTAGGGATTCATTTTAGATATGATTCTGAAGAAGGACACAAATTGGGAACCAAAATTGGTGAATATGCAAATCAAAATTATCTTAAACCTGTGACCAACAACAATTAAAATAATACTTTTACATCTGATCCATAAAACCGTCAACATGTTACACAACAAAAACACCCTCGTTATTCTATTTTTAAATACAGTTGTTTTACTATTATTTACTTCCTGTGAAACCGATACTAGTAAAGCAGATCTTAAAGCAGCCTTAACTTTTTACTCCTCGTTTGATCAAGGAATCGATGCCGATTTTGCCTTGGGGGATAAACAATTATATACAGTTCCTAATCGCAAAGCAAGAGATTCTGCACAAGTGGGATTGCATAAACCTGATATTCGCATTACCAAGGGTGAAGGTCGCTTTGGAGACGTACTTTTGTTTACCGAACGTAGCAAGGGGTACATCTACTACCCTAGCAAGGATAATATTTCGTACAATACTAACGATTGGAGCGGTGCTGTTTCATTTTGGTTGAAGTTAGACCCGGCCACAGATCTAGAACCCGGTTATTGTGATCCCATACAAATCACCGATGTAAGTTATAACGATGCTTCAATCTGGGTAGATTTCACCAAAGAAAACCCTAGAGATTTCAGATTAGGGGTTATTGGCGATCGAGATGTATGGAACCCAAATCCAGAGGGACCCGATAACGAAAACCCTGTATTTATGGATAAACTAACCGGAGTAAAAAATCCTCCGTTTGGTAAGGATCAATGGACCCACATTTTGATTAATTTTTCAAACTTAAATACCAAAAATGGTCAGGCAAGTTTGTATATCAACGCAGAATTAAAAGGAACACGAACTAATATCGACACACCGTTTACCTGGGATCTCGACTTATCAAATATTTATCTTGGATTGGGATATATTGGATTGTTTGATGAGTTGTCCCTATACAATAGAGCGTTGACCCATAAAGAGATTGATGTCTTATATGCCTTAGAAAACGGAGTTCACTCGTTATTCTAACTATAACTAAGTATACTTTTTTTGATACTACTATGAATCGTAACCTGAAACAATATCTAAACCTCCTATGGCAATCTGTTTTATTCTGGGCAGTGGTTATGGCACTATATGGTATTTTTAGATATTATGGTATGGATGAAGAGTATGGTGTCACCGTTATAGAAGATTTCAGAGGAATGGAAGGAACCATAAAAGCCATACAAGGATTTATGTCGATTGGTGCCCTGGTAGGTTTTTTATATGCTACCATCGATTTCTTTTTTGATAAATATACTTCCAATCGATTATCGCTTGCCTTTGATATTATTCTTAGAACTATTGTATATTTTATAATGACCTTAGCGGTATTCACGTTTGTGATAAAAGTCTTTTCAGAGGTTTATGATCTCCCATTAGAAACCAATCGTGGCTGGTGGGTAGACGACAAAGCTTTTTGGACCGCAATTTTATATATCATTTTGGTTTCTTTTGTTTTTTCATTTATAAAAATCGCTACTGAAAAGTTTGGAAAAGGGGTCTTTTTAAAAATGTTACTGGGTAAATACCGAAATCCACAAGAAGAGAAACGCATCTTTATGTTCCTGGATCTAAAAGATTCTACCACTATTGCCGAAAACCTTGGGCATTTTAAATACAGCCAGTTTATACAAGATTGTTTTTATGATCTTAACGAGGTGGTCCCTAAATACGATGCAGAAATCTATCAATATGTAGGTGACGAAGCCGTTCTAAGCTGGCCCTATAAAAAAGGATTGGCCAACAACAACTGCGTAGCGCTCTTTTTTGCTTTTCAGCAGAAGAAACAAAGCAAATCGCAATACTACCTCGATAAATATGGGGTGGTACCCGAATTTAAGGCAGGATTGCACGGCGGACTTTTAATGGTTACTGAAGTGGGTGTGATCAAAAAAGAAATTGCCTATCATGGTGATGTGATTAATACCTCGGCCCGCATTCAAGGCGAATGTAACAAACACCATGTATTGCTTCTTATTTCTGAAAAACTTTTGGCAGACTTACACACGAATAAAAATCTATCCACCAAATTTTTAGGTAGTGTTTTACTCAAAGGAAAGCAAAAGGAAGTGAATATTCATACGATAGATCGGGTGTAGATCTCAGGGTTCGAGAGCACTTCGACAAGCTCAGTATGACACCTCACCCTTCTATACCTTAACAAGGATCCTGAGGCTCCCGAAGGATCGAACTCCCGAGCTCAATGAATCAATAAATCACTGACTTCGAAACTGATAACAACACTCTTCGAAAATTGTGAATATCTATTTATAATAATCATCTCTAGAACCTACTTTATCCTCTATATTTGGCGCCCAATAAAACCCAAAAAACTATGAGTGCAACTTGGTACGAATGTAAAGTGAAATACAGAAAAACAGATGAATCTGGAGTACAGAAAATGACTACCGAACCTTATTTGGTCGATGCTATATCGTATACCGAAGCCGAATCCAGAATTAACGAAGAAATGTCGGCTTATGTAAGTGAAGAATTTAAAATCACCAACATCAAAGTAGCCAATTATGCAGAGATCCACCCTTTTGAAAACTCTGACCGATGGTTTAAATCTAAAGTATCACTCATTGCCTATGATGAAGAGAGTGGTAAAGAACGTAAATCGAATATGTACTTATTGATACAGGCAAATGATGTAAAAGAAGCTTTTGATAATACCAACGAAGCTATGAATAACACCATGGGTGATTATACCATCCCTGCCGTTGCAGAATCTCCGATTATGGATGTGTTCCCTTATTTCTCTGGAGAAGAAGGTGATGTAGCAAAACTTGAGCGATTTAACGCTATCAAAGATTCGGTTCCTGCTGAAACAACAGTAGAAGAAACAGAAGAACCCTTAGTATCGGTAAATTCAATAGATGAAGATCCCGTACCTGTTATGGTAGGGTTTGATGAGGAGGAATAGATAGCTCACCCCAGGGTTCGAGAGCCTCACCCTTCGATTTCGCTATTAGTTTAGCATTCTATAACCCCAGGGTTCGAGAGCCTCACCCTTCGTATCCCAACTATGGATTAGATCGTAGGTTGAGGGTCTCGAAACCGAAGTTCGAATATTTTTACCCTTCGAGTACCTCAGGGTTCAATAAACGACATTTCCTAATAATGCTTAAAAGAAGTAAGATGCAGTTTTACATCTTCCATGGTTTCTTTGGTGATGATGTAATCATGCCCCATTAAATTAATTTTACATCGACCGTCTATTTCGCATAATGCTGAAATATGATTGGGATTAATAAGATGCGATTGACCATTCTTGTCTATAATTTCCATGAATTCCATAATGCATATTGTTTTAAGTTGTATACCTATTAAAGATAGCGAATATAGCGTATCCCCGCTACTGAAATAATGATAAATATCAACTTTTGATTATTAGTTACCACATGCAGCATATATAACCCTTCGACCAACCGGTTCCTGAACTGCCACAATGAGCTGGGCCATTGAGTTTGTCGAAATGTGTCGAACTGTCGCCGAAGGGATACGGTTCGGATGTGATTGAGGACTGAGGCACTCGAAGTCCGGACAGTCAAACTTCGACTACCCGGTTCCTGAGCTATCACACTGAACTTTTCGAAGTGTTGTCGAAGGACAAGGTTCAAAATAAGAAGTATGACTACAAAGTCAACGCCCTCAAATACATATCAATATACCACTCTTTCTCTTTCTTTTTATATTGACCAATATCTGAGGTACGTTAATAGAACCACATCACCAAATAAGTCTAGCACATCCTACGAATCAGCATACATAAGGACACCCTTTCGCTGATCTACCATTCGACCAATAAGCCATATAAATGGTTCGACTTGCCCTTTTAGCAAACAGCTACCCTTGCATATGCTTTTAAGCAGTCCTTGTACATCAGATGCCTGCAAAGCAGAAACCGCAGCCTTATCCGTAAGAAGCAACGAGCAAGAAGGCAAATCACCACCTATATGAGCACTCAATGTCACGTCTCTATCTTTACATAAAATAGTGATGGGTTCAGACTGTTCAGAAACACTAACAGATATGGCAAGATTTGGGGTTGGCCCAGAAACTTCGGCTATTGATGTTTTCAGGTAGTCAGCAAATGCATTGCCCCATACCTCGACATCAGTCTGTGTTATGTTTGAGTCCCTTGTTTCATCCCGCGTTGCAGCAAGTTGCTCGTCTACTTCACGTTCTGCTTCGATGAGCGCTTCTAGTGTCTTGTCTACGTCTTCACGTGTATGAGCTGCCGAGCAGATAAGTCGTAAGCGTCCTCGTCCGCTTTCTACAATCGGATACGTTACTGCCGATGTTTGAACACCGCGCTGATATAAGCTCTGTACTATTGCATAAAGTTTATCCTTATCGCCAAAGTGAGGAGTAACGATAGGTCCGTCTCCAGTCCCCAGATCATATCCTGCATCTTCGAATTGCTGGCGCATGTAACGCGTCGTATCCCACAATCGCTCACGCAATGCGTCATCAGAACGGAGGCGTCGTAATGAAGTGAGTGCTGCTGCCATATCTGCCGGGCTAATAGAAGCCTGAAAGATGTACGCTCTCGAAGACGACTTCAAAAGGTCAACGTGTTCCTGGCTAGCCGCAACAACGCCACCAAGACTACCCAGTGCTTTACTGAGGGTTGTCATGATGAAATCCACCTCTTCAGTAACGCCTTGAGCAGCACAAATACCAGCCCCACCTTCACCATAAAAGCCAAAAGAATGCGCTTCGTCCACTAGAACGAGTGCATTATATTTTTTTGCCATGCGCACGATCTCTGCAACCGGTGCGGCGCCTTCACCCATACTATATACGCCTTCCAGAACCACTAGAATAGTACGATAGGGTGACATTTCAGAGGTAAGAACAGCCTCCAGGTCAGCTGCATTGTTGTGTTGGAACGTTCTAATAGTCGCACCGCATAAACGAGCGCCATCAACAATAGATGCGTGACAGAGCTGATCGATAACCACAACATCGTTTTTCCCCAGGAGCCCTGCAACCGCTCCAACATTGGCTGTGTAGCCTGTTGGAAACAGACAAGCACTGGGTTTTCCTACTAACTCGGCAAACTCTGTTTCAAACTCCAGATGTTGATTGGTCATACCCGATGCTGCAGCCGAGGTGCCCATTCCGGTGCCAAAACGTTCTAAGGCTATAGAAGCTTCTTTCATGACTTCCGGATCGCGGTTCAAGCCAAGATAGAGATTGGTTGTCCATATAATTGCTTCTTGCTCTTCATCATTATAAGCATCACCTACGATACCCCGGGTTGCGCTTCCCGTTCGTAATACTTTACTATAAGGGTTTCTGCGATCGTCGTTCACCATGCGCAAGACTTCTTGAACCAGCTTGCTCTTATCCGTGGCGCTCCACGCAGATGCTTTGGCAGCCTGAAATGTGGGATGACTGGACTGCATATGTGTCTGGAAGCTGGCAAGCGTATCTGTAGCCACATGCTGCACCTTATTTGCTGAACAGGTATTAGTGCTTGAGCCATTTCCCTTCATATTGATCATATAATTGACCAGTGCATTTGGGGTAGCGTGTTCAAAGATCGCGCTAGCCGGCAACTCCTGACCTAATAATTTGGTGAGCCGAACACTCAACTCAAAGGTAGTAAGTGAGTCAAGGCCAAGGCCATCGAATGAATGGTCTGGCAATACATGTGCAGGATCACCTAAGTTAAGGAGCGTAGCCACCTCACTCTGAATGATGGATAGCATCGCCGCTTGCTGCTCGTTGTTTGAGCCTACCAAACGTTGTATGAGCATGTTGGTGCTATTGACAGCGTCAGCACTTGGCTTTAATGCATCTGTTCCTTGTTCAAGACGCACCTCCCCTTCAAGACTCATAAGTTTCTTGCGATCGAGTTTATCATTGGGTAAAAGCGGTAGTGCCTTTAGGTATTTCACCACTTGTGGGACCATATATTTTGGTAGTCGTTGTGATATATAGGACTTGACGCTTGCGGTTGTTACTGTTTCGTCCCGACTCACCACATAGACGACCAGTATTTTCTGACCAAAGCCCCCGTCTACGGCAGCCGCTGCCGCAGCGTCAACACCTTGCATCGACTCGAGTGTCGACTCAATTTCTTCAAGTTCAATTCGAAAGCCCCTGATCTTTACTTGTTGGTCAACTCGGCCCAGAAATTCGATCTCTCCATCTTCGGTCCAGCGACACAAATCACCGGTTTTATACAACCGATTATCTGGAATCAGATCACTAGGTTCCATCTCAATAAAACGCTCCTTTGTCATCGCTTCGTCGTACAAGTATCCACGTGCAAGCTTGCTTCCTGCCAGGTACAATTCTCCAGCTTCCCCAGTAGAAACGGGTTGCAAAGCATCATCCAAAATATATGCACGCGAGTTTGGTACCGATTTGCCGATCGTAACCACTTGGGTACCTGCCGGAACTTCGGCAATAGTCGAATACACGGTATCTTCGGTAGGACCATATGCATTTAATACGCGTAGATCAGGCCTTAGTGCATACACCTGTTCTACCAGTGAGCGTTTCAGCGCTTCGCCACCAAATACCAGACATCGTATCCCCTCGGGTAATTTTTCGGTAGCGAGTAATGCCTGCACCGCCGATGCAACCATTACGCAGGTTCTTATCTGATCTACTGCAGCAAGCTTGGTAAGCTCAAGGGCGTTTTTGGCCAGTATGATAGTGCCACCAAGCGACAAAGTGCCCATAATTTCCATCACCGAAGTATCGAAACAAACCGAGGCACCAGCAAATACTCCTTTCAGCTCTTCATCACTGAATTTCTCTCGCATAGACTGGCGCATGGCCACCACACTGCTATGCTCGACAGCGACTCCTTTTGGTCGTCCCGTAGAACCCGAAGTATAGATAACGTATGCCAAATCGTTTGCCGATGGTCGTACCGAGCTATCGGTATGATCACCCACTTTATGCATCCACACCAGCTCACGCACTCCGCTGCATAGATTGGCAGCGCTGTCATTATCTACGATAGCTGCCACAGCACGAGAATGCGCTAGCATATATCGCACCCGATCTTGTGGGTATGCAGGATCCAACGGTACATATGCACATCCCGCTTGCATCACCCCAATTAGAGCAGCAACCAGTTCCCAGGAGCGGTGCATACACACCCCCACTAGTGACCCTGGTGCTACCTCACGGTTTTTGAGCTCTCCGGCTACCTCACTGGCCCGTTTCATGAGGCTCTTATAATCAATTTTGGTCTCGCCATCGATAATGGCAATCCGTTCTGGATGATCCAGCATTTGCTTCGCGATCAGATCGCAAATTGTTGTTTCCAGATCATTGTCGGTTTTTTGAGTCAGCGCTGTCTTCATTAATTTTTGCAAATCCTGGGTAGCCATCCCAATGATCTCTTCTGTGTGTTTCACTCCCGCTGCATTCAACATGTGCTGTCGATTGCTAGCAATTTCGGCCTCGCTCGAGCCTGAATTAAAACGGTCTAATTTGTCTTTGTTGGTTAACAGTTCGCTAAGAAACTGAGTTAATTTGTCCATTTATTCATTTTTTTGTTAAAGAATTATTGCGTACAAATGAAGTGTATAATACGTGGAGTTGAAGAAATAAATTGTTAAAAAAAAGTGTACAAAGAGTAGACAAAAACCTATCACATCATGAATGCCCCAATATTTAAATGTTAATGTTTTTTATAGTATTGTATGCTGTTAATTAACGGCTTATGCTAACCGATATTGTCGGCTTATTATTGGTTTTTGTGGGTTGGGGATTTGTTGAAGGTGATGATTTGATCTGCAAATACGGTCACTCAAACAAGCTTTTGTTTTTTATTTTGGGTAGCATATAATCCATAAGTGCCAAAATCATTAAAACCGTAGTTAAAATATGATATTCTTTGCCAATAATCAGAAGTAATAATGGCAGTCGAAAAATTCGTAAATTAGTGCAAGGCCAAAAGGCTATTTTTTTGCAAGTGCATTAATTTTTATGAGTTTAATAAGAAATGAAAATGCACTGCTACATTAATTGATTCGGGCTTATTTGCCCTAACACCAACTTATATATGTAACGTTATATCACACAAAAAAACAAGGTCAAAAAAGGGACTGACCATCCCCCTTGCAAGAGGAAGTGGAGTATGTGAAATTTGAAAAGCCACTTGATAAAAATAGAGTAAAAAGAATATGACAATGTTTAACCGATGAAGTTCGAAGAACTCTCATTAAGTATTAAAATATTATGAAAAAAGACATTTTAACAATAGACGGAGCCAATATCTTAAAAAGAAGCGAATTAAAATCAATTTCAGGAGCATCAGATGGAGTATGGAATGGACATGGTGCTTGTTATAGTGACAACGATTGTCCTAGTTATTCATCGTGCGATTGTATTGGAAGGTGTATCAGTTGGACCGATGAGGATTATGGCGACGGTTTGTGTAACTAATCACTGAGGGCTGAGGCTCTCGAAGCCCGAGATAATACTCATTGCTACTCTCCCTTCGAGTAACCTTAGGGTTCAGATGTAGTTGAGGACTGAGGTTCTCGAAGTCCGGGATAATACTCATTGCTACTCTCCCTTCGAGTAACCTCAGGGTTCAGATGTAGTTGAGGACTGAGGTTCTCGAAGTCCGGATATGGTAGTTTCTGATTCAGGGTTCGAGAGCCTCACCCTTCTAATATTCGTTAAGGGCTTAGTCTTAAGAAAATAGCAAATTCACGAAGTCAATGCCTCTAAATACATATCAATATACCGCTCCTCCTCTTTCTTTTTATACTGAATAATATATCTGGGGTGCGTTAACGGAACAACTTCGCCAAATAAATGATGCTCATCGTTTAGTTTTTTTAGATACCAATAATTTTCTGTAGTTCCCAGGCAGAAGACTTTGCTGATATCGATCCCAAAACCAATTTGTGTTTGTAAACTCTCTAAGATAAAAGGCGTTGTAGCGGTTAACGACTCGATCAGGTCATAATAATTGATATTGACCGTCCTACCTTTATCCGATTGTTTGGTAAACCCTAGCGGACAAACATTGCTAATAAAGAAATCCCTGTAAAACCTTTTGGGACTATCATATTTCGAGATCAAATTATAAATAAATTTTGAAGATGGCTCATAGGACTCTTCTTTTGACCATTTGAAGCCACACTCTTGTAAGTTTTTGGTATCGGTAAACGGAACACCAGTCACCCCTGCCCCAGATTTACCTGGGTTGATGCCCAAAATCAATTTACGGATATAGGTATCATTAAAATATTTATTATAAAACGCTGAAGAAACCTCGAGCACATAGGAATCCTGGTATGGATTCATAACGGTAACCGACTTTGCTAACCCATTTATGGTTTTATGAGCTAGGGATTTGTAGAAGTTGATGATTTGTTTGTCGAAAGTCATAGTACTTATTCTTCTCCAAAAACATATTTACGAACTATGGTTTGTGTAACTGGTTTTAGTAACTTATTCTCGGTTGGATGTGTTCCTTTTGAATTAAAAAACTCAATCTCACCCCCTGATTTATAATACCACACTAATGCATTACCATCATCATTAAAAAAAGTAAAACTTGTATCTACTTTAATCTTTCTAAATTCTTTTAATAGCTTTTCATCGATAGGAATAATCTTTGGATCATGGCTTTTTTGACAGGAAGCTAATTCATAATGATCCTCTTTCCAGGTCATACAATCCTTTTGCTCCCAATTCGGAATAAAATATATAAGAGACGCAATCGCTATAAAACTTATCGTTATAATTATTTGTTTTAATGTTCCTCTATTACCCTTAATATTAATGCTCGTTACACCATCTTCTATATCTTCTTCAACATCCGAGATATCTCCTTCTTTTTTTATTAATGATTTTGGCTGGTAATCTACAAAAGGTACTTTTTCTAAATAACTCAAATCACTTGGTTGATTGTCTATAAATTGTTTCTGAGAGTCATATGCCAAATAGCTAAGCAATTTATTTATAATTGTATTAGTTGGGGTCTGTTTTTTTCCATTATGAAAATAAAATTCATAATAATTTGAAAGAGTTTTGTAATGTCTTTCGTCCCCTTCCTCCTTTCCTTCAGTTATTTTTTTAGAAATGATTTTAGCAAGTGCAGTTTTCGAGGTAGCTAGTGGATTATCTTTCTTCGCTTTTATAAATGATAGTGCTACAATTTTCTTGAATTCCTCCATGAATTGTTGATGTATGCCTATAAAAGTAGGAAATTTCATGGAAATTTCATTGTGGAAAAACACATTGAAAGCTTTACTATTACTAGTTTCTACTGAAATTCTATCAGACTTCCATTCTATTTCCAATCATTACTAAACTTTTTGTTGAAAATTGCGGTATCGAATTGGTAATAATCCTTTTCTGTACAACTAGGACTAATGTACACTATCAATTCAAAACCGGAAATACAAGACAGGATCAGGTAACTGAAACTGGGAAGTACAATTAACTTTTTCTGTCTTCGACTTTCCAAACATACTTCCCAAACAAAGAAGAGGCCTCTTCTGAATTTAAATGAGTTGCTGATTGGCAATTATCCTCTGGGCTAAAACCCCAGACAGCAACCGCTATGTCAAATTTCAAAATTCAGAAGTCATGCGTAAAGCAATTTTAATATTAGGAATCATTTTATTTAATATGTCATTATTCTCTTGTACAACCTCCGACATCGCCGAAGAAATCGGTGTTGAAGAATTCGCCACTGAGGGTGAAGATGGAACTCTAGAGGAAGAAAGTAGTGAAGAGGATGAAGATAATAATGGATAATTTGAATAAAGGCTTTGCAAAATTGCAAAGCCTTTTTCTTTTTTATTAATTTGGTAGTACACAAATTGATATAACTTTTGAAGCCAGTTTATTACATTTTAATTTCAATTTTTATTCTTACAATCATTGGATGTAGCAAATCCCAGGACGGAATTCTCTCTAAAAAAAATTCAAATACCGATATTTCAAAATACTTTAAACTAAGTAAAAATAGAGACTGCACACTGTCTAAACGTATCGGGTATATAGATAAAGTATATTTCGAATCAATGAAGCAGGGAGAGGATTCAATTGCCTTACGTTCTTTATCTTATAAAGTTTTATTACATAAAAAAAACAAGGAATCCGATAGTGTATTGCTATATGCACACAAGATGCTTTCTCTAGCACAAAAAACAGATAACCATATTCAGATCGGTAGGGCTTATTTTAAAATCGCGGAGTATTATCGTAATAAAAATAAGAATGACAGCGCTTACTATTTTTTAAATGAGTCAAAGAACATATTTATAGAATTGAAAGATAGCGTGCAAGTGGGTAAAAAACTGAACATAATGGGAAGAATTCTTATTGATGACAGTGATTATTTTTCTGGGGAAACTACCTTAATAGAAGCTTTAGAATACTTAGAACCAAAAATAGACAGCGTTTCATTGATTAATGTATATTTTAATCTGTCAATTGCACTAAGAAAGCAATTAAATTATAAACAAGCTCTAGAGAAAATTAATAAAGCTATTAAATTGAATAAGTCCACTAAAAGTGGTGCAATACTTATCAATACTAAAGCATTGACTTTAAGAGAAAGAAAAGAATACCGTAAAGCAATTAAATTATATGATAGTTTATCAAAAAGCAAATCTGTAATTGAAAACAAAAAAGAATATGCTAGAGTAATAGATAATCTAGCATATACTCAGTGGCTTTCTAATAATTTTTTAAATGTAGAAGATAAACTACTAGAGGCTATTGATATTCGCAAAACTGAAAATGATATTAAAGGACTTATAGCAAGCAATTCGCATTTGATGAAATATTATTCCAAGAAAAATGAATTAAAAGCTATTAAACACGCTAATGAATTATATAAACTTACTGCTGAACAAAATAACATAGATGATAAACTAGAAGCACTATCCTATTTAAGAAACCTTTCGAATATAAGTGTATCAAAGATCTATTCTGATCTTTATATCGAAATTAAGGATAGCCTTACAAAGGCTAGAGACATTGCTAAAAATAAATATGCAGCTATCCGCTTTGACTCAAGCAAAAAAGAAGAAGAAAACTTAGAGTTGAAAGCAAAAAATGCAGAAAAAGATTTAAAATCTATCAAAGATAACAACCAAAAACTGGCTTTAGCAATACTTTTGATCATCACATCTAGTATTGGAATTTTTATTAATTACCGTCGTAAACAACAAACCAAAATTGCACGAATAGAAGAACGACATAAAACCAATAACCGATTATCCAAAAAACTGCATGACGAGGTGGGCAATGATCTCTACTACCTCCTACTTCAATTGCAAAAGGTTTCAGGTTTTACAAGTGATCAGGAAAATCTTAAAATCCTAAAGGGTTTTGATACGGTTTATCATAAGCTTAGAGATTTTTCACGTGATCATAAAATCGAAACCGGAGAAGAATATGGTGATGAACTCCTCTCCCTCTTAGATTCCTATGGAGATGAAAATACCAAAGTTATTACTAGTGAACTAGAGACAAGCTTTTGGACAGAGGTTGCTCCACTTAAAAAAGAAGAGCTCTATTGGGTACTTAAAGAACTACTTACCAATATGAAAAAGCATAGCCAGGCAACTATAGTTGCTGTTACCTTTGCAAAAGAGAAGAAAAAGATTACTGTTAACTATATCGATAATGGAATTGGAACGAATCTTAAAAAAACAATCTCAAAAAATGGACTTCGCAATGTGGAAATCCGCATAAAAGACATAGGTGGAACCATTACTTTTGACTCAAAACCAGAAGAAGGTTTTAAAGCAAACATTGTTTTTACTCCATAATTTGAATCAAATATGTTTACAAAAATTTTGATAGCTGAAGATGAAGATAGCGATAATCTAGGCATAGTTTCTGCAGTAAGTGAGTTTACCAATACATTTGTAGACACCGCGCAGTTCTGCGATAAAACTATCCTCAAAATAAAAGAAGCCATTCAAAAAGGTAATCCGTATGATTTGTTGATTAGTGATCTTTCTTTTGCTTTAGACTATAAAAAACATACAATTACTACAGGAAAGCAATTAATTGAAGAAGTTAAAAAGATACAACCCGACATTAAAATCATAGTTTTTACAGGAGAAAAGAAACCTGCTATCATCAAATCCTTTTTTACAAACCACAAGATCAATGGTTATGTATGTAAAGGACTTTATGGACTGCCCCATCTAACAAAAGCCATTACAGCCGTAGATCAGGGGAACATCTATACCTGCCCAGTGTCTAAAGATGCCTTACACCAAAAAAATGTACTACAACTGGATAAATACGAAGTACAACTCTTAAAACTATTAGCAAAAGGATATAAACAGGATGAGATAAGTCAATACTTCATAGAAAACAATATTACACCTAATAGCAGACGATCTATAGAAGATAAAATACGAAAGCTTCGTGATGATTTTAATGCCAAAACCAATATACAGCTTGTGTATACAGTTAATCAACTAGGATTAATTGACTAATTGACTTTTTATATAATATTTTCTATCCCTTGTGGTTTTCCACGAGGGATTCTTTTTTGGTCTTGATAAGTTTGCTCAAGTATTAATCTTAAAATCGAATATAGAATGGCAGATCCAAAGTTTAAAATACACAAAAGTAGAAATGATCAATATTATTTCAATTTACATGCGGGTAATGGTGAAAAAATAGCAACTAGTGAAATGTATGTAACAAAACAAGGTTGCAAAAATGGGATAGAATCTGTAAAAACAAATGCTCCCAACGCCGATATAGAAGACTTAACATTAGAATAAATATTGGAAATACATAGAGCTTGTTTGGGGTAACAAGTGCTACAGACCTGTTAGGTTTTTATACCTAACAGGTCTTTTCTTTTATAACATTTTGATGCGCTGTGGAAATCCACAAGGGATTGGTAATTAAGGTTGGTAAGTTTGATAAATCCTAATCTCATAAAAATTTAAAATGGAAAACAGTAAACTGTTATTAAACAATGAGAAAATCATTAAACAATCAAAAAACCAAATAGTAACACTAAGCAATCTAAGAGTGCTATACTCTGCAAAGAAATGGGGAGAAGCACATGTAGTAAGTGTACTTCTAAAAAATATTAGCTCTATTGAAATCCGTTATAAAAGCTATTTAGTATTAGTTGCGTTAGCAATAATTTCTATAATAGTAACTTTTATATCAGGCATAAATTTTTTTCTTGGAATTTCTTTTAGTGCCTTATGTATAGCTCTTTTCCTAATTACCAGAAAACATTATCTAATTATTTCGTCAAATGGAGGTGCAAAAATTAATCTTCAAATCAAAGGGATGAAGACTGATGAAGTTTTAGCTTTTTTGAATCAAGTAGAACAAACGATTATAAACACATAAGATGGCAAAGAAAACTGTACCAGTGAAACCACACAGAAGATCCACTCCTTCTCCAACGCCCAGACCAAATCCAAATAAACCAAAACCAGGTCCAAAACCTGTTACTGTAAAACCTCATAGAAGGAAACCTCCTAAATAGAACGAAGTGAAAAAAAACCTACATCATATAATTAATCATAATGAGAATTTCACTCGTTTGATCTATAGCCTCATTATTCTGAATGTGATTTGCTTGATTTTAGAATCTTATAATTTCTTATATACTAACTATTATATAGTTTTTCAGATAATTGAGATTGTATCCATAATAACTTTTACAATAGAGTATGCTATAAGAATTTGGGTCTCCGATTTAGATTCAAAAAAAAGAAACGAGAAATACTCAACGAGGATTCAATATATTTTTTCTCTTTACGGAATTATTGACGTAGTTTCTATTTTACCATTTTATCTACCAATGTTGATGCCTTTTGACCTTCGGATAGTTAGAATTTTACGTCTAGTAAGGCTAGTCAGAATTTTAAAACTTGGAAGATACTCTAAATCTATAAAGACTATAAGCGTTATTGTCAAAGAGTCTAAACCAGAACTCGCGATTACATTTTTTGTAGCATTTATTCTTTTAACACTATCATCAACATTAATTTTCTATATAGAAAATCAAGCTCAGCCAGATAAATTCGCAAACATTGGTGAAGCATTTTGGTGGTCTGTCGCTACATTAACAACCGTAGGTTATGGCGATGTTTATCCAATTACAGGTCTTGGTAAATTCTTAAGTGCAATAATTGCTTTAACAGGCATAGGTTTTATTGCTTTACCAACAGGAATTATCAGCTCAGCTTTTATAGAGAAGGTTAAAAATGACAAAGAGGAAAATTGGTGTAAATGCCCTAATTGTGGTGCAAATGTAAATTTTTGATAATATGGGATTCAAATACAACAAAAGAATAAAACTTGGAAAAGGATTTGGGTTGAACATTAGCAAATCAGGTATATCTCCAAGTTACAGAACCAAACGAGGATCTTTAAGTTCTAAAGGGTATTCTATCAGAACAGGAATTCCTGGATTAACCTATAGAAAACCTTTTAAGAAGTCTAAAGGAAGTGGATGTCTTATTCTATTATTCATATTGCTATCCTCGACTTCTTTTTTACTACTCTTATTAATTAACTAATCCAATAGAAATGAAAAATATCAAACCAATAATATTAGGTTTTCTGCTTGTTGCAACAACGCTAGTCTCTTGTTCGAATGGTCAAGAAAATACTTCTATAGAAGACTTAGACACTGACTCATCAACAAACTGTAGAGATACCAATTGTGCAAATTACACTTCTCAAGCAGCTGCACAGGCCGCATTCGAAGCTGATCCAAAATGTCGAAATGATTTAGACAGAGATAATGATGGTATAGCATGTGAAGAACCTGGCAATAGTGTACGAACCTGTGCTACTACATCAAATTGTGGATGTTCTAACAAAAGGAAAGCTGAATGTGAAAATGACCCATGTTGCAAGTGGGTTGTGGGATCAGGTTGTGAGTGCAGTTAAACAAAATTAAACAACATATCCTATCTGAGAGGGCACTTAAGAAAGTTAACACTTATGTATATAACCACTTTAATTATTCGGGAAGAGGAACAACCAAATAAAATTAAGTAAATCATGAAAAAAATTAGATACATAATTCCTATAAAAATGATATCAACTATATGCGCATTCCTCTTATTTGTAGCAATATTGAATTTACCAATTGAATACTATACAGTACTAAGAATTGTTGTTTTTTTTGGATCACTATTAGTAATAGAATCATTGCTAAAAAAAGGTGTTTGGGTCATTGTGTTTGGTATAATCGCCATTTTATTTAATCCAATAATTCCAATGTATCTATACATAAAATCATATTGGGTACCAATAGATATAACTTCGGGAATAATGTTTCTTTTAGTTCTTTTTATAGATAAACCTAAGAATGAAAAGAAAAAAATAGAAGATAAAAAACAAAGGGAATTCAGTAGAGACAAAATTTATTAAACAAATTAATTATGCAAAAAACAATCATCACAGCCGAATTAAAAAGTCACTTTTTAAGGCTATATCAAATTGCATTATCAGATGATAATTTTAGCCATTTAGAAATGCAATTGTTATACAAGTTTGCTCAAGAAAGAGCTATATCCAAAGTAGAATTAGACACCATTTTAACTGAACAAGCTGGGGATGTCATTATACCAGAAACTTTGGAAAATAAGATTGAATACCTATATGATTTTGCCCAAATGATTTGGGCCGATGAAGTGGTGAGTAAAGATGAAGAAATAGCACTCAAAAAATACATCAAAAGCTTTGGTTTCCTCGAAGAAAATATAACAGACCTATCACAATACTTGTTAGAAAGTGCAAAAGAAGATAAATCTAAAGAAGAAATACTCAAAGAACTTAAAGACTGAAGCATTATGGGATTATTAAAAAAACTTACTCAATTAACTTCTCAGAATGGGAAAATTGATACGGTAAGACCTGAAACTGAAACTAATGATAACTTGACATACCACGATGATGGATACAGCATATCTAAAGCTTGTCATGGCAATTCTCATAATTTGCAAATATCACTAGATACAATATATCAGAAATTTGAAAATAAGTGTAAAAAAGACTATAACGCGCAACAAAGGCTCAAGCAACCTTATGTCACGGAACAAAAAGGTAAAAAAACGGCTTTATTAAATAAAGCGGAAGAGCTCGAAAGAATTGAAAATAATATTGATAAAGTTAATAATGACATCGAGAGTCTAAATCAGGATTGTAGAAAAGTGAAAACCAATCCAGAAGTATTCTTTGATGAAATAGACAAAAAGGCATCAGCTAAATTTTGGATTGGTATAAGCTTTTTATTACCTCTCGCAGTTTATGTTTTCGTTTTTTATGTTTCAACATCTTTCTCCGCCTTTTTTAGAGAATTTGACCCAGGTATAAGTTTATTTCAAGGAATGTTTGATCCAAAAGCACTTTCCAAAGCATACGAAGAAGGAGCACTTGAATTATGCTTTGTACTTTTTATTCCATTTGTTTTTTTTGCTCTTGGTTATCTAATTCATATGTTCCAAGAGAAAAGAGGAATCATCAATAAGCTGAAAATTGCAGCATTATTCATAATTACATTCCTATTTGATGCCATCATGGCATATCTAATTGATGAAAAATTATATAACCTGAATAAAACATTCGACAGCAAAGAGTTTAATGTATCCATAGCTTTTCAAAGTGTAAGTTTTTGGTTAATCATTTTTGCTGGTTTTGTATCCTATATAGTTTGGGGATTAGTCTTCGATTTTGTTATGAAAGAACACGCGGATCGCGATAAGATCAAATCATTTATTCGAGAGAAAAAAGAAGCAATTTTTGAAAAGGAAAAGATGCTCTCAAAACTCGGAAATAAAACTAAAAAAATAGAAGATGAAATATCTAAAATAAAAATTAGAATATCTGAACTTCAAAACATAATTGATGGGTGTATTTTACCTGTTATGAATTATAAAGCACTATCCACAGAATATCTTCAAGGATGGCAACAATACATATCCGCTGGATTGCGAATGAGTCCGGATGAAAAAAATGCTTTATTACTTGAGTGCAAAAATGTTTATCAAAAACATATTAAGGAATTAGAATTGGATACAGATACCTACCAAAACAAAGTATATACTAAAACATTATAAGTATGAATAAGATAAAATCAATAATTGTTATCATTACACTTTCTTTATTATGCAGTTGCAAGAGTGATATCAAGGATGAAGGAAAAGTAATAGAAGCAACTACACCAGCTACTAGTTTCAACAAGTGCCCAAAATTTATATTAGATCAAAAAGAAAATAATCTAAACATAAGTATACTTTTAGACTTATCAGATAGAATAGAAGAAACTAATGTAAAAGAAAAGGATTCAGCTTATTTGTCAAGCTTATCCAAATCATTTATAGAGCATGTTAAGCAAAAAAAAATGATTATGCTTGAGGATCGCATTCAATTATTCTTCAAACCTGTACCTTCTGACGAAAAAATAAATGAAATCGCTCAAAAACTAAAAGTGGTATTTACCAAAGAAACTTCTAAGACAAAAATAGAAGAAACATTATCTCTTTATGTAGATACTCCTTCAGAGTTATATGATCTAGCTAAATATGACGCTGAAAACTTAGGAGGTTATCCAGGTTCTGATATTTGGAGTTTTTTTAAGTACAATGTTAAAGACTATTCTATCGATGAATGTCACAGAAATATACTTGTTATTCTAACTGATGGCTATATGTTTTACAACAAAACTCTTAGAAATGAGAAAAACCGCACATCATACTTAACACCTAAAAGTTTAAGCAAGTTACTATTAAACAAGAATAGTTGGCATAATGAAATGCAAAAGAGAGATTTAGGATTTATACCTGCTAACTCAGATCTAGGTGATTTGGAGGTTTTGGTTATTGGTATTATAAGTCACAATGATGAAAACCCATATGCACAGGACATTATTGAAAAGTATTGGGCTAAGTGGTTTGATGAAATGGGAGTAAAAAAATACAAAATCAAAAGTGCAGATATTCCATCAAGTATTGAAAAGGTGATAACAAATTTTATTTTAAAAGTATAAACTGAAAATGGGTTTTCTATTTAATAAACGCATAAACTTGGGTAAAGAATTGGGGTTTAATATAAGTAAATCAAGAATCACTCCCAGTTATAGAAATAAAAGAGGTTCTCTAAGTTCAAAAGGGTTTTCTGTAAGAACTCGAATTCCTGGAATTAGCTATAAAAAAACATCTAGTAAAGCTAATAATAGTGGACGTTTGCTAATTCTTATTTCATTTATACTCACAAGTTCCTTACTAACAATTACGTCATGTAAAAATGGAAACGAAAAACCAAGAAATAAATGGTATCAAGGAGGAACTTTACATAAATCTAAAATAATTGAATGGAAAAATGCATCCCCAAAAAACAAACTAGCCACTTGCGGAGATTTTTGTGCAAGCCTGTATAAAAATAATACCATAAACGAAATCAAAAAAATAGCTACAAACTTGATGATTTGTATTGATGAAGCTTCAAGAGATAATAATAGTATTGATAATTCTGAGGTTTCAGAAATTGCATCAATGTGTTTACTAATAATGGAAAAATCAAATTAATCAATGGAACTAAACAACCAACTTAAAGCATTGGCCGACAAGATCGAGCAGCTTAAAGAACAAATAGAAACCGAAGAATCTACTAAACACGCTTTTGTATTACCTTTTATAAATCTTTTAGGATATGATAGTTTCAATCCTACAGAAGTGGTACCAGAGTTTACAGCAGATCTTGGTTTAAAGAAAGGTGAAAAAGTCGATTATGCAATTTTTCATGATGGTGATCCCGTGATGATTATAGAATGTAAAAACTGGAAGGAAGATCTTAACATTCATAATTCACAATTAGCAAGATATTTTCATGTAACGCATACTCGATTTGCTTTGCTTACCAATGGTATTGAATACAGATTTTATATGGATCTGGAAGAGACCAATATTATGGATGAAAAACCTTTCTTGGAATTCGATATTACAAACATAAAAGAAAATACGATTCATGAAATAACAAAGTTCCATAAGTCAAATTTTGATATTGACAAGATCGTTAATAATGCCAGTTCCTTAAAATACACCAAGGAGATTAAGAAACTAATCAATGGTGAGTTACAAGAACCTTCTTATAACTTTGTTAGATTATTCGCAGGACAAGTATATTCTGGCCGTTTAACCGAACGTGTAATGGAAGAATTCACAGAATTGGTAAAAAGGGCATTCAACCAAACTATCAGTGAACGTGTAAGTGATCGCCTTAACTCTGCCCTAAATAAAGAGGTAGAAAAACAGCAGGAAGAAGAATTTGAGGAGGAAGAAGAAATCAGTAGAGTAATAACGACAGAGGAAGAAATAGAAGCTTTTCGTATAGTAATTGCAATTCTACGTCGTAAAGTATCAAAGGATCGAATTATGCATAGAGATACACAATCCTATTTTGGAATTCTGTTAGATGATAATAACAGAAAACCCATATGTAGACTTCATCTAGATGGTAACAAAAAGTACATTAGTCTTTTTGATCAAAACAAAAATACGAAGCGCGAACAGATTCAATCTATAGATGATATTTATGAGTTTGAAGAACAATTACTTCAAACTATAGATTACTACGAGCAAGAATAAAAAATACTTCTATGAAAAAACTAATAATCCTATTCTTATTAATTGCTGCATCGTATCAATGCAACTCTCAAAGTACTGAAACAAGTCTTTATTTGAGAGAAGAACTAGTACGTCAAAGAGATGACCTACTTAAGCAAGCACAACAAATACAAGCGCGAATTGATGCTATCGATAAAAAACTTGGTAATAAAACACAATCAACAAATACCGTTCAATACTTTACCAAAAATGCTACATATAACGATGGTAGTTCTTCAAGATCTGTAGAAAAACAACGTAGCAATCAGTATCAATCAAGATCGACAAGAACCTATCATCGAGGCCCTCGTGGTGGTTGCTATTATATAAACTCTAACGGTAATAAAACCTATGTAGCAAGAAGCATGTGTAATTAATCACTTAAAATCAATACTTTTAAGTATCAGAAAATTAGCTTTATGATCAAAAATTATTCTAAGTATTTATTAATTCTAATTACATTTTTATCCTTTACCTCGAGCAATAAATTGCCTAAGGAATTCTTTGCCAAAGTTATTGGAATAAAAGATGGCGATACCATTGAGGTTCTCTATAAAAAAGAACCTATCATTATACGTTTAGAACACATAGATTGCCCTGAGAAAAAACAACCGTTTGGACAAAAAGCGAAGCAATTCACTTCTGATTTCTGCTTTGATAAAAAGGTAAAAGTAATTTCTAGAGGAAAATATGATAGATATAGAAGACTTATTGCTGTAATTGAGTATAAAGATCAAGTCTTAAACAAGGAATTGGTAGCTAATGGATATGCACTGCATTTCAAAAAGTATTCAAAAGATACTGCCTATAGTATTCTAGAAGACCAAGCTAGAATAAAGAAAAAAGGAATGTGGTCCCAAGAGAAGTTGATAGAACCCTGGCTATTCAGAAAAAGAAAGACATCAAAGAATAAGAAAACAAATCAATAATATATATGCTAATAAAACTAAACCAACATGAAAACAATGTTTACAATACTGATAGTGCTTCTATCCTACTCAGCATATAGTCAAGAACAAAAGACAGAAAAGAAAGAAAAGAAAAAAGATGAAATACAGGTATATATCTGTAATAACATGACAAGCAAAAAATATCATTACAAACAGGATTGCAAAGGACTAACCAAATGCAATGATAGCATTGCAAAAATAACTCTCCGAAAAGCTAAAAATATTTTTGGCAGAACAGTTTGTGGTTATGAAACTCATCTTGAAAGTTCAGGTAAGCATAAAAATTAAACATAACAACATTTTCTCGACCAACACCCCACCAAACCTCCCCCGCACATACCCACAACCCTCCCCCACACATTTTTATCGACCAACGGCACTCGGTAGGTGCTCCGCACGGGTAGGTGACCTTCCCGCGCACTAGGTTTATCGATCCGCGGTATGGGGTGACCCGTCCGTGCAGGGTAAAAAGAAACCCGCGCACTGGGGTGACCCGTCCGCGCAGTGCGGAGACCCCAACCCTGTGCGCGGGTCAGTTATAATAAGCGTTTTACAAAATTACCTACGTCGGTATCGGCTTATATAGCCCTTGTATCGCTCGGGATCTTTTCTAAAGGCATATTTACCGGTGCCTCTAATCGTATATATCACTAAGCTAGTACCTTTTGATTGACTAAAGATCAAAGAAATATGATCAATCTAATAATTATCATATAAAACATATTTCTTTAACACTTTTAGTAACTTTATATATTGATATAACAAATATATAGTTACCTTTTGTCACTATACACATACGTTACCATTAACTATACCTAATGAAAATTAAAATATTTGTAATAATATTCCTTTTAGTAAACTCTACTTTCGGACAAAATAAAGTGGAATACAACGAAATCATTCCCAAATATATTACCGCTATTTGGGAAAAAAATGGGACTTCAGATAATCAGGAATTTGATGTTATTGAACTAGAAGAAATTAAACTTTTTTTCGCAGAAATAAGGAAAAAACAAAACAACATAACATCTGATATTTTTTTAAAAAAACCGACTAATAACACTTTAGTTGCCCATTATTTAAGTGTTAAATTGCAATGGAATGCGTTTAACGGACCACACGTCGGACTAAGAAAACTAGCAACAAAAAAAGTCATTAAGAATTCAATTAAAAAGCTTCCCACAAAAAATGAACTTTTAGCTTTTTATTATAGTACCATTTTTATTGATGTTTTGAATAAGCGAAAACCAATGGATTTAGCTGAAACAAACATTGACTTGGAAAATCTAAATCTTGACGATAATACTGAAAAAGCAATTCTCTTTTTAACTGCTATGCGACACGTTGGAAATCAAGTTACATCTTATTCTACACATCGTTTCCCAGATAATTGCTCAAGAGCCAAAAAATATGTAGAAAATATGCCAAAATTCAATGGTAAAGCATTTTATTTATTTGAATTACCTGAATTTAATGATTTTAAAATAGAAATTGATAAACGCTATCCTAAAAGTAGTTTTAAGAAACGATACATTCCTGAATTTAAAAATGCTAAATCTGCATATGCAAAATGTATTACAGAAGAAAAAAACAACAAGCAACAAGAATAGAAACTAATTTAGTGTAAACACCTAATCTTTAACTTGTGTAAACCATGTATCTTAACGAACACTGATAATGAACTACGAAAAGAACAAAATAGAACTCGAAGAGAATGGATATTCAGTTTTAGTTGACTTGTATTCGGACAACGAAATAGGCGGAATTTTAGCTTGTATCGAAAATGCTGCACAAGACGGAAATTCGTTTATGAAAACAAAAGACCTATTTGCGATTAGACAATTAATCAAAAATGTGCCTGAATTGACCGATTTGCTGTTTAATGACAAACTAACTGAATTAATTTCCGATCTTTCCGAATCTGAATATTTTCTGACCAAAGCAATCTATTTTGACAAACCAAGCGAATCAAATTGGTTTGTTGCTTATCATCAAGATTTGAGCATTTCGGTTGACCAAAAAGCGGAATTGGAAAATTATATAAACTGGACTTTTAAAAAAGGACAGTACGGAGTTCAACCGCCAATTGAGATTTTGGAAGACACAATAACAATCCGAATTCATCTGGATAAAACGGACAAAAATAATGGAGCTTTAAAAGTAATCCCAAAATCTCACCTAAATGGAATTGTTCGAGTTGACTCAAAAAACTGGAATACGGAAAACGAGTTTATCTGTGAAGTAGAAAAAGGTGGAATAATGTTAATGAAACCTTTGACTTTACATGCTTCGAATAGAACAACCAACGGAAAGAAAAGAAGGGTAATCCATCTAGAATTTAATAAACATAATCTGACCAAACCATTGAATTGGCTAGAACGGAATAAAATAAGTACCAGCACACAATAACTAAGCATTCGTGCGGTCGGTACGACCGAGCATGAATGCAGTGTTGACTAAACCGGGTTGATTTGCTGTTTGTATGGGGATTGCTTTGACCTAAGCAAGTATTTCTGTAGCGTTCTGATGATTACAAAGAAGTCTTTTCTCTATTTTGGGCTATTTTTGATCATATTAGCAGTTGTATTTTTATTTTTATAGAACACATTTTATAGTTTTTAGATCTATTGGTTGATTTTAGCATATAGGTATTCCATTACGCTACAAGAGCGTTATTTTTTTGAGGCGTTATGTTGTTGTTCTATCTTTCTGATCCAGTATGCTGGTGGTCCTCTACTACTAAAAGTATGTACCGTAATCAGTGTCCCTTTTTTACAACTTGTACACCTACGGTGCTGTAAGAGTGGTTTGGGTTTTGAGAGGTGTATCTGGGGCAATT
>CANMDH010000024.1 GCA_947496555.1 uncultured Aquimarina sp. | reverse complement strand
AACTACAACTACAATGAAAAAATAACATCAACCCTAGTTTAACTTTTTGTTATCTTGTGCAACAGGCACAATGTATATAGCACATTGAAACGCGCCATATACTAACCATTGTAGCCAATTTAAAAAGCATACTTATGAAAAAAATAATCCTGATTGTTATTGTTACATGTATCACTGGAATCGGATGCAAGACCGAACAAGAAAAGAAATATGACATAGCTGGAGAACAGAGTAAAAAAATTAAAGAAATGATCGATGCAGTGAATGAAAAAGATGCCGAAAAATATGCACTGGATTTTTCGGATAATGTACAAGTTTATGTGGAATCTGAAATGAAAGTTAACGGACGGAATAATTTAATCAATAATAGGACTAAACATTTTGAAAATCATCCAAATGTTCGTTCAGAAATTCAACACCTTGTTGAAATAGACAATAAGGTGATCATGCACGACAAAGTGTGGCTCGATAAATCTGACAAGGAAGGGCAAAATATTGTTGAAATTTTCACTTTCAAAAACGGAAAAGTAATTCGGGTTGATGTTATTCAACCTAATGATTTATTTGATAATTAAAATAACTGCACTAAACTAAGGGCTACCGCTTATTGGCGACCCTAACCAAGATCGATATAAGGTTACAATCTGTACAATTTATACCAAAACTCGTAAAAACACCACCTAAACCCTTGTAACAGTTATTCATATGCTATACAAGAAGCTCATGCACCCTAGCAGCTGGTATTTGTAGGTTATAGAACAAGCTCTGCACCCTAGCAACTGGTATTTGTATGCTATACAATAAGCTCTCGAGCCCTTGCAACAAGTATTTGCAGGATATATAACGAGCTCTCGCACCCCTGCGAGAGCTATTTACAAAACTAGTAATCAAGGGGTTATAAAAAAGGGTTATTATCCCCCCTTGGCACATTCTTGATCCATAACAGAACCCTATATATTTGCCGCCATAAATTTTAAAAACTCACATATGTTATCACCAACCAATGTAAACAGGCTTAGTAAAGAAGAAGTTATTGAATATCTAAGAAGCACCAAGGATATCTGCCAACAAAACGATCCTATGGCACTACATATCAAAAAACAAGTTACCGATCTGGATACGGCTATAGAGCAGCTAGATGATATTTTGATTTATGATCGCAAGAGTGATTTTACGCAGGAGCTTGAAGCACTAGACCTAAAACGCGATAATGCAGTCAACGGCATGCGATATGGATTTTTGATGAACAGCTACCACCAGGATGCCAAGAAAAAGGCAGCAGGGCAATTGCTATTAGCCCATATTGATACCTATGGTAGTGGTATTGCTAGACTTAACTACGAAGCACAAAGTACGGTGATGGTGAATATGACCGAAGATTATGAAACCGAATCCGAACTGAAAAAAGCTTTAAAAACGGTAGAAATGACCGATTGGGCTACGATCCTTAAAGAAACCAATACAGCCTTCAGAACCAAATACCAGGAGCGTATCACGGTAGAAAGTGCTGCGGCAAAGCAATCGTTTACGGCTATAAAACCACAAGCTATCGCTGTATACGAAAAGCTATACAAACGCATCAATGCCTTTACCGAATTGGATGAGAAAAATGTATTTGACACTCTAAACAATGAGCTTAAAACATTGGCAAAACGATACCAGCAGATTATCAATATTCGTACTGCCAACAACAGTGAAGAAGACGAAACACAGGGTGCTACGGTTACTTTAAATTAGAATTTTATAGCGCTATGATAGGCCTGTCTGGTTTTTTTGAAACTGGGCAGGTCTTTTTTTATGCATACTTCTACTTCAGTAGCGATACTATATATAGCAGTAAAGAATTATGTTGTAATTTTATAATAGAAATAAACCCAATTGGGCGTATGCAATTATAAGGCTTCATTAGAAACATGAATAAAGCAAACAGAAAGATTATATCGTTGGTAATATTAATCAGCCTAATACATTGGACGAATCTATATGCTCAACAAGTTGCTGATTCTTTATTCAATCCTGAAATAAAATCAAAAATGTATCCTGATATGAATGGTACAACGATTCATATTGATGAGGGGCATAATAATTTTCATACAAAAGATGGCAGATACTATGCATTTGCCCGATTATTAAAATCGGATGGATACCTCATAAAAGGAAACAAGGTTTCGTTTGATGATGAAGTTGTTAATGACATTAGGATTTTGGTGATAGCAAATGCTGAATCCGACGGAGTTATGCACCCCATCGTGGCACCCACGAAGAGTGCTTTTTCAGAAAGTGAGATCGAATCTTTAAAAAGATGGGTCGAAAAAGGAGGATCTCTTTTTCTTATTGCAGACCATATGCCCTTTGCTGGAGCATCAGCAAAATTAGCCAAAGAATTTGGATTTCAATTTTATGACTCTTACGTGATGTATGATACCAAAAATGGGATTATAGATTTTAGTACCGAAAAAGGAACATTGCACAAAAACTTCATTACAATTGGAAGAAATTCGAATGAAAGTGTGAATAAAATAAGGACTTTCACCGGACAAGGATTTAGAACTCCCAAAAAAGCAATATCAATATTAAACCTGGACGAAACTCAAACGGTTTTTTTAGTAGACACTATGCGTGTTTTTAACAACAAAGTAAAGCGTTTTCCTGCTAAAGGGCTTTCTCAAGGTGCAGTAATGAACTTTGGAAAAGGGAAAATTGCTGTTTTTGGAGAAGCGGCTATGTTTACTGCACAATTAGTGGGACCAAATAGAAGAAAAGGAGGAATGAATAGTGAAGAAGCAAAAGAAAATTATCAACTCTTACTTAATATAATCCATTGGCTGGATGGTAAATTAGAAGATGAAAACTAAGCCTAACATCGCACGGCATTTAAGAAAACGGGAGGAATGAAAGAAACATTGAGCCAATATATAGCAGAATATAAAAAGCAAATGCAATTGGGAAATGTTCCGAAAGCCTACAAAGGACTTATGGAATATATGATGGATTTGAGAACACATTTTAAAAATAACTTTACAGATTATACCGTTGGAAGTTTTTATCAAGGGTATATGGATATGACTTACTTTCCTGTTGCACCAATCGTACTAAAAGAAAGGAAACTTAAACTCTCTATTGTCTTTGACCATTCTAAAGCTCAATTTGAAATATGGTTGTCAGGTCAAAACAGAAAGATTCAGAATGAATATTTGAACCTGTTTAAACAGAAAGGACTAAACAAGGATTACATCATTACCAAAAATCCAGATTCAATTATTGAATTAGTTGTTGCAGAAAACCCCAATTTTAAAGATTTAGACAACGTAACAACTGCTATTGAAAAAGCGATTGTGAAATTTACAATGGATATAGCAAACGTACTCGAATAAAATGATAGACATACTCAAGAAAAATAGAGTTTTAGTAATCTTAACAGTTGTAGTAGTATTAGGTGTGCTAATTTTTAATGTTTTTCACTTTTCTTCGAGTTATGGAATTGTAGAAATCAACAATATAAACTCTCTATTTTTAGTTCCGTTTATACTTTTAGTTTGCTGGCTTGGTATCACCCTTGGAACAAATAAGAAAAAAGACGATTTTGAACTAGCATATAAAAATCGAATTACCGAAAGAGAGAAGAACGTTATTGAATTAATTGCCTTGGGTAAAAAAAACCAAGAAATTGCAGACCAGCTGTTTGTTGATATCTCTACTGTCAAAACACATATCAACAATATTTACAAAAAAACAGGTCTTAAAAACAGGAAAGAACTCTTTTCATTGAGTCAAAAACTATTAGAAAAAGATGGAAATCATTAAATCCACCTTTTTTTCCATCCATTTATGCTTGGGATATTATACGATTACATTGAATTTTGTTTAAGATTAAAAATAAATGAAAATGATGAAATTCAAAACACCGATAATCTACGGATTTGTAGTTGCACTTGTAGGGAGTTTATTAATGCTTACACTTATTGGACTCAAACTACTTGGATCTGAAGCTATATTGTTAGATAAGGAAATGGTTGGCGGTACTGTTCTATTTCTTATGCTTTATCTTTTTTTGCTGTTTGGTATCTATTTCGCAATCAGAAAAAGGAAAGAATTGAATGGACAAATTATATCCTACAAAGAAGCTCTTTTACAAGGACTTGTTTTAAGTTTATCAACAGCGATATTTAGTGTCATATTTACGTATCTATTTTATGAATTGCTTTACCCAGAATATGTTGCCGAAACACTGAATGCCCTGAAAATAAAAATGCAAGATGTAAATGTTCCGGTAGAGAAACTTGAAGCAAAACTATTAGAGAAGCAAGAATATTATAGTACGCCTACGCAAAGTTTTTATTCCTTTGTCGGTAATCTCATTACAGGAATAGCTTTTACACTTCTCTTAAGTTTCTTTTTAAAGTCAACCAATAGAAAATGAAACTGCCGTTGACTCAGATTTAAGGTTGTAACCAGTGTCTGATAAAAAACATTAGTAACCTGTATGTTATATAATTAGGATATATAAATGTATATTTAACTGTAAATAATTAAGCAAAAAATAATAGTTAAGACCAATTATGAAAAGATATACTTTGTTATTAATTGTATTGCTAATTGGATTTTCGGGATTAGCTCAAAAAATCAAACCACAAGAAGGATATTCGCCACAAATAGGAGCAATGATCAATATGCTCGAAGATCTTAAGGGGCGAGTTACCAGAAATGTAAGAGGTATAGGAGATAATCAGACAGATTTTCTTTGGGATCAGGAATCTAATCGAATAGGAGCCTTAATTATGCACCTTGCGGCTACAGAAGCCGTATATCAAGTTCTTTCTTTTGAGGGTAGACAATTTAATGAAGAAGAAAATTTAAAATGGGGTACCGCTTTGAGGCTTGGTGACAAAGCCAGAAAGGAGATAAAAGGAAAGCCTATAGCGTATTATCTGGATATTTGGGATGAAGTACGCAAAAAAACGCTCTCTTTATTAAAAACAAAAGATGATACATGGTTTTCAGAAAATATGAGCATGGGCATGAACCACCACTGGGCATGGTTTCATGTCATGGAACATCAAGCAAACCATATGGGACAGATTGTGATGATCTTAAAAAGAGCTCCAGGAAAATAACCCTATGAACTAAACCTTTTTGGAAATTCATATTTAATTAGTGCATCAAAAATCTACATGTAGAGTAAACATTTTTTATGTTTGGATCTCGATGATATGAAACAGAATCTAAGCTAAAAAAAGCTTGAACTATTGCAATGACCGATTGGGCTACTGCTCTTACACAAACCGCTCAATCCAATTAATTTACCCCGGATTTATAAATATCATGTTGTTTTTTTAGTGATTACGCTTATGATTGTATTACTCGATTCAAAATTCTTTATATTTACTTTTCAATCACATCCTATTAACTTCAAACAAATCAATACATGAGAAAATTTTTAGCTTTATTTTTAGTACTGGCCATCGCTTTTGCATGTGGTAGTAATGGCATGGCAGGGCAAGAGTATATCTGTGAAAAGTCAAATGGAAAGACTGGTGCAACTTTACGGTTTAAAAAGGGAGGTAAAATGTTTTTAGACCTTATTTCTAAAGAATTAGCTGAGCGAAATTCAAATTTGCAAACATATCTCAATGTAGCAGGAGAATATGAAATTGTTGATGATATGGTTATAGTTAAATATTATAACGGAAACCAAACCCACACACTTAATAAAGTAGGAGATAAACTAACGTCTAATACCGATATCTTTACATTGTGTTCTTGTAAAACAAAGTAGTGCATAAAAAACGATACTATTTTTATTATAATGCCATACAGTGTTAAGAGCTAATACACTGGCTACGAGCTGTGTATTATTTATGCTTTGTAATAAAATTAAAAAGTTTTATCTATTTTCACACATCAATATTTCACCATGAGATACATTAATTTATTACTCTTTATTCTATTGTTTTCAGGTTGTCACGCACAAGAAAACAACTTACTTCTCGAGAAAAAACAAATCTCTGATTTATCAAACACTCCCGTTTACTCAAGATTAACCGAGCAAATCGATGGCCAAACGGTTTGGAAAGAAGCTTACAAGTATATGGACGATATTGAGATGTATAGCATTGTCTATAAGAGTGACGGATTGCGAGTGCGAGGTTTTATGGTTACACCTAAAAAAGAAGGAAAAGTTCCTGGGATTATTTATAATCGGGGAGGAAATAGAGACTTTGGTTCTTTAAAAATAGCACATGCCGCAATTACCATGGGTCGTATTGCCAATGAAGGATATGTTGTAATAGCAAGTCAATATCGAGGAAATGCAGGAAGTGAAGGGAAAGAAGAATTTGGTGGAAGCGATGTAAATGATGTGATTAATTTAACCCAGGTGCTAGAGGAAATCGAATCTGTGGATACACATAAAATAGGAATGTATGGATGGAGCAGAGGTGGTATGATGACATATATTGCCCTTACAAAAACCGATAAGATTAAAGCAGCCGTGGTAGGAGGTGCTGTTTCTGACAATTTCTTGACTATTAAGGATCGACCAGAGATGGAAACAAAGGTATTGGCTGAATTGATCCCGGATTACGAAGCAAATAAAGAAAAAGAGTTAACAAAAAGGTCTGCCATAAAATGGGCAGATAAGTTTCCAAAAAATGTTCCGATATTGATGCTGCATGGTAATGCCGATTGGAGAGTAAAGCCAGAACAAAGCCTAACATTGGCCATGGAGTTTGAAAAATACAGAGTGCCTTATAGGTTACTAATGTTTGAAGGAGGCGATCACGGTATTACCGAACATAGGAAAGAAGTAAACGAGCAAGTAATACGATGGTTTGACAAATACCTAAAAAATGGAGAGCCTTTACCAAATATGGAATATCACGGTAGATAAAAGGCGTACGTTTTCACTCGTTTTCTGATACTTGGAAAACAAAGCATATTTATAAGAAGTCAAGATGCTACTGGATAAAGCAAGTTTTGGGTTGTATCCAGGGTGCATTTCTCCGAATTTTGCCGAAAACCTTTTTAAATTAATTATGGCCATTAAAAACTGTACTCAAAACGATATACCGGCAATTTTAGAACTATATCAAGCGGCAAGAGATCTTCAGACAGTACGAAAAATGGTCGTATGGCCACATTTTGAAGTCTCTTTTGTGCAAAAAGAGATCGAAGAAAGCCGACAGTGGAAATTGGTAGAAGAAGATCAAATAGCATGTAATTGGGCTATTGCATATAACGATCATGAGATTTGGGGGGATCGAGATCAAAACGATGGGATTTATATTCATAGAATCTGCACCCATCCTAATTTTAGAGGAAACGGTTATATTTATAACATTGTTGATTGGGCCATAGCACATGCCAAACGAAACGGGCGAGAATATATAAGACTCGATACATTAGGTAACAACAGGAAACTTATAGCGCATTACACTTCGGCAGGGTTTGATTACCTAGGTGTTTTTGAGCTTACCAATACGGCAACACTCCCAAAACATTATCAGGACGAACCTGATTGCCTCCTTTTTGAAATGAAATTGTAATGAAATAGGCTATCTATTGAGTTCTTTAACGAGTGTCGGTATATCGGCGTATCGATATTTTTTACTTTCTAGTTTTGCCACTATACCCGATGATTGACCAAAATGCCTTCGCAATATCTTCTTAAAACCCAAGGGAGGAAGCCTTTTATAAATAGTAGAATTCTTTGACCTAATAAGAAAGACGTAATCTATGATTCCGCTATCTTGATCATTAAAGTAATGTTTGTAAAGTTCTACATTGCCTGATACTAGTGTAACCAAAAAATAATCTGCATCTTCTTTTATGTTGAGTATTGGGAGTTGTTCTGTTATTCTACTTCTCACAAATACCTCATTTCCTCTTTTATAAGTAGTGATATTCTTTTTCTTGATTTTTTTAACTCGGCCATTATCAAATTTGATATGTATTTTGTTGATCAATTCATGGCTCCATCCTAATTTTCGATCTTTCACCTTTCCAAATAGTGTATCCTTAGAAAAGGTAACAATGTATCCATTAAGAAACTCAGTTTCCTGGCAGTTAGCCCATACAGAGGTAAAAAAGAATAATATACAGGCAAAAACTGTTTTCATAGGTTGATTATGATGCAAAACTCATACCAAAAAAACTATTAGATGCCTTTTCTCTACTTTTTATGTAGGCAGCTTTTTAATTTCGAAAGCTACGGGAACTTAATTTATTTGGGTAAGCGATAAAATTGTATTATCACTCCTTTAACTGTTATTCTGATTGTTATTATTTATATTTAAAAATTAATAACTCTTAAAAACCCTTTAATTATGTTAAAAGACATTTCAAATCTTGGAAGAACTTTAAGCAGTGTTGAGCTTAAATCTATTAAAGCGGGTTCTAGTAATGGTCCCTGTGTTTATTGTTTTTGTGCTCCTGGCAATAATGATGAGAATTGTTGCTGTGTAAACTAAAAAAATAGTAAAGCGAACCAAAGTTCGCTTTTTTTCTTTTGTTGGTTATATACTTTCTCGATTACTAAGTGTCTTATAACTTTAAAAATTCAAGTTAGATTTGAGCAATTCTTTTTAAAGCATCGACCTTCAGTTGTTCAAAAACTACTGTATCCATGGTAGTACCTTCTAAAGGGAGAAAAGTTATATCCGTGATGCCAATAAGCCCAAGTACCGTTTGCAAATAAGGCTGTAAAAAATTTGATGCTTTCATCTCGTCGGTAGCATAAACAGCACCTGCAGTTGTAAGGATATATGCTTTTACATCTTTCACCATTCCAAAAAAAGAACCCTCTTCACTTACTCCAAAAGTTTTATTGATTCGTACAATATGATCGATCCAGGCTTTTAAAGCCGATGGTACTCCAAAGTTATACATAGGGGTACTGATCAGCAATACATCGGTTTCTTTTAATTCAGAAATTAAAGTGTTTGATAATGACGTTGCTCTTGTCAATTCTTCATTAAATGCTTCTTGCGGAGTGTAGAAACCTTCTATAGTCTTTTGGTGAATGTGCGGAATCGGTTGGTTGATAATATCCCTAACGATAACCTTTCCATTTAAATTAGATTTTTGCCATTGTTGCTGAAATTGATCAGCCAATTTTCTACTATCAGAATTCTCAATTCTTGAACTGGCATCTATTCTTAATAACTTCATAGTATTTATTTTTTAAGGTTTAAAAATTCATATACTGCCGTGAAGTCTAAATCACCAAACCCATGTTGTTTAGCTTGTGCAAAGATCTCTTTGGTAGCATTTAGGTTTGGAGTGGCTACTCCACTTTCGTAGGCAGAAATGCTAGACAGGTGCAGGTCTTTTTGGATCCATTGTAAAGGGAAGTTAGGTTCGTAATTGCCATTTTCGAGCTTAGGGCGTATAGCTGTCATCACAGGGGCCATGACCGGTGTGTTGAGCAATACAGTGAAAAGGGTTTCTTTTTGTAGCCCCATGGCTTCACCCATAACCATGGCCTCTGCAAAAGCAACCATGGATTGCCCTAGCAACTGATTGATTAACATTTTCATGGCGGCACCTTTCCCAACATCGCCCAAATGCAAGGTCTTTTTACCCATGATCTCAAAAAGTGGATTAGCTTCTTCAATATCGCGTTTGTTTCCGCCTACGAGAAATAGTAATTCACCTTTCTCGGCTGGACCTTTAGTGCCCGCTACCGGGGCGTCAAGATATCGGGTATGATATTTTCTTGAGAGATCCGCCATTTCTATGGTAAAAGAAGGGTTCACTGTGCTGCAATTAACCCAAAGATTATTTTCTTTCATTCCTAACAGTAATCCATTTTCACCTTCGGCTATTTCTTTAACTACCTCTGGTGTAGAAAGCATGGTAATCACTATGTCTGAATGCTCGCCCAGCTCCTTTGGAGTAGAACACCAGATTGCATCATCTTTGATAAGGCTCGAAGCCTTTTCCTTCGTTCGATTATATACGTAAAGCTGGTAACCTTCTTTTTGTAGATTGGCTGCCATGCGGCTACCCATAATCCCGAGTCCGATAAATCCTATTGTTTTCATTTATACATATTTAATTCTGTACAAATGTCTTTTAAACCCATTAGGAGAAATCTTCAGAAACTCTAAAAATGGTGTTTTTCGGTCAAAAGATTAAATCATCATATTTTTTCTATGGCCAATCTGAAATTGCTTAGGCGAAGTATTGAATTTTTTTTGGAAAGCCTTGATAAAATGAGACGTATTTTCGTACCCGACTTGCAATGCAATGTTAGTGATCGAATCGCTTTTTTCTTTTAGCAACGTCGCTGCTTTTTCTAACCGTTTTTCGATCAACCATTTTTTGGGAGAGATGCCAAATTTTGATTTAAAATCCCTTCTGAAAGTTGAAATACTTCTTCCGGTAAGGTAAGCATAGTCTTCGATATCCAGGGGTTTTGCAAAATTTTGAGACATAAATACTTTGATATTCTTGCGCTCTCTATTTTTTAAAGTCTGAAGCCTATTTATAAACTCTTGCCCATGATCTGAAAGACTGATAAGGTGAAGAAACTCTAATAGTTTTGGTTTGGTAAACTGGTTTTGATGTTTACCTCTGTACAAGGCAAGTAAAGCATCCACAAATAGTCGTAGGTTTTGATCATACTTGATACATAAAGATGTAGTAACTTTTTCTGGTTGAGTTTCCTCAAAATTGATGAGGAATTCATCGGTGATTTCCTCATCAAAGAAAAAGACGATAGCCTCAAAAGATTCTTCTTTTGGAATAATATCCGAGATCAGATACAATCCTTTTGGTAAAAGAATCATTTGATTTTTGTTTACCATAGTGATATCACCATCTGGATCTTCAACTTGCAACGCTCCATTTAACACCAAAGTTAAAGCATGCGCAGCCAAATATCGTTCGTTCTGAAGATCAGCTTGTTGTACGCTTTTTATGATCACACACGAGAGTCCATCGACCAGAACCTTCTCGATCTTGGGATGTTTATAAAATACTTGTGGGACTACTTTCATAACGAACAAAAATGCCTAGAAATAGGTTTTCTAGATGCTACTTTTTAATAAAAGTAGTGTTTTTCGGTCAAAAATGCACATATTATTGCTACGCAACCTTTTAATTATTTATTAATCTTTTGGATACAACGAAAATCAAAAAGCAGAACATCATGAAATCGTACTTTATCGCATTTATCTTCGGTATTTTTTTATTGCCTTCTTGCAGTAACGATGATGATCAAACCAATAATAGTGAAGGAGCATCTTTAGTGTTTGGATCATATGCAGGAGAATGTTTTGGAAATTGTTTTGATGTTTTCAAAATAGATAATGCAAAACTTGAAGAAGATCGTGTGGTTGATTTTTTTACTCAGAATTATAGTTTTAAAGGTTCTTTTACTTTTTCTAATCCGTTGTATTTGATGTATCGAAATATTTTAAACGAAATTCCAACAGAATTTATAAGCGGTTCTGATAAGACCTATGGATGCCCTGATTGTGCAGACCAGGGAGGCTTTTATTTTGAAGTAACTACTGCAGAAGGAAAAACAAAAAAATACAGTGTTGATACTAATAATACCGATGATCAAAGTGCAGAAATCATTACATTTAAGAACAAGATTTCTGAAATAATTAAAAATCTTAAAACGGTTAATTAACCACCTTTTCTTTATAGTATTGATATAAATCTTCGGAAGAGGCACCCATCCATCTACGCATATGAATGTTTAAAAAATGATATTGAAGTCGAAAAACACCAATTTCTCTGTAACGCCTGGCAGAGGTGATTACATATTTTGGGATGATTACAAATTCTTTTAAGGAAAATAATCGATCCACAAGCTCATTGTCTTCATAAACAATGTATGACTCATCATAACCACCAATTTGATTAAACAAAGAAGTAGTAATAAATTGACTTTGATCACCACCGCGACAACGTTTGCTTTCAAATTGAGTTAACCAACTTAAAAAACGTAGCCACCAGTGATTGTAATCAAATTTCATTCTGAAACAACCAGCATTATTTCCTTTTTCAACCTCGTTTATGATATACCGATCATAATGTTTTGGAGGATATGAATCGGCATGAAGAAAATATAAAATCTCTCCAGAAGCAGCTTTTGCCCCTGCATTTAACTGTATGGCCCTACCTTTTTTTGAAGGGGTAAGTTTTATTACGATTTCTTTTTTACTTTTCGCAATAGTCTGTACTATATTTTGTGACCCATCTACACTGCCCCCATCAACAACGATAATCTCTTTTAGGTTTTTTGTGGTACTTGTTGTATTGATCAAGTAAGAAAGCAGCTCACCAATGCCAGCTGCTTCGTTAAGTATTGGGATAATAATCGATATTTTCAATGGGGTAAATTTATTTGTTAGGGTGTAAATTTACTCATTTATGTACTAGTCCTTAGATTTTTGAGTTTAGTCGATTACTAAGGCAGGAGTTACTACGGCTTGCTCATTTAGTCTCCAATCGTATTCTTTGTATCCTTTTTTGGGCTGATTTGTAATTTTTACGGCAGCATATCGATTAATGAAATCCTTAACGTCCCCGCCATTTACCCTGAAATCCTTTTTATACCAAGAAAATATTTTTGATACGTTTACCAATTTTTCTGTGATGGTATTTCGGATTGGGTCATTGATAAACTTTTCGGTTTGTTGATCCAATGCGGTATGAAGATTATCTGCTGTATAGGCTCTGTTCCATACCACTGGGCAGGATATAGATGCACAGTTGATAGCAAAATGGATTCTTGGGTCGCCAAATTTTCTAAGGATTTTGTGTTCTAATTCACCTAAACTATGCCATACCCCATCAATTTTGAAGAATTTCTTGTTCCAAGGGTCCTGAACATCTTTAATGCTTTTTAAAGGATAACTATCAATTACGAGCTTGATTGTATATGCGTTATAAGCATTGATCCAATAGGCTAGTTTCTCCTCTCTCGACCAGTTTTCCTGAGGAGGATTTTCTGAAAGTTGCTGGAAATACTGATATAACTGTGAGCTATCTCTCATAAACCCGTTGTAATCGACTTTTCCATCTTCAGAAACATTTAATAACAAAGCCTGATCCCATACACTATGATCAAAACTATTTTGAGATTGTACCTGATTAAAAAATAATGCGGTTAACAGCACTAATATAATTTTTGGAGCTTTCATATTTTCAGTTTTTTTGAATGGTTATCATTTATTGAGTGATCTGACTTTTTAGTAGAAAATCAAGAAATGTCCTTACAACTCCATTACATCAATTTTTATTTGAAGGTATAGATTTCAGTTTTCATTTCTGCGTAATTATTTATTTTAAATATTTGATAGTCAAAATTTTATGTTTTTAATTTCTGTTTAACTCATAGGGTGTTTGTAACTGATTAATTTTAGGTTTTTACAAAAAAATTAACATTTTAAATGTAAAAATCCCTTCAGTATTTTTTAAAAATACGAAGGGATTTGGTACTAATTTTATGAAAAAAAGAATGTTTTATAACGATTTTAAAGTATTATGTGTTACTCGTTCAATGTCCAATCATAGCTTTTAAAACTTCGTTTTGCATTCTTGCTAATAGCAACTTTTGAGTATTTATTTAAAAAATCGATCAGGGATCCTGCTTTCTTGAAATCTTTGCTAAACCACAAGAATATTTTGGATAATTGTATCTTAGTAGTGGTTATCGTATTTTGTTTAGGATCGTTAATAAAGGCAGTTGTTAATTTTTCAAGCTGTTGATCAACATTTTGAGCAGTAAATGCTTTGTTTAAAAGAGGAGGGCAAGAAAATGAAGCACAATTGATCCCAAAATGGATTCTAGGATCTCCCATTTTTCTAAGAATTCTATGTTCTACATCGTTAAGGGTATACCATTTTTTTCCAAGTTTGAAGAATCGTAGATCCCAAGGGTTTTTAATGTCTTTAATACTTTTTATAGGATAGTTGTCTATAATTAGCTTTACTGTAAATGCATTGTAGACATTCATCCAATATGCTAGTTTGTCCTTTTTGCTCCAGTCTTGGGTTGGCATGTTTTTACCCAATTTATTTAGATATGCCTTAAAAGCAACACGATCTTGTTTAAAACCTTTATAATTTACAGTCCCATCTTTTGATACATGTTTGCTTAACAAAGTATTCCAGGATTGATGAGTCAATGGTTTTGAAACAACTTTAGGTTTTTCAGGGACTTTAAGAGATTGAGTTTTGGTGTTTTTGTCTTCCTTTTGGATTTTCGAAGCATTTATAGGTATTTCCGGAGCTTTTTCTTCTATGGGAATCGCTACTTTGACTGAGTCTCTTTTTTCTACTGCTTTCTCGTTTTCAGAAATGTCTGGTGATTGATCCCCGATTTTATTCTCTTTATTTTGAGATTCCGTTTCTTTAAGTACTGTTTCGGGAGCTTTTTCCTCAATCGGGACTGCTACCTTTACAGAGTCTTCCTTTTTTAAATAGATGGTATTTTCCAAAGGAGAAACTTTTACAGAATCCTGTATTGCTTGTTTATTTCCTATGCAGGCAAAGGATAAACAAATCGCTATAATAATCAGTAGATTTTTCATTCCAAATTACTTTTTTATTTTAACAGGATATTTCCTGCCTAATGAAATCATGAAGGAAATTTTTACCCTCATTAAATCCAATTTCGATATCCCCTCCATTAGTTGGAATACTGCTGATTTTTTAATTTCATATATTTAACGTAAACCCAAAATTCGCGCCATTCTTTGCATCATGAGTTAAATTCTTGGAAATAATGCCCATATTCTTCAATTTTTATAATTTGTTTTAATGATGGGCCATATCTAACCTTAGAATATTAGGTTTGAAACAAAGATTCTTTATTCTTCTCTTGGATTAAATGCAATGTCTAATCCAAGAGAAGAATTGTTTCAGAAACTAAACAATTTTTAATTTTAAGATTAGTTAGTTTTATAAACCAAGCCTACCGAAATAGATGAAGCTCTATCGTAGTTCTTACCATCCATATTTATTGCATATCCCGAAGAAATTCCGAAACTATTTTTGTAAACAGGAACATATAGATCAAAATAAAAATTAGTGTAATCAACCTCGGTCTCAGGTAATGCACCAGGACCTCCTGCATCTATAAATTCTTGAGACCCAATATCAAATCCACTTAAAGAATTTTGAATACCTACTTTGGCATGGGCATAAAACCATTTGTTATAGTATCCTAGCTTTGCACTATACATAGTAGCGTTAGGGATTTCGAAATCGGCATTATTTCTTAGGCTATAAGCTGCTTGTAATTCTATAAAAATATTAGAAGGAGTAGTAAATTGTACAAAACCACATCCATCATAGGCGGTAGCTCCACTACCTATAGAAAGTATTCCTGCTTCTTCATAACCACCAACGGGTAAAGTAATTCCTGTTGCTCCACCAAGGGCCAATTTGGCTGAATTTTCGAATTTTTTATCTAAAATTTTAGCTTTTAAGAATACACTTAAATCCTGTACTCCTTCTACCTGACTGGTTTCTAGTACGGGGTCTAAGACTCCTTGTTCATTTTTTGTCGAAACATACGGTACCGTTACAGTTGTAGATAACCAATCTAACATACCATATTCGCCATAAGCACTTATGATAGAAGAAGAGATTCTACCCATATCCAAAGGGTTACCTTCTGTTACTGAGCTGCCTCTATAAAAGTTATCATAACTTTTATAAGAATAGGAAGTAGCAAAGGTGAATTCATTTTGCTTCGGAAAAAAACCATTTAAAATGGTTTGCGCAGAAGCAGAAGAAATGGAAACAAAACAAAGCATCCAAATCATCTTTTTGGGGTCAAAGATTTTAATCATGGTATTATTATTTGGGGGTTATAAAAATTGTTTGGATAAAACTACTGTTCGTTTAATGTCCAGTCGTACTCTTTATATCCATTTTTTGGTATTTTACTGATTTTTACGTTTGAGTATTGGTTTATAAAAGCAACAACATCTCCTTGGTTAAAATCGTCCTTATACCATTCGAATACTTGTGAAATTTGTATAAGATTCGAAGTAATTGTATTTCTTGCGGGGTCATTGATAAAGTCCATAGTACATTTTTCTAAGGCTTCTTCAATATTCTCTGCGGTATACGCGCGATTCATAAGTTTTGGAGAAGAAAAAGAAGCACAATTAATTAGAAAATGTATTCTGGGTTCATTGAATTTTCTTAGAATTTTATGTTCAATATCATCCAAGCTATACCTTTTATCTTTAATTCTAAAGAATTTTTGATTCCAGGGGTCATGAAGCTCGTTGATGTTTTTTACGGGGTAATTATCAATGATCATTTTTACAGCGATCGAATTGTAGGCATTAATCCAATAGGCCAGTTTTTCTTCACGAGTCCATTGATCTGTAGGAGGATTTTCAGATAATGATCTAAAATATTTATAAAATAATGGACTATCCTGCATTACGCCTTCATAGTTAACTTTTCCGTCATCGGTAACATTAAGTATTAGGATTTGATCCCAAACTGAATGATCTAAGGCATTTTGTGCTTTAATCTGATTGCAAAATAAAGTAAGAATTAATACAAATAATAAATTATATTTTTTCATCACTCTTGGGGGTATTTTGAGTTTTTAATATTTTTCAAATTATTGAAAATGAAACCTTTTCTGGTTTTTCTAGATCCCAAAAAAACAAAAATAATCGATAAAAAGCAAATATTTGCGGTTAAACCGTAAAAAAATAATTATAAAAACGTAGTTATGTTAAATTTTTAACATATGAAAAATCTAATAGGTTGTAGGTTATTGAAGGATTATGTATCATTGCAATCGAACTATTTTATTATGATTAGTACAGAATTAAAACTACCCAGTGGTGCCGTATTAAAAAACAGGTTGGTAAAATCTGCAATGACAGAGCGAATTAGTAATAGAAAATTTGAACCTGTAAAAGGTCATGAACGATTATATGAAGATTGGTCAGACACAGGAGCGGGACTTTTGATTACTGGTAACGTGGTGATAGATCGTAAACACTTGGAGTCTTCAGGAAATGTATGCTTTGATGATGAGAAGATGTTACCAAAACTAAAACCCTGGGCAACCGCGGGTAAAAAAAACGGAAACCATATTTGGGTGCAGATATCTCACTCTGGAAGACAAACCAATCGATTTGGAACTTTACGGCCTATGGCTCCGTCTGAGGTTCAACTAAAAAAATTAGGTCTTTTTGGCAAACCCAAAGCGATGACCGAAGAAGATATTCAGGAGGTGATCAAAGGATTTGTAAAGGCGGCTAGATTAGCTAAAGAGGCCGGGTTTACTGGTGTGCAGATTCACGCTGCTCATGGCTATTTATTAAGTCAATTTTTGTCGCCAAGAACAAATATCAGAACTGATCAATGGGGAGGAAGCATCCAAAATCGAAGTCGCTTACTGTTGACTATTATTCGCGAAATAAGAAATGAGATAGGAACTGGCTTTCCTATATCAGTAAAATTAAATTCAGCCGATTTTCAAAAAGGAGGTTTTACTGAAGAGGAGTCTCTAGAGGTGGTTAAAATGTTGGATGCAGAGAAAATCGATTTATTAGAAATCTCTGGTGGAACCTATGAAAAACTTGCTTTTTTCTTAATGAACGAAGAAGGTAATGAGGTACGAGAAAGTACCAAAAGAAGAGAAGCATATTTTATTGACTTTGCCAAAAAAGTAAGGTCAATTAGTAAGGTACCCTTAATGATCACGGGTGGATTTAGATCCTATGACTTTTGCAATGAGGTTTTAGAAAATGGTGAAGTTGACCTAATAGGGATGGGTCGTCCCTTTATCACCAATCGAGAAGATATTTCAAAATTTTTAAAAGGTGAGATTCGTAATTTGAAGAATTTGGTTCTAAGAACAGGGATGAAACAGTTTGAAGACTCTGCCGAAGGAGGTTTTTATGCACGACAACTTATTCGATTTTCAAAAGGTAAAAAACTTAAAGTTAATATGAGCCCATTATGGTGCTCAACCTTTTTAGTGATGTACGAATTTAGAAAGGCAATGGCCAAAAAGTTCTAGCCATATATAGAAGATAAGGCCTGAGTAAACATTGCCACTTCCTCGAGGGTACCAGTACTAATTCTACACCAATCAAAAAATGGAGGAAATGGTCTTCCGATAAGCACACCTTTATTCATCATTTCTTTATGTAAGGTGCGTATATCTTTTCCCGATTTGAAGAAAATAAAGTTTGTATTCGATTTTACATAAGGTAATTCGAACTGATTCAGTGTTTTATAAATCAATTCTTTTGCTTCTCTATTTTTTTGTAAGCTAAAGGCATAAAACTCTTTGTCCTTTAAAGCTTCTTTGGCACCAGCAATGGCAAGTACATTACTGTAAGCTACCATATTTCTTCGCAATTTTTCTGCTAACTCAGGTTTTGCAATAAGATATCCAATCCGTAAGCCTGCCATTCCGTAGACTTTTGAGAATGTTCGGGATACGATAACATCTTTTTCTTGTTTTACCAGCGCTACCATTGAAGGATAATCGGGTTCTTCGATATAATCATAATATGCCTCGTCACTAAATAAGATAGTCTTCTTACTAACCGCATCACAAAAATCTATAAGCTTTTCAGAAGGAAGAACGGTTGAGGTAGGATTGTTTGGGTTGCATAGAAAAACCAATTTAGTTTTTGTAGAAATACGTTTTTCTATTTCGTTAATATCGTATCCTTTATTGTTATCAACAGGTACCCAATTTACTTCGGCTCCCCATTGTTTTGCATAGGTCATCATGGCAAGAAAAGTAGGTTGGGCAGCAATAATTTCTCCTCCATTTGAAGCAAAAGTAAGCCCGGTTACCTTAAGACCTTCGGTAGAGCCACCACATATAATAATATGATCTCTTGTTACGCCTTCTTTTTTGGCTAGAATTTCTGCTAATTCGTTTGCGTATGCATATGGATATCTACATCCATGGTCAAATGCAGATTTTACAGCTTCTTGCACCCTTTTTGAAGGACCGTACGGATTTTCATTAGAACTTAGCCTAATAAGTTTTGAAAGTGGTCTTGGGTTAAATTTTACTACTTCTTCCAGAGTCAAGGCATTGGTCAAGCCCAATCCTCCAAATAAAGCAAAACTACCAGTTATCGAAGTGGATCTTAACCATTGTCTTCTATTCATAATCTGAGTTTTAAGTGGTAAAGGAAACGACTCTTAAAGATAGTGATTAATTGATTATGAATATATTATAGTTATTAGTTAAAAAATTTATGTAACAAAAAAGTCAAAAACTAATCGTTTAGTTTTTGACTTTTGAATTATAGTTAGTTAGCCATCGCTTTTAACAGCATCCACCGCCGTCATAATGATAGGTAGATTCGCTAATGAATATATCATCTCTGCCTAGATCTGCTAGTGCGCTTGCGGTCTTGTCACAGACAGCTATAGGCTGATTTTTTAGTAATACATGGCCTTTTTTATCATCAAAATAATCTTCATCTCCAAAATAGATCGCTGCTTTACCAGTAAAGACACACGGTCCATCTTTTGGCATAGGATCTTTTATTGCTGCTACTTCGATAGACTCAATATAAATTAACTCATTGGTATCATAATTTTTTGGATCCAGAATACGATAGGGTTTACGAGCTCTTATTTCTATAGTCCCAAATCCTACATCGGTTAGCGCTTTTACATACTCGGCAATAGGTAAACTACCGCTAAGGCATAATGCTCTTAATCTTTCATCATTACGAAGATTGTCGTTCATTGGTTGTTCACAGGTTGGATCACTCATTACTAATCTTCCGTGAGGTTTTAATACCCGGTACATTTCTTCAATTGCCTTTTTCAGGTCCTCTTCTTTAAAAATATTAAATAGACAGTTTTGCGCAGCAACATCGATACTGTTATCTTCTACAGGAAGGTTTAAGGCATCGCCATATTTTAGATCTACAAATTCACTTTTAAACCAATCATTTTGAGCTTCAGCTTCTTTAAAATTATTACGAGAGGCTTCCAACATTTCATTCACCACATCAACTCCAACAACTCCGTTTTTTTGACGAGAAAAATAAGAGAACTGTAACAATTCCATTCCGCCACCAACACCAACATATAAAATTTTAGGTGAATTACTCAAATCCCTCGGATGTACAGTGCTTCCGCAACCATAATTCATTTCCTGCATAATTTTCGGGATTTTAAGGCCAGGTAGTTCCCAAATTGGATTTGTAGTACAGCATAATCCTACATCTGGAGTTAATGCTGCTTCTTTATACACGTCGTGCGTGGTATTTAAATAGCTCATAAATTGATTTTTGTCTTTCCTTTAGGTCGGAAATATAAGTTATTTTGGGTTATAAATGATTTAGTCGAAAAGTTACCATAGAACTTTCAAAGTTTATCTCTAAAGAGACTTTATTAATTCTTTGAAAAGCAAAATCATTTCAGGCTCTGCTTTTCCTGCCATAGCGATGATTTCATCAATATCGATAGGTTTTAGGTGGTCTGGGTCACATTCATCTGTCAGGACAGATACCGCAGCTACCGTCATATCCAAATGATTAGCAACGATTACTTCTGGCACCGTACTCATTCCAACGGCATCGGCTCCAATTGTTTTAAGATAACGATACTCTGCTCTGGTTTCTAGTTGAGGCCCTAATACCGAGACATAAACCCCTTCGTGAAGGTTAATATTCTTTTCTTTGGCAATAGCACGCAGCTTTGCATTAATTTTTTGGTCATAGGGAGCACTCATATCGGTAAATCGAGTTCCTAATTTTTCTACTCCTTTGAACGCCAAAGGAGACCCGCCTTGTAGATTGATATGATCATCAATTAGCATTAGTTCTCCTTTTTTAAAATTGAGATTAATAGCTCCCGAAGCGTTAGAAACTAACAGCGTTTTTACTCCTAAATTATGCATAATCCTTACCGGGTAAGTAACATCCTGAAGCGAATATCCTTCGTACAAATGAAAACGACCTTGCATTACCATTGCTTTTTTGCCTTCGATAATGCCATAAATCAATTTTCCTTTGTGAAATTCTACCGTAGCTGTCGGGAAATTAGGAATATGGTTATAACTTATTTCAGTAATAATTTCAATTTCATTAATAAGTTGCCCTAATCCGGTTCCTAATATGATTCCTATTTCAGGATCTTCAAACCCTTTTTCTTTTAAGAAATCTGTCGTTTCTTCAATATACTTTATCATTGATTTAAAAATTTTTGAAAAACATCAACGTCTTTTATGTCTTCATAATAATCTACATCGTTGCGCTCTTCTAATAGTTGTATGTTGTTTTTATCTAAGTCATTAAGAGTATCCTGCAGAACTGTTTCGGTACCCCAGGCTTTGTTTTTAAAAACCTGTGAATTTAAGGATTTCATTCCAAATAAATAGTATCCACCGTCTTGAGCAGGACCAATTACATATTCATATAATTGCAAGGCTCGAAACGCGTTTTCAAGATCTGTCTGGGTTAGATCATAAATATCACTGCCAATGATAACAATATTTTCATAACCATTAGCAAATCCTTCTTTGAATGCATTTTCCATTCTCTGGCCCAGATCATCACCAAACTGTGGTTTTTTATTGTAGATTTTTGAATCCCACATATCATTCTCTCTAACCTTGATAGAATAATGAATTTCTTTGGTTACATCAAGATCTTTGGTAATGCTAGCAGTATGTTTCAGTAAAAATTTATAAATTTCTAAAGCGGCATGATCTCCAATAGTTGCTGCCAGTCGTGTTTTGCATTTACCTAATTCTGGGTTTCGGGTAAAAATTATAAGTAGATTTTTGTCTTTCAATTCGTATATACTTTTTCTCCTTTTAGTAACCATTTAGCCCATTGCTTAGAACATGCGTGTACTTTATCGGTTAGTTGTCCTTTAGAATTTATTACAGGGAAATCATTGTTTTTCCATTCAAAAATACCACCATACAAATTGTAAACATGAGTATATCCGGCTTCTTTTAACTTTTCGGAAATATCTTCTGAACGAACTCCTAAACTACAATACACAACAATAGTATCACTCTTGTGAATATTTTGTTGTATAACCTCTTCTATCTTGAAATGATTATATCCGGCAAACTTTGCTTTTGGGATATGACTTACTTCAAATTCATCTTTCTCACGTGCATCAAGTAGAATTATACTACTGTGAATCTCTTTCAATTCGTTAACCGAAATATAGGGGATGTTTTCATTATTAAATACTTTCAATAACTCATCCAGTGAGTTTTGTGCATGGGCAAAAACCGAAAAAAATAATACTATATAAAGAAGAATACTTTTCATCTGTTTATAATTTTGTTTTTCTCAATGGTCAGATGGAATCGCATAGTGATCATTTAGGTTGATGTTGAAATTCTTAATTATGCTTATTTCATGGGGTTATTTAAGATCAACAAAAATTAAGCCACGGTTCCCTGGCAACTACTACCGGCGCCGGCTGTGCAACCATAACAATGCTGCGAGACCACAATGTTTCTATTTTGAAGCAACTCTTCGTTATATTCACTAATATGTTTCACTTTACTAGCAACTTTAAGTCCAAGCATTTGATTAAAATCACAGTCATACAACCAGCCATCCCAGCTTACAGAGATTGTATTGGTGCACATTACATTAGCAACTGCTGCCGGATTATAGGCATCGACCAGAGCATACATATAGTCTTCGTAGTTTTCTGATGCAATTAAATAATCCAAAAATCTACTAATAGGTAAATTGGTAATTGCAAACAGGTTATGAAAATGTATTCCAAAATCCTCAAGAAGTGCTTTTTTAAATTCTTTTTCCATAGCAACCTGATCTCCTGGTAAAAATGCACCGGATGGGTTGTATACCAAGTCTAATCGCAGGTCACTATCTGGCATACCATATCCTCTTTCATTTAGCTCTTGCAAGGCTTTTATTGATTTGTCAAAAACCCCGTCTCCTCTTTGTTTGTCTGTCTTTCCTCTTGTCCAGTGTGGCATTGAGGAAACTACGTGTACGTTATGCTCTTTAAAAAAATCGGGGAGGTCATAATACTTTTTGTTGGCACGAATGATAGTAAGATTACTTCGTACAATAAAATCTTTTATTCCAGCTTTGCTGGCTTCTTCTACAAACCATCTGAAGTTTGGATTCATTTCTGGGGCACCGCCTGTTAAATCTAATGTGTGTGCTCCCGTATTTTTAATAACCTCTAAACATTGTTGCATGGTTTCTTTGGTCATAATCTCCTTACGATCCGGACCTGCATCTACATGGCAATGTTCACAAACCTGATTACACATGTACCCAACATTAATTTGCAAAATTTCCAATTTGTTTGGTCGCAATGGGAAATGATCAATTTCTGCAATTTTATCGGCAAATTTAGGCAATTCACCATTTGCAAAAATCCCATTGTTCAGAATTTCTAATTGTCGCTGGGCATCTGCCAACTGGTCATTTTTTTTATGTAAAGATTGTTTCGTTTTGGTTTCAGACATCTTCTGTTCTCTTAGTTTTTTGAATTTATGGAGCTTGTATTGAGACTAGATTCCTTTCTTAGATAGGGTAAGCAGCCTGGAAAGTTTTACTTTGTAAAACTACCTGTCTTCTTACATCGACAATTTTTCATATTTATTCATCATCTGTACCCCGTGTACAAGGGTAGCACCGCTTTCTATTGCAGCTCCGGCATGCACTGCTTCCATCATTTCTTCTTTCGTTATACCACGTTGTAAACCATCTTTGGTATAAGCATCAATACAATATGGGCATTTTACTACGTGAGACACAGCCAGCGCTATTAGGGATTTCTCTCGGGCGCTTAAGGCTCCTTCTTCAAATACTTTCCCATAATAATCAAAGAATTTGTTTCCTAATTCTTCACTCCATTCGGTTATTTTTCCAAATTTCCTTAAATCAGCTGGGTCGTAATATGTTTTTGACATAGTATATTATTTTTGATACAGGTGTGACATTATTTGTCGTAAAAATTGCATAACAACTTACAATAAAAGCTATATTTCTTTAAATTAAAAATACTATAATCTTTAATTACAAGATAAAATAAAAGTTAACTATAAATTTATAAAGGTTTTTAGGGTTTTCTGATCAGTGTGTATGAATTTTTGTGACGATTTATTGTTTAAAATTAGGGGAATCATATTGAATCTTTAATGCCTTTAATAAATAAAAAGGTTTTGTGCGGGATAAGAAATATACAGGTGTTATGCTTAAATTCAACAGAATTTTATATGTATTTAATCTATACAAAACAATTTAATTTGAATAAGTTTTTCTTGATTTAATCTAAATCGTATTTTTTATAAAATACTGATATTCAGTTTTTTGAATATAAAAAATATAATCTTAGGGTAGGTTATTTTATTTGTACATATAATGTTTAGAAGATAAAATATTCCATATATAACGTTGTATCGTAAATTAGAGGCATAAATACATACGTCAGAAATTCTTTTATTCATGAAAACATCACAAAAAAGCGTCAGAATCTTGTTTACAATCCTCATGGGGATACTATTATTAAACCCTCTAAATTCTTTTAGTCAAGACTCAACAAAATCTAATACATTAGAAATGAATAAAAAGGACTCCATAGAAAGTAAAATAGACTCACTAATTTCTATAATGACTCTTAAAGAGAAAATCGGACAGTTAGTTTTATATAATGGAAGTTGGGATGTTACCGGACCGCCTTCAGATGTAGGTAACAAAGAAAAGTTTGAAAAATTGAAGAATGGTGGAGTCGGTGCAATGCTTAATGTAACCTCTGTTGCTGGTACCAAAGAGTTACAAAGCGCTGTGATGAAACATTCAAGATTAAAAATCCCATTGCTTTTTGGTTATGATGTTATTCATGGTTATAAAACTATTTTTCCTATACCCTTGGGAGAAAGTGCTAGTTGGGATCTGGAAGCTATAAAAAAATCATCGGCAATTGCTGCAAAAGAAGCTACTGCTTCTGGAATTAACTGGACATTTGCACCTATGGTTGATATTTCTAGAGATGCGCGATGGGGAAGAATTATGGAAGGAGCTGGAGAAGACCCTTTCTTGGGAGCCAAAATAGCGGTTGCAAGAATACAAGGGTTTCAAGGAGATGATCTTGCTGATAATACAAGCCTGGCTGCCTGTGCCAAGCATTTTGCGGCATATGGATTTGCAGAGGGAGGAAGAGATTACAATACGGTAAGCATAGGAGAATACGAACTTCACAATACAATATTGCCACCTTTTAAAGCGGCTGCAAAGGCCGGAGTGGCAACCATGATGAGTGCCTTTAATGAAGTAGACGGGATTCCAGCTACCGGACATAAAGAATTACAAAGAGACATTTTAAAAGATGCCTGGAACTGGGATGGTTTTATTGTTTCAGATTGGGCATCGATTTCAGAGATGATTTTTCATGGGTATGCAGAAGATAAAATTCATGCTGCAGAACGAGCTATCATAGCAGGAAATGATATGGATATGGAAGGGAGAGCTTATGAGGCTGGACTCGAAAAATTAGTAAAGGAAGGAAAGGTTGATGAAAAATTAATAGATGATGCGGCCCGCAGAATACTAAAAATCAAATATGATCTTGGATTATTTGATGATCCTTATAGGTATAGTGATGAAACTCGAGAGAAAAACGAAATTTACACTAAAGAAAATCTAGAAGCCTCTAGAGATGTTGCCAGGAAATCCATTGTGTTACTCAAAAATGACAAGGACATATTACCACTTAAAAAAGATGTGAAAAGTATAGCGGTAATCGGCCCTCTGGCAAATGATAAGGACACACCAATAGGAAGCTGGCGGGCCATGGCTACTGCAAATTCTGCGGTTTCGCTTCTTGAGGGAATTAAAACTGCAGTTAACAAGAGTGTAAAAATATCCCATGCACAAGGTGTAGCTCTGGGAACAGGTGAACGAAACTTTATCAAAGAGCTAGCTATTAATAGAGAAGATACAAAGGGTATAACCGAAGCGGTGAATATTGCCAAAAATGCTGAGGTTGTGATTTTAGCCATTGGGGAAGAAGCTTTTCAATCTGGGGAAGGTCGAAGCCAGGTAGGTATAGAACTTACGATACCTCAACAAAAGCTTTTTGAAGCCGTTTGGGAAGTAAATAAAAATATTGTGGTCGTGTTGATGAATGGCCGACCTCTAGCTATTACAAACATTGCAGAAAAAGCTCCGGGAATTGTTGAGACTTGGCATTTAGGTTCAGAATCAGGAAATGCTATAGCCGATGTTTTGTTTGGAGATTATAACCCCTCGGGGAAATTACCCGTTTCGTTTCCGCGTGATGTAGGGCAAATACCTATTTATTATAATGCAAAAAATACGGGTAGACCTTCCAATGCCGAAGGCTTGGTATTCTGGTCACATTATACCGATGAAAAAAACGAGGCTCTGTTTCCGTTTGGTCATGGATTAAGTTATACCACATTTCAATATAAAAGCTTAAAAATAAGCGCTCCCTCTTTTTCTTCTGGAGGAGAAATCACCGTTTCAGTTACGGTTACCAATACTGGAAAAAGAAAAGGGAAAGAAGTGGTGCAACTATATATCCGAGATTTGATAGGTAGTCTTACTCGACCCATAAAAGAACTAAAAGGTTTTGAATTGATAGAACTCGAACCTGGAAAAAGCAAAACCGTTTCTTTTATCATTAATGAAGAAACTATTCAGTTTTACACAGCTGATAAAAAATGGGAAGCAGAACAGGGAGATTTTAAAGTTTTCGTCGGAGGAAGCTCTATTACAGAACTTGGTGTTGGCTTTTCTTTTAATAAATAAAATATCGCAAAGGGTATATTTTCGATCTAAATATAAGTTTGTGATTATGTAATAAAGGTTTCAAACAAAATGTTAAGATTTTTGTGGTATCTTTATACATCTTCGTTTATTAACTTTCGTCAAAATGTATCGATTTATACTCTTAGCTTTTTTTTTGGGTCACTATGGTTTTTCTCAATCAATTATAAGCAGGGCTTTACCTCAAATCACACATTATGATACCAAGGAAATGGGTTTTAATGCTCAATCCTGGGACATTGATCAAGACGAAGACGGACTTATATATGTGGCCAATGGCAATCAAATTTTAATTTTTGATGGCACACAATGGAAATATACAGATACTGGTTTTGATATTATTAACAGGAGCTTGTTTGTTAAGAATAAAGACTCGGTATATTTTGGTGCAGACGGACAGTATGGAGTATTACTTAATGAAAAATATACGGATTATGACGTAGTACCGCTGACTATCAATAATAAGGATGTAATATCCGATGTCGAAGAATATTGGAGAACACATTATGTACATAACGAAGTAGTTTTTCAGACTTTTAGGAATTTATATGTTAATCATGGCAATCTTATAACTAAGATTCCGGCACCATATCGTTTTAAATGGAGTTATAAAGTTGATGATCGGTTATATGTAAATGACCTTAAGTATGGGGTTTTTATCTTAAATGAAACTAATTTATTTCCCATTGTAAGTGATCAAAATCTTAATGAACATATTGTAGGCGTTACTTCCTTAGAAGACGAGCTATTGATAATTACCGATACAAAAGGGTTGTATAAGGTAAGTGATGAAAAATTAATACCATTAAGTTTTCCCGAACTGGAAGAAATTAAAAAAGCTCAGATTTTTTCCTTTCTTAAACTAAGGGATGGTCGAATTGCCTTGGGAACTGTGTCAAATGGATTATATATTCTTGACCCTAATACAGGTAAAATTGCCAATCTGAATAAAAGAAATGGTTTGCAAAACAATACTGTTTTATCTATATATCAGGATAAAGAGAGTAATTTATGGCTGGGGTTGGATTATGGTATAGATTACATAAAATTGAACTCTCCCTTTACTTATTTTTTTGATTATTATGGGGAATTAGGAACGACTTATGCCGTTCTAAAAGAGCAAAATTTAACTTATCTGGGTACTAATCAAGGGCTTTATGTAGCCAATGCTAGCAATCTAAATTCGGGATTTGAATTATTACTCAATGGTCAAGTTTGGAATATCGAGAAGGTAGATGAAAATATTTTTATAGGCCATGATAAAGGAGCATACGCGGTTAAGGGTAAAGTGCTTACTCGAATTGGAGAAGATCTGGGAGCCTGGAATTTTAAAAGAATAGAGATCCCAAATCAACAAAATAAATGTATAGTATCAGGTAATTACAATGGAATTTCATTATACAAGAATATTGGAGAAAAATGGGAGGCGTATAAGCTAAAAGGTTTTGAAAAATCCGCTCGATTCCTTGAAATTGACCGAGATAATAATATATGGATAGCTTTGAGGTCCGAAGGAGTTTTTAAATTTAAATTAGATTACGAAAGTAAAGCATTAGAAAGACTTGCCTTTTATCCTATAACCGATTTTGAAGGAAAGGCTGTTTCAATATCAAAAGTGAACAATGAGATTATTATTACATCAAACGCTCATTCATATACCTATAATGCCCAAAAAAATACATTCCTAAAAAAGCAGATTGCTAAAAACAAAGGATCTACCCCTAGAATTTTTAAAAAGAAACATAATACCTGGTACCTAGAAGATAATAACATTGCCTTGGAAAATGAAAAAGGAGTAGTCGAATTTTATGAATTGAAGGATCAACTAATACCGGATGTTTTAAATATTTTCTCTTTAGATCAAAAACATGAAGTGGTACCAATTTTTAATGGCTATGCGGTGTATACCAAAAACAGAAGAACGGTTCAAAAAAATCTGGAAAATGATTTATTAATCAGGGATTTTGTATCTGTCAATAGTGGAGAGTTATATTTTGAGGAGGCAGAAATCCCTTTTGCTGATAATGATCTTAGAATAAATTATGCATTACCAGTTTATGGAGAAGAAGTGCTATATCAGACTAGGTTGGATAATGATGATTGGAGTGATTGGAATACGAATACACAGCATACGTTGTTTAATATTAAAGAAGGGGATTATATTTTTCATGTTAGAGCAAAATATAAAAGCAATATGAAGAACACTTCTATTAACTTTACAATAAAACCACCTATTTACAGAACCTCTTGGGCCTATTTGTTATACATTCTTCTTTTTGTAGCGCTAATGGCTACTATGATTACTTTTAATCAATATAAGATGAGAAAGCAAGAAAAGATATTGCTGGAACAAAAAGCAAGAAAACTTAAGAAACAGGAAGAAGAACATAAAGCACAAAAATTAGAACAAGAACATCAAATTATCGAACTCAATAATTCTAAGTTACAGGATGAAATAAAGGCAAAAAATCGTGAGCTTACCCAAATTGCATACGTAAATCTGAATAAGAATAAAATCCTTAAAAAGATCCGCGATAAAATTGTTAAGGTCCAAAGTTCTTCAGAACAAAAGTTGCCTACAAATAAGTATAGTGAGCTTCTTAGGTTAGTAGAATATTATATAACAGATAAAGAAAGTAAGTTGTTTGAGATTAATTTTGATAAATCTCATCAAGAATTTTATGAAAAACTTTCTAAGAATTATCCAAATTTGACATCAAAAGATTTACGGCTGTGTGCATATCTCAAAATGAATCTTTCATCCAAAGAAATTGCACCATTATTAGGAATAAGTTCACAAAGTGTAGACGTAAGCAGGCATAGATTAAGAAAAAAGCTTAATTTAGACTCCAAAGATAATTTGACTAATATTCTTATTAGTCTTAAATAACGGAATGCCAAACTTGAGGTCATGAGGAAAAAGGTTACACTAAAACAACTTGCCAAAGAATTAAATTTATCAATTTCTACGGTTTCTAAATCACTAAAAAACGATCCCGAGATTAGTCAAAAAACAATTAACAGGGTTCATGAATTGGCCAATTTTTATAATTATAAACCAAATGCATTAGCGGTAAGTTTAAAAAGTAATAAAACAAAGACTATTGGCATTATTTTACCCGAGATCCTTAATCATTTCTTTGCAAAAGCTTTGTTTGGAATAGAACAGGAAGCTTCAAAAAGCGGATATAAGATTGTAACTTGTATTACAAATGAGTCCTATAAAAAAGAAGTAGAATATGTAGAAATGCTTAATTATAGTAGTGTAGATGGTTTTATAGTAGCACTCAGTCAGGAAACACAAGTTCTTAATAAATTTGATCATTATCAGGCTTTAAAAAGAGAGAATGTTCCAATAGTGATGTTTGATAGAGTAAGTGATGAAATTGATTGTGATAAGGTAATCGTTGATGATAAAATAGCTTCAAAAAATGCAATTCAGTATCTTATTGATACTGGGTGTAGGAAGATTGCGGTTATTACTACTATAGGCGATTTAAGTGTTGCTAAATTAAGATTGGAAGGGGTTAAAGAGGCAACAGATCAAAATGATACTGTTTCATTGGTAGAGTTATCTTTAAAGGATTCAAGTAATTTTGAAACTGAAATAGAGAAATTTCTCAAAAATAATGATGTCAATGCCGTTTTGGGATTGGATGAAACCGCAGCGGCCGTTACTATTAACATGTCATTAAAACTAGGATATAAAATTCCTAACGATATTTCAGTTATTGGTTTTACAGATGGCCTCTTGTCGAAGCACTCATATCCAAAATTAACCACGGTTTCTCAACATGCCGAGGACCTAGGGGCAAAAGCAGCACAAATTTTGGTAAATCAACTCAATAATTTTACCGAAAATTATAAATCAAAAACTGAAGTTGTTAAGACTTCATTGATTATAAGGGATTCTACAAACTAGAATTATTCTATCGCAAATGTTTTTTTATTGGGTCCCACACCTGTAATAGTAAGTTTTTTCCAACCTTTTGGTAAAATTGGGTTTTTTTGAACAATTCCTTCTTCGGTTATATGTAATCCGGCAAAACCGAAAAGAACTGTTTGTAGCATTCCTCCAGCACCTGTTGCAAAATAAGGATTGTTACTAGTGGCAGCTTCTGCTAATGCCCCAAAAGGAGGCCTTTTGTTGGGTTCGTAACTTCTCTTAAAAAGCCTGAAAGCGTTATCTACATCACCTAATCGAGCGTAGATTATAGCAAAGACACTTTGTGCCATGGCTGGACCTTCCTTTGCTAGTTTTGGTTCATAATAAGCAAGATCTTTCAGAATCGTTTCTTTATCATTGATGATATCCAAGGGATACGCAAGCAAGTTTACATCGGCTTGTTTAATGCGATCTCCCTGGTAATTACTATGTTCTTTTGTGGTGCCATCTTCAAACCTGTGTATCGTAATTTTATCAGCTACCTTGTTCCAAATCTCATTGGGCTTAATGTTCAGTTCCTTAGCTGCAAGTGTAGCGTAACGTAAACATGTGATTGCAGAACCATTGGTAAAAGCATTATCATCTACATTGGGAGCAAACTCATTAGCACCTACAACATTTTTGATAGAATATGAACCATCTTTGTTTAGGGTTGCACGACTTACCCAATAATCTGCTACTTCCTTCAATAAAGGATACCCTCTTTCTTGAAGCCATTTTTTGTTTTTTGTTACCCTATAATAGTTCCAAAACGCAATTCCTACATCTGCCGTAATATGATGCTCAAACGTACCCGTAAGTGCCCAGGCTGGAGTAGCTTCTTCACCCGTGTCATCACTTTCCCAAGGAAACATGGCGCCTTTGTATCCAAAATTAATAGCTTTCTTTTTAGCGATATGTAATCTATCCGATCGGTAATTTACTAAGGAACGCGCAATATCTTGATTCAATATTAATAAAGGAGGGTACATCCAAAGTTCTGTATCCCAAAAGATATGGCCATTATATCCTTGAGAACTTAATCCCATGGGAGCGATACTTAGATTAGAGTCTGCTCTTGAAAAGGCATATAAATGGTATAGCGCTAGTCGTATATCTAATTGAGATTGTATATCCCCTTCTACAATGATATCTCCTTTCCAAAGATCTTTCCATAGTTGTTTGTGTTGAAATAATAAATCATCTCTGGGAGTTAATAAATTAAAAATTACAAAACGTTCACTTTCTGTTTGAGGATCATAAAAATCTTGAGTGGTACATTGAGAGGCTGTCCATGCGAATTGATAATTTTCCTCGGCTTTAATACTTTTTTTAAATGATAACTGATTATTATATATTGAAACTTTTTTGTGAACCAATTCTGGTCTTTGATTTTCTCGAGTCGAATTAATATCATGCCATATAAAAGTGGCAGAAGTGGCAACAGTATGTCTATTAAATCTACTTTTTGCAACCGTCTGCAAAATAGGCATAGTAGTTTCGAGATCTTTCAAAATTCTGAAAGTACTAATAGGATTCTTATACTCTTGTGGCGTTTGAATTTTTCCAACCACCTCTATCGCAATGTCGGTCAACGCTTTTACTTCAATATCTATATATCCTGCAAAAGGAACATTACGGAGGGCATAAATACTATATGATATTTGAGCATTGTTTTTAAATGTGAAAGAAGTTGTAAACTTCGCTTCTTTCATATTAATGGTTTGTTTCCAATTGGTAATATTGGTGTTGTCTAATTTTTCTTCATTGATATATATATCCAGGTTTCCAAAATTCATTCCCAACAAGATTTTGCTTACTCCAAGAGGCGATTCTTTATCATAAACATTGTTTAGGATTATTCTATTGGTTTCAAAGATTTTGGAAGAGGGTAAAATACCAATTCTGCCATTTGCTGCAACTATACCTGTGTAATTTTGAGAATCGGTAGCGGTAATTTCCCATCCTTCATTTTGAGAAAAAACATATTGTGTTGTAAAAAACAATAAAATGGAGAAAACTAAAGAGCTTTTAAAAACCTTTGTAATCATGATAATAAAATGATTTGTTGTGAGAAAATAATATAGAAATCGACTCAGAAACAAAACCCTGAGCCCTTATCAAATATACTGTTTTTTGGTTATAAGATTCCTAACAAGAGTTGATAAACCATTTAAAGATGTTAGTTTGTACTGTCTCTTAGTACTAATTCGGTTTTTAGTTTTACAATTTTTTTGCGATGATTTACATCATTTGGTTCGTTAAACTGATCAATTAACATTTCTGCAACTTTTTGCCCCATTTCAAAACTTGGTTGGGCAATGCATGTCATAGAAGGAACAAACACATCTCCTAGTCCAAGATCTCCAAAACCAATTACAGAGACCTCTTCTGGGATTTTGTATCCCAATCTAAGAATAGTTTTCATAGTAAGTAAGCCATAATTATCGGTACAGGTAAAAACTGCATCCGGTTTCATGGTAATTCCATTAAAAAAGCTCTGTATTTCAGCGTCTTCATATTCACGGTCTAATGAGTTGCAATGTAAGATCAGCTCATCATAAATAGGTATGTTATGTTTTTTCATTGCTTCTAAATACCCTTTAAAACGGTCCTGAAAGACTTTCTTTTCTTTAATTCCTCCAATAAATGCAATTCGTTTTTTACCTTTTTTGATAAGAAATTCAACCGCAGAAAACGATGCTTTGTCGTCCTCTATAATAACGTGATCGGCTCCTGGAACTTCTTCTCTTATGTTATCAAACAAAACAACGGGAATTCCCTTGTTAATAATATTCTTTATATGAACAAAGGTTTCAGTCTCATGAGTAGGAGAAAGAATGATTCCGTCAACAATACCTTTTTCAAAGGAACTAAGGTTTTCACGCTCAAACTCAAAAGAGTTTCTGGAAGAGCTTATAAGTATTTTGTAATTGTGTTCACGAGCATAGCGATCAATACCCCTACAAACCTCGATAAAAAAAGGCTCATCATATCTTGGAATAATAACCCCAATAATGTTGGTTTTACCAGAACTAAGACTTTTGGCAATTTGATTTGGCATATATCCCATGTTCTGTGCCATTTTGAAGACTTTCTCTCTGGTACTTAATTTAACCCTTGGATTTTCATCTAAAGCTCTTGAAACCGTCGCAATAGAAATGTTGAGCTTTCTAGCAATATCTTCAAGTTTTACCCTTCTTTTTTTAAAAGTCATCAGAATTTCGTTAAAAAATTGTTATTAAAACATCATTTTCGCTAAAAATATAATAATACAAACGTTTACATTTTTTAAAATGAGGGTATTGCTTTTCAATTCCCTTAATAGTTTAGTAATTTGTATTAGTCATAATTAAACAATTAATAAATATACCTACTTAAAATAATTGTTTTTGTTACGAAAGCCTTCCCCAAAGATACTTTGCTTTCAAGTCATAGTTATGACCATGCTAATTTAGGATAAAAAATGCAATGGCGCATGATGTTCAAAACTATATAATCTCATATTATAAGAGATTTTATTGTTAATTTTTTGTAAAGAGAGGAGCGACAATAGTCTTTATAAAATCTATACTTATAAGACGATACTCGAAACTTTTCTCTAGTTAAGAAATTAGTGATGTTTTGTTTAAATAACTGATATTCAGATTTTTGAATTATTGTGTTTTATAATAAAATATCATCTGTATATATAATGTAAAGATTTACGTGTTTAAAATTCTATACTAATATTGTTGTAGTTTTATCAAAATAAAATAAAATGAAGTAAGAATACTTTTGAATTTTAACGATTTTTTTAAACTAAGTGTAATGTTGAGGATTTTTTTGGTATGCATTAAATTAAGCACGTGTTATTACATATTAAATAGATTGTAAATAAAATTATTGTTTAAAATTTAACTAGTCGTTTAGTGAAACTTTCTTGGTTTAAAAAAGGAACTATCTATCAAATCTACCCACGAAGCTTTAATGATAGTAATAATGATGGTATAGGTGATTTAAGGGGGATTATAGAAAAATTAGACTACTTGCAGAAACTTAATGTCGATATATTATGGTTAAGTCCAATTTTTAATTCGCCGAATGATGATAACGGATATGATATAAGCGATTATTGTTCAATAATGCCAGAGTTTGGTTCTATGAGTGATTTTGATGAATTACTCCAAAAAACGCATGAAAGGGGAATGAGACTTATTTTGGATTTGGTAGCTAATCATTGCTCTGATGAACATGAGTGGTTCGAGCATGCTAAGAAATCAAAAGATAGTCCTTATAGGGATTATTTTCATTGGAGAAAACCATCTTCAGATGGTGGGCCTCCAAATAATTGGAAATCGTTCTTTGGAGGAAGTGCTTGGGAGTATGATGAGGAGTCTGGCGAGTATTTTCTGCATCTTTTTACCAAAAGGCAGCCTGATTTAAATTGGGAAAACCCTAAAGTAAGAGAAGAGATTTATAATGCGATGAGATTTTGGCTTGACAAAGGAGTAGATGGGTTTAGAATGGATGTTATTCCATTAATTTCAAAAAGAGAAGGATACCCTAACGCTCCAAATGTGGGCTTCAGGAAGATAATAGAAGATGTGTATGCCAATGGCCCAACGCTACATCAATATTTAAGAGAGATGAATGAGAAGGTGGTGAGCCAATACGATGCATTTTCGTTGGCCGAAGGAGTTGGGATTAATCATGAGAATGCAGGGTTATACATAAATCATGATCGTAAGGAGCTTGATATGCTATACCATTTTGACATTTTGGAGTGTACTATTGTTAACGGAAAATTTGAAGAGGTTTCACCTTTTGATTTGGTGAATATGAAACGCATTTTTAAAAGATGGAGAGATGCAGTACATGAGAAGGGTTGGTTGGCCAATGCAATGGGAAATCATGATTTTGCACGTATGGTATCAAGATTTGGTAATGATAAGGAATATTGGTTAGCATCAGCCAAAATGCTTTTTATAATGCAGGCCACACAAAACGGAACTTTGAATATATATCAAGGCGATGAAATTGGCATGACCAACATAAAACTATGTTCTGTTGAAGAAGTTAAAGATGTGCAGTCTTTAAACTTTTACAATGAAAATTTAGAAACCAAAAGATACTCTGAAGAGTTAGCTTTGGATATGATTAATAAAGAAGGGCGCGATAATGCTAGAACTCCAATACAGTGGAATGATGAAATAAATGGGGGGTTTTCAGTAAAGGAACCTTGGTTAAAATCGAACCCTAATCACAATACAATTAATGTACAAAAGCAAGATAATGACCCTGATTCTATACTTAATTTTTATAGAAATTTATTGAAGGTCAGAAAAAAGCATGATGTTTTTGTATATGGAGATTTTGAAGAGCTTGAATTTGATAATCCCAACCTGTATTTATACAAAAAGACGTTAGGAGATCAAAAAATTATGGTAGCACTTAATTTTAGTGAGAAAAATACAAGTTTCAATCTAGAAAATGCTACTTATGAACAACATGTACTAGTGAATAATTATAAAGAATTGAAGGTTGAAAATAATACCGTTCATCTTCAACCCTATCAAGGTGTAATTGTTCAACTTGATTAAATAGTAAAGATTTTTTAAAGGACTAATATGAATAAAATAGAAAGTGAAATTAGTTTTTGTTTGTTAGCGGAGGAGTTTTTTTAATAAACTTCTCGAAGGTGTAACAACTGGGGCATCCATTTTTTTTGTAACTTTTGGTTTTATAGTTACAGAATTAGTCAAATGTGGTAAAAAGACTTGGATGTCCCACTGTTACTTAACAAAAAAGCAAAATCTCGCTTTTATTAAAGAAAATAAAACAACGAAACAATTCAAATTTAAATCAAACTCTATATTATGAAAAGTATGATACTTAAAAAGCTCATATTCTTACTGGTATTTTTATCGGGGAGTATGTTGTATTCACAAATCACAGTTTCGGGGGTGATTTCTGATGCCGGAGGGCCAATTCCAGGGGTAAATGTTCTTGTAAGGGGAACAAGTAATGGGGCTGTTTCCGATTTTGATGGAAACTATACACTAGATAACGTTGCCGAAGATGCAATCATTGTTTTTAGTTATCTAGGTTTCAAAGCTCAAGAAATTCCTGTTAATGGTCGAACTACGATTAACGTTACAATGGAAGAGGATGCTGCCGAATTAGAGGCTGTGGTGGTAATTGGATATGGCACACAGTCTGTAAAAGATGCTACAGGAGCTGTAGCGGTAGTAAGTTCTGAAGACTTTAACCAAGGGGTCATTGCTTCGCCAGAGCAATTAATACAAGGTAAAACTGCAGGGGTTCAAATTACTCAAACTAGTGGTGAACCAGGGGCAGGAATCAATCTTAGAATTCGAGGTACAAGCTCAGTTCGTTCCAATAACAATCCGTTATTTGTTGTAGATGGCGTGCCTTTGGCGGGTGATGAAACCGGAGCAAGTGGTAGCAATATCGGTGCAGGTTCTAGTGCATCTAGAAACCCATTAAACTTTATTAGTCCGAATGATATAGAGAGCGTGAGTATTCTAAAGGATGCTTCGGCTACGGCAATATATGGTTCTAGAGGGGCGAATGGGGTTGTAATTATTACCACCAAAAGTGGTAGAGGCTCTAAAAAGCCTACTTTTGAGTTTTCATCTAATGTGAGTATTGCAAAACCTGCCGAAGAGTTCGATTTGTTGGATAGAGATCAATATTTAGCAGCAATACAAGATTTTGGAGGTGACGTGGCAGCTCAGGATTTTGGATCCAATACCGATTGGCAAGATGTAATTACTAGAACGGCAGCTTCGCAAAACCAAAACTTTTCATATGCTCAAAGCTATACTAATGGTAATATAAGAGCATCTTTTGGATATGGTAAGCAATTTGGTGTTGTAGAGAAAAGTTCTTTAGAAAGAATAACAGGTCGTATTAATGCTACACACCGGTTTTTTGATGAGAAGTTAAAGTTAAATGTTCAGGGTACCATCTCTAGGGTGAACGATGAATCGCCACCAATTGGTGCAGATGCAGGTTTTCAAGGGGATTTATTAGGTATGGCATATATTGCCAACCCTACCTGGCCTGCTGATCCTAACTTTAGTGCAGGAGGAGCAGAGGTTAATCCACTAAGTTTATTGGTTAATAGCCAAAATGAAACAAATACAAATAGAATCTTGTTAAATGGTTCTATAGAATATGAAATAATAGAAGGATTATCTGCAAAACTTAATGTAGGATATGACGATTCAGAATCTACACGTGGTAGCGCAATCTCAGGAAGAATTCAAGGGTTGCAAAATGGTACTCCTGGAAATGGTAGAGCGACTGTAAATGATATCGATATAACGAATAGACTTCTTGAATTTACGGTAAACTATGAAAAGCAATTCGAGAACGCTACTTTTTCGGTTCTAGGAGGTTATTCATTCCAGGATTTTGATCGATCTGGCCGAAATATTGGAGGTTTCGGTTTTAATACTACCAAGTTAGATGACATGATCGATGGGCTTGAAAATTCTGCCAACGCTATAGAGGCTAATATTGAAGGACCATATCAACAGTATATCGTATCAGATAAGATTAGAGATGGAGGAGGAACAATTGAAGGTGCTTTCATTAATAGAATTGTACCTGTGATTGAGGCGGGTGTTCCTTTTACGGCTCCTAATGGACTAGTAGCAAGTACAATCACTGCGGACACCTTTGATTTTAAAGATGAGTTACAGTCATATTTTGTTAGAGCTAATTATTCTATAAACGATAAATATATTTTAACTGCAACAATGAGAGCAGATGGTTCTTCCAGGTTTGGAGAAAATAACAAATATGGTTATTTCCCTTCTGGGGCAGTGGCTTGGAAAATTGATCAAGAAGACTTTGCTCCAGAGGCTTTTTCTACACTTAAATTAAGGGTAGGATATGGTATTACGGGTAATCAGGATGGATTAGGATTCGGAAATTTTGTTCGTCGAGAAAGATTCGTTGTTCCTACTACTTGGATAGAAAATGGAGGAGAGGTAGTAGTACCAGGAACAAGTGATGTATCCTTTGAAAATCCCGATTTAAAGTGGGAAGAAACTTCGCAAATAAACATTGGTATTGATTTTGGTTTTATGAATGACCGATTAAGTGGTAGTATAGATTTGTATAGAAAAGATACTCAGGATCTTTTATTACAAGTGCAATCTGCTCAACCGGCTGCTCAACCTTTTACTTTTACCAACGTTGATGGTAGTGTAATAAACCAAGGTGTTGAATTTGCAATCAATTATGATATCATTCAACAGGAGGATATGACCTGGAATTTTGGATTCAATATAGCGTATAATAAAAATGAGTTACAAGATTTTGAAGGACAGTTTAATGCAGGGACAATATTTGGTCAAGGACTTACGGGGGCATTTTCGCAGATTTTAACAGACGGAGAACCTTTATTTTCGTATTTTTTAAGAGAATTTGAAGGTTTTGATGCCAATGGACAATCAATTACTGCAAATAATGATTTACAGGTGTTAGTAGGAAAAAGTGCTTTGCCTGATATTAACTTAGGTATTTCTACAAGTTTCAATTACAAGAATTGGGATGCATCTGTTTTCTTGGCAGGCCAGTATGGACATTATATTTATAATAACACACAAAATGCCTTTTTTACAGCGGGTAGTATTCAAGGAGGGCGTAATGTAACTACCGATGTTATAGGAAATGGAGAAGCAGGAACTAACGCGGCTGATGTATCTACTCGTTTCTTGGAAAAAGGAGATTTTTTAAGATTGCAAAATGCAACTATTGGATATAATGTGCCTCTTTCAGGTGACGGAGTTTTTAAAACCATGAGGTTATATGCTGCCGGTCAGAACTTGTTTGTAATTACCGACTATAGCGGTTTAGATCCGGAAGTAAGTACAGCCCCAACGGCGGGAAGTAATAATCTTTTGAATAACTTACCAACGGCAGGGATAGACTATACGGCTTTTCCAAGGCCTAGAACATATACGTTTGGATTAAATGCTACATTTTAAAAAAATAGAATTATGAAAAAAGAACATTTTAAATCAAGTTTACTGATAGTGCTATCGCTGCTACTAGTGGTTTCTTGTACAGATCTTGAGATTGAAGAATCAGATTCTTCAATTGCAGATTCTGAAACTGAATTTACAGGAATTGAACAACCTGGACCTTTTTTAGAGAACCTTTATTCTGGCGATTTAAAAGGAATTGTTGAAAATCAACAAGATTTATATGCATTGAATGAAGTGACTTCAGATGAATTGTTGGTGCCTACCCGTGGTACAGACTGGGGAGATAACGGTATATGGAGAAAACTACATGAGCATACCTGGGATGATCAACATCCTTATGTGTTAAACAACTGGAATAATCTGAATCAGTTGGTTTTTAGAGCAAGTCAGATAATTGATGAGCGAACGACTAGTGCAAGTGATGCCGAAAGAGCTAGTGCTCAATTTATAAGAGCCTACGCTATGTTTTGGGTAATGGATATGTACGGTCAGGCACCTTTCAGAACTCCAGGAGATGGTCCAGAGGTTGATCCTATGGTAATGACCCGTGCTGAAGCCTTTGATTTTATTTTGAATGATTTAAACGCTGCATTGCCTAATTTACCAACTCGTGGGCCAAGTTCAGAAAATTTGAGACCTACCAAAGCTGCTGCAAATTTTCTTCTTGCAAAATTGTATTTAAACAAGCATATTTACTTAGGTACTGGTACTCCAGCTGCAGCAGATATGACACAAGTTGTCCAACTGGTTGATGCGGTTACAGCAGATGGATATGCTTTACAATCGGGATATTTTGATATTTTTAAGCCCGATGTAGATACCGAAACAATTTTCTTTACCATATCAAGTGTTGGTAACAGAATGTGGAATGGATTACATTATAATCAAGGAACTCCCGATAATACAGGTGGAGGATGGAACGGATGGTCTACTCTTGCTGAATTTTATGACCTCTTTGAAGGAGATCCAAACATTAATACACCAGGTAGTGGACAAGAAGAACGAAGAGGTTTTGTTCCTTTATCTGGTTCTCCGTTACCCGCCGGAATGGATCCGGATGAATTTGATGAGGATAATGACGGTATATTAGATGGATCCAATATTGGTTTTGGATTCTTAATTGGGCAACAATATGATTTAGATGGAAGTCCATTGACAGATAGACCCGGTAATCCGTTAGCGTTTGAAAAACAATTCCCTGGTTTGGCAGGTAATAATGAAAGAACAGGAATTCGTACTATAAAGTATCACCCAACAAATGGAGAGTTTGCAGGTCATCAAATCATCTTTAGATATGCCGATGCCCACTTAATGAAGGCAGAAGCTATTTTTAGAGGAGGAAGTGGTGCTGGCGATCCTATTGGTATGGTTAATCAATTGAGAGGTCTACGTAATGCTAGTAATCTAGGAGCATTAGGCGAACAAGATTTATTGGATGAAAGAGGAAGAGAATTATATAAAGAATTCTGGAGACGTAATGACCTGATCCGATTTGGTAAATTTGCAGATGCATGGGATTTGAAAATCAATACAGATGATTTTAGATCATTATTCCCAATTCCCGCTACAGCATTGATAACGAATCCAAATCTAAGTCAAAACCCTGGTTATTAATGTAATATATTAAGCTAAGATTGTTAATGTAGAGCCCTTCGATTTTGAAGGGCTCTACTAATTTAGATTTTTTAATTAATGAAAAAATAAGTTAAGTTGGCTACTTGCTATAGGCATATAGGTATTTGTATATTAATTCTTGCTTTTTTCACCTCATGCGAAAATCAAGAAAGCACTACTCTTTTTAAATTAGTACCTAGCGATCAATCTGGTATTTTATTTGTAAATGAGCTAAAGGATACCCCACAGTTTAATATTCTCAGATATCTATATTATTATAATGGTGCTGGAGTAGCCGTTGGAGATTTCAATAATGATCAACTAGAGGATCTGTATTTTATTTCTAACCAAGGAGAAAATAGATTATACATAAATCGCAAAGCATTACATTTTGAAGAACTAACTTCAGATATACTTAAGGATAACGAAGGTTGGTCTACTGGTGTAACAACAGTGGATATTAATAATGATGGTCTATTAGATATTTATGTATGTAAGCTTGGTAACTATAGAGGAATAAAGGGAAAGAATAAACTTTTTGTAAACAAAGGATTTGATAAAAAAGGTATTCCGAGTTTTAAAGAAGAGGCCTCGATTTATAATTTGGATATTTCAAGTTTTTCTACACAAGCAAGTTTTCTCGATTATGATCAAGATGGGGATCTAGATATGTATTTGTTAAACCATTCAGTACATCCTAACAGAACTTATGGTAGAGGTTCTAAACGAAAACAAATAGACACCCTTTCTGGAGATCGATTGTATCAAAATCAAAATGGACAGTACAAAGATGTTTCTAAGCAAGCTGGAATTTTTCAAGGAGCAATAGGATATGGATTAGGAGTTTCTACAAGCGATATTAATAATGATGGTTACCCCGATATCTATGTGAGTAACGATTTTTTTGAAAATGATTATTTATATATCAATCAAAAAGATGGAACTTTTGAAGAAATAATTAGTAGTGACCAAAATAATATTCAACACACATCTCACTTCTCGATGGGTGTAGATATAGCCGATGTTAATAATGATGGTCTTACAGATATTGTATCATTAGATATGCTTCCTGAAGATCTTACAACTTATAAATCTTCGGGGACAGAGTATGCTTTTCCAGTTTATAATCAATATCTCAAAAATGGTTATCAACCGCAGTATATGCAAAACGCTTTGCAACTAAACAGGGGTAACAACCAGTTTAGTGAAATAGCTTTTTACGCTGGGATAGCATCCTCAGAATGGAGCTGGGCACCTCTTATTGCGGATTATGATAATGATGGATATAAAGACATTTTTATTTCAAATGGAATAAAAGGAGCTACCAATGATATGGATTTTATAAGCTTTATCGCAAATGATAATATTCAAAAGCGAATCGAAAAAGGGATGACCAAAGAGGATTTGGCCTTGATAAGTGAACTACCAAGTAAAAAAACAAACAATTATTTTTATCAAAACAACAAAAATCTGGCTTTTAATAACGTTTCAGATATCTGGTCCAAAAATATACCTTCATATAGTAACGGTGCGGTATATGCAGATTTGGATAATGATGGAGATTTGGATATAGTTACCAGCAATATTGATCAAAAAGCTTTTGTCTATGAAAATAAATCAACCCTAGCCGAAGACAAGAACAATTACATAAAACTAAAACTAAAAGGAACCAAAAATAATCTTGAGGCTATCGGAACTAAAGTATTGGTCTATACAAAAAATAAAGTACAAGTATCAGAAGTTTATAGAACGAGAGGGTATTTATCGTCTGTCACCCCCATTTTACATTTTGGATTAGGAGACGACACAATTATTGATTCTATAAAAATTCAATGGCCGGGAGGTCTTACATCGATTAGAAAAAATATCGATGTAAACCAGTTACTCTATATAGATGTCCAGGAAGAAGCACCATATACAGCAGTAAAAGAGAAACATACAAGCTTGTTCCAAAACGTAACAACTGGATTAAAATATAAGCATCAGGATTATGAAACAAAGGATTTTAATGTAGAACCTTTGGCTCCGTATGCCAGTTCTAATGAGGGTCCACATATTTCAGTAATCGATGTAAATAAAGATGGGTTAGACGATGTATTTATTCCGGGAGGAAGATTTAAAGCTCCTGCATTATTTTTACAACAGCCCGATGGCGGGTTTATCAAAAGTGAACAACCAGATTTTGAGTTAGATAAACGTTATGAAGATGTTGATCAGTCCTTTTTTGATGTAGATCAGGATGGGGATTTAGACATAGTAGTCGTTTATGGGGGTAACGAAAGTTATTCTGGTTATCAAAGTGCTCCCGCTTTGTTTATTAATGATAATGGTGTTTTTAAGAAAGAACAAAAAGTCTTTTCTGATCAATCCATTAATGCTTCCGTAATTGTATCTTCTGATATCGACAGGGATGGAGATATTGATATTTTTATAGGAAGTAATGCACAACCTGCAAAGTATGGTGTTGTTCCAAAAAATTATCTTTTTGAAAATGATGGTAATGGTAAGTTCAAAGAAATTACTTCAATAGCCGCAAAAGAATTGTCTACGATGGGTCTGGTGTATGATGCTACCTTTATAGATATTAATAATGATACATTTGACGATCTGATTTTGGCAGGCCATTATATGCCAATAACCATTATGGTTAATGACGGGAATGGTAATTTCGAAAAGAGAAATGTTCCTTCATTAGAAAACACAAGCGGTTGGTGGAACACCGTTACTGTTCATGATATGGATAAAGATGGTGATTTAGACATAATTGCGGGTAATTGGGGAGAGAATACACGATTAAAGGCTTCAGAACAGGAGCCGATTCAATTGTACCTTAATGATTTTGATGATAATGGTAAAATAGACCCTATAGTTACCTATTTCTATAAAGGAAAAGAAACTCCGATCGCGACCAAAGATGAATTGGTAAAGCAAATACCGCAATTAAATAAAAAATATTTGTCTTATAAGGCTTTTGCGGAAGCAGATTTTAAAGATTATTTTTCAATTTCAAGGATCAATGAAGCTAAAAAGAGAAAAGCTTTTACTTTGAGCACAATGTATTTTGAAAACAAAGGAAATTTTGAGTTTGCAGCGCACAAACTACCGTGGGAAGCACAAATTTCCTCGGTTCATGATATTTTGGTTGATGATATTAATAATGATGAATATCCTGATATTATTCTAGGAGGAAACACCTATGAAATCAACACACAATTAAGTAGATTAGACGCCTCTTATGGAGTTGTATTAGTAAATGATCGCCAAGGAAGCTTTACTAATTATACACAATCAGACTTTAGTGTTAAAGGAGCGGTACGATCCATAAAAAAAATTAAGGTAAACGAAGAAGGATATCTATTGTTTGGAGTTAATAATGATAGTGTTCAAGCCATTAAAAACATAAAGAAGTAACATGAATAAGCTAATATATAGTTGTCTTTTTTTAATGCTTTTAAGTTCTTGTAATAAGAAACAACCAAAAGAAGAAAATACAGAACAAAAGAATACATTGTTTACCAAACTGTCTGCAGAGGTAACACATATTGATTTTATAAATCAAGTACATAATACGAAAGACTTTAACATCTTTACGTATAGAAATTTTTATAATGGCGGAGGGGTTGCCATTGGTGATATCAATAATGATGGTTTGCCAGATGTATATCTTACCGCAAACCGAAAAGAAAATAAACTATACCTCAATAAAGGAGATTTCCAGTTCGAAGATATTTCTATTTCCTCAAAAACTATCGGTAAAAATGCTTGGTCTACAGGTGTGGTTATGGTCGATATTAATGCAGATGGATTGCTAGATATTTATGTCTGTAATGCAGGAAATGTAAAAGGAGATGATCAAAAAAACGAATTATTTGTTAATAATGGCCCTTCGACAAGCTCAGGAACCATAACCTTTACAGAAAAAGCAGCCGAATATAACTTGGCCGATAATGGGTTTACTACTCATGCAGCTTTTTTTGATTATGATCAAGATGGGGATCTCGATGTATATCTTCTTAACAATAGCTTTATACCGGTAAGTAGCCTTGGGTATGTAAACAAACGAAATCTTAGAGCCAAAGATTGGAATATCCCAGAGGTTTTAAAAGGAGGAGGGGATAAATTGCTCAGAAATGATAACGGTATTTTTACCGATGTAAGTGAGTCAGCAGGAATATATGGTAGCCTCATCGGTTTTGGATTAGGAGTTACCATTGGAGATGTTAATAAAGATTTACTTCCAGATATTTATGTATCTAATGATTTTTATGAACGAGATTATTTATACATCAATAAAGGTGATGGTACTTTTTCTGAAGAAATAAAAGACTGGATGCAGCATTTAAGCATCTCATCTATGGGTGCTGATATGGCAGATATAAACAACGATGGCTATCCAGAGATTTTTGTAACCGATATGTTACCCGAAGATGATAGACGACTTAAAGAAACTAGCTCTTTTGAAAGTTATGATGTATATAAGTTGAAAAAAAGTAGAGATTTTTATAACCAGTATATGCAAAATTCACTGCAGCTTAATAATGGTGATAATTCCTTTTCTGAAATTGCCTTTTACAGTGGTGTGGCAAAAACAGACTGGAGCTGGGGAGCCTTACTGTTTGATATGGATAATGATGGCTATCGTGACATTTACGTAAGCAATGGTATTTATCATGATCTAACTAATCAGGATTTTATGAACTTTTTTGCCAATGATATTATCCAAAATATGGTACTCACAGGTAAAAAAGAAGAAGTAGATTCAATAATTAGCAAAATGCCGTCTACACCTATCCCTAATTATGCATTTAAAAATAATAAAGATCTTACCTTTTCAAATGCAACCAAAGATTGGGGATTCGATGAACCTACTTTTTCAAATGGATCAGCCTATGGAGATCTGGATAACGATGGAGATCTGGATCTGATTGTGAATAATTTTAATATGCCAGTTTCAATTTATCAGAATAATAGCGAAAAAGAACAGAATAACTACTTGAAAGTTAAACTAAAAGGAGCTGATAAAAATACATTTGGGATTGGTAGTATTGTTGAAGTGTTTTTTGAAGATCAGATTCTGAGACAAGAGTTAATACCCTCAAGAGGTTTTCAATCATCTATCGAGTATGTAATGACTATTGGGTTGGGTAAAACCAAGGTTATAGATTCTATGCGAGTTATATTTCCAAATAGAAAAATAACTACTGTCAAAGATATTAAACTAAATTCCTTGATCACCTTAGATCAAAAAGATGCTACAGTCGAGTATCGGGCGAACGTAATCACCAATAAAAAATATTTTGAAGCTGTTGAACATGAAATACCTGCTCATAAAGAGGACCCATATGTAGACTTTGATTATGAAGGGTTAATTTATAAAATGCAATCCAAAGAAGGTCCTGCCTTGGCTGTTGGAGATGTTAATAATGATGGAAATGATGATGTTTTTATAGGTGGAGCATATAAACAACCTGGTAAACTTTATTTACAAACCAAAAACGGAAAACTAAAACCAACGTCATTCGAAACCGAAGAGATTTTTGAGGATGTTGTGGCTATTTTTGAGGATATAGATGGAGATCAGGACCTGGATCTGATTATTGGCTCAGGAGGTAATTTTAAAGGTGCAAGAACAGGGGTTAGATATTATGCAAACGATGGAAGAGGTAATTTTTCTAGAGGAAATATCATAAAACCTACAAATACTAATATTTCGGTACTGGCAGCACACGATTATGATCAGGATGGCGATGTAGATATTTTTGTTGGTAGCCAAGGCATAGTTGGTACATTTGGCGTTACTCCTGAAAGCTTTCTTATGGAAAATGATGGAAAAGGTAATTTTAAAGATGTTACCAAAACAAAAGCTTCAGGAATAAGTGAGGTGGGTATGGTCACAGATGCTACCTGGCAGGATATTGATGCAGATGGTAAAAAAGATTTGATCATCGTGGGAGAATGGATGGCGCCCAAAATATTTAAGAATACCTCAGAAGGATTTACTACACTGTCTACTAACCTGGATAATTATTCTGGTTGGTTTAATACGGTAGAAGCAAAAGATCTGGACCAGGATGGAGATGTAGATCTGGTATTAGGAAATCGAGGGTTAAATGCCATGTATAATGCAAGTGCAGATGCTCTGGTTAAAGTGTATATCAATGATTTTGATAACAATGGTACAATAGAGCAGATTATAACACAAAATATTAAAGGAAAGGATGTTCCAATACATCTAAAAAATGAAATCACAGGTCAAATCAATTCTTTGAAAAAGCAAAATCTTAAATACACCGAATATGCAACTAAGTCTATTGATGAACTATTTTCTGAAGAAGTGTTAAAAAATACGATAATCAAGAGTGCAAATAACTTCGCAAGTTTAGTAGCATATAATGATGGAAAAGGAGATTTTGAAGTGAAAGAACTTCCGCAGCAAGCGCAGCTATCGTGTATTTGTGATATAGAGACCGAAGATCTTAATAACGATGGAATTTTAGACCTGATATTAGCTGGGAATAATTACAACTTCAAACCTCAATTCTCAAGATTGGACGCAAACAGAGGGACTATTTTGTTAAGCGATCAGAAAGGAGATTATATTAATCAAAAATCTTCTGGATTTCTTGTTCAGGATGAGGTAAGGGCTATGCACTGGATCAAAAATAAATCTGGAGAAAAGTATCTGATTGCAGGTATTAATAACAATGCTCCTAAGATTTTTAAGTTGAAGAATTAGTTTCTGAATAGCACACAACAACCAATGACCAAAAATATAATCATACTCATCTTTGGATTGATCTTCTTACAAAGTTGTGATAGACAAAAATCACAGCAAGAAGAAGTATTCGAGAAAGTGCCTTCGGAAATTACTAAAGTTACTTTTCAAAATACCCTGACTCCAACCGAGGATTTAAATATTTTGGATTATCTATATTTCTATAACGGAGCCGGAGTTGCAGTTGGAGATATCAATAATGATGACCTGGTAGATGTGTTTTTTACTTCAAATCAAGGAAAAAATAAGCTCTACCTTAATAAAGGAAACTTTGAGTTTGAAGATATTACCCAAAAAGCCGGCGTGTCGGGTAATTCTGATTGGAATACCGGAACCGTAATGGCCGATATAAATGGTGATGGATTTCTGGATATTTATGTATGTGCAGTGGTTGGGCTTCAAGGGTTGAAGGGCGCTAATGAGTTATTTATCAATAATGGAAATGGAACATTTACTGAACAAGCTGCACAATACGGATTAGACTTTCAGAATTATACCACTTCGGCAAGCTTTTTTGATTATGATAATGATGGGGATTTGGATATGTATCTTTTAAATCATGCTGTTCATACTCAAAATTCCTTCGGAAAAGCTTCTTTACGTAATATAAGAAGTGACCAGAGTGGAGATAAATTACTGCGTAATGATGGTGAAAAATTTACCGATGTAAGTGAGCAAGCTGGCATTTTTGGAGGAGGTAACGGGTATGGCTTAGGAGTAGCTACCGCCGATTTTAATAATGATGGGTTCACCGACATTTACGTAAGCAACGACTTTCATGAAGATGATTATTACTATATCAATAACGGAAACGGAACCTTTAGCGAACAATTGAAGAAAAAATTTGGACATACAAGTCGCTTTTCTATGGGTAGTGACGTTTCTGATATTAATCACGATGGGTATCCCGACATTCTCACCCTGGACATGACCCCAGAAGATGAAAAGGTACTCAAGGCATCAGCTGGAGACGAAACAGTAGATATGCTAACCATGCGTATTAACAGATTAGGGTATCATTATCAATATGCCAGAAATATGCTTCAGATAAACCAGGAAGGGAACTATTTTACAGAAACGGCATTGCTTAGCGATATAGCATCTACAGATTGGAGCTGGAGTGCTTTATTTGCAGATTATGATCAGGATGGAGAACAGGATGTATTCATTTCTAACGGCATACCAAAGAGACCTAATGACTTGGACTATATCAAATTTATTTCAAATGAAAAAATCCAGAAACAGTTAACCAAAACCAAATTGGTAGATCAGGAAGCGTTGGATATCATGCCATCAGGAAGGGTTCAAAATTATATGTTTCAAGGAAAAACAGGGATTCAGTTCACAAATCGATCTTCGACCTGGATGCCAGAAGATACCAATGTATCTACCGGAAGTGCTTACGCAGATTTTGATAATGACGGAGATATAGATATTGTAACCAATACAATAAATGATCACGCCATTTTTTATAGAAATAAAACCAATACAACTTCAAACTATTTAAAATTGAAGTTCGCATATAAAGATAAAAACCCTTTTGGGATAGGAACCAAGGTAATATCATATCATAACAGAATACCACAGTATAAACAATTATTTGTTTCCAAGGGATTTCAATCATCTTCAGAAGCAATGATTCATTTTGGGTATGGTAAGGTCAAAACGATAGATTCGCTTAAGATTATTTGGCCCGATAATACAGTGCAAACGGCAGAAAATGTCAAAACAAATCAAACACTTACGGTTAAACTACTGCACAAAAGAAAAAAGGTGGATTATAATAAACTGTTTCCCGAATCAAGAGGGTGGTTTAAGCAAGTTGATAGCCTACCGGGGCTTGATTATGTGCATAAAGAGAATAATTATACAGATTTTAATAGACAAAAATTAATTCCATATAAAATTTCAGATAAGGGACCTGCTATAGCCGTTGGAGATCTTAATGGAGATGGTAACGATGATATTTTCTTTGGAAGTTCAAAAAATGAAGCTTCCAAAATGTTTTTTCAGACATTAGCTGGTTTTCAAGAACAAGATATAGCTGTGATTAAGGCAGATATTCGTAAAGAAGACATCACTGCAATTATTGAAGACCTTAATCAGGATGGTAAAAATGATCTATTAATTGCTTCTTCGGGAGGAGAATTTTTTGGAAATTCAACAGAACTGGTGGATCGATTATATCTAAATTCGGATCAGGGATTGATCAAAGGCCAATTTCCTAAACTTTTTGAACATGAATCAGTTATTAAATCTAACGATGTAGATCAAGATGGAGATCTGGATTTGTTTATAGGAGGATATGTGGTTTCTAATGATTTTGGGCAAATTCCGAATTCATACCTATTAGTAAATAACAAAGGAAATTTTAGTATAAAACAAAATGAAGCTCTCCAAAAAGTAGGGATGGTAACCGATGCCGTTTGGAGTGATTTTGATGCTGATGGAATAAAAGATTTGATTGTAATAGGTGAATGGATGTCACCACATTTTTTTAAGAATGAAAGTGGAAATCTTGTTGATGTATCTGGTAAAGTTTCTAAGGGAAAACTTAATGGCTTGTGGCAAACAATTCAGGAATTTGATATCGATCAAGATGGTGATATGGATTATCTGCTCGGAAACTTTGGTTTGAATACCAAATTTAAGGCGTCAGAGGATTTTCCTGTTAGAATGTATTATTCGGATTTTGATAATAACCAAAAAAAAGAAACGATAATTGCTATTGCAAAAGAAGGAAAATATCATACAATTTTGGGGCTAGATGAATTGTCTGGGCAGCTAAATTTTCTTCGTAAAAAATTCACAAACTATACATCATTTGCAGGTAAAACTGTAGCAGAGGTTTTTGATAAAAATTCCTTGGATAAAGCAACCCTGTTTGAGGTACATCAAATGGCTTCGGGATATTTAAAAAATGAAAATGGTACTTTTACTTTTGTTCCGTTCAAAGACGGTCTTCAAGTAGCTCCAATCACCAAAATGCTGAAGTATGATTTTGATAAAGATGGTAACAAAGAAGTATTCCTGGGAGGGAATTATTTTGGAGTCATACCCTATCATGGTCGATTTGATGGTTTTGCAGGGGCTGTACTTCGAAATGACAAAACAATTATTAATGCCAATAAATTAAATGTTAACCTTACTCAAAAGTCTGTAAGAGGGCTAAATATTATTAATTTTGATAATAAGGAGTATCTATTGATTACTATAAACAATGGAAAAATTGAAATTTATGAACTCAATAAATAAAATAGATATCCTCTCTTTGAAGAGGGAATCCTCAGGATTGAAAGTGTTATTATACTTTTTCCTGTTATTCGTAGTGCTAGCTTCATGTAAAAAAGAAAAGGCGACGATAGAAATTACACAGGACAATTATCATCAAGCTGTGGATAAAATTACAGAGGTGATGGTTCATGATATATTTTCTCCTCCTGTTGCGAGTAGAATTTATAATTATCCCAATATTACAGCCTATGAGGTAATTTGTAAAGGTAATGCAGCATACCATACATTAGCAGGTCAATTACATGGGCTCACACCTATTCCTGCCGTAGATACTACAAAAAGTGTGAATTTTGAAGTTGCCGCTTTGGTAGCGTATTTAGAAGTTGGTAAAGAGCTTGTTTTTTCTGAAGATAAAGTAGAAAGCTATAGAGATAGCCTATATCGTTCTTGGGAAAAGATCAATCAAGAGAGCTTTAACGATTCTAAGAATTATGGATTGTTGGTAGCAAAGCATATGAAAGATTGGTTGGCAACCGATAATTACGCTCAAACTCGTACAATGCCCAAGTTTTCTGTGAATACAGAAGATCCGGCTCGTTGGCAACCGACTCCTCCAGATTATATGGATGGTATCGAGCCCCATTGGCGAGAGATCAGACCATCGATTATAGATTCTGCTTCACAATTTACACCATCAAAACATCCTGATTTTTCGTTAGAAAAAGATTCTCCGTTCTATAAAGAACTTACAGAAACCTATGAAGTTGGTGTAGAAATAAAGAAAGAAGGAGAAAAATCAGAAAAATTAGAAATAGCACAGTTTTGGGATTGTAACCCCTATGTGTCTACTCATAAAGGACATTTGATGTTTGCTACCAAAAAGATAACTCCGGGAGCACACTGGATTGGGATTTGTAAAATAGCAAGCAAAAAAACCGAAGCAGATTTTGCTAAAACCGTATATGCTTATACCAAAACTTCTATTGCTATTGCTGATGCATTTATAAGCTGTTGGGATGAAAAATACAGGAGTAATCTTATTCGACCTGAAACACTGATCAATCAACATATCGATGAAAACTGGGAACCAGTTTTGCAAACTCCCCCTTTTCCCGAGTATACCAGTGGACATTCTGTAGTATCTGGTGCGGCATCTACCGTTCTTACTGAAATTTTTGGAGATAATTTTGCATTTAATGATGATACCGAATTAAAATATGGATTGCCAATACGTTCTTTTACATCTTTCAATCAAGCAGCAGACGAAGCGGCGATTAGTAGATTGTACGGAGGGATTCATTATCGCGCGGCAATAGATTTGGGTCTAGAACAAGGACGTGAATTAGGGAAATTTGTTCTAAATCAACTTCAAATGTCAGTTAAATAATTAAAAACCCATTTAGCAAGTAATAATCTAATGAAGAAAGTAGTAATTGGCGTTTTAATCATTCTTTTTATTACAACCATTTGGTATTTATTCATCAAAAAGTATGATTATGAGATTAATTTTAGAGCTAATATGGCTCCCATTGGAGTATATCACCAGGTAAAAAACATAACATCGAATGCTGATAAACTAGCGAATGAAAGCTTTGACTTTTCAGACATTGATATAAAGCAAGAAGTAATCTTTGATAACCAAAAGGTGTTTTTAGATTGGAAATTTGAAAGTGTTAATGATACTGTTACCAAAATTAAAGTAGGAATAATTTCAAAAGATCATTCGATAAAAAATAGATTACAAGTAATAACCGGATCATCTTCTCAGATAAAATTAATAAAAGAGGATCTTATAAAGTTTAGAGAAACACTTAGAAGATATTCTAATACTTTTAAAATTATAGTAGATGGTGAGACCGAAATACCTTCTATGGATGTTCTGTTGGTTTCTTCAAAAATCAAACGAAATAGAAAAGCTCAAGAAATGATGTCGCAAAATAGCTATTTGTACCCAAAGTTAATTGCAAACGGGATCGAAATAAAAGGATATCCTTTTGTCAAAATAGAGCATTGGGACATTGATACGGATATGGTTCAAATGGATTTTGGTGTTCCGATAACTCATAAAGATACGCTTCCGGTTGATTCATTAATAAAGTATCAAAAGATTGAAGTTCAAAAAGCATTAAAAGCAACCTTCTACGGCAATTATAGAAATAGTCACGAAGCGTGGTTTGTGTTGTTAGAATATGCGAGAGCAAACAACATGGTATTAGAAAAAAAGCCGCTCGAATTTTTTTATAATAATCCTATGCAAGATGGTAATGAACTGCAATGGAAAGCAGAAGTATTTCTTCCTATTAAAAATGAGTAGTAAACGGCTAAATCTCAACAAATAAGTTTTAAGTTATTCGTGTTTTCCTTGGAAAAAATCCAACAAAATGTGGCATGTTATGGATAAAAAATAATACAAACGGTTACATTTTATTTTATTAGGGATTATCTTTTCTATTGTATAGATACTTTGGATATTTGTATGCAATCATCACTTTCTTTGAGTTATAACCTGCTTTTTTGCAGTTTTTATACGAATTTCATTTTTTTTGAGTTGGTGGCAAACATATAGATATGACCAAGAAATATATTATCGCATTCGATCAGGGGACGACAAGTACTAGGGCTATTATTTTTAACAATCAAGGAGAGATTTGTGGTATTTCGCAAAAAGAACTAACCCAACACTACCCTAGATCTGGATGGGTAGAACATGATCCAGAAGAGATTTTTTTGCATCAACAAGAAGTTTTGAGAGAGGTGCTTAAAAAGGGAAACATTGCTGTTGAGGATATCGCTGGTATAGGAATTACCAATCAACGAGAAACCACAGTGGTATGGGATAAAAATACCGGGAAACCTATCTACAATGCCATAGTCTGGCTGGACAAAAGGACAACCAAAATTTGTGAACATCTTAAATCCATAGGCTTAAGCGAATATGTGTCAAAAAATACAGGATTGGTCATTGACTCGTACTTTTCGGGCACAAAGTTAAAATGGATACTTGATAATGTAGAAGGTGCCAGGGAAAAAGCTTCGAAAGGAGAATTATTATTTGGGACTATTGATACCTGGTTAATCTGGAAGTTCACAAATGGAACCAAACATTTAACTGATCATTCTAATGCATCACGAACGATGCTATACAATATTAAAGACCTCAAATGGGATGATAAATTACTGGAAGCTATGGATGTTCCTAAAACTGTACTTCCCGAAGTACAATATTCTTCATCAGATTTCGGAAGTATTAAGTATGAAGGACATGATATTCCGATTTATGGTGTGGCAGGAGACCAACAAGCATCTTTATTTGGACAAGGGGGGTATAAATCTGGGATCGCCAAAAACACCTATGGAACTGGTTGTTTTATGCTGCTCAATACCGGAAAAAAACCGTATGAGTCCAAAAATGGATTGCTAACAACGCTATGTTGTAGCTTGCCAGATGATAATATCAAGTATGCCCTTGAAGGGAGCATTTTTGTTGGCGGAGCCTCGGTACAATGGTTACGAGATAAACTGCAGATAATTGATAAGGCATCAGAGACCGAAGCGATATGTAAATCAACAAAAACCTCAGAGGATCTATACGTGGTGCCGGCTTTTGCAGGATTAGGGGCACCTCATTGGGATATGGAGGCCAAAGGCGCAATCTATGGACTTACCTTGGATTCTGGAAAGAATGAAATTATAAAAGCTACTATAGAGGCATTGGCATATCAAACTCGCGATGTGCTAGAAGCTATGATTGAAGATAGTGGAAAACAAATGAAAGAACTTAAAGTAGATGGTGGAGCTTCAGCCAATAATTATTTGATGCAGTTTCAGTCAGACATCCTAAATGTATCTGTAGACCGACCAAAAATGCTTGAAGTTACAGCGATGGGAGCAGCTTTTTTGGCGGGAATCAAAGCTGGTGTCTGGACAAAAAAAGATATTTCGAAGATTAGAGCTGTTGATACTATTTTTAAGCCAGAAATTACCGAGCATGAGCGAAGTAGAAAGTATACGGGATGGCAACAGGCAGTGGCGCGCACAAAAACTGTGAATAAAAATATGCTTGCCGTAAAAGAAGAAGGACCTATTCGCTTTTCAGTTCTGGATCGGGAAACACAACTGGCAAGAGCACAAAATGAAAAATACGATTTGGTAATTATAGGAGGAGGCGTTACAGGTGCTGGTATTGCTTTGGATGCTTCGTCTAGAGGTTTAAAAGTCTGCCTGATAGAGAAAAATGATTTCGCGTCTGGTACAAGTAATAAATCTACCAAACTTATTCATGGAGGATTACGATACTTAAAACAAATGGAGATCGGTTTGGTAAAAGAATCCGGAAGCGAGAGAGCCACTGTACATAAACTCGCACCACATCTTGTAGTGCCAGAAAAAATGTTACTTCCACTTATTGAAGGAGGAACCTATGGCAAATTTATGGCCTCTGTGGGATTAAAGGTTTACGATTTCTTGGCAAATGTAGAAGGAGATGATAAACGAAAAATGCTTAGCATAGAGGAAACATTGACCAAAGAACCTTTGCTTAGTAAAGAAGGGCTTACCGGTGGAGGGTATTATGCAGAGTATAGAACTGATGATGCTCGACTTACCGTAGAACTACTAAAGAAAGCAGCTTCTTTTGGCGCAAATAGTATAAATTATTGCGAGATGACTTCTTTTAATTATGACGAAGACGGTAAGATCAAAAGTCTTCAGTGCCTGGATCATAATACCAAAAAAGTATTTACAGTAAAATCAAGAAATTTTGTTTCTGCAGCAGGACCTTGGGTAGATTTATTAAGAGAAAAGGATCATTCGATGAATAATAAGCATTTGCATTTGACAAAAGGAGTGCATTTGGTCTTTTCGAGAGAGAGATTCCCACTTACCCAATCGATTTATTTTGATGTGCCCGATGGAAGAATGATTTTTGCAATCCCTAGGGGGAGAGCCACCTATGTAGGTACAACCGATACGAATTATAATGCAAATCTTAATCGAGTAGTTGCTACACAAGATGATGCAGCTTACTTACTTAAAGCGGTTAACCATATGTTTCCGGGTGTACATCTTAAAGAAGAAGATATTGAGTCCAATTGGGCTGGATTACGACCTTTGATCCATGAGGATGGCAAGGATCCTTCAGAATTGTCTAGAAAAGATGAAATTTTTATTTCTAAGACAGGGTTGATATCTATTGCAGGCGGAAAACTCACGGGGTATCGTAAAATGGCACAGCGTGTTATTGATACGGTTCTAAAAACAATGAGTAGTAAAAGAAGAGATAGTTTTTCTAGGTCGCATACACAACAAATTCAATTAACAAGTAATCCGCTGACTGGCAGTAAGGAGGTTGCCGTTTATATGGGGCAAATTACACAAAGGCTTAAAGATTTGAAGATAGAAGATCCATATTATGGATGGTATTTGGTTTCTACCTATGGGAAACAGAGCGATATCATTATTGATAAGGTAAATTACTTTCTAAATGATGCTATCGAGGAGCGATTAATTAGAGCAGAGCTCTGGTATGGGGTGCATCATGAAATGGTGAATAGTTTGGCTGATTTCTTTGTAAGAAGAACCGGGAGACTTTACTTTGATATCAGTAGCGTTCATTCATATAGATCTATTATTGAAGAAGATCTTATTAAATATTTAAAGTGGGATGAGGCTCAATTAAAATTAGAAAATCAGTACTTGGATTTATTGTTACAAGATGCTGCTACGTACTATGAAAAGGAATTTAATTAAAGGTTATATTTAAAATCTACCAACGACACCAATTTGTCCGGCACCTACTCGTAGATTCCATCGAACTTTACGTTTTTTACTACCATAAACATAACGTTTATCCTTTTTTAAATAATTATCAACACTGTCAACAATAAACACACTCATTACTAGCCCAAGTGTAACATCGGTTAACCAATGTGCACCATCCCATAATCGAGAAACGGGAGTGACTAAACCAAGTGCGTAAATTCCACCTTTCGCAAATAGGTTGTCAAATTGTTTGGCAAATGCATGTGCCGTTGTAAAAGCTAAAATAGCATGTCCAGAAGGGAAAGAGTGATAGCCAGCTTCACTGGACCAAAAACGGAAACTTAAGTTTCCTTCACCCTCTAGAGGACGTGCACGACCGACAGCTGTTTTTCCTAAAGTTTGAAGCAGTCCTCCTGCAGTGGCAGAAGCTATTAGAAGAACACCCGTTTTCCGGATTTTTTCATTTTTTGTAATGAGTCCCAAGGCATAAACACTGGTTGTTAAACCATAATTTAAAAGAGGTTTTCCAAATCTGAAACCAGCTTCTTTGATAAGATCAGGAACACCATCGCCTTGTTTTGCAAAAACTTCATCAGCGGGCTCATCTACTGCTAGTAGAATAGCATTCCCGGCCATAACACTTCCAAAAGTCAACCAGTCTTTTCCTTTCCATCGTAATGGACCTGTATATACATGTTTTACACCACCATATACAGATAACCCATCATATTTGATCATTTGCCAGCGGGTCATCTCTCTCTGAGAGTTTCTTGTATCAAGGGTGTCTTGGGATTTTAGTAGGTCTTCGGGCTTAGAATCTTGAGAGTATGTTGTTTGCGTAATTAAAACTAGAAAGATACTTACAAGAAGGGCTTTTAAATAGGTCATAGTAAAAATTTGCTCAGCAAAAATAATAACTTATTAGTAATTACAAGTATATCAATAGTTATTTAAAAAATAAACCCGAACAATTTGTCCGGGTTTAAAGAAATTAGCTTTTCAATAGAATCATTAATTTTGATTCTATTTCTCCCCTTGAAAAAGCTTATTTCAGTTGATAATTAGATTTTTAATATACCCAACCGGTTACTCCCTCATATCTATAACCAGCATTAACTCCTTCAGAATAGTTGGTTGTATATAAGTGATCAGAGTTTGTGCGATTATAAAAACGATATAATTTTTTGGTACCACTACCTGATCTTTTCTGGATTAAGACATATCGTCTTGTTACATTTTTCCACCCTCTGCCACGTAAATTCCAGAATTCGGTAGCGCTTGTTGTCATTATAAAATCTTGCAATTGCGGATGGGCTAAAAAGTATAAGATATTGTATTTGTTGCGATCTATCCCTGCAGAGGATGTTGTAACCGGGGTTACAAATGCTACTCCTTCATAGTTTCCAACGGCTATGCCACTACCACTTTGTGTTTGGTAGGTGTGCAAAGATTGGGAACCGCCACGATAGTATCTATATACTTTTTCGTTTACAGCACCACTAGCTTTTCCGCTTATTTTGGTGTCTGGAGTAATTTCGAATTCATTGTCTCTAGCTTCAGGCGATGTGTCTTGATTATCTGTCTCACAAGAAGTGAATAAGAAAACAGCTACTAATAGTGATTTAATGGTTAATAAGACTTTGTTTCTCATAATGTTTGAATTTTAGATATAATGATTAATAAAATTTGTGTGTGTGGTTTTTGATTTTATTGAAATTCATTTGGATAGCCAAAGCTAATATGAATACCAGTGTTTTTACAAGACTATATTCTTGAGATTTATAAATTTCAACTATTGATTTATAAAAATCAGGCGTTGTTTTTAATTGAGTAATATCAATAGATAAACATAGGTGACATCTTTATTCTTCGAATAAATTATCATAAATTCGTAATTGGGCGGATGAACTGAGGAAAACAAAACCCTCGTAGATATTTTTTTCGTTTAAGACCTTATCTTTTATGTTATTTTATGAAAGATGATTATTCAATTTGGTATAATTAATGATTAGATAAGTTTACAAAATTATTGTAATGAATAAAGGGGGCTCGCTTTTAGGTTATTTCATACTACTACTATTGGTCACAGGGCAAGTACGCGGGCAAATAAAAAAGACGAAAGAGAAGGCAAATTTTGAAATACTCGAAGCCCAAATAGCAAAACAAACCACGGACTCTCTAAAACTAAAAACTGCGCGATCTTGCCTTTTAACATCTAGATATCAATCTGACACCCTAGGTATGGCCAATGCATATTTTTTTTTATCAAAATTAGATACTCATAATAAATTGGTTTATGCCGATAGTTTGATTGCCATTACCAAGGATAAGAGATATAAAGAATATCCAGCGAATGGATATTTACTTAAAGGAAATTATAGTTATGAACAAGGGAATTATCAACAAGCCTTAGAGTTATATCTTACTGCTTCAAAATATGCGAAACAAAATGGGAATGAATATTTATATAGAACTCTAAAATTTAATATAGGATTATTAAAAAATGCTGCCGGAGATCGAGAAGAGGCAAAAGTCATTTTTGTAGATTATATAAACTTTTTGGAACAAAACCCTCATTTTAAAACACCAAACAATTACAATAGTGTGCTTTTTGCATTGGCAGATGCCTATGTTCATAGTAAAGAATTAGACCAGGCCAAAGAATATATTGATAAAGGGATTTTCGAAACACTGAAAACGGATGATATCCCTTTATATTCTTATCTTATTGTAACATCAGGAATACATCAATATCTATCCAAAAACTATAATGAAGCGATTGATAGTCTAGAAAAAGGAAAAAAAATAATCTTACAAGCAGATGATCTAAAAACAAGGGTTGCCGCGTGCGATTATTATATTGCTCGCGCATATCAGGACATAGGGGAGACAGAGAAGAGCATACATTACTTTAAAAATGTAGATTCTACTCTAAAGGAAACAGAAGTTGTTATTCCTGAGTTAATGGACACCTATGATTATTTGATTTCTTATTATAAATCCAAAGGTGATTCACAACAGCAAATAGAATATATCAATACCTTGTTAAAACTGGATAGTATAAAAGACGTAAATCAACTCTATCTAACCAAGAATATAAGTGAACGTTATGATACGGCAGAGTTGATTTTTGAAAAAGAACAATTAATCGATCAATTGGAGCAAGAGAAATTTTTAAAAGAGAATACCATTACTATTTTAATGGTGTTTTTGGGAGGCTTAGTAATACTTGTTGTATATGGTTTTTGGAGAAGCACGATCAATAAAAAACGATTTTTGGTATTGCTCGAAAAACAAAAGCACAAAGAGCAAAACACGCGAGGATTAACAACTGTAGTTGCACAGGAATATAACAAAGAAGAGATCGATATCCCAGGTGGAGTAGTAAAAAGTATATTGGATAAGTTGCATGTTTTTGAAAGTTCTGATAAATTTTCAAAAAAACATTATACTCTTAATTCATTGGCTAAAGAGCTCAATACCAATAGTGCCTACCTATCAAAGATTATTAATGCGTATAAACATATCAATTTTGCCAATTATCTGAATAACCTAAGGGTAGATTTTGCAGTGGGCCAGCTTACCACCAACAAATCATTACGATCTTATACAATAAAGGCTATCGCAGAGGAAGTGGGGTTTAAAAATGCACAATCGTTCTCTTCAGCTTTTCATAAGAGAACAGGGATTTATCCATCTTATTTTATTAAGCAATTAAATAACAAGAATTAATATTAGATAAGTAAATTGATCTGTTAAATTTAATTTTTATAATTTATTCTATATAGTTGAATTGATTAATATCTTACTTTAGTGTGTTGACTTTTAAAACCATAAGATTATGAAAAAAAACAAAAGAGCGATAAGCTTTGAGAAAATTAAGATTGCCAAATTAGAGAACTTCGATATTATTTTAGGTGGGCAGGAACCCTTTCCTCTGACCACCAAAGAACGTACTATTTGTTTTGACCACTGCAATTCTACACTAACCCGGCCAATTGGAACAGGAAATTAATATGATTAAGATTTTATTGTCAAAATTGAGTATTTAAAAAAGAAAGTTATGAAAACAGATCAGTATAAAAAGAAACTTACTCTAGAAAAAATTAAAATTGCCAAATTAGAGAATTATGAAATAATTGTTGGGGGAGCTCCAATATTTATTCCTTCACCTCTTAAAACAGAGAATATAAAAGAATGTATAACCTCTACAATAACTAGTCCTATTGGAACCGATATCTAAATAAGAAATTAATAAATAATGTACCTGTAAAGGACTTATTTATGTCATTGTAGTTGACATTTGTGATTCTTCTTATGGTGTCTTCTGATTTTAAAATAATTCGATTTTTATATATCAAGCAAATAGGGTAAATAAAGGTCGACTTGAGTGCCACCTAGGGGAGCCTGTTTTATAGTAACTCTAGTATTAACTTTAAACTTCTTTTTTAATAGGTCTAATCGTTCTGTAACAATATCACCTGATATTGATTTGCGTTTTTTTTTGGTTTTAACATCCATACTCTTTGTATATCCGATGCCGTTATCGGTTATTTGACAGAGCAACAAATTGTCTTTTTCTTGTTTAAAAATTGCAATTTCTATTTTGCCTTCCGTGGCATTATTGATTAAACCATGCAAAATGGCATTTTCAACAAAAGGCTGTATTAGCATTGGCGGAATAATAGTTTCCTCATCATGTATTGTAATATCAGTGGTGATCTCAAAATCAAAGTCATGCGAAAAATTAGATTGCAATTCTAAATAGCTTTTTAATGCCGTCATTTCATCTTTAAGGCTAACAAACTCTTCTCTAGAGTTTTCTAATGTTAAACGAAATAACTTAGCCAGAGAATTAATATAAGGAATAGTTCTAGCCGATTTTTCCTCAATTAACCCACAAATAGAATTTAGAGCATTTGATACAAAATGCGGGTTCATCTGAGATCGCAATAAACGTTGTTCTAAATTTTCTTTATCGTACTGCGTTTTTAACTTACGTTGTTTCCAAAATGAATATCCAAATACGGATAATAACAGTAATAAAACAATTAAACTATAAGTAATAGTTTTTTGCTGTTTTAAAATGATGTTTTGTTGTGCTTTGTTCGTTTCTAATTGTTTGATAGAAGCATTTTTTTCTTTAACCTGATATTGAGTTTCTATATCTTGAAGGTTTTCGTTTAATTCTCCTTGTCTAAATCGTTCTAGAAAATCAAACGTTTCGTTCATCAAATTTTTATATTCTTTTATTTCTCCTTTTTTTTCGTAAAGATCGGTTAAATTCTCTATGGTTTTCAGCATTAAATCCCTATCTCCCTGAGTAATTTTTTGTTTTTTCTTTAATTTTTCGATTAAGGTTTTAAAGCTATTAATTCCTTTGTCCAAGGCTCCTTCATGAATATGAACATACCCTTTAAAAAACATGTTATTTTCAATTGCTCCATAGTATTTACCTATACCGTAGGTTTCATCTGCCAAGAGTGCTTTTTTATAATAGTAAATAGTAGAATCTTTATTATTATATAGTTTTGCCAACGAACCATATATGGCAGAAATATTAGCTTTATATGTTGTGTTATTAGATATTTCTATGCTCTTTTGATAATATAGTTTAGCATTAGTTATATCGTTAAAATCTCGATACAGTTCAGCTACTCTAGAATAAGCAGTTACTGCGGCTCTAGGGATACTTAGATAATTAGTATCCTTAATAGCTATTAAATAATTTGCTAGTGCCAAACTATCATTACCGATATCAAGATGATTTTCAGCTATTCCTGTATTTATATAGGCTTTCCATTTATAAGGATGTTTTTTGGTTAAATCTAAAGCGTTTTGATAATTAATGATTGAGGCTCTATAATCTTTTAACCGACTCAAAGTTGCTGCTTTGTTAATATATGTTGGTATTAATGCAAGCTCATCAAGCGGGCGAATATTCTTTAAAGTATTAATGAAGTTAATACCTTTATCTGCATAATAAATAGCAGAATCAAATTCTCGCTTATCATATGCAAATTTAGATTTGGCCATGTAATATCGATTCCACCCTAAGAGTGTTTTGTCATTTTCCAAAACTTTTTTGAAATTCTCGACTTGAGAAGGTGACATAGGACGCATGGTTATCGAATCTATATATTTTTGTGTATACTTTTCTTCAGGGTTAAAAATTTCTTTTTCATTATTTTGACAAAAAGATTTTCCCACAATTAGAAAGAAAACGAAATAAAGCTTTACTTGCATACCGTTATGATTTAAATCAATGTATTAGAATTTTGAACAAAACTAGAACAATAATTATTGAAGACGATATAAGTGCACAAAAGTATTTAACAACAATTTTAAACACATACTTTAAGACTATAGAAATTGCTGGTTATGCAAGGAGTATCGAAGAGTCTGTTAACTTAATTAATGAGAGAAAACCCGAATTGGTTTTTATGGATATTGAATTAACAGATGGTAATGCTTTTGAAATTTTTGAAAGAATTAATAGCCAAGATTTTGAAGTCATTTTTGTAACTGGTTTCGACAATTTTATTCAAAAGGCTATCGAGCATTATGCTTTTAGTTTTATAATAAAACCAATAGACGAAAAGCAGATAACATCTGTAATTAGAAGATATTTAAATTTAAAAGAACGATTATTTACGATCAACAAGCTACATATACTTACTAATTTTATATATGATACAAACCCTTTCCTTTTATTACACACGGGCAACGAACATGTTTCTGTCGAAATTAATAATATAATTAAATGTGTGGCAGACGGTAATTACACTAATTTTCACCTAACTAGTAACAAAAAATATTTGGCCTCAAAATCACTTAAATATTATGAAAAGTTATTAGTTAGTAAGCATTTTTTTAAAGCAAGTCGTTCCGTTCTTATTAATACATCATTTATAGAATCTATTTATAAAAAAGAGGCCATCATTTTAAAAAACAACGAAAAAATTACCGTTTCTGTTAGAAATAGACAAAACCTTGCTGTTTTAATTAACCTTCTTTCTTAATAACTTCTTTTCCTTTTTTTCATTTTACTAGAAAATAGCGACGCTTACATGTTATAGTAAAACGCTTACATGTTTACCGTTTTAAATCAGTCTTTTATTAGATAGCTTGTAGTGTTCATTGGGTATGTTTAATGGCAAGAATGTACTTTATTCTAGAAATGACACAAACCTTGAGTGTCTATAAATGTTCAAGGAAATTAAGTTTTTAAATTTCACATCATGAAAAAAAAGAAATTAACAGGTTTACATTTAAACAAAAAAACCATTTCTAAATTACAAAGTAGTCAAATTATGGGAGGAAATGTAACATATGATAATGGGCGCACTTGTAATGGTGACTGTAATTTGGTAACTAAAAGAAAAGCGTGTGGTAGTCCTACAGCAACTCAAGCATACACATGTACAGTACGTACCATTCACATGACTAATTGTGACGCACAAGTTTGTTTGTCAGCTGGGGCATGTGCTTAAGCAAATGTTTTGTTAAAAGTTAGGGGTAGCTTTTTAATGTATTTAATAAAGTAGGTAACATAGGTGTTTGCTTTTCAAACCTTGTGTTACCTATATTTTAATAGAATACCAAAATTGATGGACAAAATAGTACTAGAACAACAACTTAAGAATCTAGATAAAACGATACAACAACATTATGGGGATGAAAAAAATCCAGGTGTTTTAGCGGGGCTTTCTGGACTCTCATTGTTTCAGTTTTACTATGCAAAATATTTGGATATTGATAATAATGCAGAAATTGGAACAAAAATATTAATGCAAAGTATTAATACTATTAACAATGGATATAACTATCCTACCTACTGCACTGGTATTGCTGGCATGGGTTGGGTTATAGACCACTTAGAGCAAGAAGGTTTTATAGATGTAGATAGTGATGCTGTACTTTCTGAAATGGACCCATATTTATATACTAGAATGGTTTTAGATATAGAAAACGGGAAGTACGATTTTTTGCACGCAGCCATGGGCTGTGCGTTTTATTTTTTAAAACGCTATGAAAATACGAAGTCAAAAAAATTAAAAAGCACTTACAAAAAGTATCTTTTAGAATTTTTAGACGCTTTGTATAGAACTTCTGAAAAAGAAGGAGAAAACAAACTTAAATGGTTATCTGTAATTGACCATGAAACCAAGGAAATGGGTTATAACCTAAGCTTGTCTCATGGTATGGCTAGTATTATTGGTGTTTTAACAAAATTGCATGGGTATATTGATTTTAAAGAACTAGCTTCAAAACTACTGAAAAGTGCTGTTAATTATGTTGCGGATTATAAAAATGAAGACAACAATGCATTTTCCTTATTTCCATCCTGGATACCAAAAAACAACAACATAGATTATACAAGCAGAGTAGCATGGTGCTATGGCGATTTAGGAATTGGTTTACAGCTTTGGTATGCATCAAAAACTTTAAAAGATGAGGATTTGAAACAAACTTCGATTTCTATTTTAAAGCATGCCGCAATGCGAACAAAGCCAGAAGACACCCTGATTACTGATGCAGGAATTTGTCATGGTTCTTACGGGAATGCTCAAATCTTTAATAGAATGTATAAAGAAACAGGTGATACTGTTTTTAAAGAAGCTACCGAATTTTGGATTCAAGATGGACTTAGTAAGGCGATCCATAAAGATGGTTATTGTGGCTATAAGCAATGGAATGGTAAAGATAAAACATGGACTTCTGAGATATCACTCTTAGAGGGAATTGCCGGAATTGGTTTGGTTATTTTAGATTATTTGGCAGATTATAACACCAACTGGGATGAATGTTTAATGATAAGCTAAAATGAATGAGTAAAAACTTATCTAATTGCGCGTTAAGAGCACTATTACTTTCATGTACATTCTATAAAGAGCACTTCTCTCCAATTTATCCATAAAAAAACCTCAAAAATAGTATAATTTTCAAGGGTTTATGCTTTCTTTTAAGTGGTGTCTCTAGGAATACAATCGAACTCTTCTTGATACAAGATTGTGGGTTAATCATAAGAAAATCATTTGGTCATTGAAAATTGTGTTTTACATGATATTTAGCTTAGTTTTAAAAGAGGTAGCAAGTTTACTAGAATAATTATCTTGAAATTAAGATTTATATCAAAAACTTTTTGAAGAATACTAAAGGACTTACTAGAAAAAACCTGAAAAGTTGTCTGCATTAAATCAAGCTATTACCAATAATATATGTCATAAATAGAAGTATTTTGAAGAGTAAAGTGTCAATTTTTTGAAGTGATATTCCTTATTTCTCTTGGCGTTTTTCCAAAATATTTTTTGAAAGCAGTACTAAAATGCCTTTGGTTTTTATACCCTAATGTATCCGCTACATCGCCTATTGAAACATTACAATTAAGAAGAAGGTTTTTGGCACTTTCCATTTTCAATTCGTTCCAAAATCCAAAAACAGTAGCACCAAAAACCTCTTTAAAGCCCTTTTTTAATGTATATTCATTTGTGCCCACTATTTGTGAAAGTTCGGCCAAGGTTATTGTTTTGTATTTGCGATCTATAATGTAAGCTTTAGCTGCATGAATCTTTTCTATATTTTCTTCTTTTATAGTATAATTTTTTGGTTTCTTTTCTGAAGAAAACTGTTCCAATTGCATGACCAAAAGTTCAAGGATTTTGGATTCAAGAAAAACCCGTTTTAATGTACCCTTTTTTTTACAATTAATTATTTCTATGATTGTTTGGTGCATTTTGGGTGTTATAGTTGAACTATGAGCGTTAATACGTGAAGATTTTTTTTTGAGGATATTTTCTTTGAAGTTTCTAACTAAATTGTTGTCATCGGTTAGATAATTGGTGAAAACGTTTGGAGAAATGTTTATTTGTAGCATTTGTACAATTTTCGAAGGAGCTTTCCAGTTAGAAATAGCTTTATGTGGCTTAGTGTATGTAATATTATGTCGGTTTTCGTCAAAATCTAGGGTATACTCAAACGCTGATGAATCTCGTTTACAACTGCCTCTTAACACAAATTCCATTTCAACCGTTTCTTTTTCGGTCGCCACAGGTATTTTTGTTGACTTTTTTGTTTTTAAGTCACAATATCCGATATGAAAATTTTCAAAGAAGGTTTCATAAAGGGTCCCAGAAGCAAAGTCGAAAGCTCTGGAAACTACACGATCAGAAACGCCATCTTCATGATACGAATAGTCTTCAGGGAAGCCATACTCTAGAAGAGGTTCATCGGTTTTTACGTCGTAGAGTTTCCTTTTCATATGTACTGCGTTCCCATAACTTATTCCTTTTTGCGGACCTTTTTTTCCGTATAACGGAAAAAAAGTAATGATTTGTGACTTAGTTTTGCACTTCTTTAGAATTGGTCTAAATAAAAACAAATGTACAAAAAATATCAAATTCTATTAGTTTTTGCATTACTATCAACAACTTTTTTTGGTCAATCTTCATTGGTTGGACGTGTAATTAATGATAAAGGGGTTCCGCTTTTGGGTGTTGATGTTATTTTAGTTAACACGACATTGGGTGCAGCAAGTGATGAAAGCGGAGCCTTTAAAATTTCAAATGTTCCCCTTGGAAATTATATGGTAGAGGTATCGAGTTTGGGATATAAAACGCAAACTATACCAGTTACTTTCAAAAATAATATACCAATTAGTTTAAAAATCACTTTAGTTGAAACTGATGAGTCTTTGAGTGAAGTCGTAGTTCGAGCAAAAACTAAACAAGCTCGTAAGCGTGAAGAACCTATTAAGATTGAGGTAATTGATGTTGAGAAAATAATAGAACAGTCAACCAGTATTCCTGAGATTATTAACCAAACTTCGGGAGTTAAAGTTAGGCAATCATCTGGTATAGGTAGTGCTACTACCATAAATATTAATGGACTTCAAGGAAATGCTATACGTTATTTTAAAGATGGTATACCAACAGACTATCTTGGGCGAGCCTTCAATATCGGGTTAGTGCCTACAAGTGTCATTAAAAATGTAGAAATCTATAAAGGTGTATTACCCATAGAACTTGGGGCAGACGCTTTAGGAGGAGCTATTAACATAGTTACTAAAGATAAAGACAAACAATATATCGATACGTCTTTAGAATTGGGCTCTTTTAATACGCAGATATTAAATTTCAATAGTAATTTCATAATTCCTAAGACCAAAATTCATGTAGGTGTAAGTAGTTACCACACACGGTCAGACAATGATTATGAATTTGATATAGATATTAATACACAAGGAACTGTTGAAAGATTTAGGGTGAGAAGATTCCACGATGCAATTTCAGCTAGTTTTACTGAAGCTAATGCTGGAGTACATAACACTAAAATTGCAGATGTACTAGATTTGAAGTTCGCCTATTTTGAGTTAGATAACGAAGTGCAAAATGGGATCAGTATTGATAGACCTTTTGGAGAAGTAACTCAAGCAGAAATTAATAGAATCGTAAGCTTACAATATGAAAAGAAAATTTTACCTCACTGGAATATTGGCCTTTTCGCAGCTTTAAGCAATATTAGCACTAAGGAGCAAGATTTATCAGATTTTTTATATAACTGGTTTGGAGAACAGACGTTTCCTACGGTTGGCGGAGAATTCCAGAAACGAGACCAACGCATCCAGGAAGATACTCAAGTGGCTCGCTTTAATACACAATACGATATCACCAAAAATGTAAATGTAAAGCTTAGTTCTACCTATACCAGTACAGATAGGGTAGGTTCAGATCCTTTTGGAGAAGTTAACATAGTAACAGGGATACAACCTATTACCATTCCTTCGACATACACAAAAATTATATCGGGTTTGGGTATTGGGGCATCCTTCTTCAATAAAAGAGTAGTAAGTGAATCTTTTGTGAAACATTACTATCTAGAAACTGAAGCTGCGAGTTCTTCTTTTAGTAATAATGTAACCGATGAATTATTTAACCGTTCATTTGGTTGGGGTCAATCGTTTAAAGTCGCGATAGACAATGATACGTATGCCAGAATATCTTTTGAAAATGCAACAAGAATTCCGAATGCAGATGAGTATTTTGGTGATAACTTATTTTTGTTACCAAATCCTTTACTAGAGCCAGAAACAAGTGATAACTTAAATGTTGGTTTTGCTACCAATGTAAATGCTTCAAAAACATTGTTTATTGAGGTGAATACTTTTTACCGCAACACCAAAGATTTTATTCGAATTTTTCCGCAGGGTTTGATCAATAGTATCAATAGAAATAGTGATACACAAATAACCAAAGGAATTGAAGGAAATGTAAGAGTCAAAATAGATGATAAATCGAGTATTAGTGCGGCAATAACGTATCAAGATCTACGTCGAACAGAAACTTCTGGGACAGACGTTATTTTAGAAGATTCGAGAACCCCAAATATTCCCTACTATTTTACAAATGTAACTGCAAATAAAGTATTCTCAACACCATTAAAATTACCATTGGATTTAAATGTTTATGGTAATTATTTATACACAGAACAGTATTTTGTAGAAGCAACGCCAAAAATTTTTGAGCCTGATTTATTTGGAGAAATTTCGAGTGCTATTTCCTCTGTAATTCCTACACAACATCAAGTGAATTTAGGATTCACATGCAAATTTAGAAATGTTCCCTTAAGTCTCAATGTAGAGGCGATAAATGTATTTAATAACGAGCTTTTTGATGATTTTAGAATACCAAAACCACCAAGAAACTACCGTTTAAAACTAACGTATAGATTACAATAATTGATTTCAAACTGATACGATATGAAAAAGCTTTTAAATATTATAACAATTTCGTTAGCATCTGTTTTAATACCTTTAAATTCTTGCACAACAGAATTTGAAAGTGATGATATCGGCGGGGCAAACGAGGTTGGTTCTTTTGCCATATTTATTACTACAAATACCCAGGATAGTAGTGGTTTCCTTGTGCCTTTTGATGGTTTGCCTTCAGGCGAAATAGATGTTACGCAAGCATTAACCAAAGGTATTCAATTAGCAAACACGCGTAACGCAGGTGTTGGTTTTAATGGTGCAGTGTACCATACTTCCAACCCATTTGGCGAAGCTGGTATTCAACGCTTAGTTTTAGATGGTTCCGGCCGTTTTATAGAAGATGGTTTTATTCCCACCGGAGCACTATCATATGGTGGTGGTGCTACATTTGGTTTTGCTACAGAAACCAAAGGATATTATACAGACCATGCCCTGAGTCAAGCTGCAGTACAAATATTCAACCCAGAAACTATGGTACGTACGGGTGAAATTGATTTTGCAGAAGCCATTAATGCTATTAGAACTACTTTAGAAAATGTAGAAACGACAAGTATAGGTGGCTTTATGGTTGAACGAGATGGTAAGTTTTTTACGCAATTATATTTTTCTGACGAACAAGGAAATCAAGTGGATGATAAAACTTATGTGGCGGTTATTGATGTAGCCACAGATACACTTGATAGAATCATTGTTTGGGACGACCATATGAAAATTGGCTATTTCTCTTTTAAGAATATCAATTATGTAAACATAGATGAAAAAAACGATATGTATTTAGGAACCTTTATAGGTAATTTTACAGATCCGGAAGGCCCTAATTTTAGGGTAATTCGCATACGAGATGGAGCTACAGACTTTGACAGCACCTGGGATCTAAATGGCAAAAGAGGCGATTTTCCTAACGGAGAAACTTTTGCTATAGGTGGCGCTGTAATGAATGGAAAAATGTATGTTAAAATGTTCAGAATTCCTGTGGATAACACGTTTGCGGCTTTACAAGAAAAAGAAAATTATGCGTATGAAATTGATTTAATTAATAGAAGCGCTTCCAAAATTGAAGATATTCCTGTAGGATATTGGCGCAGTGTCCATGGGCCTGCAATTTATGCAGGCAAACCCTATTTTATTGTTGAAAATGCTGATTTACAAGATCCGAATGATCCAAATAGAGGGAAGGCATATTACTATTCCTATGACCCAGATACGAAAACATCCAAATTAGAAATTACAGTAATTGGTGGACAACCTCAAAATATTGTAGAGTTTTAGATGTACGCTTTATATATCATAAAATGACCTCAAATTAGAACATTACAGTTGTTAAATGATGCCTTAGTGTTTCCTTTTTAAGTTAGATAAGATTTCAAGATATGATTAGTAAAAAAATAATTAAAAAAATACACTTATGGTTAGGACTTTCCTCGGGACTTGTGGTGTGCCTATTATGCTTGTCAGGAGCCTTGTTTGTCTTTGCTGAAGAGATTATGCATGCATACAACAAGAATAATCTAGAGGTAAAGGTCGAAAAAGAACGTCTGAGTGTAGATGAGTTAGTGGCAACGTATAAGTCTCAATTCCCTGAGGAACGCTATTTCTGGATCAACACATATAACAATGCTGCACGATCTTTTGATGTGGTTAGCGGTGTTATGAAAGAAGGTTCATCAATGCCTACGCTAAAACTAACTTTTATTAACCCCTATACTGGACAAATCATTGCAGAGGACATGAAATCTATAAACTTCTTCTTCTTAGTGGCTCATTTTCATTCGCAGTTACTTTTAGGAGATGTTGGTTTATGGATTATTCGTATTGCTTCATTGATTTTTTTGATTGAAATCATATTTGGTCTTATTCTATGGTGGCCAAGAAGTAAAAATGAAGCACGCTCAGCTTTTAAGCCCAAATATCCAGCATCCAAAAAAAGGATGAATCACGATTTTCACAGGGTTTATGGTTTTTATGTTTGTTGGATTTTATTAATCAGCGTGACTACGGGATTGGTAATGTCTTTCGATTGGATAGAGAAACCCATAGTAGCTGCATTTGGGGGGCATCCTGAATTAGTTGGACAAGAGCTTCCCAAAGCGGATTACCGCAAAAATAAAGGTTTTAAAAGCCTCCAATATATCTATGAACAATTTGAAAAAACCTCCCCTAAAGGCTATAAATTAGCTTTAATGGCCTTAGAATCAGATACTCTTACTTCACAATACATCCTTTTGGATAAGGATGACCGTTTCTTACACCTCTATGGCGATAATCAAATAATTGATCGATATACTGGTAAGCAATTGGATAAGCCATTAATAGCTATGTTTGAAAAGAATCAAGATATTTTTGAAGCCAGTCTGGATATACACATGGGTAGTATTGGTGGATTACCCACACAAATTTTGGCACTAATGATTGGCTTATTTGGAGCCAGTATGCCCGTTACAGGATTTTATATTTGGTGGGGTAGAAGAAATAAGAAAAATAGAAAAACATCAAATTTGTAGCTTGAAACCTTTTCATAAAAAAGACATATATAGGGAAATGATCATTCCGGTATTCATAAAAAATAATATTCTTTTATCTCTTTTCAATGCAAATTCCCATACCATATTGATTAAGGTTCCATATTTTGAGCATCTAATTTCCATTTTCCTTAGAAGGTAGGGTTTATTCTTAGATCGTCTTTTACGAGAAAGGTTTAATAGGGTTTTTCCTTGTTTTATAGAGGCTCATTAATAAAGAGCAGCGGTTCGAATAAACTGTAAAATTCAGCGAAAAACCCTTAAAAAAAGCAAAAAACAGGACTGATTATTGAACTCTGATAAAAATTCGAGTATTTAAAATTCAAAGTTTTAGATGCAAAAAAACCCGAACAACTTGTTCGGGTTTTCAAGGTGGTGCCTCCAGGAATCGAACCAGGGACACAAGGATTTTCAGTCCTTTGCTCTACCAACTGAGCTAAGGCACCTTGCTGTAAGCGGATGCAAATATAGAACGCTTTTTTTAATACTCAAAAGAAAAAATTAAAAAAATCGTTTCGTACTTTTGCGCCTCATGGTATAAAATATGAATCTTGTTATAGATGTAGGGAATACATACATAAAAATTGGAGTTTTTGAAAAATCAGAGATTGTATATAAAAGTACAATAGAACAAGCTGATTTTAAAAAAACTATAAGTGATCTTAAGAATAACTACCCACTGATTACAGATGCAATAATTTCTTCTGTTTCTAATCTTGAAGATGATTTTATTGAATATGTAAATAAATTTTTTAGCGTATTATTTCTTGATCATTTGATACAAATGCCATTCAAGAATTTATACAAAACCCCCACGACCTTGGGGATAGATAGGTTGGCTCTAGTTGCAGCTGCGGTTGATCAATTTCCAACAAAAAATGTACTGGTTATTGACGCGGGAACATGTATTACCTATGATTTTAAAAATGAAAACGAAGAATACTTAGGCGGTGCAATTTCTCCGGGATTAAGAATGAGATATGAAAGTCTCCATAATTTTACAGCAAAATTACCACTGTTAGATTTGAAAAATCCAAAAGACACTATTGGTAATAGCACAGAAGAAGCTATACATTCGGGTGTTGTACATGGTATTTTAAATGAAATTGATGGGTTAATTAAAGATTATTGCAACATTTATCCCGATTTAACAGTTATTTTAACCGGAGGAGATGCACATTTTTTGTCTAAAAGATTAAAAAATAGCATATTTGCCACTTCCAATTTTTTATTGGAGGGATTAAACTACATTTTAGCTTTTAATAATAGTAGATGATAAAGAAGATTTTAGTAGTCATGTTGGTCCTTGTGGCCGTAATGTCAAATGCTCAAGAAGGAACTTCGTCACCTTATTCTTTTTATGGATTGGGGATTCAGAAGTTTAAAGGAACGGTGGAAAACAGATCGATGGGTGGATTGAGTGTTTTTACAGATAGTATTCATTTAAATCTTCAAAACCCTGCTTCCTATGGAGAATTAAGACTAACAACATATACGGTTGGTAGCTCATATAGTAATTTCGAAATTAGTAATCAAACCGAATCTTCATCCGGAGACAATGCATCTTTGGACTATTTGGCAATTGGTGTTCCTGCCGGTAAATTTGGATTTGGGTTTGGAGTAATTCCTCAAACATCGGTTGGGTATAAACTCAGATCAATAGATGATAATGATATAGAGCAGCAATTTACAGGAACAGGAGGTTTAAATAAGGTGTTTCTATCTGCAGGGTTTAAAGTTAACAAGAATCTAAGCGTTGGTTTGGATTTTAATTATAACTTTGGTAATATAGAGGAAAAGTCTATTTTAAGTAGACCCGATGTGCAATTTGATACTAGAGAAATTACTAGTTCGAATTTATCATCTTTTAACTTATCTTTGGGATTGGTGTATAAAACGATGATATCAGACAAATTAGAATGGCATGCATCTGTTGTTTCAACACCTTCATTCTCGCTTACAGCAGATAGTTCCAGAGAGCTTTCGACCATATTGCTAGGAACTAATGGAGAAGAAGTTGTTATAGATAGACAAGAAACTGAATTGGAGGACAGTAATATTGATCTTCCTGCAGAGTTAAAAGTAGGAACCGGGATCGGAATGCCTAAAAAGTGGTTTGTAGGTGCTGAATATATTTATTTGGATTCTGGAGATTACTCGGAAGCCTTGTTTACAAGAGAAGACGTAGAGTATAGTAATGCTTCAAAGTTTAGGCTTGGAGGGTTCTATATTCCGAATTATAATTCATTGACTAAATATTTCAGTCGAGTTGTTTATAGAGCGGGATTCCGTTATGAAGAAACAGGATTGAATATTAATAATGAATCAATTGACGAGTTTGGCATATCTTTTGGAGTAGGACTACCAGTTGGTAGATTATTCTCAAATGCTAATATAGGATTTGAATATGGCCAACGAGGAACTAAAGATTTTGGATTAGTAAGGGAAGACTTTTTTAATGTCTCTATAAGTTTATCATTAAATGATAAATGGTTTAGAAAAATAAAATTTAATTAATACAATTTTACAGCTATGAATACCAAATATTTATTTACAATAGCAGCAGGATTAGTTATAAGCGCTACAAGTGTTAGTGCTCAGGCTACAGATTGTGCCACTACAGCTTCAATTGCTTATGAACATGCTAAAGTAAAAAATTATGAAGCGGCTGAAGAGCCTCTATGGAAAGTAAGAAAAGAATGTCCGACATATAGTGTTGCAACGTATCAGTTTGGTGAAAAACTACTAAAGGATAAATTGAAAAAAGCTCCCGCAGGAGGAGAGAAAGTTTCAATCGCAAAAGAAATAATTACGTTACAAAAAGAACGTTTTCAATACTTTCCGGGTAAAACAAAAATAGGTGATTTGCATTCTGATATTGGTCAACTTATGTTCGATAACAAAATCGGAACAAACTATGAGCAGTTTATTGAATTTCATAAAGCATATACTGAAGATAAGGATAATTTTACCGGAGCAAAGAAATTATATACTTACTTTTCTCTATTTGTAGATTTACATGGGGAAGGTAAAAGAGAGCTTCAGGAAGTTTTTGATCTTTATGATAATATCACTGAGAAAATTGAAGATGAAGAAAGTAAAAAAGCTAAAGTTATTGCTGAATTAACAGAAAAAGAAGAATCAGGTACTGCTTTAACATCAAAAGAAAAGAGAAAACTTAAAAATTCCGGTATTCGCCTTGCTGCCTTCAGTAAAGTAAAGGCTGGGATTAATCAAAAACTGGGAGAACTTGCAGATTGTAAAAATCTTATACCATTATACAATGGACAGTTTGATGCTAAAAAAAGTGATATCAAATGGGTAAAAGGTGCTTCAAGAAGAATGTATGCAAAAGAATGTACCGACGATCCATTATTCTTTAAGTTGGTAGAGTCTCAGCATAAATTAGAGCCATCGGCAAAGACAGCCTATTATTTAGGAATACTTGCATTAAAAGATAAAAAGACGTCTGTAGCATTGAAATATTTTAATCAAGCTGCAGATATGGAAGAAAAGGCAAGTGATAAGGCAAAAGTATATTTCAGAATAGGAGAGGTTCTAAAAAAGCAGGGAAGCAAAGGAAAAGCAAGAGGATATTACCGAAAAGCTTTAAAATACAGACCATCTATGGGTACGGCATACCTTAGAATTGCAAGTATGATTGCAAGTAGTGCTAATAATTGTGGTACAGATGTGTTTAGTAAGAGAGCAGTGTACTGGTTAGCCGAAAATTATGCTAGAAGAGCAGGAAAAGTTGATCCTAGTTTAAAATCAACTGCTAATAAAACAGCTGCAAACTATAAAGCAAAGGCGCCGTCAAAAACCGATATTTTTAATAATCCAGGTGTTACTTCAGTGGCAATAGGATGTTGGATTGGTGAAACGGTAAGAGTTCCTAAGCTATAATGCAAAACAAAAATTATCATATATTATTAAACTTTGTCACAGTTCTTACTGTGACATTGTTTTTTTCATGCCAGTCCAATACATCGGGTAATCAAAACTATGTAATATCTAAAGATGCACCCATAGGAGAGGCATTTGACGTAAATCTTAAATATACAGATTCTGGACGCCTTACAGCGGTACTTAACGCAAAGCGAATATTAGATTTTACACATAGGTCTTTTGGCTATCACGAATTTCCTGAAGGAATTGTTCTTGATGTCATAGATAAAGAAGGAAAAGTAAGTAAGATAACTTCTGATTATGCAATATCTTACCAACAAACCGGATTAATTGATATGAGAGGTAATGTCGATATCAAAACGGCAGATAGTACACACTTGCAGGCAGAACAATTATATTGGGATCAAAATATTAATTGGATATTTACTGATAACCCTTATAAAAGTTATTTGCCAGGTGGTGATGTGAATGAAGGCGATGGTTTTGATGCTAATAAGGATTTCACTATCTTGAATTCACGAAGCAATGACGGAGTGATATTTATAAAGGAGTAATTAACTGTAATGATGAAAGTGTTTAAGTTTTTTGAGTATGCCTATCTGGCAATTATGTGTTTTTTTGCATACCAAGCATATGTAGAGTGGGGACAAGAAGGAGGAAGAAGTTATTTATATCTTTTTTTTGCTGTAGCAGCCATTTTTATGTATTTCTTTAAAAGAAAATTCAGAAAACGATTTGAGGCGAATAACAGAAAATAATTAATGGAATTAAGTATTGTTGTTATTGTATTATCTCTTCTTCTTTCTGCTTTCTTCTCAGGAATGGAAATTGCATACGTTTCTTCCAACAAAATCCATATTGAAATAGAAAAAAAACAAGGCGGTTTTATATCCAATATTCTTGCTCGTTTAACCAAAAAACCTTCAAAGTTAATTGCTACAATGCTTGTGGGTAATAATATTGCACTTGTAGTATATGGTTTTTATATGGGTGAGGTGTTGGTCAACTTATTTAGTTCGTTTCTTCCATCGTCTTTTTGGCTATTTGATTATTTTCTAACGGATCTTAGACTGTTAACTCATACCATTATTACAACCGTGGTTATTTTGATCACTGCAGAGTTTTTACCTAAGGTTTTTTTTCAGATATATGCAAACACCTTATTAAAAGCTTTTTCGTTCCCTGCATACATTTTTTACCTCATATTTTCACCTATTTCTTCCTTTGTAATCTGGGTGTCAGACTTTGTCCTAAAAAGATTTTTAAAGACTGATGGTGATCAGGTCCAACTTGCTTTTTCCAAAACAGAACTGGGAGATTATATTAGCGAACAAATGGAAACTGTAGAAGAATACGATGAAATAGATAGCGAAATTCAGATTTTTCAGAATGCCTTGGATTTTTCAGATGTAAAGTCTAGAGAAGTTATGATTCCGAGAACCGAGATTGTTGCGGTAGAAAAATCTCAATCCATTGAGGAGGTAAGCAAACTGTTTATAGATACAGGTTTGTCAAAAATCATCGTATATAATGGCACCATAGACGATATTATTGGGTACGTACATTCTTTCGAATTGTTTAAAAAGCCAAAATCATTGCGCTCTATATTGCTTCCAGTAGTTTTTGTGCCAGAGACTATGTTTGTGAAAGATGTGCTTAATCTTTTAACCAAGAAGCATAAAAGCATTGCAGTAGTAATCGACGAATATGGAGGGACCAGCGGGATTATTACCGTTGAAGATATTGTAGAAGAACTTTTTGGAGAGATAGAGGACGAACACGATTCTGTCGAGTTAATCGAAGAGCAACTTACAGAAAGTAGTTATCGTTTTTCTGCAAGAATAGAGGTGGATTACATTAATGAAACCTATAAGTTGAGCCTTCCAGAAGGAGAGAATTATGAAACTTTGGGTGGGATGATCGTAAACCATACCGAAGAAATCCCAGACCAAGAAGAAGTGGTTTTAATCGATGGATTTAAAATAAAAATCATCGAAACTTCAAATACAAAAATAGACATTGTAGAGCTCGAAGTCATTGAAGAGGAATAATTCATGTTTTATAACCTGGGTACTATGCTAACCTCGAAAGAAAGAAACTTCATTATAGTATATTTTTTACTTTTGATATGTGATCTCTTTATGAGTAGCCTGGGGTTTCAGTATTTTAGGTGCTTCTCAAAACCCTCAATTCTTGTAGCGTTAATCATCTTTTTTTTATTTAATCGAGGTAAATTAAGTCAAAGTGTATTTCGATTAACAACACTTGCACTGCTATTTTCTTTATTAGGAGATGTATTGCTTTTGTTTACAGAAGTATCCTCACACTTTTTTATCGGAGGATTAACTTCCTTTTTGTTTGCTCATATTATGTATATACTCGTTTTTTATAGAAAAGTGGATAAACAAAGAAGAAAAACAATATTTTTTCTTTTGGGGACTCTGGCATATGTAATCGTGTTATTTTCTATTTTATATAAAGGATTATCAGATATGATGGTACCGGTATTGGTTTATATGATTGTAATTCTGATAATGTCAAATCTGGCATATTCAAGGGAGAAAGACGTTTCCAATTTGAGTTATATTTTAGTCTTTATTGGGGCCTTATTTTTTATGGTTTCAGATAGTATTTTGGCTTTAGATATGTTTTATAAATCTATAGCATATAGCAATGTTTGGATTATGACCACCTACGCAACTGCACAATTGTTAATTATCTACGGAATTATTAGGCAAAAAGAGCAAGCTGATTTAGAAAAAAATACGCTTTAAAATAGTTTAATTGTTCAATAAAAACTGAGAGCAAAAAAACTTCCAAAGACTTTAGGTTTTTAATTGGTATTATTACAATAAAATGGTATTTTCGCCCACTATATTTAGAATAAATTTTTAATACACCATGGCAGTTTTAAATAAAATCAGGCAACGTTCCGTTTTTTTAATTGTGATTATTGCACTTGCACTTTTTTCTTTTGTGCTTGCAGATTTAATCCGTAATGGAGGAGCGATTTCGCAAAGAGCCGAAAATACGATCGCTACGATAAATGGAAAAGATATCGACAGAACCGAATTTGCCCAAAAGGTAGAGAATGCATCTAGAAGTTTTGGAGCTGGTGGATCTAGCATACAGGCCGTAAATTATGTATGGAATCAGGAAGTGCGTCAAGCGGTTTTTGAAGAGCAGTTTGAAGAATTAGGCATTAAGGTAGGAGAAGATCAGGTAAATCAGTTATTAGGAGAGTCTTTGGCGACTAACCCTACTTTTCAGAACGAGGCGGGTGTTTTTGATAAAGCAAAAATGCAAGAATATGTAGCTAATATTAAAGCTACTTCACCTCAGGCATATCAGCAATGGATAGACTTTGAAGAAAACATAAGCAAAGGAGCCAGAGAGGAAATCTATTTAAATATGATCAAAGCAGGTGTTGGTGCTACTTTAAAAGAAGGAGAATTGGCTTATAAAATGGAAAATGATAACGTTAATATAAAATATATTCAACTTCCGTTTTCTAGCATTCAGGATTCTGAAGTAACCGTATCTGATGCAGAAATTAAGTCGTATGTAGATAAACATGCAGAGCAATATAAGACCGAGGCATCTAGAAATATTCGTTATGTTCTGTTTAAGGAAGAACCTAGTGAAGAAGATGAAAAAGAAATTACATCAAAAGTAGCTTCTTTATTAGAAGATAAAGTTGAGTTTGTAGAAGCAACTAAAACTAATGATTCTGTTAAAGGATTTAGGAATACTGAAAATGCTGAAGAATACGTTAACCAGAACTCTGCATTGAAGTTTGATGATCGTTTTATATTCAAAAAAGACTTGCCTGGTACAGTAGCAGATACTATATATAACCTTTCTGTTGGTGAGGTATTTGGCCCTTATAAGGATGGAGAGTATATCAAGTTATCTAAAGTTGTTGCTCAAAAACAAATGCCAGACTCTGTAAAAGCAAGCCATATTCTTGTTTCTTGGGAAGGACTGCGTACAGCAGGAGATTTGAAAAGAACAAAAGAAGAAGCCAAGACATTGGCAGATAGTATATTAAATGTGATAAAATCGGATAAAAGCAAATTCTCCACACTGGCACCACAATTTTCGGCAGATAATTCAAATAAGGATAAAGGCGGAGATTTAGGGTATTTTGTACCAGGAGCAATGGTGCCTGCCTTTAATGATTATTGCTTTGAAAATAAAACTGGAGATCAAGGAATTGTAGAGACCCAGTTTGGATATCATATCATTAGTATAGAGGATCAAAAGAACGAGCAAAAAGCTATAAAAGTGGCTACAATTGCTCAAAAGATAGAGCCAAGCGAGAAAACTATAAATACCATTTTTACTGAGACTACTAAATTTCAAATTGCTACAAAGGATAAAGATTTTGAAGAAGTTTCTAAAGAAAACGAATTGACAGTTCGACCGGTAAATAAAATCAAGGAGTTGGATGAAAATATACCTGGTATAGGAGGTCAAAGAGCTATCGTGCAATGGGCCTTTAATGAGGATACAGAGATAGGAGCCGTAAAACGTTTTGATATTGCCGAAGGATATGCTGTGGTACAATTGACTGCCAAAGCAGTCAAAGGAACTATGAAAGCTGCAGATGCTAGTCCAACTGTGAAACCAATTTTGGTAAAAGAAAAGAAAGTAGAAATGCTGAAAAATAAAATTTCGGGAAGTAGCCTTAATGATATAGCAACAAATGCAGGCCAAACGGTACGAGTTGCATCAGCTTTGAATATGAAAACACCAACTATTAGCGGTGCTGGTACAGAGCCCAAAGTGGTTGGAGCTGCTTTTGCTATGGAGATTGGAAATGTTTCTAAGCCAGTTGTTGGTAACAATGGAGTATATGTAATAGAGGTTACTAAAAACACTCCTGCAAGTGGTTTGGATACGTATTTAAGTTATGCGGCACAAGCATCAAAGTCTCAATCTGGATTAGTTAATTCTAAAGTATTTGAAGCGCTAAAGGAAGCTGCCGAAATAGAAGATAAAAGAGCTAAATTCTATTAATAGAGAATAGAATTATAGAAAATAAGAAAACCTGAAGGTCAACTTCAGGTTTTCTTATTTTTCTTATGTAGCATCTTTGTTAACTCCTTACTTTTTGTTCCCATTTCCAGGCAGAACTTAGAGAGTCATCAAGACTGCTTTTAGCTTTCCAACCTAATTCATTGTTTGCTTTGGTAGTGTCTGCATAGGCAGCTGTAATATCGCCTTCTCTTCTTCCTACAACTTTGTAATTAAGTTTTTGCTCAGAAACTTTCTCAAAAGACTGTATTACCTCAAGAACAGTACTTCCTTTTCCGGTTCCCACATTAAATACTTCATAGTTTGATGTGTTTTTCTTTTCTAGTAGTCTTTTCAGAGCAACAACATGTGCTTTTGCCAGATCAACAACGTGTATATAATCTCTGATACAAGTTCCGTCAGAAGTTGGATAATTATCTCCAAATACTGAAAGTTGCTCTCTCAGGCCAATAGCGGTTTGAGTAATAAATGGTACCAGATTTTGGGGTACGCCTATGGGAAGTTCTCCGATCTCGGCTGTAGGGTGGGCGCCAACAGGATTAAAGTATCTCAAAGAAATTGCACTAAGATTTGGTGTTACTTTACACGTGTCTCTAATGATTTCTTCGCCAATTTGTTTTGTATTTCCATACGGAGATTCTGCTGGTTTTACAGGGGCGTTCTCTGTAATTGGTAATTCATCCGCTTGTCCATAAACAGTACAAGAAGAACTAAAAATGAAATTAGAAGATGATTTAGCAGAAAGTTGTTGCAAGATATATACCAGTGTTGCTATATTATTTTCATAATACAATAATGGTTTTTCTACACTTTCTCCCACAGCTTTTGAAGCTGCAAAGTGAATAACGCCTTCAATATCATCGTGACGTTTAAAAAAATCTTGAACATTTTCTTTCTCTCTTAGATCAAATTGTTCAAATATAGGTTCCTTTCCCGTAACTTTCGTAATGCCTTTAAGGACTTCTGGAGTGGAATTAGAGCAGTTGTCGATAATAACCACCTCAAACCCCCCATTTTGTAATTCTACAACAGTATGAGAACCTATAAATCCTAATCCTCCTGTAACTAAGATTTTCATATAAATAATGATTTAATGTGTCGAGAAGCGAAGGAACAATAATTAAAGGATTTTAGCAACTTCTTGATTTACAAATTCCAAAAATCGTTCATCCTTTTCTGTAAATGGGTCTGTAGTGTCAGAATCGATATCGATCTGGCCAATATTTTCTCCATCTTTAAATAATGGAATTACTATTTCAGATTTCACACTAATACTACAAGCAATGTAATTGTCCTGGGCTTGTACATCTGGAACTACAAAATTCTCGTTAGACACTGCTACCTGACCGCAAATCCCCTTCCCGAACGGAATTATTTCATGATCGGTTTCTAGGCCAGCAAAGGTTCGAAGTTTTAATTCTTCTTTATCTCCGTTTCTAAAATAAAAACCCACCCAGTCATAATAAGATACTTGGCCCTTTAATAACTCACAAATCATCTGCAGTCTGTCTGTAACCGACAATTCGTTCTTCTTTAGGATAGATATTACTTCGGGTTTTAAACTTTCCAATAGCATTCCAACAATTTTTCCGGCAAAAATATTCAAAATATTTATAAGTATAGGCTATCTATAATGGTATTGTTTTGTTAAAAAATCTCAAAAATAAGGAAATACATATGTAGTAATTGTTTTATATATAGAGTAAATTTGGTTTTTCAATCAAAAGATGATTAAACCTATCTTTTTAATATAATTTATTTGATATAAGATTTTAAAACAATGAAAAAGTTTTGCAGTATAGTATTTCCAGTCATTTTGGCACTAATGATTTCTTGTAATAAAGATAAAAAGGCAGATACTTTAAAAGACGAAGTTGCCGATCTGAATCAGACTGATTCGCGGTCTGAAGTTGAATTTTCTGATAAAAACGCGCAGGAGATTTATAATACCTACCTTGATATTAAAGCTGGGCTAGTTAATTCGGATGCTGAAGCCGTAAGGAAGTCTTCTAAAAAATTGGAAGGTATGCTCGAGGATTCAAAAGAAAATAAACAACTCAAGGCTACTTCAAAACTACTTTCCTTAACCAAGGATATCAAAAAGCAACGGGATTTTTTTGTTACTATCACAGATGAAGTTGATAACGCAATTAGCAATGCACAAATTACATCTGGAGAAGTCTATAAACAATACTGTCCGATGGCTTTTGATGGTTCAGGGGGGTATTGGTTGTCTGATTCTGAAGAGATTAGAAACCCATATTTTGGTAAAAAAATGTTGAAGTGTGGAAGTGTTAAAGAGGTCTTTAAATAAAATATTGAGTATATTTAGAAGATATCAAGTGTTTGAAAAATGTGATTTTTGAGGGAAGATCTGTTTAAAAGCTTGGTATTATTGTAATTGGGATAAAACAAAAAGCCTATGGTCATTAGAAAATTACTTTTGTCTGTTTTTTTAACAATACTTTTCTCATGTAGTGATACCGAAATGCTCCGTGAAAGTAAAACTTCGGCATTGTTAGAAAAATCTAAGGCATTACGTTTAAGAGGGGATAAAGTAGAACAAAGTCTATTTAATAAAAGAGATTCAATCGAATTGCTGTCTGGAGATAATACTGATGGGGCAGTTAAGGATGAGGATTTTATAAATATTGAAAATATATCACAGGATTTTGTACTGGATATGAAGTACGCTACAAAGAATAACTTCTTGAAAGAAAAGGTTTACTCTTGTGCCAAATGCTATGTTCGGGATGAAGTGGCAGATGCTCTTATTGAAGCTAATAAGGACTTCATGAAACTAGGATATAAGATAAAATTTTTCGATTGCTATCGACCGCATAGCGTACAAAAGAAAATGTGGAAGATTTTTCCAAACCCTGGATATGTAGCAGATCCCAAAGGCGGATCCATTCATAACAAAGGAGCAGCGGTAGACATTACTTTGGTAAAATTAGATGGATCTGAGGTTGATATGGGTACCGATTTTGATCACTTTGGAAAAGAAGCACATCACGCATACAGAGACCTTTCAGAAACGGTGCTCAAAAATCGTAAACTACTTCGTGAAACTATGAATAAATATGGCTTCAGGACCATAAGAACCGAATGGTGGCACTACAACTATAAGAGCAGTTTAAAATATAAAATATCCGATTTTACCTGGGATTGTGAGTAGATATTGAGGCTGTAAACTGAACTCTGTCTGAGTTAAATTTTAATCATTAATTTTATTCAGACAGAATCATGACAAACGA
>CANMDH010000023.1 GCA_947496555.1 uncultured Aquimarina sp. | reverse complement strand
AAAGCAAAAACTCCAAAATAGAAAATAAACTAAAATAAAAAAGACTGCCTAAATGTTTTTAGACAGCCTCTTTTTTTTATGTCTCTAAACACATAAAGAAAGCCTGAACATATAATTTTATCGACCCGCGGTATTAACTAACCCTCCCCCGCACATGGGTGAGGTTCCCCCACACTACTTTTATCGGCCATCGGTATTAGGTAACCCTCCCGCGCACATGGGTGAGGCTCCCGCGCACTACTTTTATCGACCATCGGCATTAGGTAACCCTCCCGCGCACTTGGGTGAGGCTCCCGCGCACTACTTTTATCGACCATCGGCATTAGGTAACCCTCCCGCGCACTTGGGTGAGACTCCCCCGCTGCGCGGGCCACTAATACCAGGACTTACAACATAATGATATTCAAAATATACACACCTAATCTTGCTATAAACTGCAAATAGCGTAAAGTTAATCAGTATGTTCAAGTAATTTATTCGGGTTATAGCACAAAAAATGTATGTAGAAATTTTTGTAGGGGTATTTGTAGGGGTACTTTTTTCTTTAAAAACCTATACCTCAGTATATTTTTGTTTCACCAAATCTAACACCTTTAAAACCTATATAACATGAACTCTTATAACCGTATCTCTTCCACACACAAAATGGCTCGCTTGATTGTAAAGCAGAAATTTTTCAAAAAAATTGCAACTAAAAATAGGGTATTCTAAAACTTAACTGTAATACCTATAAGCAGCACTATAAAAATTGCTGAATAATTTAATAGTAACAATAACTAAGCCCCTAGTACTATGAAAAAAAAATACTATCCCAAGGATCAACCTACAATATGGTCTAATCTTCTAAAACCGTGTTGGTTTTTTCTACCAACAAAATCGAGCTATAGTATATACAATGCTCTTTAGTTAATCTATATCAAATAGTATCAAAATATCGCTTAAGTATGCCTGCATACCCGAGTTTGTTATGTAAAAACAATTCCAATTATTAATAAACCCCTTAATTATGAAACTTCTTTTGCTTAAAACCAATTTAGGAATTACAAGAAGCACGCAAAGGCTTCTTTTTATGACCTTGTGTTTTTTGGTTTCTACTTTTTCATATGCACAATTCGACTTTGCATCTGAAACAGAACCAAATAACCTGACTAATGATAGTGGTGTACAAACACTTACTGTTGCAACCACCAATACGACTACTATTTTTAGCGGTGGTACTGCCGTTGGTTCTGACGAGGATTATTGGAAAATCGGTAGATCTCCCTTTGTACTAGGTAGTGTTGGAATGGCTATTCAATCCAATATTGGATCGTCGCAGCCACAGATTTGGCTAGAAAAAAGAACCGGAAGCTATGATGGCCCATTAGTGTCTAATACGCTAATACATCCAGGTACAGACCAATCGAACAGACCCATGACGTTGAGCTACACTGCAGCAAACGAGTATTATTTGGTAAGAGCAGGAGGAAACCTATCTGGGGGGTATAACTATAGAGCCCATTTCCCTAGGTGCGATATTCCCGGTTTAACAACAGTATTATCAACAGATCCCACTGAGAATGATTTTACTATAACTGGTGTTGCGGGAAGTACCAATATATCATTGATAAAGGTAAATACAGTAAATAGCTTTACGGATCCTACAGCTGGGATAAATTATCCTACTGCTGATGGTGAGGCGTATTCAGGTTCAGGAGAACAAACCGTATATGTAGGAAATTCAACTACACCTAATGTTACTGTTACCGGACTTACTGCTGATACAACATATTATGTAAAAGTATTTAACTATAGTGATTGTGGTGGTAATTTAAAACTTAATGCAGGGAATGTATTCACAGTTACCACATGTGGAAGTGCACCGGCTGCGGCAACAGCTTTAGGCCTGTCTGCAAACAACCAGAACTCTAGTTATATAAGTACAATAACTGGAGCTACAGCAGCTTCAACACGATATGTGGTAAAAGTAAATACAACCAATAGTTTTACTGCGCCAACAAACGGTACAACATTACCAATCGCAAATGCAGTATATGGAGGTGGAGAGCAAGTAGTTTATGTAGGAGATTCTGCTACACCTAATGAATTAATAACAGGGTTAAGTACCGGAATCGAATATTTCTTTCAAGTATATACAGCAGAATTATGCGGTGGAAATTACTATTTTGAATCAACAGGAGTTGGCTCATCAATAACTCCAGTTTGTTCTCCACCAAATAGTAATGCAGGGATTTATTTATTTGCAGAGCCAACTAGCACACATAACTCTATTCGTGTAGTAAATTTTACAGGAGGTAATAATGCCGATGGTAAAATTATCTATATGAGTGATGAAAATAATTTTACATTACCCACAACTTTAACTGCAGCTTCTTTACCTACTGCCTCTACTGATTATACCGGAAAAACGGGACAGGTAGCAGCATATATAGGTGCAGCAAGCGGTTTTGGATTAATGACCACGGGATTATCTCCTAATATTACTTATTATTATGCAGCGGTCAATTATAAAATATGTAATGGAGTATATTATTTCTATCCAACGGGTATTTACAGTCAGCAAACCACTTGTGGTGTAACCTCAGAATTAACAACAAGTGCAGTTCTAAATAATGCTGATACAAGTTCTATAGAGTTGAATTCTTTTACGGCTCCAACCGCAGCGGTAAATGCTCCTGATGGATACGTGATTAAAATGAATACTGCCAATAGCTTTTTACCTTTAGCTATTGGTGCAACTATTCCAACCGGAAATACAGTATATGCAGGAGGAGAACAAGTAATATATTCAGGAACTTCGGTTACTCCGAACCTTAATATTACTGGACTTTCTGAAGGAACCCAATATTTCTTTACTATTTATGCATATAAAGATTGTAACGGAACACCAGTATATCAGCAAACAGGATATACCTTTTCACAGTCTGCTTTGGGGTTAAATTTTACACCACCAACATTTGCTTATGATGCAGCAGCAACTACTTTAAGTGCTACAACAACCAGTACAGGAGCCATTTCTTATAGTTTAATAAATGATACTACGGGTGCATCTTTGGTTGGAAGTGATTTTACTCCAGGAGCAGTAGGTAGTACAACTTTAAGAGTTTCGGTAGTAGCAGATGGTATTTACCAAGCTATTTCAAAGGACTATAGTTTAACGATCATAAAAGCTACCCCGGTAATCACTTGGAATGCACCAGCAACAATTGGCGAAGGTATACCTATTGATGCTTCTTATTTAAATGCGACAGCCAATGTACCAGGTACTTTTGAATATTATACCTTTTATAATTCTTTTACGAATACTTATTCAGGAAGAATCACAGAAGGAGTTACCACATTACTATATAATAGTGGTTTCCCTACAACAATTTATACCAGATTTATCCCAGAAGATACCAATTATAATGTAATTGCCGGAAGCACTTCTGTTACAGTAACACGATCAGGAGCATCTAATGTTTTAGAAATTACTCCAAATGCAATTATAAAAGCTTTAGGAAGTGCAGATCCAACTTTAACATCATCTATCACTACAGGGCAATTAAACTCTGGTGATATTATTTGGGTTCCATTAAAAAGAGAACCAGGAGAAACCGAAGGAACTTATGTAATTTCTATAGACCAAACAGCACAAGCGCCTGCTAGTTTTGATCCAGGTAGTCTTTGTCCTTCGGGGGTTTGTATAGGTACTGATCCTTTCGGATATGGTTATATCGATATAGAAGACTCTTTCGGTAGAGTAACAAACGCTGATTATACTATTCAGTTACAAACAGGGACTTTTACCATTACAACTAAAGAACAAGTGACAATTACATTAGATCGATTCGATTTATATGCAACTTTTTACAATGCAAATCCAAGACAAGCTGTAGATATTTCTAGTGTTGTGCTAACTTCTGATGGTACTCCTGTGTCACCAACCATAAATTTGTCATATGCAGGAACTGATAATTTTAGGAATTCATATGGTCCTTCTGCTACACCACCAACAAATGCGGGAAATTATACCGTAACAGCTTCTGTAGATTCAGCCGATCCTAATTATTTTGGATCTGTAACTGGAAACTTTACTATTAATCAAAGATACATCGCTATTACTCCAGATACCCCGCAAACAAAAGTATATGATGGTAGCCCTAAAACTTTTGAAGCTACCGCAACAGGATTATCCGGAGAAAATATTCCATTAAGAATACTATACACAATAGGTATATATGCCAGTGAAGCAGCACCTATAGAGATAGGAAGTTATCCGGTATCAGTTTACGCATCCGGAACAGGAAATCATAATGTTAACTATTCGGGAGGAACTTTAGTTATTACCGATAATACAGAGGTAACTATAACTCTTGCAAATCTTACGCAACAATTTGATAATACTCAAAAACCCGTGACAGTAAGTAGCATTGAAACGAGCCCAGGAGTAGCAGCAGCACCAACGCCTACTGTAAACATAACTTATGAAGGAATTAATGGAACGAATTATAATAAGACTACTACACCGCCAAGGAATACCGGAGAGTACAAAGTATTTGCCTATGTAGATACAGCTGATCCCAATTTCTATGGAAGTGCAAGTGCAACATTAACAATCTTTGATAAAGAGTATGTAACCTTTAATTTTGGTTCTGGAAATTTAACCTATAATGGGACTCCACAAGGAGTTAATATTATAAGTATTACAGATAGCAATGATGTTGTCATAACTCCAGCACCGGCGTATACGGTTTCATATTCGGGAACTGATACTGATGATATTGGTTATGGCCCTTCTACTACTCCACCTACAAATGCTGGAGATTATACCATAACGGTAGCCATAGATGCAGCAGATCCTGCATATCAAGGAAATGATACTTATGACTTCACTATAAATACAAGAACTATTGAAGTTACTGCCGATGCTAAAAGTAAAGTATACGGAGAAGCAGATCCGGCATTTACGTACCAAATTACTAATGGAAGTTTATTAGGTGGTGATATCCTTACAGGTGCATTAGACAGAATTAATGGAGAAAGTATAGGAACGCGCGCCATTACCCGGGGAACCCTTAATTCAAATGGAAACTATGCCATAACTGTTATTTCTAATGATCTTACGATTACTCAAAGGGCTATAGAAATAACAGCAGATGTTAAAAATAAGGAATATGGTGGGGTTGATCCTGCACTAACCTATCAAATTACAGCTGGTGGGCTACAGTTTAGTGATGCCATTACTGGGAGTTTAACAAGAACAGCAGGAGAGAATTTAGGTAACTATGCAATCAATCAGGGAACATTAGCATTGAATAGTAATTATGCGCTGAGCTATATACCTAATGACTTGAATATAAGTAAAAGAGCTCTTATTGTTGCAGCTGATAATAAAATGAAAACTTATGGAGATGCAGATCCAGCCTTAACGTATACTATTACGGCGGGTAGTATAGTTGCTGGAGATGTATTTAGTGGTGAACTTACTCGTGTTTCAGGAGAAAATGTAGAAAACTACAGAATAAATCAAGGGACATTAACATTAGGGGCTAATTACACTATGATTTTTACACCTAGTACTTTGGATATTAGTCAAAGAGCGATAGAAATTACCGCAGATGTTGCAAACAAACAGTATGGTGATGCAGATCCTGCGCTTACTTATCAAATTACTTCTGGAACTCTTGTGGGTAGTGATGATTTTACCGGAAGTCTTTCAAGAGCTGCCGGAGAAGCTGTAGGACCATATGCTATTGGTCAAGGTACTGTTGCGCTTAATGCTAACTATACCTTAAGCTTTGTCCCTAATAATTTAACTATTGGTCAAAGAGCTATTGAGATTACAGCCGATGTTGTAAACAAACAATACGGAGATGCAGATCCAACATTGACATATCAAATTACATCAGGTAGCTTGGTGGGTAGTGATACCTTTACCGGAAGCTTAGCGCGTGTTGCTGGAGAAAGTGTAGGAACCTATGCGATCAACCAGGGAAGCGTAGCTTTAAATGCAAATTATGCGTTGACTTATGTAAGCAATAACCTGGTTATTGGTCAAAGAGCTATTGAAATTACAGCCGATGCACAATCTAAAACCTATGGTGATGCAGACCCTACCTTTACCTATCAAATTACTTCAGGAAGTTTAGCAGGTAGTGATGCCTTCATCGGAATCTTAGAAAGAGTAGCCGGAGAAAATGCAGGAACCTATGCTATTACTCAAGGAACTTTAGGGATAAATTCAAATTATGCGATATCGCTTGTTTCAAATAATTTAAGTGTTACAGCAAGAACCATAGAAGTTACTGCAGACGCAAAAACAAAGATATATGGAGATGCTGATCCTACATTAACGTATCAGATCACGGCAGGTGCACTACAGTTTAGTGACGCATTTACAGGAGCTTTAGACAGAGTAACTGGACAAGCACAAGGAAATTATGCCATAAACCAAGGAACATTGTCCTTGGGAGCCAATTATGATCTAACTTTTGTACCTGGTAATTTATTTATTAATTATCGATTCATTCGAGTAATTCCTGCTGCTCCTATATCAAAAACTTATGGAGATGCAGACCCAGATTTAACCTGGCCATATATTATAACCGAAGGATCATTAGCATATGATGATACTTTAGAAACTTATGGAACATTTAGAACCTTGGGTGAGAATGTGGGAAGATATCAGATAAGAGGCTTATCTGCCCTATTTACATCCAACAACGGAGGAGAGTCTTCTTACTCGATAACATTCACTAATGGAGGATCCGTAAGCCTTGACATTACAGCTCGTGCAATTGAGGTAACTGCAAATGCGCAATCAAAAGCGTATGGAGATGCAGATCCAACCTTAAGTTATCAAATTACCAATGGTGCTTTACAATTTAGTGATGCCTTTGCAGGTTCTTTATCTAGAGTCACAGGTGAGGATTTAGGTACTTATGCTATTAATCAAGGAACTTTATCTGCCGGGAGCAATTATACAATGACCTATGTTGGTAATGATCTAACTATTGGTCAAAGAGCTATTGAGATCACCGCAGATGCATTAAACAAAATGTACGGAGATACTGACCCTGCATTAACCTATCAAATCACAAGTGGTTCATTAGCCTTTAGCGATGCTTTTACAGGTAATTTAATAAGAGTTGCTGGAGAAAGCTTGGGAAGTTATGCCGTTAATCAAGGAACTGTAGCATTAAATGCTAACTATAACCTAACTTATATAAGTAATGATCTAACTATTAGTCAAAGAGCTATCGAGATTACGGCAGACGCGCAATCAAAAACATATGGCGATGTAGATCCAGCGCTTACCTACCAAATTACTGCAGGAAGTTTAGCGGGTAGTGATGCTTTTATAGGAATTTTAGAAAGAGTAGCAGGAGAAAATGCAGGAACCTATGCTATTACTCAAGGTACCCTAGGAATAAATTCAAATTATGCGATCAACTTTATAAGTAATGATCTTACCATTACTCCAATAGTATTAGAAATTACTGCGGATGCACAAAATAAGGTGTATGGTGATACTGATCCTACTTTGACATATCAACTTACAGCAGGAGTATTACAATTTGGTGATGCCCTTTCTGGAAATTTGTCAAGAATTACAGGAGAAAATGCAGGAACGTATGCAATCCAACAAGGAAATGTAACTGCAGGTAACAACTATGATATCACTTTTGTATCAAATGATCTAACGATTAGTCAAAGAGCAATTGAAATCACTGCCGATGCCGCAAGTAAAACTTTTGGAGACGTCGATCCTGCGCTTACGTATCAAATTACTGCCGGTGTATTACAGTTTAGTGATACATTCTCTGGAAACCTTTCCAGAATTGTAGGAGAAGATGTTGGAAACTATGCCATTAACCAAGGGAGCTTAAGTGCTGGTAACAACTATGCATTAAGCTATGTGGGTAATACCTTCACGATTGGTCAAGCATCGCAGAATATTACCTTTAACTCATTAAGTGATGTTCAATTTGGTGATGCCGATTTCAACTTGAATGCTTCGGCTTCTTCTGGATTAACTATAACTTATTCTAGTTCTAACCCTGCTGTAGCTACAGTTTCAGGTAATACGGTAACGATAGTAGGAGTAGGTACAACTACTATTACAGCTTCTCAAGCAGGAAACGGAAATTACACACCTTCAACAGATGTATTACAATCGTTAACGATCAATAAAGGCGACCAGACTATTATCTTTGATGCCTTAGCAGATGTAACTTCTGATAGTGCAGATTTCAACTTAAATGCCACAGCCTCTTCTGGGTTAGCAATTACATACTCAAGTTCAAATCCTTCGGTAGCTACGGTTTCAGGAAACACAGTCTCTGTAAGAGGTGTCGGAACAACCACTATTACAGCTTCGCAGTCAGGAGACACTAACTGGAATGCCGCTACAGATGTAGCACAGACCTTAAACGTTCTTAATGCTGATATGACTGCACCAATGATCACATTGATTGGTGATAACCCGCAAACTATCATCCTTGGAGCAGGATATAGCGAACTAGGAGCTACAACCGATGATAATTCTGTAGTGATAATTGATGCTTCAGATTTTGTAGATCAACTAGGAACCTATATTATTCGATATAATGCTACTGATACAGCAGGAAATGTAGCTAATGAGGTTACCAGAACTGTAAATGTAGTATCCGATTGTCCACTTGTTAATGTACCTGCTAACAATTTCGATATTCAAGCATTTAGTGAAACATGTACTGGTAAGAATAATGGAATGATCACCATTAATGCTATAGAAACATTAAACTACGTAGCGACAATCAATAATCAGACATTTAACTTTACGTCAGCATTAACAGTTGACAATTTACAACCAGGAAACTACCCGGTATGTATCAATATTGATGGATTTGCTAATTGTGAGCAATGTTTTGAATTGGTGATCGAAGAAGCAGAAAATCTACAAGGTAAAACTACGGTAGATACCGATAGTAATGTGAATAGAGTATTCGTAGAAATTGATGCTGGTACTGCACCATATACGGTAATGATAAACAACGAAGCTGCTGGTGAATACGATACCAACAGTTTCCATGTAGAAGTTTCTCATGGTGACAGTATAGAAGTATTCTCTAGTGTAGAGTGTGAAGGAAAATTATCGACCCAGGTAAACCTACTTAATGATATCACTGCATATCCAAACCCAACAAAAGATAATGTTACACTTACATTATCTAATATCGGAAAAGATACGGTATCGGTTGATATTTATAATGCTATAGGAGTCATGGTTTCTTCGAAAACGTATAATGTATTTGACAGACAGATTCTATTGCCTACGCAAGAACTACCAACAGGCGTATACTTTGTAACTGTTAACGAAGGAACTCCTAAAACTATAAAAATCATAAAAAAATAAACCTATGTTTTATCCCCTGTCTCCTGGGCAGGGGATTCTTAAAAACAAATCTCATGAAAAAAATATATTTCATCCTGATAAGTGCGCTGGTACTTAATGCATGCAGTAATGATGATGGCCCTACTCCAAGTCCATTTATCATAAATTTAAAACCAACGATTCCAGAGTTGGTCTTTCCTCAGGACAACCTGGTATGTACTAATTTCAATTTAGAATTTGATTGGAACCAAGCTATAGATGCAGATAGTAATTCTATTGTTTACACCATTGAAGTTACAGATGAAGGAAACTTTAGAACTTTATTATTCACTGCAAAAACATCTGAAAACTCTCATACTTTTACACTAGAAAAAGGAACTACTTACTATTGGAGAGTGCAAGCTACTGATCCTAATGGTAATAATAGCGGATACTCGAGCATCAGAAAATTCTTTACAGAACCTGAAGCAGGTGTTAATACCATTCCATATGCCCCAACAATTAATATTCCTCAGTTAGGACAAACAGTTACAGGTAACACCACTACTCTATCATGGGAAGCAACAGATCCCGATAATGATCCTTTGTTATTTGATCTATATTTTGGAGAAACAAACCCTCCACAATTATTGACAGAAAACCTGAATAATCCAACGTTTGATGTACAACTAAATGCTAATACCACATACTATTGGAGAGTTGTAGTTAAAGACAATGATCAAGCAACAATTATAGGCCAAGTTTGGAACTTTAGAACACAATAGGCCTAATAAGGGGAGATTAAGGGAGGAAGAAATTCTTCCCTTTTTCATTATTTATTGAAAACGAATAGATTTTGTTGGTGATATTTTTGAAACTATATACGAAGGAATTAATAACATTATCAGGCACAATAACATTGTTCCCAAATTAAGCAATAAAACATATCCTGCATTAATATATACAGGAGCTGTACTTACATAATACGTTTCGGGATTAAGTCCTACCACACCATATTGGTCCTGAATAAATAACAAACCAACTCCTATAAGATTGCCCCAAAACAAACCAATTAATATCAAGTAAGCGGCATTATATAAAAACACTTTTCTGATACTCCAATCAGATGTACCCAATGCTTTTAGTATTCCTATCATAGGCGTTTTTTCTAAAATCAGAACTAATAATGCCGTTATCATATTAATACCAGCAACCAAAATGATAATGCCTATAATACCAATAATATTTAAGTCAAAAAGTTTGAGCCATTCAAAAATCGTTGCATATTTCAGTGTAATCGTCTGACTATCTAATGTAGAAGGAATATTTTCATAAATCTCCTGGCCTTTTAGATCGATTTCATTAAAATCATCAATAAAAACCTCAAAATTACCTATCTCGTCTTCTTTCCATTTATTCATGCGCTGTACATGTCGTATATCAGCAAAAAGATAGGTCTCATCAAACTCTTGAAATCCCGAATTATAAATTCCAACAATCTTAAAAGCTCGTATAAACGGTTGAGAATTTGACGTGGCTTTTTTCTTTAAAAAATAGGTTATAGCCTTGTCTCCTATTTTAAGACCTAAACGATTTGCTATATAAGAAGATAAAAGAATCTCATCATTTAGTTTTTTACTAAAATCTGGAAGCCTGCCTTCCACAAGAAATTCCTTAAAATAATCCCAGTTATAGTCCTTATCCACCCCTTTTACAACTATCCCATCAAAATCCGTAGCGGTACGTATCAATCCCATTTTGGTAGCTACCGCTTGCATATGAATAATGCCATTGATTTCTGGAAAATCGGGATAAAACTGTTGATCTTTTGAAATAGGAATTAAAGATTCGACGCTACTATTATTATCAAAACTAGTAACCAATATGTGTCCATTAAACGCAGCAACTTTTTCGCGTATTTTACGTTGTAAACCAATGCCCGTAGCAACGGTAATAAGCATCATGATCATTCCAATCGCAATCGCAGAAATGGCAATTTTTACAATTGGAGTCGAAATGCTACTTTTATGTTCCTTACCTTTGATGAGGCGTTTGGCGATAAAATACTCGAAATTCAAGCTTAACTATGGTTTTTATTAGAAATGCATCTACCAATTTGGCAGACAAGTTCAAAAATACATTATTATTCTTTTGTACCGTTCTTATTTCTTGCGGAAGTACTACAAAAGTGTCTTCGCAAGAAATTCCTGAAGGAGTATTGGATACCATTACTCAGAAAAAAAATACCGAAGCCGCTCTTGTACAACCTATCATTGTAGGGGCCAATCAAACTGAAGAATACTTATCTCTCCTAGAAGGAAAAAATGTGGCCATTGTAGGAAATCAAACCTCGGTAATTTTTAAATATCCAAATATTACCGCTCTATTTGAAGATGAAAGCGGAATGCGATCTCTTAAATTTCAACAAAACACGCATTTGGTAGACTCTTTATTATCAAGAAACATTAAAATTCAGAAAGTTTTTGCCCCAGAACATGGTTTTAGAGGTAAAGCTGATGCAGGAGAATTAGTGGCCGATGGTAAAGATATCAAAACGGGCCTTCCTATTTTTTCTTTGTACGGAAAAAACAAAAAGCCTTCAAAAAAATCACTTACCGGAATAGACATTGTAGTTTTTGATATTCAAGATGTCGGAGTTAGGTTCTATACCTATATTTCAACCTTACATTATGTGATGCAGACATGTGCAGAAAATAATATCCCTATTCTCATACTAGATCGACCTAATCCTAACGCCCATTATATAGACGGCCCGACTATGGAACCAGAACACACCAGTTTTTTGGGAGTGCACCCCATTCCTCTGGTACACGGTATGACTATTGGTGAGTATGCTAAAATGGTAAATGGCGAAGGTTGGCTGGGAGAAGGTTTGAAATGTGAAATCACTATCATTCCTGTAAAAAATTATACACACGATACCTTTTACAGTTTGTCGATTCGACCTTCGCCTAATCTACCCAATGATAAGGCTATAAATCTATATCCCAGTCTTGGTTTTTTTGAAGGCACAACTATTAATGCAGGAAGAGGTACCGAAACACAATTTCAGATCTTCGGTTCACCCAATCTTGCTCTGGAGAAATACGACTATGCCTATATCCCTAAACCCAATTTTGGTGCAAAATACCCTAAACATCAAGGTGAGGTATGTTATGGAAACGATCTTAGAAAAACTCCTAGGTTAAACAGAATAAACCTAGAATGGCTTGTAAACGCTTATAAAAATTCTAAAGACAAAGAAAAATTCTTCAATACAAAGTCTTTTACCCTTCATGCAGGCACAAAAAAACTACAGCAGCAAATTATCGATGGAGTAAGTATTACACAAATTAAAAAATCGTGGAGCGATGATCTCACAAAGTACAAATCAAAAAGAAAAAAGTATTTGATCTATAAATAGTAAACCCCAGTTTTCAGGGGTATTTGAATCTTTTAGAATTAATACATTTGTTTTATGTCTGGATTCCTAAAAAAAGTAATTATAACGGGTTTATTGTTTCTACCTTTTATTATGAAAGCCCAGGCAACCGATGGAAAGCTTTCACCTCCTCCTGAAAGCATAAAAATAGAATATCAAGAAAAAAAGTTAATCAAGGAAGCTTTCAAGATTTTTAATAATAAAGAAGAAAAGAGAGCTTATAAGATTGCGCATCAATTATTAAAAAAAGTAAAGACAGAATATGCCAAAGCAAATGCAAATTTACTTTTGGCCTACTATTTCAAAAATAAAACTCTGATTGATTCCTCAATTTTTTATGTCAATAGGTCCCTAAAATTTAACAAACTTGGTAATGATTCTATAAAAATAAGAGGGCGAATTTTGGCATATAATATCCTGGCTATAAACTATAAAAATAAGGGGTTAAATGAAGAAAGTAAAAAGTGGCATCAAAAAGGCATATCAGAAACTGAAATTTACAACGAAGTAGATTTATACTACACTCATACGCATGGCTTAGCACTTACCTATAGTGATATGGGTAATTATGAAGAAGCTCTTTCACTGTTTAAAAAATGTCTAACCTATAAGGGTAATAGGGAGATTGTTTACGGAAGCTATATTAATATAGGTGGTATTTATTCCCATCTTAAAGATTATGATGCATCCAATAGTTACTTTGAAAAAGCTTTACAACTGGGCGAAAAAAATAAAAGTTACCAGGCCATAGCTGTGATTAAACTCAATATGGCTGGAAATTTTCAAGAGCAAGAAGATCTTGATAAAGCCATTTCTTTATATAACGAAGCCATAAAAGTATCAGATGAAAATGGACTTAAAAGACTTTCTTTAATAGCCCGGTTAAATATGGCAAGTGTATACTTTGATTTAGAAAAATATGAAGATGCAAAACTTACCTATTCATCGGGATTACATGATGCCATAGAACTTGGATTTTTAAAGGAGCAAAAGGTGATTTATGATCAGCTCAAAAATATCTCTATCGCCCAAAACGATTATAAAAATGCCTTTGGATTTATAACCAAATCTTTTAATATCAAGGATTCTATAAACAAATTACAAAAGGATAAAGAAATTGATGAGTTAGAGGTAAAATATCAAACTTTACAAAAGGAGAAAGAAATAAAAGTTTTACAGGTAGAAAATTCTAACCGAGAATTGGAACTTAAAAACCAGAGTGAAGCCATCAAAAACCTTAGACTGCAACAAGAAGTTGAAAAAAAAGAGAATGAAAATAAGATATTATCCTTTCAGAATGCTTCAGAAAAAAAATTGAATGAAATTCGGTTATTAAAAAAAGATCAGGAAATTCAAGAATCTAAGCTTATTCGGCAAAAAAGCATAAAGAATACCATCTTGTATTCTTTTCTAATTCTTCTTATACCCATTGTTGGTTTGCTTATTGTTTATTATCAAAAACTTCAAACGCAAAGTGAATTAAACAAAAAACAAGAAGAAATAAGTGAGCAAAAAATTTCATCTCTAATCAAGGGGCAAGAATTGAAACTGGTAAAAGCCTCAATAGAAGGTCAGGATAAAGAACGAAAGCGTATTGCCCTAGAACTACATGATAGTATCGGAGGTAATCTGGCCGCCATAAAACTTCAACTTAATAGCACTTTGATTAACGGTAATGAAAAACCGATACAAAGTATTAATGCTCAATTAGATGACACTTATGAACAGGTACGTAATTTATCTCACAATCTAATTCCGAAAAAATTCAGGAAAAATAATTTTGGTGAAGTTCTAGAAAGTTATTTTAATAATATTGGTGAGGCAAGTAATCTTGATACCTCTTTTAATGTATATCCAAGAGCTGCAATTGATGACCTAGATGAGATATTGCAAATGGAAGTTTTCAAAATTATTCAGGAATTGATCACAAACACAATTAAACATGCCAAAGCTTCGTCTGTAGAGCTTCAGTTAAACATGGTAGAGGATGTGTTAAATATTTTATTTGAAGATAATGGAGTTGGTTTTAACATCAAAAATAACGTTAATGGAATTGGATTTGAAAATATAAAAAGTAGATTAAACAAAGTATCCGGCACTATGGATATAGATTCCAGAATTAGGAGAGGTACCATAATAAATATAGAAATTCCAACATAAAAACCCCATTCAAAATGGCCTATAATTTAATCATAGTAGATGACCACAAGATGTTTTTAGATGGCTTACTTAGTATTCTAAACTCTCAAAAAGATTATAATATTTTATTTACGGCCAAAGATGGAAAACACATAGTGAAGTACCTTGAAATAAACCCAAAAGAAAAAATAGATCTTATTATTACAGATATTTCTATGCCCGAATTAGACGGCATAGCTCTTAATAAAATAATAAAAGAAAGGAAGAATAGTATAAAAACACTAGTAGTTAGTATGCTCAATGACCCGGAAACCATTGATACTCTAATAGAATATGATGTAGACGGCTATGTGCCAAAAAATGCAAAAAAAGAAGAACTTTTAAAAGCCATAAAAACAATACTAAAAGGAGATAAATACTTTTCTACCGAGATAAAAGATATTTATTTGAAAAACAAATTCGCTAAGAAAAAGCAGGAAGAGGTTAAATTAACGCAACGAGAAATTGATGTGATCACTTTAATAGCTCAAGAGTTTACCACCCAGGAAATAGCTGATCAATTGTTTTTAAGTAAACATACCATAGAAAGTTATAGAAAAAACCTTATTGCAAAACTCAATGTCAGGAATCTTGCAGGGTTAACCAAGTATGCTTTGAAAATGCAATACATAAAGCATTAGATATAGCTTAATGTCAAATATTCATTACTAAAAGAACCATTGTACAAAAATACAATGGCTCTTTTGATGATTTACGTATTCCAAAAACGTTTCATCATCCCTTATTTCCAAATCCTTCTCCCCAACGATAGCTCAATATAATTCCGTGAGTATTATTAATAGGTGTGCTTCTTAATGTTTGATTATAATTATATAACAATCTCAAATGATCAGAAATGTAAAATCCTGCAAGAAAATTCATTGAAGAGCTAGTTCGGTAACCTGCACCAACTTCAATCTTATTTTTGTAATTCACCGTAGTATTAAAATCCGCCTGAATAGGTGCTCCCGAAACATATTTGATCAATACACTTGGTGTAATTAACACCTCTTTAAAACGAGTTGAAAAAAAGCGATATCCCGCATAGGCATAATAAGGAATTTCTAAATCAATATTATCTTCTGAAGATAATGAATCTCCGAAAATATTTGGTGCCGAAAGACCAACATAAATATGTTCACGATTATATAAAACACCTATTCCAACAGTGGGTATAAAAGTATTAATATTATTAGCAAAATTGGGATCATTCTGTATTCCTAATGCTAATAAATTCTCATCGTAGACCATTATCCCTCCAGTAATTCCGAAAGACAAAACGGGTGGATTGTAAGACCACCATCTTGCTCTGTTATAATTATGATCAAAAAATATTTTATAGGCATATGATCCAAATAAACTTGTAGTAGTCGTGACTCCTACCTGGTCACTATAAACACCTGCTCCCAACCCAACATTTTCATTACCTAAAGGCGAATTAAATGTCACTCCTATATTTCTAGGACTGCCTTCAAACTGGTTTATATATCCCCTATTGGTGATCGTCATATCAGAACTGGGATAAAACCCCGCATGCGCTGGATTAATCATTACCGTATTGTAATTATAATTTGCAAATACCGGAGTTTGTTGTCCCAATATGGAATATAAAAATCCATTTGACAGTATTACAACTACCAATAATGTATATTTAATTTTCATAGATTAACGTTTTAAAACAAGGAAACCCCTCTTCTTTCTCAAAGTGTTTGAGCCTTCTATTTTTATGTCAAAGAAGTAAGTCCCTTCGGGTAACTCATCTCCACCCAGACTTCTCTTCCTATTAGCAATTCCCCTAAAAACTCTTGACGTGTTATTGTATCCTTCAACTTCAAAAACCAAATCTCCCCATCTATTATATATCGATACCCTATTATTAGGGTAATTTTCGATAGTATCTATTTCCCAAAACTCATTAATCCCATCTCCATCAGGTGAAAAACCATATTTGGTTGCATCTTCTTCAACTGGTGTTACAAATACAGTTACTGAATCTTGTGCAGTACACCCTTCATCACTGGTAAAAAAAACGGTGTATGTGGTTGTTTCTAAAGGATTGGCAATAGGATTTGAAATGTTACTATTACTTAATCCTCTAGAGGGAGTCCAGCCAAAAATTCCCGAATTTGAAGTAATTGCATTTAATTGCACTTCTTCTCCTTCGTTACTATTTTCATCTTCTCCGGCATTTACAGATACAGTTGATATATTTAATGTAAAAATGCATTCTGAGCTATTATTACTAGCATCGGTTGCTGTTATTGTAATTATCATTCCGTCTATAAAGGCAGATCCCACTGCTGGGATTTGTGTGATAGTAGGATTTGGATCTAGATTATCAATAACACTAACCAATCCCGTAAAATCAGGTATAGACGAAGCATTACATGCTAGTTCTTGGTCTGTTGGACAATTAATTTCTGGAGCCTCAGTATCTGAAGTTGTTGTAATATTAAATGAACAACTCCCCGTATTACCACTCAAATCTATCGCTGTAAACTGTATACTCATCCCATCTGTAAAAGTGCTTCCAGCTGCAGGGCTCTGTACAATGCTCAGGGAAGTGTCGCAATTATCACTGGCAGAAACCAAACTAGTATAATCAGGAATTAGAGATCCCGAAGCTAATATCTGATCCCCGGGGCAAGTAACTGTTGGTATTTCAGTATCCGGGGTTTCATTTATGGTAAACTGACAAGCATCTGAATTACCTGATGCATCTGTTACTGTTATCTCAACCGTCATTCCATCGACAAAAGCGGTTCCTGCCGCAGGATTTTGAACAATGCTTGGTGAAGCATCGCAATTATCGGTTGCAGTAATTAACCCTGTATAATCTGGTAGTACCTCATTACAGGATAAATTTTGATTTGTAATACAACTGAATGTTGGGGCTTCCGTATCTGGGATTTCATCTATGGTAAACTGACATGTATCTGAATTACCCGATGCATCTGTTACTGTTATCTCCACTGTCATTCCATCTGTAAAAACAGTTCCAGCAGCAGGATTTTGAACAATGCCTGGTGAAGTATCGCAATTATCGGTTGCAGTAATTAACCCTGTATAATCTGGTAGTACCTCATTACAGGATAAATTTTGATCGGCAATACAACTAAATGTTGGGGCTTCGGTATCTGTTGAAGTAGTAACTATAATACTACAAGAATTATCATTTCCTGAAGCATCTGTAGCGGTAAAAGTTATTTGCATACCATCTACAAAAGCAGATCCTACAACGGGGTCTTGAGTAATCGTTGGATTGGGATCCAAATTGTCGGTTGAACTAACCAGACTCGTAAAATCGGGGACAATGGTCACATTACAATTTAACTCCTGATCTACCGGGCATGTAATACTCGGAGCTTCAGTATCAGCTGTTACAAAAAGATGAATATCATTTCTTTGTAAGGTTAAATCTGTCACGATATCACTGGTAATAATACAGTAATAATCTCCCTCATCTGTAGGTTGCACATTATTCAGAACTAAGTTTTGATTGGTAGCCCCAGCAATAAGATTACCATCCAGATACCATTGGTAATTATTTTGGCTTCCGCTAACTGTAGTTGTCAAAGTAATATTGGTTCCCACATTAGTATTAATAGTTTCCTCTAAGTTTACTCTATCCTGGGGGCTATCATCAAAAATCGATAATTGAGTTTGGTAAGCATTCCATTGGTTTTCAAAATCACCAAATTGAAATGCATTCCCATACATTAAAATTCGATAATCTAAATTAGGCGCCTGAGTAAAGTCTGGAAAAGCTCCTGACAAATTATTATTATGGAAAAAGATATCTTCGACGTTAGGCAAGGTTGCCAAAGAAGCTGGAATTACTCCTTCAAGTTGATTATTCCTTAAATACAATTGTGTTACACTTGTTAACCCCCCAAGTTCTGGTGGAATACTTCCAGATAAATTATTGTCATATAAATAAAAACTTTCAACATTAATTAATGCTCCAAGTTCTGGCGGAATGGAACCCGTAAGCTGATTAGGCCCCAGTATAAATAATCGAACATTAGAAAGGTTACCTAAACTAGCTGGAATTGCGCCCGTTAAAGTATTGTTATTTAAATACAAGCTAGTAAGTTGAGTAAGATTTCCCATAGAGCTAGGAATACTGCCCGACAGTTGATTTCGACCTAGTTGCAGACCTGTTAGATTTACTAGATTACCAATCTCTAAAGGTATAGTGCCTGTTAAATTAGCCCGGTAAATGTTAAGATTGGTAAGATTAGTTAAAATACCAATTTCTGAAGGTATCACACCTCCTAATGGATTATCTCCTAATAATAAAGTTGTTAACGAAGTTAAATTTTGTATATCTGCGGAAATTGGTCCGGATATATTGTTACCATACAAGTTAAGTACCTCAAGATTTATTAATGTATACATCCCGACAGGAATACCTCCAGTAAAATTATTATTGTCTAATTCCAGGGACTGTAATGCTGTTAAATTTGAAATATTTGCAGGGATACCACCGGTGAATCCATTATTACCCAAATCTATTTCAAGTAAGGCAACGTTGGTAAATAGCTCATTGGGGATTGTTCCTGCCAGATTTGCATTTTGGGGCATATCAAACCTTTCCAAAAAATTTAAATCCCCTAACTCAACTGGTAAAGAACCATTAAGATTATTTCCGGAAAAGCCAAAATCCACTTCCGTCACATGACCTGCTGTAACAGTAACTCCAAACCAGGTATCAACAGGGTTATTGGTAAGCCAATTTGTATTATTAGTCCAGTTAGGACCATCTGTAGCATTATAAAGCGCTATTAAAGCATCTCTTTCTTCACAAGGAACAATATATGGACAGGCTGTTGATAAGGTAGTTATATTATCAATGAAATAAATCTCTCCTTGATTGCCAATACCATCTTCTAAAAACAGATATACATCATAGGTAGTGTCTGCGGTTAATGAAGAAATAACTTCCTGGATATCGATATTTTCCGTATCCATCAGGAAATTATCATTTGTTACCGCCCCGACACCATTAAGAATATCGTCATGATCTATGGTTCCAGAAAAATTACCAGGATAGATGGCGTAATGTATTGTTCCGGTTTCGGGGCCATTTACCACTAGTGTAAACCCAGATGTTGTTTCGGTAATCGCTTGTGGGTATCCTGTATTTAGGGGCATTGCATAGTGATCTCCACCAAAGATTATATAAGCTTCCCCTGTTTGATCAGCGCTTCCTTCTGGGGTAATAAATGGGTTTCCTATTATAAAATCTGAAATACCGTCACCATTAAAATCCCCATCTCCACTTACCGGTCTTCCTATATTCGATGTTCTGAACCCTCCAATAACAAATCCATTAGTCCCATCTAAAGTACTTTCGTCTATCGGATCAGGAAACCCAGAATTGCTTCCAAAAATCACATAAGCGTCACGATCGGATCCAGAACTTCCATAAACTGAAATAAAATCATTGATTCCATCCTGATTAATATCCCCTACTGGAGCAGAAGTTAATCCTCCTGGTAAAATGAAACCATAGGTTCTATCACTTACACTACTTAATGGGATATTGGCAGGAAAAGGATCTGTTGGTTGCTTACCAAAAATAGCAGCGCTTTCTGAAAAAAAATCGTCAATCCCGTCTGCATTGATATCGCCCAAAGTACCTGTAAAAGCAAGGAAGTTACCACCGGTATGATCTATAGTAAAACCCTCAGTACCATCCAAGGCAGTTATATCTACCAAAGGATTAAACGAGTTTCTTCCATAAATAAGATGTGTTCTTTCTATAAAACTTCCGCTGGTTAGTGACCTATCTCCTAAAATAATATCATTAAAACCATCATTATTTATGTCTCCGGCACCACCAGCCAGATAAGCGGCTCTTAGTGTATTAGAATATCCACTTGTTCTAAAACCATTAATGCCATCCAACCAAGATACATCGACACTTGAAGGAAAATTAGACGAACGACCAAAGAAAATCCAAGCCTCCCCGCCACCTCCATTACTTATGATGAAATCATCAATTGTATCTCCGTTTACATCTCCCAAATAACTAATCTCAAGACCAAAAGCATGATCTATCACAAATCCATTGGTTCCATTAATATCGGTAAGATCAATCTCTATATCAAAACCAGAAGTTTTTCCATACAGTATCATAATACCTTCTTTACTTCTAATTCCCATGTCATCAATTCCATCTCCATTTATATCTCCAAGTCCGCTAACCGAAGTTCCCATTCTTTCTTCAACAATAGTACCCACAACAACAAATCCGTTGGTTCCATCAATTGATGTAATATCAAAGGTTTCTGAAAATCCAGATGAAGACCCAAAAACAACATATGCTGCGCCTGCTCTTGTAAGGGTATTTGGATTTGCAAGTTGTACACCAATTGCAATATCTTCAAAACCGTCATTATTGATATCTCCTATAAATTTTGTCTCTGCCCCGAACTGAGATTCAAGGTCAATTCCAGGTATTCTGAATCCATTGGTTCCGTTTAAAGTCGTAATATCAAAACTCGATGGGTATAGCTGCTGTGCCTCACTACTATTACACATAAAATAAGAGGTCACAAATAATAGAAGAAATTTAAGAGTCTGTATATTTCTTTTTGTATTTCTCATACTTGAAAAAAGAATTTGTTAGTAACAAAATTAGACTCCAACTATCTTTTATTAATCACCGTAAACAGGGTTTTATAAATACCCGTAACCCCCTGTTTTCGGGGGGAGTATTTTTCACTATAAAAGGTGTATTTCTTAGGATAAGTGTCTCTGATCTTTGTGGTATGATTCTGAAGAAACAAACAGAGTATATAAATTATACCGCTAAAAACTTTTTTAGAATCATAAAAGAAAACTAATTACTAACCCTTTAAACAATAAAATCATGACTTGGGGAATCACATTAATTCTATTAAGTATCATAGCAGTGCCATCTTTATTGCTATCCAAAAAACCAAACGCAAAAGAATTATTAGAAAAAATCGAACCGTATCAAGGTTGGATCGGGCTAGTATTCTGTTTTTGGGGAGTTTGGGGAATTATTTCGGCTGTATTAAATATAGGTTGGCTTACCACATATCCTATCTGGTGGGTAACATTATTGACAGGAAATATTGTTGAAGCTATTCTAGGTTTTATGCTTGGTTTTGGCTTGATCAATAAGTTCTTTTTGTCTAAAAATGAAGCCGCCAAAGAAAAAGCAAATCGCCTTAGAGAAAAATTAGCACCAAAACAAGGAAAGTTAGGAGTTTTGGGAATCATAGTTGGATGTTGGATGATTGCAGCTTCTTTTCTCTTTTTTGTATAGATGGATACTAATAATTATTATACCTTAGATGTCCATCAATAAAACAATCTAATAGTAATACTAATCTAAGGTGTGTGTCGCCTAAAAATCACTAATATTAAATCAATTTAACTATGAAAACAAAGATCTTAATTCTGCTAAGTGCATTTGCCTTAGTATGCACTGTTGATGCTCAAGCTCAAAAACTAAAGAAGTTTGGCGGTTTAACAGAAAAAAAGATAGGGCCAAAAACTATCAAAGTACCATATACAGATATTGTATCCTATATGGGATATGCAGCACCCGGTAATGAAGATGAAGTAAAAGATGGAAAGAAATTTTATTATATCTATGTTTGGGTTCCTGCTGTAGCCCCTGAATTAGGAGTAAGAATGATGTCTCCTGTAGGTAAAACAAAAATTAAAGGAGCAACTGCGTCTGCAGCATATACAGAAAATGCTGGTTCTGAGGAGTATTTTGACACTTATATTACTTTAGAGCGATCCGATATTATAAGCAAAGATAAAATTAGTGACGAAGCGGTAAAGAATGCTAACTGGACTACATTGGAACGTAATGATGATAGCAGCGAAATGCCAAAACAACCAAGCGGTAGTAGCTATAACTCTTTATTAAGATATAAAAGCGAAGCCGGTGATCCTCTTAAAGCCTTAACTGTAGGTCTTTACAGAATAGGATTCACAACGTATAAAACCGGTGAGGTAAAGGGTACTTTTCTTGCACAAGTTGCAGCACCTATCAAACTACCTGGTGTAGTTATGGCTAAAACTATTGAAGACTTAAAAAAAGGATTGTAAAATAAATTCTATTTAAGACACATACCATATTATATTACTCCTATGTTTTTTTGTTAAAACATAGGAGTAATTTTTTATAGAGGCATAGTAGCCTTCATTTTCTCTACTATATTATATGCTGCCGGGCATATAGCTACATTTTTTAAGGTAAGATTTGATATCTGCTGAAATTTTTTACGATCTGTGTGCGGAAATTCACGACAAGCTTTTGGTCTTACTTCATAAATGGAACAATAATTATCGACACCCAAAAAACTACATGGAACTTCTTGCAATACTAGATCGCCATCTTCATCTCTCCTTAGGTACTGCTCTTCAAATTTTTGAGGTTTTATCCTGAAGAACTTGGCAATGCGCGCTACATCTTTATCGGTAAATAAAGGTCCTGTGGTTTTACAACAATTGGCACATTTCAAGCAATCCGTTTGTTCAAACTCCTCTTCATGTAAGTCCTGCATGATATGATCCAGTTTCTTTGGAGGCTTTTTTTTAAGCTTGGCAAAGAACTTTTTATTCTCGTTATGTTTATCTTTGGCCAGCTTCGGCAATTGATCTATAAATTCCTGCATAGTAGCAAAATTACGATTTATGATTGACGATTAACGATTTCGTTCTATTCAAGAAGACAAAAATTGACTTAAATTTTTATAATATCATAGTTTAAAGGCTATTAATAAAAGACAAAAAACAGATGTAGAGAATCGTAAATCTTACCTCTACATTCGTAAATCACAAATATGAACAAAGATATTTTCGGAGAAGCGATAAAAGATCATTATAATAAGAATCATACTGAAGACATTATTGTACAAGCTCCCGATTTTGATGATGACCTTATTCCGATATCTTACCTTTTTAGATCCTATGCAGAAATGCCACCATTAGAGCAAATAGCACTTGATTTATCCTACGGAAAAACGCTCGATGTTGGTTGCGGCGCAGGAAGTCATAGTTTACATCTTCAGAATGAAAAAAAATTAGAAGTAGTCGCGATTGATATTTCTGAAGGAGCTATAGAAGTTACTAAAAAAAGAGGAGTACAAGTAGCTTTTGTCGAAGACATTTACAACCTTCAAAACGAGACATTTGACACCTTGTTATTTTTAATGAATGGAAGCGGAATTATAGGTAAACTAAATAATATTGATCGATTTCTCTCTCATATCAAAACCCTTATCAATCCAAAGGGTCAAGTACTTATTGATTCTTCTGATATTTCATACCTATTCACCGATGAAGATGGAGGTTTTTGGGTAGATGCTTCAGCTGGATATTATGGTGAGATGCAATATCGCTTACAATACAAAAACATGCTATCTGATTGGTTTGATTGGCTATATATTGACTACAACACATTACAAAATGCGGCGAACGCCCATGGCTTTTTATGTGAATTGATACATGAAGGAAAAAATAAAGATTATTTAGCCCGATTACGACTACCAAGTTAATTGTAGAAAAATAAAAGCCAATACTGGTACAATGTTTGTGGCTAAGATTCTATTCTAAAAACAATGTTAAACTTAAAAACAGGTATGTTGTAAATTTGTTTATTTACCAACCAATACTGTTATAAAATAGATATCGTGCAAATAACAAAGTTCTTAAGCTACCTTTTAATATCTTCTTTTATTCTTGTTGGATGTTCTAATGACGATGACAATTCTCCTTTCGACAATAATCCTTCGCAAACCGCTAACAGACAACCTTTAGGAAGTTCGGCCAATGATCTATTAAGTGATACTAATTTCAAAAGTATTACGATAGAGATGATTGCTGTGCAGGGGTTCGAACCAACAACCACTGCGGTTAATAATTTCAGACAGTTTCTTGAAGATAGATTATTCAAACCAGATGGGATAATAATCAATCAGCGAACTGTTTCTTCATCTAGTAAAGCTCCATTTAATATCGAAGAAATTGCAGAAATAGAAAATGACACACGTACCTTATTTAATGCTGGAGATGATATAACGGTCTATGTATACTTTGCCGATGGTAGTAAAGAGGATGATACCAATGAACAGGTAACTTTAGGGAGTGCTTATTTAAATACTTCTATGGTGATCTATGAGGGTACTTTGCGCAGATTAGGAGGTTCCAGACCCGGCGCACCATCACTTAGCACCATAGAAACCGCTGCTCTAAATCATGAGTTCGCACATCTATTAGGATTAGTAAACCTAGGAACTCCTTTGCAATCACAACATGAAGATTCGGATTCTAATGGACATTGTAATGTACAGAGCTGTTTAATGGAAGCTGCTATTGAGTTTAGCAGTGGTATTATGGGTATGGGTGATGCGGTACCTGAACTAGATGCGCTGTGTATCGCTGATTTACAAGCTAACGGAGGAAGGTAATGATAGCGTTACATCATAATCAATATACCTCTTTTAATGCCTTAATAAACTTTTTCTCCATCTACATAAGTAGCATTAACTTTTACATTCGGAATTTTGTTTTCTGTAACCTCCATGATGTTTTCTTCAAGGACAACAAAATCGGCAAATTTCCCTTTGGTAATAGTCCCTTTTTCAGTTTCTTCAAAATTACTATAAGCAGCCCAAAGGGTCATACCCTTTAATGTTTCTTCCCGTGTTAAGGCGTTTTCCTTTTGAAAACCGTCCTTTGGATATTGTTTTAGATCTTTTCTTGCCACGGCAGCATAAAAAGTATAAAACGGACTTACATGTTCTACCGGATAATCGGTACCCAATGCTATTTTTCCTGTTTTTTGTAGTAAATCCTTGTAGGCATAGGCTCCTTTGATACGTTCTTCACCTAATCGCTCATCGGCCCAGTACATATCGCTGGTTGCATGTGTAGGTTGAACACTCATTATCAGATTATCATTAAGAATTTCAAATTCTTCGGGAGCTACTACCTGCGCATGTTCTACACGCCATCTTCGATCCGATTTATTTTTAAGAACTTCATAATAGGTATTCATAACCACTGCATTGGCAGAATCACCAATCGCATGAGTATTCATCTGAAAAGGAGATCCCGCTAATCTTCTGGCCAGTTCTTTAAACTCTTTATTACCAATGACCATAGCTCCATAGTGATTTTCCTGATCACTATATGGCTTTTTTAATGTCGCTCCTCGCGATCCAAGTGCTCCATCGGCATATACCTTAAAAGATGAAACATTTAATCTATCCGTCTTATATACCCCGTTTTTTAAATACCGATCCACATAGGATGGTACATTGCTTACCATAGCATACATCCTGATTTTTAGTTCACCTTTTTTCTGAAGACTATCTACCAATGCAATTACTTGCGGACTTAACCCAGCATCATCAACGGTAGTTAACCCATAGCTAAAATTAATCTTCTCTGCATCCTTAAGAGCCTGCACTTGTTCTTCTATCCCCGGTTCAGGGATAATAGCCTCGATGAGTCCCATTGGATTATCAATCAACACTCCGGTAAGTTTTCCATTCTTTTTAATGATTTCTCCACCTTCTACTTTTGTATTAACAGTGATTTTGGCCATATCCAATGCTTTTTGATTTACTAACAAAGCATGGCCATCTACTCTTCTCACAGCAACTGGAGTATCAGGAAATAAACTATCTAGTTTTTCTTTAGTGGGAAATTCTTTAATCTCCCAGTCATTTTGGTCCCAGCCTCTACCTGTAATAAATGCTACATTTTTTTCTTTTTGAAAAACTACAATGCGATCCAGTACTTCATTATAACTTTTGGTCCCGGTAAGGTCTACTTTTTGTTGTTGCAATCCCAACCCATAAAAATGGCAATGAGCATCTATCAAACCGGGGACTATAGTCTTTCCTTCAACATCTAACGTATCTGAAGCCCTATATTTTTTTAGAATTTCTTCTGCACTACCTACTTCTAGAAATTTACCATCAGAGATAGCAAAAGCTGCTACTTTTGGATTTGAATCATCTACGGTATATACATTGGCATTGGTGACCAATAAGTCTGCCTGAATTTTGGAAGGTTGACATGAAACAAGAAGTATAATACCAACAAATAATGGAATGATTTTTTGCATGTTATAGTTGAGTTTATTTGTGTTTACGAAACCTAAAATAAGTATAACTTAGTTTTGTAGAGGTTAAGATTTTCTTAATAAAACCAACATTTTCGAAAATTGACACTCCTTTTTTGAATATTTGATAGGACCAAACTAAGTATAGCTAGTTATACTTTTGATATTTAATAAACCTAATATCTTGGATTTATTTCTTATCTAAAAATTGACCTACTGCCTTGCTTATCTTTTCTATTTCACAGCTAAAGGCATAATGTCCACAATCAGAATCTAGCACTAATATTTCGGTATTCATCCTTTTAGCTAGCACTCTTGAAGAATTTGGTGATAGCAGGTGGTCTTGGTCTGCAATAACTGTAAAACCTTCTCCGTTAAAAGCCTCTATCTGAAAAGTGTTTTGATCATTACATGAATCATCATCTATACAGAAGTTATAAATTGAGTTTATTTGACTATGCAGGTCATAAATGTTATATTGAGAGGACTGAGCTTCAATATTTCGAACAAAATCTTCATATTCTTCTGCAGGAGTTTCTTTTATTCTGTACCTAGGTGTAAAGCCCAATAAATACTCTAGCATAAGTGCTGTTTTTGTTGCATCTGTATTAGAATGGCTTGTAGATTTCATAACTCTCTTGAGGATGTCAAATACCAAAAAATCATAAGAAGAAAGTTTGGGAGAACCTAAAATGGGTACTGCCTTATCAAAGAACTCAGGATAACTTGCCATCCATTGATATGTTTGTATTCCTCCCATAGAAATTCCTGTAACGGCATACAAATGATTTATATTAAGATGTTTGGTCAATAGGACATACTGCGCTCTAACCATGTCCTTGATTGTAAATTCAGGAAAAAGATCATTGCCTTGGGTAAGGCTATTAGAAGGTGAAGAAGAAATTCCGTTTCCGAATGCATCTATGACAATGACAAAATACTTTGAAGTGTCAAGCATACGCTCGGGACCTATATAGGGCTCAAGATCCTTACTTGTACCGCCATACCATGTAGTAAATAATATAGCGTTTGATTTATCAGCGTTAAGACTACCATAGGTCATATAACCCAGTTTACAGTTTTCTATTACTCGATCATTATTTAAAAGAAAATCACCAACATCAAAAGTCTTAATTTGAGCAGAACAATAAACCGAACCACAGAGGTACATAAAAAAAGGTATGATAAACCCTTTGCCAAAAATACTTGTATTTAATTTTAAAAGTGAGAACATTATTTTGTGTATTTAATTTTGGAACAAAGTAAATACAAAACACTTTCTCTTGGTTAGAAGGCAGATAGACAATCGGTAAACAAAAAAGAAATATTGGTATACCAATGGTGAACATCTCTTCTTTTTATAAATGCATAAAATCTGGACTATAAAAATCTCAACCTGATTGTGTAAGTTTGAAACCCATCTATTTGTTAATTTCTTCAGAAAATCCCCCTGTTAAAAAAGGGATATTCTCCCCATGGTACATTCTAAATATTTGTAGTAGGTTTGCTCAACAAAAAAATCACAAAACTGTAACATAATCGTCATATGATGCAGTATGTTTATTCAAAACCGTCCTTTGGGACGGTTTTGTTATTTAATTGGGTAACTTAATTTCATGGTTACTTTTTTATCTCACCCTTGTGATACTATAGATTCCCGATCCTTTACTTTTAAAAATTTTGTTCTAAAGGTATCTAATGATATGACATAAACCTATCCAACCTCCTAATAGCAACGCAGTCAATAATTAAGAAAATATAGTTATCTTGAGTAACTACCTCAAATAATTGGAAAACATGATCATATTGGATTTAGATGATACTATTTTTGAGACAAAATCTATGAACCCTCAAATTTTTGATTCGGCTATTTCTATCGTAAAAACCTATTATCAAAATACTGCCACAGAGAAAATAGCTGCTAAAGTGGTTAACTCATTGTGGTCCGACCCTATCGATATCGCATTCAAAAAATATAAAACCCCTACTCCCGTCATTGAAAACTTTTTTAAAGCCTTAGAAGAAGTTGATTTCCAGCAACTGGAAATAAAACCATATGACGACTATCCTGAAATAAAATCATTAAAGCATCAAAAACTCTTGGTAACTACCGGATATACAAAACTCCAAAATGCTAAAATTAAAGCATTGCAAATAGCATCCGATTTTGATCGCATCTATATTGATGACCCAAAATCGAATCCCAGAATCTATAAACTCGGAATATTTAAACAGATTATGGTTGAGACGAAAAAAGAAGCAAAAGATATTTGGGTAATTGGCGACAATCCTAATTCTGAAATTATATCTGGAAAAAAATTGGGAATGAGAACCATACAAAGAAAAACGCCCAAAAGAGAAAAATCAGAATTTGCAGACTATCTCATAGAATCTTTTGAAGAGTTGAAAGAAATAATTCAATAAATCTATTGCCAACAAAACAATGCCTTACTGTTATTTTCTTAAGGACTTTGAAAGTACGGCTACTATGATTAACCAAGTTGAATGTTTTGTAGTTTATAATTACCTTAGTAACAAACAGTATTCTAAACAAACTATATCATGTGGAAAGAAAAATTAGCCGTCTATGATCAGCTCGTTGACAAGTGTCCTAGATTTGAAAGAAAAGGAAAGACAATGCCATATACTTCTGCCAACGGATACATGTTTTCTTTGTTTAATAAAGATGGAGAAATTGGTATTCGATTTTCAAAAGAGGTGCAGAAGAAATATATTAAGGCGTTTGAAACCACCCTCTATAAATCGTATGGTGCTGTTATGAAGGGGTATGTTTTAATACCGGATAAAATGCTTAAAGATTTGGATGCTTTGGCAGTATATCTTAACGAAAGTTATGATTATGTGATGACTTTAGAGCCCAAATAATTAGGGATACCTATTTTTTTTCTTTTAGTTTTATCATTGCCGAAATCCCGAATGATAGATCAACCTCATCATTATCGTAAAACATTTTTATACCCATTTGAGGCACAAGATATAACCATTCACTAGGATTCCAATAGTAGCGAATTCCGGTCTCAAGGCTTATTTCATAATCCTCTTCGCCAGTAACATCATTCTTTATGTATTCGAATCCGTAGGGAGCCAAAAACAATCCCAATTGTGAAGATTCCCCAAGATGATAACGATACGTAAAACTCTCTGGCAAAACAAAACTAATAATACTTGCAGGAATCGCAAGTGCAAGTCCACTGCGAGTTTCGATCGCTTCTCTCATCAAGAAAACGGCTACAACCTGCCCTCCACCCACATAAAAATAATATTCATCAGACCCAATTGGACTATACAGTGCATTATAATGTACATTAATACGATTTCCTAACATGCCTTCTAATTGTATTCCAAATGCAGGATGATAATCATCTATAGCCGAAGAATAATCAAACTGAGCTCCAAAAAGTGCAATCTCTTGCCCATGTGATGACAAACCAAACCAAGTAAGGCATATTACAAGAATAGTATGCTTCATAAAAAGAATATTTACATCTAAAATGTAAGTATTGTCAGCGAATTAAAAAATAAGACCATAAACTAGGTAGCTTAAGTATGGCTTCAGAAATATAAATTATAATCTCATTTGCCAAAACTCCTGATCCATAGTTTTACCAAATAAGGTAACTTCTTTATTAGTTTGAATAATAGCGAAACCAAGCTTATCATATAAATTCCTGGCACTTTTAAGACAATCATAAGTTTCTAATTCTATTGCCTTAAATTGATAATCTTTACAATGCTGAATAACTACTTCAAACAGTTTGTTGGCAATACCATGTCCTCTGTATCCATCCAAAACCAATACAAAATTGATGAATGCTTTTTCTTCAGATTTTTTCCACACTGCCACAGAACCGGCCCTTTGACCATCTATTTCACAAATCCAAATGGTATCAAAAGGTGATTTCTCTTTTCTAAAAAAATATACAAACTTATTTGCTATATGTGTTTCAAAACTTGGGTTAAATTCAAATTCTTGTGTATAAATTTCTCCATGTTTGGATATAATCCAACCAATATCGCCAGGTTGATGTTCGCGAATAGTAAATTTCATTGATAAACCGATGTTTTTGTAAATCTAAAGCAATTAAGACTGGTATTTATTTAATTTAAAAAAAGGTTAACTAATGCTTTTATATATAACTATTCCCAGAAATAACAAAACCCCAAAAGTCATTAACTTTTGAGGTTTTTAAAACGTAGTACTTAATAAATTACTTACTCGCAGCAATCCAATTATTAATTTTATCTTCCAGCAAAGCCAAAGGCACACATCCAGTCTCTAATACCTCGTTATGAAATTTTCTGATATCAAATTTATCACCCAATGCGGCTTCTGCTTTAGCGCGCAATTCTCTTATTTTTAACTGACCGATTTTATACGACAGCGCCTGCCCCGGATTTGCCATGTAACGTTCGATCTCAGAAGTAATTCCAGCTTCAGACTCGGCTTCGTTATCCAGAGAATATTGTATTGCTTGCTCCCGTGTCCAACCTTTGGCATGTAATCCTGTATCAACCACCAAACGGATTGCGCGGTGCATTTCTGCTCCCAACATTCCAAAATATTGATAAGGATCGGTATACAAACCTAGTTCTTTACCTAGTGATTCACTATACAACGCCCAACCTTCACCATAACCACTATACCATAACGTTTTTCTAAATTTTGGTAATTCTGTACTTTCCTGGGTTAATGAAATCTGGTAATGATGCCCCGGAATAGCTTCATGTAAGAACAAAGACTCATCACTGTATGTGTTATATTTGGTCACCTCGGGAATTGGGGTATAGAAAATCCCTGGGCGTGTTCCATCCAACGATCCCGGATTGTATTCGGCACTAGCTGATTTCTCACGAAATGCCTCTGTACGACGAACTTCAAAAGGCGTTTTAGGTTTTACATCAAATAACTTTTCGATTTGAGGTTTCATACGATCATGAATTGTATTGAAATTATTGATTACCTGTTGTGGTTTGGTAAACGGCATTAGTTCTTTCTTGTTTCGCACATAATCAAAAAACGATTTCAAGTCTCCTTTATATCCCACTTGCTTTTTAACTTTTTCCATTTCCTCAGCAATGCGGGCTACTTCGGCCAAACCTAATTCATGAATCTGCTCGGCAGTCATATTGGTAGTCGTATATAACTTAATTTGATAATTATAAAAATCAGCTCCATTAGGAATTTCCGAAATACCAGAACTTTCTCTCCCAGCATCTAAGTAATCACTGCTCATAAACTTGTGAAGCGACTTGTATGCAGGAATGATTTTTTCTGAAATCATTTTACCATATATTTCTGTAAGTCGTTTTTTATCTTCTTCGGAAAACTCTTCCGGAAAATTTTTGACGGGCGTATAAAAAAGATGCTTATCCAGATCTTCAACCGTTAAAGCTTCTAATTGCGGAAGCACCTTTACGATCAAAGATTTTGGTAATACATATCCTTGCTGCATTCCTTCACTCATTTTTTTCTCGGCAGATGCCATCCACTCAAGGTATCCTTCAAGGCGTTTTAACCAATTATTGTAATCTTCAACGGTTTTAAAAGGCTGCGCACTAGCACCACTTGCCAATTGACCGGCAACTAAATTAATCGACCACATTTGATCAATAGGAAAGTATTCTTGCCTAAATTTAAATCCGTCAAGATTCATGTCACACTCCCATTTTAAGATTGCTTTGGTCATTTTCTCACTATCAGAAAGTCTAGCATCATCGAATGCTTCAAGTTTTTCTTTATACTTGGTATAGTAATCTTTTACTTTGGCCACCGTTTCATCAGCCAAAGGATTTGGAAATAGGTCATTAAACCGATTATCTCCTGCAAAAGTTGCTTGCACAGGATTAAGCTGAAGACCTTCTTCGTAGTAGTTGTCCAGCATTTCATTAAACCTGGGGCTAATATTCACTTCTGCAGTAGATTGCTTGGGGGTTGTTTCTTTTTTACAAGCTGTAAAAACAATGGCAAAGCATACCATTGTAAATATTCGTTTAATCATGACTTTGAGTTTTTGTTAAGTATCGAAAGATAGGAAAGAAGTATTTATACACAAAAAGACCTCATAGATTTTAGAAACCTATGAGGTCCAATAATTAAACGCTCATATTCTTAGTTCTTTAAAGCCTTAAAGAGTTAAAATTTATGCCGGTACTATCTCTCTATATCAAATATCTCTTCTTCTTCATACATCTTCTTCAGGTTTTCTTTTGAGATTCCATACGTAAATTCTGCGTAATTTTCGGGTTTTTCGATTTTATACAATCTACTCTTTTTTTCCATTTCGTAATTATTGGGCGAAACAATAACACTATCTGCGGTTACCTGCATAACTTTTAAGGTAGAATAATATCCGCTTTCCGTTTTAAATTCATAGATATCTCCTTTTGCAGGTGCTGCAAGGTACTCTTGATCCATTTTTTTACCTTCTTTACCCGCATAAATAAGCCAAACGACCAAAAATGAGAACAGTATTAATCCTGCGAATTGCCAAATTGGTGGTTTGACATCCATTTTCAGGTTTTTATATTCTTTTTTGATTTCTTCGGGCATCTCCTTTAGTTTCATTGCATATTTACAATGTTGGCATTGTGAAGCTCCCGTTTTACCATATGGAAATAAAGGGATCCAAAAGATATGAGCATGTTTACTGTATACACTAATTACTGTGGATCCTTTTGTATTACAGCTGGGGCAAGTTGCTGTTTGTGATTTTGTAGTTCTTAAATGAGCTGATCTCCATCCATAAATAATCATAGAAGTTTGTTTTGGTTAGTGAATCAAGGTATATCATTTTATATGTATTCCTCCTTAACAAATCTAACAGATTTTTATGACTTCAATATTATAGAGATTAATACTCCCGTGTATATTGCTCTTTTTCGGTAAGTGAAATGGCTTTTTTTCCTTTCCCGGTAAGGAATTTAGTTTTGAGCGTAATTCTTTCTTTTATTTTCTGAAGAAATACAATAAAATGAAGATGCGGTCCTGTAGCCCAACCCACATCACCACTATACCCAATAAACTGCCCTGTTTTTATTTGATCGCCTACTTTTACTTTGGCTCCGTCTTTTTTGATGTGCGTATATTCGGCAAAGGTACCATCGTTATGATAAATTAAAATGAAGTTATTATGCTTTGCACATCCGGGATCTGTACAACTCTTGCTAAAACTTTCTTCAATATCCACGACTACACCATCTCGGGCTGCATAAATCTTAGTTCCTACTGGCATTTTAAAATCCAGCGCATTTTCATTTTTATGAGAAGTAGCTCCATTATACCCTTGTGATAACCAAAAGGTAGCACCTTTTTCAAAAGGTAAGTAATACTTAAAATCTGTATCATATTTTTTTAAGGTATGATCCCCATGGTTATAGGAAGATTCATAGCCAAATTTTACTCTTTTTTTTCGATCGATCACATTTAATTCGGTAATGACGTATTTTTTAGTCTTTGCAGGGACAACGTACACTTTATTATTACCATTAGTAGAATTCAGATTCTCTAACCTAAAATTCATTTTCGTTGAAACTGGACTATATTCGTCATTATCTGCAAGCACTCTAAAACCTTGATCGGTTTCTTCGTAATACAACTTAAAGTTGTCCTGGGAAAACATAATCATTGAAAAGAGACAAAAGGTAAGTAGGAAAATACTTTTCATAGGTTCATTTTTACCTAAAATACAACAAAAATTGTACCTAATGTAATTTAATGGTAAGACCATGAATGCTATATTACCTTCTGTCTCTATTATTTAAGGAGGTTGCGTTAATTGTTCACGACCTCTATAGATAGTTCTTCAATTAGGCTAAATAAAAGATCTCCCTGGCTTTCCCTATATGAATTAGAAGCTAAGAACACAAATAGGTCTTCTTCAATCAAATATGCAAAATCTGCGAAAAAAATACCATTCCCCCCATTATGTTTGGCTGCTAATCCATTATTAGTGTCAAATATACCCCAGCCAAGGCCTCTATAAAGTATACTGGTATCATCTTCTCGTATATACTTGGTATACATTTTTTGTTTATTTACTTCGTTTATAAGATCTGATTTAATAAACTTGTAGTATTGATTCATATCATTTGCCGACATTAATAATCCGCCGTTGGCTTTTAAATTCCAATAAGGTCCATCGGTATCCCAGGGTTGTTCATTTGGTTTCCCAAGATTAACCCCTGGAGTACCCAATAACCCTAAATCGTCATATCCATTGGCAATTACTGTTGCACTATAATCAGGTATTAAATATCCTGCGGTTTTCATTTCAGAAGGAAGGAAAACTTGTTCGCTTAAGAATTCTTCATAAGACTTATTGCTCACTGTTTCAATAATAATTCCAAGGATACTGAAACCTACATTTGAATATTCATATCGTTCTCCCGGTGAAAATAATAACTGTGTATCAAAACTCTGGGTGATATACATTTCTTTGGATATTTCATCATAATCACTACCAATAGCATCCACAAACCCCGACCTGTGTGTAAGTAATTGTTCGATGGTAATATTCTTTTTGTCTTCAGGAACTTCTGGAAAAAAATTCCCCAGTGTATCTTCATAATCAAGCAATCCAAGTTCTTGGCATTTAACAATTCCTATTGCCGTAAATGGTTTGGTTACAGAACCTATATCAAAAATGGTATTACTATCATTTGCGATTTGATTTTCCCGATTGGCATATCCAAAGCCTTTGCTGTATAGCACATTTTCTAAAGTTCCTATATGCACCACTCCGGTGAAATCAGTTTCTTCTTCCATTATTTTATCAATTCTGGAAGCGAGAGAGTTTTCTTGAGCGTTGTTGTCATCTTCACATCCCAATACCAGGAAAAAGATGGAAATTAAAATTAAGCTAGATCTAGTCATCACTATTTTTTTTAAGATTAAGATGACTCAAAACTATCCTATAAAGGTTTAGATACGCTTTTTGAAAGGTTTGAAAAAGGTTTGAAAAAGGTTGGATTTCAGAATTTAGTCATTATTATCGACTAGCAACTTACCCAGTAATTCTCTTTTATTTTTTACAGCAAATAGTTTATATATCTTATTGGCATGTGATTTAACTGTAGACACTTCTATAAACAATGTTTCGGCAATCTCTTTTAAAGATTTATTCTTTAATATTTCATCAAATACTTGTCTTTCGCGAATAGATAAGAGGCTTATTTCATGAATAAACGGGTTCTTAGCTTTTTCATTCAAATTACTCTTTTTGTTCTTCAAAAAAAAGAACAATCCAATCAAAACAATCGCCAAAAACAATGGTATTAACATACCATTACTTTCTTCTTTTACCTCTATTTGATCAGGCACGATGTCCTGTTGTAATTTTAGTAAATAAAATAGCATCAATAATCAAATTTATATGTTACACCACCTAGGAATTGTATTCCTTGTACTGGAAAGTTAACCCAACGCTCATAATTTTCTCCAACTAAGTTATTACCTTTTATGAAAAAAGACAACTGATCGTTTAATCGATATCCCAGATTTACATTGGCATCAAAAAAAGAATCCAATGTCACAACGGCTTCAGGTAATGTGGGATCAGTGACTATGGTATTATCGATATCTCTACGCTCGCCTACATAAAACAGTTGTGCACCTGCAAACCACTGGTTGTTAATTTGATAATCAATCAAGACTGAAGCTTTTACTTCGGGTAAATTCCAGGCTTCTTGTTCGTCTTCATTATCATAACTAAAATATTCTGCGGATGCTCCCAGTTTAAATTTCTTACTAATTTCAAAATTAAGTTCTCCATATCCTACCAATGTCGTTACATCGTCATAACGATAGGAAAAGGAATTTCCGTAGTCATATCCTTCTAACAAAAGTGTGGTTGGTCGATTATTGACAAATAATGGTTTTTCATCTTCAGAAATATAGCTTCCTCTAAAATTATAACTCACTACATCAGATATTTTCCCCTTTAGTCCTACATAAGCATCATACAAATTATTGGTTTGTTCAATAATTAATGTTGGTGATACGTACGGATTTTGTTGTACAGCATCCCGATAGGTATTTTGTCTTAGTTCTCCTTCCAATCCGCCATAGGCTATAACGACATCATCAAGCAATCGATAAGAAGCGGTTACTTTTGGGTATATAAAAAAATCATTATCACTATTTTCGGTATCAATACTATAGTAAACAGCAGCTCCCAAATTGACCGTAAGATTATCTCTTAGTATTACCAGACTTGGGTTTACACCTAGATTAAGAATCCCATAATCATTTGGGATTTGCAGTACCGGATCAATATCCCGATCAAAACTTCCGTTTAGGTAATCAACTATAAAATTTGTAGTGATTAACGAATTTCCCATTTCAAACTCGAAAGTTGGTTTGGCTACCACATGGTGTTCTACCGATCCCAAAGCGTCTCCAAAAAATCGATAGTTTAGCGTTGCCTTTTTAAAGTACAAATCATCAAACTGAATTTTTCCGCCAAGTTTTGCTCCAAAATAATTTTGCTGTGGATCAATGGCATTAATTTGATCTTGAGTTAATACAGGAATTTCAGGTAAGCCATACCAATTATATAGCTGGTGTTCTGCTCCTACTTCTATACCGTAGGTATAATCTCGATTGCGAGAGGTATAATTAAGATCCAAAATTGTATTGTAAAACTTATCATCAAGCTGCACCTCATCTATACCTCCTTGCGAAGAATTATGATGTAGGTATAATCCTAAGTTATCCGATCGATTTAACTGAAAATTACTATAAAACTCTGCCAGGGCCGATGTAAAATTACCAAAACCCAAGGTGGCATAGTTATCATAGATCTCTATCGGTTTGGGTCGATCGATATTAGCTGCTCTTCCCTTTGCCGGGGTATAGGTAGAGGCTACCGGAACCGAAAAAATACTATACCGTATCTCTTTTTTCTTCTGGGTCACCGAATCATTAAGAATCGGGGTAGATTTTACCTTGAAAGCATCACTAATGGTAGGTGTATATGCCTTAACAATAACAACACGCTCTGTCTCTAGGGTTTCGTCTTCTTTTTCTTGTGCAATAGCCCCCCAACTAACAACTAAGCATATATAAGGTATTACTTTCTGAAAATATCTAATCATAAGATACAAATCGTTTTAAAACTGATTATTACTGTTCGGTTTGGATGGATGAATTAGTTTTTGCCTCTTTGGCTTTGATTTTTTTGAGCTCTCGTCGAGCTTCATCTATAACTTCAGGATAATCTGAGAAATTCTTAATAACGCTCTCCAAGATATAGGTAGCCTGATAGGCATCTTTAAGTCCGTAGAAATTTTTTGCCATAAGCACCAATCCTTTAGAACCATACAATCGATATCCCGAATAATCTTTTGCCAATTTTTGTATGGTTGTATTAGAATATTTATAGTTTCCTTCTTCATTTTCAAAATAGGCATGGTAGTATAAAGCTTCTGCTGCTAATTCGCCCGTTGCGATTTTTTGCACTTCGGCATATGCCTTTTTTGCTCTGGATATATTGTTTGTCTGAAATGCTGCTCTAGCCGTAAATATTTTGGCATCACTTTTTACATCGTTCTGGATCTTTGGGTTTGCCAACACCTTATCTGCGTATTCAATTGTTTTTTGATAATTAAGCAACTGATAGTACGATTTCATCAAATTAGATTGTGCAAAAATGATATTTTGTGGGTAATCGGCATCGTTTTCTAATCGTTCTAAAACAGGAATTGCTTTTTCGTAGCTACGATTCTCTAGATATATTTGAGATAATCTTGCCAGTGACTGTTCTGTAAACTCGGTTCGCTCATTTTGCAACACATATTCGTAATGAGGAACAGCTGCTTCTTTATCTCCTTTTTTGAAATATAATTGTGCGATATGGAAGTGGCTTTTTAACGCATGTAATCCATTTGGAAATTCTCGTAAATATTTTTCAAAACCATTGATGGCTCCACTATCATTATTCTCTACAAATTGCTTTTCGGCAGCTTCGAAAGACGTATTATCCAAATCGGCATCACTCACATCAACAAAACTTAATCCTTTTACCCATGAGGCATACTCGTCGGTTCTTCCTAAATCCACATAAATCAACCTGGCCGTATTTACTGCTTGTATTGCTTCATCTGTTCCAGGATATTCTGCTACAACTCTTTTAAATTTAGATAATGCCCTATTACCTTGATCTCCATTATAAAAAACCAAACCTTGTTTCAGCAATGCTTTGGGCACATACGAACTTCTGGGCACATCTCTAATTAACCGATCATACGCTTCAATACCTCTATCGATCTTATTTTCTGAAATATACACATCACCCAGAGCAAACATAGCATCATCACGATAGGTAGAACGTGGATATTTTTTTATGAACATCTCCAGATCCTGAATTTTTTGATTGTTCTTGTTTACGAATCCGTAGCTAATTGCTTTTTGGTAATGCGCATAATCAGAATCTGGGCCATTTCCTTTAATAGCTTTGTTATAAGCCTCCATTGCCGGCCAGTATTTACTAGAGATAAAATGACTATCCCCTAACCTAAGGTAGGTATCATTTTTTCTTACATTGTCTCCCTCAGCTTTGTTGGCAAACTCTTCAAAATATTTGGCTGCCTGTGGGTATTGCTTCAATTTGAAATAAGTATATCCCAAATTATACTCGATTTGTTTGTATTCGTTAGTGGTCGAAGCTCCTGTACTTCCTTCAAATTGTTTGAAACCTATCAATGCTCCATCAAAATCATTCAGTAAATAATCACTCTCGGCCTTCCAATAGATTGCTCTTGCCGTAAAATTAGGATTTGTTTGTTTTTCTATAGATTTATTAAAATAGGTAATAGCTTCGGTGTAACTGTTTTCATTATACAACTCAATCCCACGGTAAAAAGCCACTTTTTGGTACACTTCTTTATCGGCAAAATTGCGACTCCCTTCCAGCAGGTCCATCGCCTCTTTATAGTTTTTGGAAGTGATGTACGAACTGATTAATAACTCTTTGATTTCTTCTTTAAATTCTGAATTCGGATATTCATCTAGGTATCCCAACAATACCTTTGGTGTGCTTTTATAAGAATTCCCAATGTCATAACTCAATTTGGCATAATTGTATAAAGCATCTTCTTTGATTTTAGTTTCAAAATCCATTTCAGACGCATTCTTAAAAGCATTGAGTGCTTGTTGTTTTTGATTTGTTTTCAGATACGATTCTGCCAGGTGATAATAGGCATTTTGCGCCGTAGCGTTACGTCCCCCTACAATTTTATTAAACTCAGAAATCGCATTTTGATAATCTCCTTGCTTGTAATAGGCATATCCCAGATAATAATAATCGGTATTGTTCCATTTTCCTTTACGGCCCTTATATTCTTTTAAGTAAGGAATTGCATCTTGATATTTTCCAAGTTTGAAATAGCTTTCGCCAATAATCTTATTTAATTCTGATCTTTCTGAAGGTTTAGATTTTGGTAGTTGCTGTAATCCTTCCTTGATAGCTTCTTCAAAATTTCCAGATTTAAAATTCATATCACTCTGGAAATACGATAGATTCTTATTGTACTGATCGAGATCCTTTACCTCGTCAAAAAGCTTGTCGGCTTCTTTATAATTATCACCTTCATAAGCAATGAAACCCAAATAATATTTGGCTTTCGCTCCATACTCGGGAGAGTCCTGAACTCGATTTAAATATTTTTTCGCCTCATTAAATCGTTGAATTTTAAAGTATGCGTACCCTTTATTAAAATTAAATCTTTCCTTTTCGCCGCGACTCAAATTTCCCTCGTCCACTTTTTCATACCACTTACGGGCATATGCATATTTTCCATTATCAAAATAATAGGTAGCTGCATCTAGGTAAGCCGAGTTACGTTTGATACTGGTTGGATATTGCACCACAAAATTCTCAAGAAGCTGGTCTGCATCTTTTTGGTTTAACCAAACTGCACAATTTGCGATATAATAACTACAATTAGCATCTATATTTTCGTCATCAACGGCGTCACGAACCTTATCAAAAAGATTTTGAGCAGCCAAAAATTGTTTGTTATTGTATAATTCTAATGCTTGATTATACTGCACTAATTCATTGGTATAAATTGCAGATTGCTGTGCAGAAAGTATTCCAGACAGGCCAATCACAACAATCATCGAGGTGATGTGTTTGTTCATCTAACTAAGTATTACAATCAAAAGGTAAATTTCGTTTCCCGCGAATAAATTTTGTGTTAAAGATAGCCTAATCTCCATAGTAATAACGACAGATTTTTGAGATAATTACAACACAAATCCAGAATTATGAATTCTTTATGAATATTGAAACCACCATAGTAAACAAAAAATAAAATATTTGTGGTAAAAAGAGGTTATCAATTCAGAGTTATTAAAAACTATTTTTAACACCCCATTTTTTAACCGAAAACTTTTTACTTTTACCAAATAATATTAATTCTGAAATATAAACTATGTCTAATACGGTATTAAGCCTTAAAGATGCTTCTATTTATCAACGCGAAAGCTTAATTCTCTCTGATGTTAATGTCGAAGTTAACAAAGGGGATTTCGTATACCTTATTGGTAAAACCGGTACCGGAAAGAGTAGCTTTATGAAAACGCTGTATGGGGACCTTCCGTTGCTGGAAGGAGAAGGTAGTATTGTTGATTTTGATCTACCTACGTTGCAAGAAAATCAAATTCCATTTTTACGTAGAAAACTGGGTATCGTTTTTCAGGATTTTAAATTACTTAACGATAGAACGGTAAAAGATAATCTCTTGTTTGTACTTAAAGCTACCGGCTGGACAGATGAGAAAGCTATGGATAGTAAAATTGATGATGTTCTTGATAAAGTGGGTATGAAAACCAAAGATTTTAAATTCCCATATCAATTATCTGGCGGAGAACAACAACGCATAGCTATTGCCAGGGCATTGCTTAATGACCCCGAACTTATTCTTGCTGATGAACCTACCGGGAACCTGGATCCACAAACATCGGTAGAGGTTATGGAAGTCTTACAAGACATTAACAAAAATGGAAATACCATCCTTATGGCTACCCATGATTATGCACTACTACTTAAATATCCATCAAAAACCTTGAAGTGTGACGGAAACAAGGTTTTTGAAGTCGTTCAAAGAAAAGGATAATAATCTCTCCTACTTTTTAGATCCCTACCTAGTCAGAAAAAGTAAATAATTTTTATTAGGAAAAATAGTATTAAAAATCAACGCAAACGTTATAGTTTGTGTATTTTATCGATAATTAAACGTATTTTACCGATATTTTATTGTTTTTTACAAGTTGCAACTCAAGGAAACCTCTTACATTTGCAATGTAATATTAAGGAAAGTATTTCGCCCCAAAATCGAAAACCTCCAATAAATTACCCCAAAATATTTGGATTAGCCCCCGAATCATACCCCAGAATATCGACTAAACGTCTCGAGCCCCCTCTCGAGACGTTTTTTATTTTAAGAAAGCCTATATTTTCCGCTTATTAATTAATAAACGCCCATCTCTTTCAAAATTATTTGAGAGTCTTAAAGTTTTTATAAAAATTCGAATCAAAAGTAACTTGGTCTAATTTCTGTAGTCTATTATATAAAGGATGTACTATCATTCTTTTGTTGAGGGATTGTATCACACATAAAAAGTAGTAGGCTTATGAAATTATTTTATGGTATTATGGTCATAGACCTTAAGGCGCTGAAGAGTTTTCTAAGGCAATTGCCAGGAGCTAGCAGATATGCTATGAGAAGGTAGTTTTTTTCAGAAATTCTCTGAAAAAATCAAGAACATGTTTCTTTGATTACAAAACAAAAACCCGAGCAATGCTCGGGTTTTATATTTAGATTTTAATTGCTTTACACAATTTTATTTCTCTTACGCTCTACTTCGGTAAGGAATATCTTTCTTAACCTAAGATGATTAGGTGTTACCTCAACGTATTCATCCTTTTGGATATATTCTAGGGCTTCTTCCAAAGAAAATTTGATGGCCGGAACAATTTTGGCTTTATCATCAGCACCGGCAGAACGTACATTCGATAATTTTTTGGTCTTAGTAACGTTTACTGTCATATCATCACCTCGTGAATTCTCACCAATTACCTGACCTTCATAAATATCTTCTCCTGGATCAATAAAAAACTTTCCTCTTTCCTGAAGTTTATCAATAGAATATGGTATTGCGGTCCCTTTTTCCATAGAAACCAAAGAACCATTTATACGCCCCGGGATATCTCCTTTTAATGGTTGATATTCTTTAAAACGATGCGCCATGATCGCCTCACCTGCGGTAGCAGTTAATAATTGGTTACGTAACCCTATAATTCCTCTAGACGGAATCATGAATTCGCACACCATACGATCTCCTTTAGCTTCCATACTAAGCATTTCTCCTTTACGAAGCGTCACCATCTCAACTGCTTTACCCGAAACATGTTCTGGTAGGTCAATGGTAAGTTCTTCGATTGGTTCGCATTTAGTACCATCGATTTCCTTAATGATTACCTGAGGTTGTCCGATTTGTAATTCATACCCCTCACGTCTCATGGTTTCGATAAGTACCGATAAATGCAATACACCTCTACCAAAAACCATAAACTTATCTGCGCTATCGGTTTCCTCTACCCTAAGTGCCAGGTTTTTTTCTAGTTCTTTTTCTAATCTTTCTTTTATATGTCGTGAGGTTACAAATTTACCGTCTTTACCAAAGAAAGGCGAGTCATTGATCGTAAATAGCATACTCATCGTAGGCTCATCAATGGCAATGGTTTGTAAACCTTCAGGATTTTCGATATCGGCTACCGTATCCCCTATCTCAAAACCTTCAAGTCCAACCAAGGCACAAATATCACCAGCTTCTACCTTTTCTACTTTTCGTCTTCCCAAACCTTCAAAAGTATGTAGCTCTTTTATTCTTGATTTGATAATCTTTCCATCACGTTTTACCAACGAAACCTGCATACCTTCAGTCAAAACTCCTCTTTGCAGACGACCAATTGCAATACGACCCGTAAAAGATGAAAAATCTAAGGATGTGATCAACATTTGTGGCGAACCTACTTCTATTTTGGGTGAAGGAATGTGCTCAATCACCATATCCAATAGAGGTTCTATATTATCAGTTTCCTTTTTCCAATCATCACTCATCCAATTGTTCTTTGCAGAACCATATACCGTTGGGAAATCTAACTGCCACTCTTCTGCCCCAAGTTCAAACATAAGATCAAAAACCTTTTCATGAACTTCATCTGGCGTACAGTTTTCTTTATCAACCTTGTTAACCACCACGCATGGCTTTAATCCAAGATCGATTGCTTTTTGTAGTACAAAACGCGTTTGTGGCATCGGTCCTTCAAAAGCATCCACCAAAAGTAACACTCCGTCGGCCATATTAAGCACTCGCTCTACTTCACCGCCAAAATCGGCGTGACCTGGAGTATCGATAATATTGATTTTGGTTCCTTTGTAGTTTACAGAAACGTTTTTTGAAGTAATGGTAATCCCACGTTCGCGCTCAAGATCATTATTATCTAAGATTAGATCTCCTGTATTTTCATTTTCACGAAATAATTGACAATGGTACATAATCTTATCTACCAATGTAGTTTTACCATGATCTACGTGTGCAATTATTGCGATATTCTTTATAGCTGTCATAAACGCCTCATTTTAAAGGGTGCAAAGGTACGCTATATTTTTAAAGATCTCATCAAATTTTGATAAATAAAAAAAATAGCAATGAAAAAAAATTTCATTGCTATTTTAAAGAATTAATATTTTGATTATCAAATCATTAATATCTAATTAATTATCCAACCTAAATTTAAATTACCGATAGGAACAATGGTTCCAAAATTTTCTGTGGCTCCAAAACCGACCCCTAATTCCAGACCAAAATTCAATCGTTTCCAATACGTCCTCTGAAATCCCCACACAGGCCCTGCTGCAAAGGCATAATCATCCTCTAATTCAATATCTCCAATAATAGGGTCTCCAGGCAAATAAGAAGCTAGCACCCCCACATAATTTGCAGAATTTCTAGCTGTATTCTTACCTTTTTCTTGTCTGCGTTTAAAATTGTAATAGTATCTATAATAAGAACTAAAAACTAGAAACACTCCAAACTCTGTTTCATCTACAAATGCCTCTTCAACCCAGGCAAACCCAGTTCCTAAATTAAATCCTATAGTTGAATTTTTAGATACTCCTATTTCATAATCCAAATTGGGGGTTAATAACAAATTAGCCTTAAATTGGTGTCGTTCTACCCCATTGGTATCATTTTGAGCCGATACCATAATTGTACTTAATAGGAAAATTGCTGTGATTGTTTTTTTCATAATACTGTTAATTTGTGTGAATGGTATGGTAATGCTCAAACGTTATGCCACAATTACTTTTACCAACTAATTCTTTACTTCAAAAACTAAAAGGTTTATCTTTGCTTTTTTAAAAAAATCATATGGATCTTTCTAATATCAAAAACCTAAAAAACCTTGATGCAAATAACTTTTTTCTTCTGGCAGGCCCATGTGCTATTGAAGGAGAAGAAATGGCCATGCGAATTGCAGAAAAAGTAGTTGATATCACTTCTAAGTTGAAGATACCATATGTTTTTAAAGGATCTTTTAAGAAAGCTAATCGTAGTCGTATCGACAGTTTTACAGGAATAGGAAATGAAAAAGCTTTGAAAATTTTACAGAAAGTGAGCGAAACTTTTGAGATCCCGACAGTAACCGATATTCATGAAAATGAGGATGCCGCCATAGCGGCAGAATATGTTGATATTTTACAGATCCCTGCATTCTTGGTACGGCAAACTGATCTTGTGGTTGCAGCTGCAAAAACAGGAAAAACTGTAAACCTTAAAAAAGGTCAATTCATGAGTCCTGAAGCAATGCAGCATGCCGTAAAAAAGGTAAAAGATGCAGGAAATGATAATGCAATGATCACAGATCGTGGAACCATGTTCGGCTACCAGGATATGATTGTAGATTTCAGAGGAATTCCTACCATGAAACAATACGGAACCACAGTTTTGGATGTTACTCACTCTTTACAACAACCTAATCAGTCTAGCGGTGTAACAGGCGGAAGACCAGATATGATAGAAACCATTGCCCGTGCAGGCATTGTAACTGGTGTAGATGGTCTATTTATGGAAACGCATTTTGATCCGGCAAATGCCAAAAGTGACGGTGCCAATATGCTGCATCTGGATCATTTAGAGAAGTTGCTTAGTAATTTGGTAGCGATCAGACAAACGGTTAATCAGTTATAAACTTTTCTTTTCTGAAGGCATATGCCTGCTCAAGAACTTCGATAAGTATTTGATCATCTATTTCTTTGAGCGTGCGATAGCGAAGAGATTTCACATATTTTCTTTTATCAGACGCTAGTTTTTCTAAATGTTTGGTAAAATACTGTGCGCCCATAAAACCCACATCTACATATCCTTTGGTTACATTAAGATAGCATACCGGATTCTTCCCTTCATAATAAAAAGGTATTCTCCACTTAAATAACAACTCAACATCAGGTAATGTAGTTTCTATGACTACTTGTAAATGCAGCAGTATAGATTTAAAAGGTTCTGGTTGCCTTAGAATGTATTCTTCTGCCGGGTTCATAAATCAAAAATAGATTTTGTTGCCTTGAATAACAAAAATTGATTTGCACAATTCAATATTTTATTTTTACTTTGTATTTCAAAGTACTTTTAATATGAGCACAGAAGAATATCTAAAAGACATTACCGAGATCAAGGATATGATGAACAAATCATCTCGCTTTTTCTCACTCAGTGGTTTATCTGGCATTATGGCCGGTATCTATGCCTTAATTGGTGCAGCTATTGCTTATTACCTGGTTAGCATTAGTGGTCGGGACTATCTGATTCTTGATGGAAAAATATTTAATTATATCTTATTAGACCTGGCCGGGGTTGCATTGCTTAGCATTGCTACTGCAATCATTTTAAGCACTCGAAAAGCCAAAAAGAATAATGAAACTTTATGGAATGGCACATCCAAACGTTTGCTTACCGCTTTCCTGATTCCATTGATCACAGGAGGCGTTTATATTGCAATAAAGATATTCAGCAATCATTATGGGCTTACAGGTTCATTAATGCTAATTTTTTACGGTCTGGCTTTGGTAAACGCATCAAAATACACGATTGGTAATGTAAAATATTTGGGATATGCAGAAATTGTATTAGGTTTGATCTGTGCCGTATACCCCGGCTATGGCTTTTGGTTTTGGGTACTTGGATTTGGTGTGATGCATATCCTATATGGAAGCTTGATTTACTTTAAACATGACAGATAAGTACTAATGGTATAAAAGGATTTTCGCATACGCGGAAACAAGGATGAAAAATATTATAGATAATATAAACAAAGCTTTTGATCATCGAATTCGATTAGGAATCATGTCGATACTGGTGGTTAATGAATTTGCCGATTTTAAAATGCTGAAAGAATTACTTGGTGCTACCGATGGTAACCTGGCCAGCCATACCAAAGCTTTGGAAAAAGAAGAATACATCTCGGTCGAAAAATCATTTATTGGACGAAAACCAAATACACGATATAGTGTAACCAAAAAAGGTCGAGAGGCCTTTAAAAAACATGTAGAAGCTATTGAAAAACTATTGAAGCAATAGCTATATTTTTTTATCAATTTACTTTGAAATTCAAAGTACTTTTAAAACATAAAAATGAGATCATTTATTTCGGAAACTATATATGAATGGAGTAAAAAACCTTACCAAAAGTGGTTCAAAAAGAGCCCGGCTTGGGACATACCCATCAAAAAATTAATCTTGTATCCCCAAGAAAGTTTAGGGTTCCATTTGGGTTGTTTTTTATTGAAATATAATTTCGATCCACAACCCAAGTTAGAAGATCATGATGTTTTTCATGTACTAACAGATATTGGTGTTACTGTTCCTGAAGAAATTGCTATGCAGTATTACCTACTGGGAAACGGTAAACGAAGCGCATATCTAATTGCTGTAATCCTTTTGGGTACCCTACTCTATTCCGATAAAATCAAACTTTTCAGAAAAGCGTACAAAAAGGGAAAGGCTGCCTATTCTTTTTATCAACTGGATTATCAGAAACTGCTTTGTCAACCCATTCAAAAAATACAAGACACATTTTTAATCACATCACTATGAGAATTTTTCAATCCATCAATAAAAAAGCGCTAATGGTTGCTACTATTAGTTTCCTTTTAGGCACCATATTATTGCTGCTCTTTCTAGTTTCGCAATCTTCAATTCTAGCAGACATTGGACTATTTTATGTTCTTATCGCCTTTGTTTTAAATGCTATGGTTCTTATAGGCCTTATTATAAATTCCATAATTAATTATCAATACTATAAAGAAAACCTTGTAACCATCCTGCTTTTCTTACTCAACATCCCCGTTACAATTGGTTACATCGCGATTGTTGTAAATAACCCTTTTAAAACACTTACAATATGAATAAAATATATAAGCAAATGCCTTTTATCAAAGGTTTTACAGCCTCTGCAAGCTTCGGGCTTTTATTATTACTCATCAGAATCATGAAAACAGACTCCGTTTTTTTTTTGTTCTTGGTCTGGAATCTATTTTTGGCATGTATCCCTTATGGAATTACAATACTGTTGAGTCTTGGTAAAATACACCGCATTGTATTCTGGCTAGGTTTTATTACCTGGTTAACTTTTTTGCCCAACTCCCCGTATATCCTAACCGATCTACAACACATTCGACTTAGCACTTTACAATCGGTTTGGTTTGATGTTTTACTTATCCTATCGTTTGCTATTAATGGAATGATAATCGGATTTGCTTCTTTGCAAATGATGCAAAAATTGCTAAGAGAACGATTATCAAAACAAACCACCAATATCATAACGTATACAATTTTGCTGCTTTGTGGGTTGGGGATTTATTTAGGAAGAGTTTTACGCTGGAATAGCTGGGATATTCTACAAAATCCTATCGGCATATTATCTGATATAGTAAAACGAATTCTATTTCCAGTTGAACATATAAATACCTGGGCATTTACTATTGGTTTTGGTGGGTTTTTAATCATCACCTATCAATTAATTCAATATCACCAGGAAAAACGATAATACGAACATTATAAATTTTTAAACTATGGAAACCCAAAAACAAAAAAAGTCCTTCGGACAATGGATCAAAACCTCGATTACTGTGCGCATGCTGATGGTAGGAATATTAATATTAACACTATTGATTCCGTTATCCTATATCAAAAACCTAATACAAGAACGTGCGTACAGACAGGAATCTGTAGTCAAAGAAATCAATCAAAAATGGGGAAATGAGGTATTACTTTATGGTCCTGTTTTAAAAATCCCATATCAGATTCATTCTGTAAAGAAAATCTGGGATGATAAAACCAAATCCTATCTTGAAGAAGATCTAATAACTGTTAACCACGCTTTCTTTTTCCCAAACACGTTGGATATTAAAACCAATGTAGAATCTGAAACGCTGGGAAGAAGCATCTATGAATCGGTCGTTTATACCGCCAATATGAATATCAAAGGGTCCTTTATCACTCCTAATTTTGAAATAAAAGATATTGCAAAAGAAGACATTTTATGGAACAAAGCCACTGTACTTATCAATTCTACGAATTTAAAAGGAATACGAAGCAACTTAGAATTAAAAATAGGAAAAGATAGTTATGGGTTACAATCGAGATATTCCCAAAATTCGTATACCAATACCTTGGAAACCGAATTCTTAAAAGATGATTCTTTGCCCAAAGAAAATCAAGTCGATTTCAGTATGGATTTGGTTATTAACGGAAGCGAACAACTTCGATTTATCCCGGTAGGTAGAGAGACCAATGTATCTATGACCTCTAATTGGGCTTCACCTAGTTTTAATGGTAATTATTTACCGGACACCAAAACCAAAGAGATTACAGAAAATGGCTTCAAAGCCAATTGGAAGGTATTACAAATCAACAGAGAATTTGAGCAGGAATTTTTTGGCTCGCTTCCTGAAATAGATTCTTCAGCCTTTGGAGTAAAATTACTAATCCCAGTAGATGAATATCAAAAAAGTGAACGGGCAAGCAAATATGGTTATTTGGTTATTGCCCTTACATTTTTGGTTTTCTTTTTAATACAGACCATTAGCAGAATTCATATCCATCCGTTTCAATATTTGATGATTGGATTGGCGTTAACCATGTTTTACACTCTTCTCATATCAATATCAGAACATTCTAGCTTTTTATCAGCCTATGTCATCGCTGGTATTTCGGTTGTGTTGTTAATTTCAACATACTCAAAAGCAATTCTGAAGAGTTTTAAATTTATGGGCTTTGTAGCCGCTTCTCTTGCGGCCCTTTATGCTTTTATTTTTGTAATTATACAATTAGAAAATTATGCGCTGCTTGTGGGTAGTGTTGGACTATTTATTATCCTCGGAACCATTATGATGATATCTCGTAAAATCGATTGGAAAAATGATTAAAGTCGGTAAAAAAATAGAAAAGTCATGTTTCATTTTTTGAAGCATGACTTTTTTATCTACTTTTAGTCTTTAAAACCAATTTAATAAGAGAACGAAGTGGTTGCACTTGTTCTCAATTTTATAATTAATTTATTATCAAATAATTACTAAAATTTAAACGTGTGAAAAAGAATATTCGTTTACCATTACTGGCAATAGCAGCTCTAAGTCTATTTTCTTGTAAAACAGATACAAAAAACGAACAGATTTCAACCAAAGAAATTACGTTTACCAAAGAAGGAGAACTTTCTTTATTTGATCTTCAGGATTCTATCCCGAAAACCATTACTCAAATAGATATTGAGATTGCAGATGATGAATATCAGATCCAGACAGGTCTAATGTATCGTAAATTCATGCAAAACAATCAAGGGATGCTATTTACCTTTCCAGACGAAGAGCCTCGTTCTTTCTATATGAAAAATACAGAGTTTCCTTTGGATATCATTTTTATTGATAGCAAAAATAAAGTGGTAAGCATTCAAAAAAATGCACAACCTTTTAATGAATCATCCTTACCTTCTGAGGGCCCTGCACAATACGTATTAGAAGTAAATGCCAAACGTACGGATACATGGAATCTAAAAAAGGGGGATTCTATTTCTTTTACCAGACTGTAAACTGATTATGATGATATCAAAAAAACCGCTGTAATTAAATTACAGCGGTTTTTTTCTTTCTTAGTCCAAAAAGATTACTTCTTTTTTTCTTCAGGTTCTTTTTCTTTAGTCTTTAAACCAACTTTACTTATGGTATCATGCATAATAGGTGTAGCAATAAATAACGATGAATACGTACCTACTAGCACCCCGATGATTAATGAGAACATAAATCCTCTAAGTGGCACGGCAAATATAAATATAGCTACAAGTACCAATAATGTAGTTAAAGATGTATTCAATGTACGGCTTAAAGTACTATTCAATGCTCCATTTACATTTTTATCTAGTGGCCATGTGGTGTGTTCTTTGAAGAATTCCCTGATTCTATCAAATACTACCACGGTATCATTCAGCGAGTAACCAATTACCGTAAGTATAGCGGCTATAAATGCCTGGTCAATTTCCATATTGAAAGGCATAAATTTCCAGGTAAGTGAAAATACACCTAGTACTACCAATACATCATGGAATACTGCGGCAACTGCACCTAAACTAAACTGCCATCTTCTAAATCGTAGTAAGATATATAAGAATACCACCACCAACGAAGCCAATACAGACCAGAATGCAGCTTGTTGAATATCATCTGCAATGGTTGGCCCGACCTTCATCGAAGACATAATACCTACCTGTTTATCCTCATCTCCATTGGAGAATTGATCATAGGTCAATCCTTCTGGCAAATATGGTTTTAATGCACCAAATAGTTTATTCGAGATTTCAACATCAACAGTCTCTCCAGTTTCATTAACCTTATACTTGGTCGTTATTTTTAACTGGTTGTTTGCTCCTAGCGTTTTGGCTTGTGCGCTTTCAAAAACAGCAACAAGATCTTTCTCAACTGTTGTTGGCACTACATCTTTAGCAAAACGAACAGTATATGTTCTACCTCCTACAAAATCAACTCCATAATCCAAGTTATTTGTAAATAAAGATCCTATACCTCCGATAATAATAATTCCAGAAATTATATAAGCAACTTTTCTCTTCTTAAGGAAGTTAATATTAACATTCTTGAACAAGTTCTTGGTCATTCCAGTAGAGAAAGCAAGTTCTTTTCCGTTTTTACCGTATCCATCAATAAACAATCTTGTAACAAAAATTGCCGTGAACAATGAAGTTAAAATACCTATTAATAAGGTAGTTGCAAAACCTTTAACTGGTCCTGTACCAATAACTAATAATATAAGTCCGGTAAGTCCGGTAGTGATATTGGCATCAAGGATAGATGATAATGCATTGTTAAATCCATCTCGTATGGCGTCTGCCTGTGATTTACCTCTGGCAAGTTCTTCTCTAATTCTTTCAAATATTAACACGTTTGCATCGACCGACATACCAATGGTTAATACAATACCGGCGATACCAGGAAGTGTCAATACTGCTTTTAACCCTGCCAATACTCCGAAAATAAACAAGATATTCACTACAAGAGCTACATCAGCAAAAGCACCTGCTTTACCGTAGTAGAAAATCATCCAGATCAGGATTAATACCAATGCAATTGCAAATGACATAATACCACTATCGATCGCTTCTTGTCCTAAAGATGGTCCTACTACTTCACTTTGAATAATATCTGCAGAAGCCGGTAGTTTACCTGCTCTAAGTACGTTGGCTAAATCTTTTCCTTCTTCAACAGAGAAGTCTCCAGTAATTTCGCTTCGTCCTCCGGGGATTCCGTTAGGATCACTAACTCCAGGAGCAGAATATACAATATCATCAAGCACTATAGCAATCTGGCTTCTTTGGGTAGCAGCTCTTTTGGTCATTTCTGCCCATTTTTTGGCTCCTTTACCATCCATTTGCATAGTAACAGAGACTTTGCCTAACTGATTATAATCCTGTCTTGCATCGGTAATTACTCCACCACTTAACTCTGGCTCACTATCGCGGCTTCCTTTGATGGCATACAGTTCTAAAAGTTCAGAATCTTTAACTGGTTTACCCCATGCAAATCTAGCAAAACGTTGTTCTGCCGGCAATAACGCTCTTACTTTTGGATCGTTAATATAGTCCATGAATTGATCTGCATTCTTTTTAGGAACTCTAGCGATCACCGGACCTCCAGGATTACCTGGCTCTACTTCGAGATCCAACAATGGATTTACCTGTTGTTGAACATCTGTAGAATCTTCGGCATCCTCTAATAAGTCCTCGATTGCTTCATCTGCATCAGATTTTGTAGTATCTACTTGAGCAGTATCTACCACTTTTTCATTATTTTCTTCTTTAACTTCGGTTTTATTTTCCTCGATTTCTTTCTTTAGAAAATCATTTGCCGGTACTATAAACGAATAGAAAAGTTCTTCCATTTTATAAACGTCCCAGAACTCTAATTGCGCGGTACTCTGTAATAGTTTCCTAACTCTTTCTACATCTTTTGCTCCTGGTAATTCTACCAAGATACGACCAGATTCTCCTAAACGTTGAATATTAGGCTGAGTAACCCCAAATTTATCAATACGTTTTCGTAATACCTCGAAAGCCGAAGTAACAGACTCATCGATTTTTCTTCTCAAAACAGGCTTCACCTGTTCGTTAGTCATATCGTATACAATGTCATCACTAAGGTTTTTATTTGCAAAAATATCTGGTGAAGCAAGTTTTGCATCCGGAATCTTTTCAAATTCTGAAAAGAAATCCTCGATATAGTTGTTCTGACTATTTTTCTGTAATTCGTCTGTAGCAAGTAATGCTTGATTAAACGATGGGTCTTTTGAATTATTAGAAAGTCCTTTTAAAATATCTTTTACAGAAATTTGAAGAATTACATTAATCCCTCCCTTAAGGTCAAGCCCTTTATTAAGCTCCTTATTCTTGGCATAATTATAGGTAATCCCCGCAAATATTTCTTCTCTACCAATAGAATCCAGGTAATCACGCTCTGCAGTTTCTCTTAACTTTGAATAGTTCTCGACACTTTCAGAGTATTTTTGCTGTGCATAAGCTTCAGCCTCCTTTTCTTTTGTGTAGGTTAAATACGTATATGACAATTGGTAGACACATACCAATCCAAATAAAACCGCAAATATCCTAACAAGTCCTTTATTTTGCATTGTTAATAGTTTAGGTCAAATCCTTTAAAAAAGTTTTTTTGGGTTTGACGATTAATTTTAGTTGATGATTTTTTAATTGAGTTTTCTTAAATCACTTGAAAGTAATAGCGAAAATCTGTTAGCTATTACTATCCCTTTTTAAGAAAAAATATAGTTTATATTGGAAGTTTAAATTCCTATTTAGGAGATTGGCCCAGCTCTTACTTCGGGAATATTATAAATAGTGTTGCTGGGTATTAATGCAGTATTTACATTAATTTTCTTAACACGCTTTAGGTACTTATTTATTTGATCAGTACTAGAATTTTTAACGAAGTTATATACATTAGTACTAGAGTCAACTTCTCGTTTTTGTTTTGTTTCCAAAACAAATTTTCCATTTAGATCAGATCCAAAATCTGTACTTTTTTGGATTTCATAAACATCGAAGTTATAATCTTTTGAATTTTTATCTAAAGGAGATTGGCCACCATCTTCATTTTGATCATAAACAATATGATCTAGTGCTATATTTTGCTTTTCGGACAGTATTTTTTTTATACTCTCAACATCAGCATCACTATAATACGTAATCTTGAGTTTGCCATTTTTTTGATCTTTTAATATTCTGGTATGTTGAACCCCTATGGATTCCAATTGCTCCTTTACAATTGTAATCACACTTTGCGCCTCATTCGAGGTTGGCTCAATATTAATAAACTCTAATACAATTTCCTGATTAGGCACAACGGTTTGCTGGCGCATCACGAAAAGCATCGTAAAGGCAGTAATTAAAATTCCGAAATACCATTTTTTACTCATCCGGCAAATATAAAAAAATATAAACTGCATTTCTAAAGTCATCAAATAAATATCAATAGCAATCTCTAAATAATAAAAAACTATTTGAAAATCAACAATTTAAAAACTACCAACAAAGCAATTTTAAAAAAAATCAATTATTGCAACCTTGTAAATATCAAAACGTATTGATCCCTATTTTGGTATCTATTCTTTGTTTTTATAACAAAGGGGTCATCATTGTGATTCCTCTATATGAATATCTAATAATCTCATTTTTGGTATTGGGCCCGAATTTAAGATAGTTGCCAGGTCCTGAGCTTTTTCTAAGGTGAAATCCCCAGAGATTTGTGACACACCTCCAGTAATAGGACCTGAGCTCACACCCGGAGCGCTATAAACCAAATTATCGATCACCATAGCTATTTGCGATCTTTCTTGAAAAGCCCTACCAGTTAACTCTTCCCATTGCGTTGCTCCTTTTTCGTTCATCGTCATAATGATTACTGGCTTTCCCATTTGATCAAATTCTTGATGTGACTGTTTAACAACATCTCCGGTTATATATGGTTTAGACTGCCTGTTCAATTTTAATGCATATAAAGGTAAGTCCAATGTACTTTTTTCTTTAATTCCCCATAAAAATTTCACAAATCTTCTCTCTGCAGGAAGTGAGGATTCGGCACTTTTTAAACGTAATAATGAATTTACTTTGGATGTATCTTTTTCTGAAACGCTACACAATATAGGGCCTCCCTGATGTCCGTGACTTTTAAATAAATCAAATAATGGATTCTGGACAGTATCGCCTTTTTTTGCAGATGAATTAATATCGATCATAAAGTTCATCATTTTCTCTAAATTGTAGACTTCATAAAAATCCAACTTCCCCGGATTGATCAACAAATTTGTGATTCTTTTCGAGTCATAATGCGTAGCAACTTCAAGATAAATCTGATTTTTATTACCAACACGTCTCAGCTCATTCACAAAAGAAACTTTATTCATTCTTTTTCTTAAAGTTTCAATTATCTTATTGATTTCTTCTTCTGATTCCAGTTGAGCGTCAAATGTAACGTTAGCTCTAATGAGCTTATCTGGTTTAGGTCCAAAACCACAAGATGAAATAATGCAACCCAAAAATACCAAGACAAAAAATTTAAAATACATTTTAGACATACTCATAAACTTATTTATAAAGGCAAAAGCCACTAAAAAGTGGCTTTTGTTGTATTATTATTTAAACAGAATTATAGTTCTAATAGACCATTTGTTTTCTTTACACCTTCGGCACTTTCTGTTAATTTAGCTTTTTCAGCATCACTAAGTTCTATTTCTACAATCTTTTCGATTCCATTTTTACCTAGCACCACTGGTGTACCAATACAAAGATCATTCAATCCATACTCTCCTTCTAGTAAAGTAGAACAAGGGAAAATTTTCTTTTGATCACATGCAATAGCCTGTACAAGACCTGATACTGCTGCTCCTGGAGCATACCAAGCCGATGTACCCAACAATTTGGTAAGTGTAGCTCCACCTACCTTGGTATCGGCTGCTACTTGCTCTAACCTTTCATCAGAAATAAACTCAGAAACAGGCACACTGTTTCTTGTTGCCAATCTGGTTAAAGGCACCATTCCTTTATCACTATGCCCACCAATTACCATTCCGTCTACATCAGAAATTGGTGCTCCTAATGCTTCTGCCAGTCTATACTTGAAACGAGCACTATCCAAAGCTCCTCCCATACCAATAATTCGGTTTTTAGGAATATCTGTTGTTTTATGCACTAAATACGTCATGGTATCCATTGGATTACTCACCACAATAATGATTGCATTAGGAGAGTGTTCTATTAAACTTGAAGAAACAGCTTTTACAATCCCTGCATTTATACCTATCAACTCTTCACGAGTCATCCCTGGTTTACGTGGAATTCCTGAAGTTATTACAGCTATATCACTACCTGCAGTTTTAGAATAATCTCCTGTAGTACCTGTAATTTTGGTATCAAACCCATTTAAAGAAGCAGTTTGCATAAGGTCCATTGCTTTCCCTTCGGCATATCCTTCTTTGATATCTAACAATACTACTTCTGAAGCAAAATCCTTGATGGCGATATATTCAGCACAACTTGCACCTACTGCACCAGCTCCTACTACTGTAACTTTCATTGTATATTTTTTTGATTGTAATTAAACTTATTTTCGCGCTGCGAAAATACGAATTCTTAAACGAATTAATTAACAAATATCAGGTTAATTAATGATCAAATTTAAGTCGTAGAAACGGGATATTATGATATAGTTTTTATGCATTAATCTTTTCACTATCTTCGCGGCATAATTTAATTAATACATCCAACTATGAAAAGAACCTATTTAGCCGTCATCTTTGCTATGGCAACGCTATTTATCTACTCACAAAGAAATGCTGATCAGACACTGGATTTTGAATCCAAAGTACAAGATTTGATCATTGTTCCATTTAACGGTATTGCAGCAATATCAGACAATACTAAGATGCATGGTTATGATCCAGAAGATGGAAAGATTTTATGGTCCGTACCCATCCCAAAAACAAGTACATTAGCTCTTGCTGCTGGTTTTGCAGGAAGTGATTTAACTCCAGACGCGCTTCTTGGGCTTAATTCAAAAGCAAATGGTGCCGACTTTACCGTTATTCCTGACACTCCGTTTTTACAAAAGTTTTTCGATAACAGGCTTTACGTTATCAATAGCTATGATGGTGATCTTATTTTTGAATCTACCGAATCTAATGTCTTTTTCTTTCAGGCAGAATATTTATTTGATGAAGATGCTCTTTTATTAAGAGGAATGGAAAATAAAAAGCTAGTCATTGCCAAATATGATATCAAAAGAAAAGATTATGTATGGAAAACTGTCGTTTCCGAAAAATTTGGAAACATTTTAACTAGTTTAAGTGGTATCATTGGTAAAAACCCTACTGCAGGTAGAGACGAAATGTCCTATAGCGAAGATAAAGTTTTTTTACTAGCCAAATCAAAGTTTTATGCACTGGATAAAAAATCAGGTGACCTACTCTGGAAAGCAGAAGAAAAAGAATATAAGCGCTTTTATGCCAGTCTTGATGGCCAAAATGTGCTGCTTACTGAAACTATCGGTTGGTTAAATGGAAAAGAATTATTGGATTTAAGAAATGCTAATACCGGTCAATCTGTATGGAAGGACCCCGTAAAGACAAAATATTTAGTCCTATTTGAAGACTGGGGAGACAGAATGTTACTAGCGCATTATAAAGGATTTAATTTCTTTGACTACAAAACCGGTGAAAAACTATGGGCAAAGGACCCAAAAGGTAAAGGAATAAAATCTGTAATACCAATTGATAAAGATTTTCTTTATGTGTATGATGATGAAATGATGCTTCTCGATAAAGAAGGGCAAAAAAAATGGAAAAAAGATGTAACCATCTCTGACGATGAAGAAGATCCTATTTTCTTTCTAGAAAAAACTAATAATGGAAAGATACTGTATGTTACAGCTACATATGCCAATTTGGTTGACTATACTACTGGTAAAAAAATATGGAAAGGCAATCTAAAATTGAATGAAAAACGTCCAACTTTTGCCAAGTTTAGTGAAGAACAAGGAGAGTTTGTTGTCTATAATGATGAGAAACTGTATAAGTTTAATGAAAACTCTACTGAAAAGCCTAAACCATATGCCAAACTGAAATTGAAAAATGAAAAGTTGATTACCAGTATGGAATTGTTCCCTAACAATGTTTCGATTTCAGGGCAAAGTGAAGTAGTAGGAGTTGATAATTCTGGTGCGGTAATCTTTCACAATAAGTACACTCAGCCAGGTGAACTTGGAAGAAGACTTATGAAATCTGGAATGATATTAGGTCGATTCGCCGCTGCCGCAACAACAACAACGGTAACAACTTCGGTAACGTATAGAGATTCAAATGGTAATACCGTTACACAAACTTCGGATCCGCAAGCAGTTTTTGGAGAACGAGCTAAAGCCATTGGTGAAGCCGGTTACATGGCTGGTACCTTTACGCAACAATTTGTGCAAGATCGTTATAGCGCCTTACAAGAAACTGATAAATACTCGATTATTTTTGCAAAAGGAGATGCAGGAGAACGATTATTAATTAAAGTAGATAAACAAACAGGTAAAGAAATAGATAAGATTATTGTCGAAAACACAAAGCCTGTATATGATTATGACACTGTTTCTGAAGATTTATATTATAGCCGAGGTCAAAAAGTAATGATCTTCAAAGGCTTATAAATTCAAGTCAAGAGCTCATATAAAAAAGCTATCCTTTTACGGTAAAAGGGTAGCTTTTTTATATAATATTATTCTAAAGCTTGATCATCTTTACCAGCCAAAGGCTAGCCCCAAAGATAGATTACTAAAATTCTGTAAGGTATAGTCCATATTAGCTTTAAAAATACCGTACTGAACCCTAGCTCCTATTGTGGCCTTAACACCGTTTGTTTTAGTTTTTACACTAATTGGATCCGTAACAATATCGGAAGCAAAAGGGCCATTCTGAATTTGATAAGTTCCCAATAGATCAGCATCATTAGAACCAAAATAATATCCAAGTCCTCCATAAAAATTAAAAACTGGAAATTTGGTTGAAGCAATACCTGTAAGAAGCCAGGAATTTGAGTTTAAACGCACCTCCTGGTCAGCACCCGGAATACCTGTTGTAGTATTGAGATCATAAAATCCTTTCACATTAGTATATCCCAATAAGGCCGAAACTCTTACCGGCCATCTTTTGGCTGGAAAAACCCAATCCGTAAATTCATGCTGAAATGCGACTCCATATAACTGTATTTCTGCATCTTCTACCGCCTTGATTCTTGGCAAAAAACGCAGTTTTATCTCTGTACTTTTTATCAATCCCATCGATCCCTGGATAAACCCTCCCGGCAATGAATTTATTTCAGAATTACCAATACCTTGAGGTAAAACAACTTCCAATTCTGATGCCTGCCCTTCATTAATAACTACAGATAAATCTCCCGAATTTGTTCCCAAAGCAGTAGCTGTAAACTGACTAAAACTACCATCGCGAAAAGAGAGATTGGTGTATTCTGCAGTTCTTAATAAAAAAGATTGTTTATCATCTCTAACAAAAGAAAGGTTTCCCACAATTCCCACTTCAAAATGCCATAACTTTTTTACTTGGGCTGTAGTATACCAACCATTAGACATATTATTTATTAAAGATTCTCCCGCAGGTGCAAAATAATCTTCACTAAATCTTTGAGCATTTTCAATACCTAATTCCAGAATTTGGTCAATATCAGTCTGTGAAAAACCAAAATAACTCAAAAGTAAGGTCAGTAGCAATGTATATTTCTTCATTCAATTTGGATTTAATGGGCTATGCAATATAAAAAAAATCCGTTATACTACTATATATAACGGATTTTGAATCTAGTTCTTATAAATGATTGTTATGCATCAATATTTGCATACACAGCATTCTTTTCTATAAACTCTCTACGTGGCGGAACCTCATCTCCCATAAGCATAGAAAATATTCGATCTGCCTCGGTAAGGTTATCGATACTTACTTGGCGAAGTGTTCTATACTCCGGATTCATTGTAGTATCCCAAAGCTGTTCTGCATTCATCTCTCCCAGGCCTTTATATCGTTGAATTTTCGAATTTTCTCCAAATTCTTTAACGATTAGGTCTCGTTGATCATCGTTCCATGCATATTGTTTTTTGGCACCTTTTTTAACCAAATACAGAGGTGGCGCGGCAATATATATATGCCCAGCCTCTATCAATTCTTTCATATATCGGAAAAAGAACGTAAGTATTAATGTCGAAATATGACTACCATCTACATCAGCATCACACATAATCACTATCTTATGGTAACGTAATTTTGAAAGGTTTAATGCTTTACTATCTTCTTCAGTTCCAATTGTAACTCCTAGTGCAGTAAAGATATTTTTGATTTCTTCATTCTCAAAAACTTTATGATGCATTGCTTTTTCTACATTCAAGATTTTTCCACGAAGCGGAAGAATTGCCTGAAACATACGATCTCGGCCTTGTTTTGCTGTTCCTCCTGCAGAATCACCCTCTACAAGGAACACTTCACACAAAGCAGGATCTTGCTCGGAGCAATCAGATAATTTTCCTGGTAAACCACCTATACTCATCACCGATTTACGCTGCACCATTTCACGTGCTTTCTTAGCAGCATGTCGCGCTTGCGCAGCAAGAATAACTTTTTCTACTATTATCTTAGCATCCGACGGGTTTTCTTCTAAATAATTCTCTAACATTTCAGAAACCGCCTGAGAAACCGCTGAAGTAACTTCGCGATTACCAAGTTTGGTTTTGGTTTGTCCCTCAAATTGTGGTTCTGCTACTTTTACTGAAACTATAGCCGTTAACCCTTCTCTAAAGTCATCACCTGCAATCTCAAATTTCAGTTTATCCAACATTCCCGAAGCATCAGCGTACTTTTTTAGAGTAGAAGTCAATCCTCTTCTAAATCCAGAAAGGTGCGTTCCACCTTCATGTGTATTAATATTATTCACATATGAATGAAGGTTCTCTGCATAAGAATCATTATAAATCATAGCGACCTCAACTGGAATGTCATTCTTTTCACCTTCCATAGAAATTACTTCTCCTATGATAGCACTACGACTAGTATCTAAAAATCTTACGAATTCTTTTAATCCTTCTTCTGAATAAAATATTTCTTCAACATAATTACCTTCGTCGTCTTTATGACGCATATCGGTAAGAGTAATGGTAATACCCTTATTAAGATATGCCAACTCACGCATACGACTTGCTAATGTATCATAATTATACTCTAGGGTTTGTGTAAAAATCGTTGGATCGGGCTTAAAAGTTACCATTGTACCTCTAAAATCTGTATCACCAGTCGATTTTACCGGATATAATGGTTTCCCTTTCTCATATTCTTGTTCCCATACTTTACCTTCTCTATAAACATAGGCATGAAGATGATCTGAAAGTGCATTTACACAAGAAACTCCTACCCCGTGCAAACCTCCAGAAACCTTATAAGAATCTTTATCAAACTTTCCTCCTGCACCAATCTTGGTCATAACCACTTCTAAAGCGGAAACTCCTTCTTTTTTATGAATTTCTACTGGAATTCCCCTACCATTATCCTTTGTGGTGATAGAGTTATCTTCGTTTATGGTTACATTAATAGTATCACAATGTCCTGCAAGCGCTTCATCTATAGAGTTATCTACTACCTCATATACTAAATGATGTAAACCTCTAGTTCCTACATCTCCAATATACATCGATGGACGCATGCGCACATGTTCCATTCCTTCCAGTGCCTGAATACTATCGGCAGAATACTTATCTTTCTTTTTTTCTTCGCTCATAAACCAGCTTTATTTTATGATAATTTTGGTTAACGAACAAAGATAAAAAAACAGTAAAAGGATAAAAGGATTTTACCAAGGATGATTTAAAGAGTTATCAACAATTAGTTAAGAATAGTACCAGAAAAAGAAAAAATGCTCTTAAAAACGATAAAAACAGCCTTAAAATCAATTTAAGATTATGATAACACTTTTAAAACATTTTGATTTTATCTATTAATCATTTAAAAATAAGCACTGTACAACTATTAAATTAATACTAGAACGAGGGGTTAAGTTTTGCCCCAGAACCGGTTGCAAAAGAAAAGATCATTTTTCCATTATCAAAGGTAACACCATTTGCAATATCTTCTTTAAAAAGCATAGCTCCATCTGCATCTAAATAATCAACCAAAGGTGCCAACTGACAAAGAGATGATATACCAATTGAGGATTCTGTCATACACCCGATCATCACCTTGAGGCCATTTTGCTTGGCTTTTTTGATCATCCTTAAAGCCGGAGTAATACCACCACACTTCATTAGTTTAATATTAACTCCGTCAAAAAAATCAATGCATCTTTCGACATCATTTTCTCTTTGGCAACTTTCATCAGCGATCAAAGGAAGAATGGATTGTTCTTTTACACGCTTCATTTCTTTCCAACATGATACCTCAAGAGGTTGTTCTATAAATTCTACTCCCAACTTTTCAAGAAAAATAGCATTGCGGATGGTTTCCTCGGCTGTCCAGGCACAATTCGCATCCACCCTAAAAACAGATCCAGTAATTTTCCTTAACGCTTGTATTATCGCCATGTCCTTGCTTGTTCCAAGTTTGACTTTGTAAATTGGCCACGGTTTGTTTTTAATCTTTTCTTTCATCACCTCTATGGAATCAATTCCTATAGTGAAATTTGTAAGTGGTGTATTGAAATGCTGATCTGTCCAAAAATCTCTTGTAGGTTTTCCTTTTTTTTGAGCGTACCAATCCCAAAATGCACAATCTATGGCGCAAAGTGCAAAATAATTCTCATCCAAAGGTTTTTTTAATAGTTCCCATAATTCTGATGGATGTAACTCACTAGCATTACGAACCAGATCTTTAACTTTGGCAATAGATTTCTCTAATTCATCCCATGTAGACCCATAGTATGGATTCACTGTAGCCTCTCCGTAACCCGTGTAATTGTTACCAGAAATTGAAACAATAAAAGTTTGTTGATTCTCTACCGTATATCTAGAAATGGTAAACGGGTCCTTTAATGGAATAGAAAATTTTTGATATTCAAGATTTAGCATTGTTAAATATAGCAAAACCCCGAGAACAGTTTTCTCAGGGTTTTTAAAATCTCAATTAAACTCAACTTTCAGCTAATAAAATAAACTGATTTCTTAATCATAGCACTTATTTATGTTAATACGCTTCTTCATGAACATTAGCCACTGCTCTACCACTTGGGTCATTCATGTTTTTAAATGCTTCATCCCACTCTAGTGCTATTTTAGTACTACAAGCAACAGAAGCTTCTTGCGGAACACTAAGGGCTGCCGCATCACTTGGAAAATGACTTTCAAATATTGAACGATAATAGAATTCCTCTTTGTTTTGTGGCGTTTGAATTGGAAATCTAAAATGTGCATTTTTCATTTGCTCATCAGAAACCTCCCTTTCTACTACCTCTTTTAAAGTATCAATCCAGCTATACCCCACGCCATCAGAAAATTGCTCTTTTTGTCTCCAGGCCACGCTCTCTGGCAAGTAAGATTCGAAAGCTTTACGAATAACCCATTTCTCCATTCTTTCTCCGTTAATCATTTTATCTTGCGGATTAATTCGCATGGCGACATCCATAAATTCTTTATCCAAAAACGGCACACGACCTTCGATCCCCCAAGCTGCCAAAGATTTATTTGCTCGTAAACAATCATACATATGTAACTTGCTTAGCTTGCGTACAGTTTCATCGTGAAACTCTTGTGCATTTGGAGCTTTATGAAAGTATAGATATCCTCCAAAAATTTCGTCTGCTCCTTCGCCAGACAATACCATTTTCACTCCCATTGACTTGATAACTCTTGCCATTAAATACATAGGTGTAGAAGCCCTAATCGTAGTAATATCATAGGTTTCAAGGTTATAAATCACATCTTTTATAGCATCCAAACCTTCTTGGATGGTAAATTTAATCTCATGATGAACAGTTCCTATATGGTCTGCTACTTTTTGTGCAGCAGCCAAATCTGGAGACCCCTCTAATCCAACAGAAAATGAATGTAGTTGTGGCCACCATGCAGCATCGGTATCATCAGATTCTACTCTTTTGTCGGCATATTTTTTAGCAATTGCAGAAGTTACCGAGGAATCTAATCCTCCTGACAATAACACTCCATAAGGAACATCAGACATTAATTGTCTATGTACTGCAGCTTCGAGAGCTTCCCTAACCTCATCGATGCTTGTTTGATTTTCTTTCACCGTTTCATACTCTGACCAATCTCTAACATACCATTTTTTCAACTCACCTTCGTTACTAAGTAAATAATGACCAGGTGAAAACAATTCTATTTTGGTACAGACACCTTCTAGCGCTTTTAATTCTGAAGCGACATAAAATGTTCCGTTTTGATCCCACCCCATATACAAAGGTATAATCCCCATATGATCACGTGCAACCAAATAAACATCTTTCTCTACATCATATAAAGCAAAAGCGAAAATACCGTTTAACTCATCAATAAAGTCTGGACCTTTTTCTTTATATAAAGCCAATATTACTTCGCAGTCAGACTCTGTTTGAAAATTATATTTCCCTTCAAATTGTTTGCGAAGCTCTCTGTGATTATATATTTCACCATTTGCCGCCAATATTAATTTTTTGTCCTCGCTAAAAAGAGGTTGTTTCCCAGAAGCTGGATCTACAATAGCCAATCTTTCATGCGCCAATATTGCATTATTATCCGAATAGATCCCGTTCCAATCCGGCCCTCTATGGCGAATTTTTTTAGACATTTCTAACAACTGAGGTCTTAATATCTCTGAATCTTGCTTCAAATCAAAAGCACAAACAATTCCACACATAATTCTAATTTTTCTATTAATTGAGAGTCCAAAGATTACATTATAGTTACAAAACAAAAACAATAAAACATTAATCAGTTTAAAATTAAAACAAAAAATATATATACATATAAAAATATGTAATCATAAAGGTGTGATTATCTTAAAAAAACTATCAATTTGTTATTCGAAAGATTTAACAGAATTTATAGAGCCGATTAACATTTAGTTGTAAGTTCGCCTATATCTTTACGTCTGTTAAAGAAATAAATTCACTATTATGAAAAAATCACTCTTACTAATTGTTATTATGCTCATGGGTACCTTATCAACAGTTAATGCCCAAAAATTTGCTGGACTGCAGAAAAGTCCTACTGACATTTCGTACGCAAAAGCAGATAGAAATGCCAAACCAGAAATTAAAGTTGTTTATAATAGGCCTCAGAAAAAGGGCAGAGAGATTTTCGGGAATCTTGTAAAGTATGACAAAGTGTGGAGAACAGGAGCAGATGAAGCTACAGAAATTAAACTTTTCAAGGATATGAAAATGGGAGACAAAACGGTAAAAGCCGGTACGTATTCTCTTTTCACAATTCCTGGTGAAAAAGAATGGACTATTATATTGAGTTCAGATCTTGACAGCTGGGGATCATATTCTTATGACAAAGGAAACGATGTTGCAAGAATAAAAGTACCTGCTGCATCGGGAGAAGCTCTAGAAGTATTTTCGATAGCATTCAAAAAAGTTGATAAAGGATATCATATGGTTATGGGATGGGATACAACTCGTGTAGAAGTTCCGTTTTATATGTAATGTACTTTATTTCGTTATAAGACTAAAAAAGCTTGGCAAATGCCAAGCTTTTTTTACAATTATTTTATGCCCCTAAAATAATATGATTGTGATTATCCATGAGAGGATAATAAAATTCTTAATTGTTACCTATGGATTGCATGCCCCGATGCTCCCGGTAATTCTCTTAGAAATTCCATTACAATTCTAAAAGTTAATCTAAATTTAGTGTAAAATAGCCCCATATACTTATATTAAATTATTATTAAACAAATATAACATCCAAATAACACGAATTCAACATTTTACTTGCATTTTAGACATAATCAGGGATTTTATCGATAACCTACACACAAACCTAACTATGTGATAGTTACCCCCAAATCCTGTTATCATTTTTTACTAGGAAAATGGGGTAATTTCCCCAATTTCAGCACGTCTTTCTCAAGACACTTCAATGACAACTGCCTTCATATATCCCAATTTTTCATCAAAAAACCCTACCTATGGATTGCATTACTGCAAGCCGCTGGTAACTGTCTTAAAAAAGACTTTAATGCTTTTAAATCAATTGTCAAAATACCGTAAAATAACTTCATAATCATTTGATTTTTAATTTGTTACACAAAGATAACACCCATTATAGATGTCATAAAAAAAATTAACACTCCTAAAAGGAAATTTTAGATATATGTTCTTCTTGTAACGACGTACTACCAGAAACCGATTTTACACTGTTAAATTATGAAGAAATTACTTACGAAATTAAATCGCTTTTTGGGGGTTTTTTCCCCTTACTTTTATTCGTATTTCTTGTAATTACGTTTTGAAAAAACATTTCTTTCCCTTAAAATTTCCAAAATCCCCTTATTTTTCTTTTAATTCAAATCTTAAAATAATAAAAAAGAGACTATACCACACTATTTTGGGGACAGTCTCTTTTTTAATTTTTAAACGTAATTATTTTAGGTTTCCTAAAAACCTCCTAATTAATTACGCATAGCATTACCTGAAGCACCAGGAAGATCTTTTATAAATCCTATAAAAGCTTTACAACCTAGCCAGATATTAATAAAAAATTTATTCATTTCTAGTTTGATTAAAAAGTTAATTTAATCGTTATTAAATTTAATTAATACTTCTCAAAAATTAAAGAATTATATCAATATAATTTACACTTTTTGATAAAGCACCTATTAAACAAGACGATTCTATCATTTAAATAAAAACCCTACATTTTTATGAGGCTTTTTCTTACAAAAAACTACCTAATTTGGTAGCCTTTTATTTTTATTATCTACGCATTGCGTAACGAGAACCCATTGGTAGCTCATTGACAAAACTGATTACAGTTTTAAAATTTAATCCAAAAATAGTGTAGAATTGTTTCATAGTTTATTGATTTCAAATTACTTACTTCAAATTTAAAAACTACTATTTTATATTTTACATAAATGTTAAAATAAAAATTAACATTTCGACACAAACATGCAAAGCGAAGATAAAAGACAGTTTGAAATGTTAAATTTTTTGCTTTAAGTAAGATTTTTCCTTCTTATTTACAATGAGCTTCAGGGGAATTTCCCCCTACTAATATGGCTCTGCCTTAATCCATTAATTTCCAACCACTTGTAGTTTATTCAAAAAAGCAAGAACCTAATTTATCAAAATCTTTTTAAGGAATATTTAGGTATTTATGTGTCTGAAGAGAAACTCGCCATTTAGGGTTATTCATAACATAATCAACAATTAAAGGCACTACTTTATCTCTTACACTCCATTCGGGTTGAAGATACAATATACAGTTATCCGAAACTTTAGCGGCCTGTTCTTCGGCAAATGCAAAATCGCTTTTGTTATAAACAATACATTTTAACTCATCTACACTTTTATAAATTTCTTCTTTAGGTAGTTTTACTTTTTTAGGCGAAAGACAAATCCAATCCCATTCTCCGGTTAAGGGATAAGCACCCGAGGTTTCAATATGAGTTTGTGCTCCTTTCTCCTTGAGTCCCTTTGTTAACACGGTCATATCCCATGTAAGAGGTTCTCCTCCAGTCACTACAACAACTTGACTGTATTTTAGTGCATTTTTTATAATTTCTTCGGTGTTTGTGGGTGGGTGTAAATCTGCATTCCAGCTTTCCTTTACATCACACCAATGGCACCCTACATCACAACCTCCTATTCTTACAAAATAAGCTGCGGTTCCTTTATGATATCCTTCCCCTTGAATTGTATAAAATTCTTCCATTAATGGAAGCATTTTACCAGTATTCACCAATTTTTGTATACTCTCTTGCATAAGGGCGCAAAGGTAATCAATATTACCTTACTAATTTAGTATCTCAAACGACCTTTTTTAAGGAGAAACAACTGTTCATTCGTTTATAATTGCTATGTTTCAATACTTCGCAAAAGATTTCTTAATTATTGCTTCACCGCAATACACTCTATCTCTATCTTTGCTCCAATCGCTAATCCTTTGGCAGCAAATGTGGTCCTGGCAGGTTTTTGAGGAAAATAGGTTTTATATATTGTATTGAACTTAGAAAAGTCCTCGATATCAACCAAAATAACAGTACATTTTACTACATCGTTCATTTGCATACCATGATGCTCTAATACCGCCTTAATGTTTTCCAAGGTCTGTTTTGTCTCTGCCTCGATTCCACCTTCTGCCAGCTTTCTTGTAGTATGATTCATTCCCACTTGTCCCGATAAAAAGAATAAATTACCAACTTGCACCGCATCAGAAAAGGGAGCTTGGGATTTCTTAGGCTCGTGAGTCTGGTGAAAAATCACATTAGAAGATTCGGTATTACAACTACCCAATACCAAAATCAGACAAAAAATTTGAATTATGTTTTTCATATAATACTATCTTATATTTTGTTGTTACCACTTTACTGTACATTAAAAATAGCTTATTATTTTATTTGTTCAAATTTTTATAATAATGTATAATAAAATCATTATAAAAATCTAGAATCCATATAAACACTTCTCTACGTTTCGTTCTCTCGTTAAGAAATTTAAACATTACTATTTAACAACCAATGTTTAAATTTCTTAACGTTCGTTTCAATAGAAAACTTAAGATTCCTATTTTTATCAAAAATTAAATCTATTATGAATGACAATCAGGCATTTTTTGATCATATAAACGAAGGCTATAAAACCAAGGGCGATTTTATCACCATGGGTGCCGCTATGCTTAATGGCGAAACAATTACAAATGCACATGTTAAAGTGCCTTTAAAAACTTTGAATCGTCATGGATTAATTGCAGGTGCTACCGGTACGGGTAAAACGAAAACCTTACAAGTTATTGCCGAGAATTTAAGTGAAAAAGGAATTCCTGTTTTATTGATGGATATCAAAGGAGATCTTAGTGGTATTGCAGCTGCAAGTCCTGGACATCCCAAAATAGATGAACGTCATGAAAAAATTGGTATCCCGTTTGAAGCAAAAGACTTTCCTGTTGAGATACTATCTCTTTCTGAACAAGAAGGTGTTAGACTTAGGGCTACGGTAAGTGAATTTGGTCCTGTTCTATTGTCAAGAATTCTTGACGTTACTGAAACACAAGCCGGAATTATCTCTATTATCTTTAAATATTGCGACGATAATAAATTACCCTTATTAGATTTAAAAGACCTTAAAAAAGTGCTCCAGTTTGCCACTCAGGAAGGTAAAAAGGAATTAGAAAAAGATTACGGCCGCATCTCTACAGCTTCTACAGGATCCATTCTTCGTAAAATAGTAGAACTAGAGCAACAAGGAGCCGATCTTTTTTTTGGAGAAAGATCTTTTGATGTGCAGGATCTATGTCGAATTGATGAAAACGGACGCGGTGTTATCAATATTATTAGGCTTACAGACATACAAGATAAACCTAAGCTGTTTTCTACGTTCATGTTGAGTCTTCTTGCCGAAATCTATGGTACATTTCCAGAACAAGGGGATAGTGGAAGACCCGAATTAGTAATTTTTCTAGATGAAGCTCATTTGATCTTCAAACAAGCTTCTAATGCCTTGATGGATCAAATAGAGAGTATTGTTAAATTAATTCGATCAAAAGGAGTCGGATTGTATTTTGTTACTCAAAACCCTACCGATGTTCCTGATGGAGTTTTAGGCCAACTTGGTTTAAAAGTACAACATGCTTTGAGAGCGTTTACGGCCAAGGATCGAAAAGCAATAAAACTAACCGCAGAAAATTATCCTATTTCTGAATATTACGATACAAAAGAAATACTTACTTCTCTTGGAATTGGAGAAGCATTGATTTCTGCGCTTGATGAGAAAGGACGGCCTACTCCACTTGCAGCAACAATGCTAAGAGCCCCAATGAGTAGAATGGACATACTTACCCCTGATGAACTAAAAAATCTATTAAATAAATCAAAACTTTCTTCAAAATATAATGAAAAGATTGACGAAGAAAGTGCATATGAGCTTCTAAACGAAAAAATTGAAAAAGCCCAAGCCGAAGAAGCCAAAGCCGTAGCCAAAAAAGAAAGAGAAAAGTTAAAAAAGAGTTCCTCCAGCTATCGCTCCAGAAGTAGAAGAACCAGTACTACAGAAAAAGCTGTTATAAAAGTGCTGACCAGTGCTACTTTTATTCGTGGTGCATTAGGGGTTCTTAATAAGTTATTAAAATAATTTACGTTTATTAAAGACACAAATTATTTAGACTATGAATATAAGATTGCTTTCTTTACTTATTTTATCGGCAACTATTTTAAGCTGTCAGAAAGAGAAAAAACAAGATCCTTTTGAGATCTCGAATAACAGAATTGGACTTTTAACAAACAAAGTTAGTGTAAAACAACTTGATTCGATCTTTGCCAATGATTCTATCGCAAAGAGAATTGCTGGGGGTCAATCGTTAAGAAATGCGAACGAAATAGAAGTTTTTGAAAAAGGAGGAGGTAAACTGTTAGTTTTGGAAGTAAGAAAAGAGTCAGATCCTTCCTCTACTATACAAAACATACAGATCATTGATCCCAGATTCAAAACTAGTTCTGGATTGTCTTCGGCCAGTGTTTTCAAAGACATTAAAGATCATTATACGATTTCAAAAATAAACAATACTTTAAGTACGGCGGTTATTTTTGTAGATAGTATTCAGGCATATTTTACTATAGACAAGAAGCAACTGGCCAGAGAATTTCAATTTAACACCGATAGTAAAATTAAAACTGCGGATATACCAGATTCTGCAAAAATCAAACATTTCTGGATTCATTGGGATGAAAAATAGACTATATTTAAGACCATGAGTAAAAAATATCACATTCAAACAACTCCATTTATTGTCCCTACCACAGATGGAAAATTAATAGAGGAACATTTTGGTAAAGCTACCGACGGAAATTTGGAAATAAGTATTGCTCACATGGTAGCGCCTCCAGGATGGAGTGAACCATTTCAAACCCCAGAATTTGATGAGTATACCTATATAATAAAAGGAAAAAAACAATTCATTATCGAAGGTGAAACGGTGGTTTTAACTGCTGGGCAATCTATCAAAATTGAAAAAAACACAAGAATCCAATATGCTAACCCGTTTGATCATGAATGTGAATATATTGCTATTTGTCTTCCTGCATTTACTGTGGAAGCAGTACATCGTGAAGATAAATGAAAGAAAAGTTTGAAAAATATTTGCCTATTTTAATCGGAAGGTACTTCCGGTTTTTATTCTTTTTTGCTCCAAAAAGAGCCATTAATAGAGCTTATATATTATTTTGTTCGCCAAGGAAAGGTAAAATATTACCTGAGCAAGAAGATTTTCTCGAGGAAGCCGAAGATGGAATCATTCTGGTTAACGAAGTTAAAATCCAAACCTATCGCTGGCCAAGTATGGGAGAAACCATCTTAATGATTCATGGATGGGAGAGTAATGCTCACCGCTGGAAAGGTTTAATCAAAAAATTGCACAAAAAAGGTTTCAATATTATAGCTTTCGATGCTCCAGCGCATGGAAACTCTTCTGGAAAGATTTTAAATGTCCCGTTATATACAGAATGCCTTCAAAAAATAATTGAACTATATAGACCTAATCATTTGCTAGGGCACTCGGTTGGAGGGATGACTACCATATATCATCAATATACCTATCCAAATCAGGAAATAGAAAAATTGGTGGTTTTGGCTCCTCCTTCAGAATTGGCTCGAATCATGAAGGGGTATCAGCGAATATTAAAATTATCACCAAAATTTATGAAAGCCCTTGATCAATATTTCAAAGAGAAGCATGGCTTTTATTTTGAAGAATTTTCTGTTTCAGATTTTGCCAAAAAACTTACCCACAAAGGGCTTTTGATTCACGACAAATATGATGACATTGCCCCCTATAGAGAAGCTGAAGCCATTGGAGAAAATTGGATCAATGCCCAATTTGTAACTACAGAAAATTATGGACATTCTCTGTTTTTTGATGAAGTAGATCATATGATTATTGATTTTTTGAAAGATTAATTTTTATAGCCACCTTTGCATTGTGGAAAATCCTAAACTCACAAGACTTAATAAATACCTCAGCGAAGTTGGGTATTGCTCTCGTAGAGAAGCCGATAAATTGATTGATCAAGGTCGCGTAACTATCAATGGCAATGTGCCTGAAATGGGAACCAAAGTTTCCCCCGACGATATTGTCCATGTTGACGGTGAGCAAATTAATCAACCCAAAGAAAAACACGTATATATTGCATTTAATAAGCCCGTAGGCATTGTATGTACAACCGCTCAAAATGAAAAAGATAATATTATCGATTTTATCAATTATCCAAAGCGAATTTTCCCCATTGGAAGATTGGATAAACCAAGTGAAGGGCTAATTTTCCTTACCAGCGATGGAGACATTGTTAACAAAATTCTGAGAGCAAGAAACAATCATGAAAAAGAATATGTGGTAACAGTTAATAAGCTCATCAACCCTCAGTTTATTAAACGAATGAGTAATGGAATTCCGATATTAGATACTGTTACACGGAAATGTGAGGTGGAACAAATAAGTAAATATACTTTTAGAATTGTACTTACACAGGGACTCAATCGCCAAATTCGTAGAATGTGCGAATATTTAGGATACGACGTAGTAACCCTTAAGCGAATCAGGATCATGAATGTCTCTCTGGATGTACCTGTCGGAAAGTGGCGATATTTAACCGAAAAAGAACTAAAGGTTATCAATTCTGATGTTGGAGATTCTAGCAAGACTGAAGAAGCTTCTATTATAGAAAGTCAAAAAACAGGACAAAAAAGTACCACAAGAAGAGAATCACCTAGGTCTAGAAGTAAAAAACGTAGAGATCGGAGAAGCTAAACATTCCTGTTAATTAAATCCTAATTTTACATACAAACTATTTATTCCTCTTTACAAAATAAGTACATTAACCCTATCGATAAATACTCAATTCTATGATACGGTCAATGTTTTTCTTGCTTGTTTTAATCACTACAATTACCTGGGGACAGCATGAATATGAACCCTCAGATGTATCCCCTTTTGGAAGAGCGAATCCCAATGCACCTAAAGAAATTCTCGATTTTGATAATCTAATAGGTATTTGCGACTGTATATCAGAAACTCGAAATCAAGATCAAACCTGGGCAAAACCCAATAAAATGACTTGGGAATTTAAATATATCATGAACGGTATGGCGGTTCAAGATCAAACCTTGAAGGAAGATGGCAAACACTCAGGGAGTATTCGGCAATTTATTGCAGATAGCAGTAAGTGGTATGTTCATTACTATTCTTCAGCAGGTCCAACCACAGTTCTTTCTGCTTGGGAAGGAAACAAAAAAGAGGATAAAATCATTCTATACCGTAAACAAAAAGCCCCAAATGGCATGGATGGTTTTTATAAAATCAATTTTTATGACATCACAAAAGACGGTTTTAAATGGTTAGGAGAATGGGTAAACACGGCCGAAACGTTCTCGTTTCCAACCTGGAAGATTGAATGTACAAAGAGAAAAAACACTCAAAAACTATCTGATGAGGAACAAATTAGAGCTTCGGCAAAAGCATTCTCCGCTTCCTATATTAAACAAGATTATGAGTCCATTGCAAAATCTTACACCCCAGATGCAAAACTATTCCCCAACAATACCCCGATAATAGTTGGATATGAAGCCATAAAAAAGAGATGGTCCAATTCTTCTGGCTATACACCTATCGAACACGAAGTTATTCCACGGGAAATTGTTGTTCTTGGGGACACAGCCCATGATTACGGAGTTTATATGGGGAAAAATAAAAACGATGATGGGACTGAAACTACCTACAAAGGAAAATACGTTATCGTTTGGAAAAAGATAAACAACCAATGGAAAATGTATTTGGATATATGGAACAGGATTAAAGAATAATTTTCTAATTAAAATATTTAATAATATGATTAATGCCATATCACCCTTTCATCTGGCTATACCCGTGGATGATTTAGAAAAAGCAAGAAGCTTTTATAATGAAATCTTAGAATTAAAAGAAGGCCGAAGTAGTGATCACTGGGTAGACTTTAATTTTTTTGGGCATCAGCTTGTTATTCATTTTAAGTCAAAATCCAATTCAGAAGGAATTCATATTAATCCTGTTGATGGAAAAGATGTTCCTGTACCCCACTTTGGGGTTATACTTGAATGGGAAGTTTGGCAAGACCTCGCCAAAAAACTTTCAGAAAAAAAAATAGAATTTGTCATTGAACCGTATATTAGGTTTAAGGGAGAGGTTGGTGAACAAGCTACTATGTTCTTTTATGATCCTTGTGGAAATGCACTAGAGTTCAAGTCTTTTAAAGACATGACTGAAATTTTTAGGAAATAGTGGTTTTTTAACATAAAATAGTGCGGTTTTAACGTAAAATTATGACTGTTAAAGCTTTTTTAGTATATTGAGAGTCAATATTTAATAATAATACAGTCCTAAAAATGCCCTACTATGATAAAAATTACTCTAACCGGGTACATACTACTTCTTCTATTTACTATAAGTTGTGGTGTCCCTCAAGCCGAATATGAAAAACTAAAAAAGGAGAATGAAAAGTTAACAAAAGACCTTGCAGAATGTGAGCTTACTCCTGCGCAAATTTTCGATCAAGCCAATTCGTATTATGATCAGGCAGATTATTCCAAGAGCAGAGAACGATTTCAAATTTTAATTGCAAAATACGCCAATTCTAATGAAGGTAAACAAGGAAGAAAACTGCTTAAAAAAGTCGAAAGTAAGCTATTAGAAACTGCCCGAGAGAATAGAAATAAAGTCGAAAATAGTGAAGGAGATTTTGCCGAAGAAAATCACGTTGAAGTTGAAAATACTCAAAAGAACAATGAGGCCATTGCCAAGATGAAAGTAAAATATGATATTAATGATCATGTTACTTGGTATTCTGACCCTTCTGCCTCCGTCACAAATACAAAAAGTTACATACAGACATACATAGGCAAGAAAAAAAAGAAGCCCTGGATGGGATTATCAATAAATTATTTTTCAAAAAAGAAGTGGCTTCACATAGAAAGAATTGAAATAACGGTAGACGGAGAAACCTTTGAAATTGAAGAAGAAACACCTGGAGAGTTTAAGGCAGATAATACTGCTGATGGAAAAAGAGAATGGTTAGATCGGATAATTAAAAAAGGAGATATCCAACTTACCGAAAAAATTGCAGCAAGTAAAACCGCCAAATTAACGTTTGTTGGAGAAGATGATGTTTATACCCGGACCGTAAGTAAAGTAGAAAAAAAAGCTATACAAAACGTCCTGGATGCTTTTGTCGCATTAGGAGGAAATGCTGACTAGTAGAACTAAACAACCTTTAAGATTTTTTTTTGAAATCATACTTTTTCGATTAGACAATCGTTAAAAAAATGACGTTTAGAAGAAATACGGTGAAATCGTTAAAGATTTACTAAAAAATCTTCCTATATTCTGCACCAATAAAAATTGAATGAAAAAAGAATGGATTTTACCAACCCTTTGGTTTATGGAGTACCCTGTTTTTTGGGTTTAATCTTACTAGAACTAACCTACAGCAAAACACATGATCACAAAAACAAGAATCTTTATGAATGGAAAGATCTTGGTGCTAGTTTGTTTATGGGTGTTGGTTCTGCTGTATTAGCGCCTTTGATTAAAACAATATCGGCAATTGTTATCTTCCACTATGTTTATGAGATTTTTAATCCCGAGATAAATGGAGTACGCGCCAATATTTTTGGCTGGGAATCTTTTGGGTATGCCTGGTATGTTTGGCTAGCTTGTCAACTTTTAGATGATTTTACGTATTATTGGTTTCATAGACAAAATCATATGGTGCGCGCTTTATGGGCCGCCCATATAGTTCATCATTCTTCAGACAACTTTAATTTGGGAACTGCGGTACGAAATGGTTGGTTTACTATACTCTACAAACCATTATTTTATATGTGGCTTCCGGCAATAGGATTTCCACCAGAGATGGTTGTAGTATGCTTGGGAATAGAAGCATTATGGCAATTTCAGTTACACTCCGTTTATATTCCAAAAATGGGATTCATAGAAAAGATATTTAATACACATACTATGCACCAGGTACATCATGCAAAAAATGTAGAGTATATGGATAAAAACCACGGAGGGTTTTTAAATATCTTTGACAAAATATTTGGTACCTGGAAAGAACTTGATGAAAATATAGAGGTTCAATATGGTGTTACACACGCTCCAAACTCTTATAACCCATGGGTGATTCTTACACATGAATATCGAGATATATGGAATGACACAAAGAAGTCAAAAAACTGGTATCATAAATTCATGTATATTTTTGGTCCTCCTGGATGGAGTCATGATGGTAGCACACTGACCGTGAAACAGATGCAACGCGAACTTGAACTTAAAAAACAAAAAGCTTAACTTAGTTATTCTATTAGTTATCCTAATTTTTTAAAAAACATCATCCATTTCTCAATGAACTATCAGGAAATTATAGATCAGCAACGTCAGTTTTTCAATACAAATACTACAAAAAATATCTCTTTTAGAATAAAAGAATTAAAACGTTTAAAAGAGATATTAAAAAAAAACGAAGCCGAGCTTTATAAATCAATTTATAAAGATTTTAAAAAATCTGAATTTGAAACATATACAACAGAGCTATCTATAATTTATCATGAAATCGATCTAGCTGTCAAAAAAGTAAAAAAATGGGCTAAAAAGAAGAAGGTATCAACTGGATTAACCAATCTTCCCGGAAAAAGCTATATTATCCCAGAACCTTATGGAACTATATTGGTTATAGGCGCATGGAATTATCCTTACCAACTTTCTTTGTGCCCTGCCATAGCTGCTATGGCTTCCGGTTGTACAGTTGTTCTTAAACCGAGCGAAGTCCCATCTCACACATCGGCCACCATGGCCAGGCTAATTAACACCAATTTTGATTCAAACTTTTTTAAGGTAATAGAAGGCGGTGTAAAAGAAACCACTGAATTATTAGATATTAAATTTGATAAAATATTCTTCACCGGCAGTGTTGCGGTAGGTAAAATTATTTATCAAGCCGCGGCTAAACATCTCACACCCGTAACGCTTGAGCTGGGAGGAAAAAGTCCCGCCATTATTACCAAAGATGTTAATATAAATATGACTGCCAAACGATTGGTTTGGGGTAAATTTCTTAATGCAGGTCAAACTTGTATTGCCCCAGATTATGTGATGGTTGAATCTAACATCAAAGACACATTTTTATCGGCAGTAAAAAAGTATATCGAGAAAGCCGAATACCATGTAGATAACGACAATTACACACAGATCATTAATGAAAATAATTTTGACCGGCTCGTGGGAATGATTGAAGAAGATAAGATTTATGTGGGTAGTACCGGTAATAAAGAAGAGAGAGTAATTCCTCCAACTGTATTAAAAGATGTAGATTTTTCAGACAAGGTGATGCAAGACGAAATTTTTGGTCCTATTTTACCTGTTCTCTCCTTTGAAACCATTGACGAGGCCATTGAAAAGGTCAAACAACTTTCTAAACCACTTTCTTGCTATGTGTTTACGAAAAATAATACTGTGAAAAAGAAAGTGTTAAACGAAATTTCATTTGGTGGTGGTGCTGTAAATGATACTGTTATGCATTTTACTGAGCAAACTCTACCATTTGGAGGTGTTGGTGATAGTGGAATTGGTAATTATCATGGTAAGTTTGGTTTTGAAACATTTTCGCACTACAAAAGCGTTCTTCAGAAACCATTTTTAATAGAACCAAATCTTAAATACTCTCCGTATAGTGCAACCAAGTTAAAATGGCTTAAGCGAATTATTGGTTAAATTAGTTTTTATGAAGTTTAAATTTGACAATTTATTTCTTCTTATTCTTTTCTTTATGAATATCTTTTCAGGGAACTAAGGATGTGATCTACTGCATTAATGATGCAAACTTTAGGTTAACAACTACAAATATTGTCTAATTATCTTTTTACAGCCTTTACTGCAAAAAGTAATGGATACAACTTATCTTCAGTTTCAAACATTCCATTATCTTTTTCAATGAGACCAGGAAATATTTCATAAGGTGACTGATCGTACTCTTTCAAATACTCTATAACTAACCCTGCTTCAGTTAATGCCGAAATAACTTCACCCAAGCCATGATTCCATCCGTACTCTTTACTAATCATTTTAGACTTTTCATTAGCATAGGTTCCTTCATATTCTTCATAAATAACATCTTTTTGATGATAACCGTACTTTATTTTTGCTTCTTTTTCCAGATAATCAAACATCCAGACAATTGGATGAAACTCTGCGATATAAAATGTTCCACCGGGCTTCAATCGTTCAGCTATCATCTTACCCCAGGGCTTCAAATCAGGCAACCAACCAATAACACCATAACTGGTAAATACAATATCAAATTGTTCATGAACATACTTTGAAGTATCAAGTACATTACAGCATACAAAATTGGCATCCAATCCCAATTCAGAATTAAGTTGTGTGGCAAGCTCAATTCCATTTTCTGAAAGGTCTACACCTGTACATTTTGCTCCCATCCTGCTCCAACTCAACGTGTCTTGACCAAAATGACATTGTAAATGTAATAATGATTTACCTGAAACATCTCCCAAAGCTTCAATTTCATATCGATTTAATGAGGATTTCCCTTTTTTGAAAGCTTCTAAATCATAAAAATCACTTGTGGCATGAACATCTACTTTTTGGTTCCATGTTTGCTTGTTGGTTTCAAAATATTTCTTGAATTCTTCAGACATCTTTCCTAGATTAATTAGTTTTGAAATATCATTCACTTCATCTCAAAAGCTAAATATAAGATATAAATGAATCATTTTACCCTAAACGATCTCACCAATATGCCATCAAGATACCGGGCAAACCTTATTAATAGTTGTACAGGTTATAAATCTTGTAATTTACTGGCTACCAAAAGTAAAAATGGCACCACAAATGTTGCTATTTTCAATTCTATAATCCATATTGGTAGTAATCCTCCAATGTTGGGTTTTATTTTACGTCCAACAACGGTTCCTCGCAATACATACAAAAATCTCAAAGAAACAGGTATTTTCACAGTAAATCAGGTTCATAAAGATATGATCAAAGATGCGCATCATACGGCGGCCAAATATGATGAAGACATTTCAGAATTTGGCAAGACCCAACTACAAGAAGAATATCGCGATGAATTCTATGCCCCTTATGTAAAAAATAGTCCAATACAGTTAGGGTGTAAGTTCATAAATGAATATTTAATCAAAGAAAATGATACTATTTTGATTATAGGAGCCATCGAGCATCTATATGTAAACGAAGAAATAGTACATAGTGATGGCTGGGTACAGCTCGATAAAGCAGAAACAGTTTCTTGTATTGGATTAGATGGTTATGCCTTACCTGCTTTAATGGATCGTTTCCAATATGCAAAACCCAATCAGAAAACAAAATCGCTTCTTGATAGATCCTGAACCTTCTCTTTACTATTAAATTTTATAAAAACCTTAAGAATTGTAGTATTTATAAGTGTTGCAAGGAGGGTTTTTATTAAGTATTTTTAAGCAGATGAAACTTACTGCACACAATCTTCGAGAAGTACCAGATTTTACTAACGTTCCTGATCAACAATTGCAATGGTTGATTGATAAATCTGAATTTCAAACATTTAAACAAGGAGAATTTATATTCGAAAAAGGAGAAGCCATAAATCAATTATCAATACTTCTTAAGGGAAAAGTTGAAATTAAGTTTGAACAAAATGGAAATTATAAAGTTGTAGGAGAAATTAAAAAAAATAGTATCTCGGGATTATTGCCTTTTTCAAGAATGAGTACCGCTATGGGATATGGCGAAGTGATTGACGATGCCGAAGCATTATTACTGGATAGATCTATGTTTAAAGAGATGGTCGCCAATCACTATGAACTAACAGAAAGTTTGGTACACAATATGACCTCGAGAGTTAGAGAGTTCACTAAAAACAATGTACAGTCAGAAAAAATGATGGCGCTGGGTAAACTCTCTGCTGGATTAGCTCATGAGCTCAACAATCCAGCTTCGGCCATGCTGCGAAGTGCCAAGGCACTAAAGCAACATCTTGGTAACGTCCCAGAAAAATTTAAAAGAATCATCTCTATTAGGGCATCCGAAGAAGAAGTAGACACCATAAATAATGTGCTTTTTGATAGGATTAGCAATCGGCCAGAGAACAATATGAAGCTCACCGAACGTAATGAAAAAGAAGATGAACTCGAAACGTGGCTTGAAGATCATGGGGTTGAAAATGCTTTTGAGCTCACAGAAACCTTGCTCGATTTCTGTATGGATATCCCAGTTATGGAAGAAATTTATGAAGCCACCGGAGAACTTAATTTTCCCAATGCTATCGAGTGGATAGAAAATGTATTAACGACTGAAAAAATGGTGGATGAAATCGAAGAAGCTTCGGATAGGATTTCTAGCCTGGTGCAATCTATAAAAAGTTATACCCATATGGATCGAGCTCCCGAGAAAGTTGCGACCGATGTTCATACGGGTATCAAAAGCACACTTACTATGCTTAATCATAAACTAAAAAAGAAAAACATATCGGTAGAAAAAAACTTTGGATCCGAGCTTCCAGAACCCAAAATCTTTGTGAGTGAGATTAATCAGGTATGGACCAATTTGATTGATAATGCAATTGATGCTATGGAACATTCAGGAACACTAGCAATTAAGACCAGTAAAGACAGGGATTTTGTAAAAATAGAGGTTACTGATAACGGACAAGGAATTCCGGAAGAAGATATTAATAATATTTTTGATCCTTTCTTTACCACTAAAGGTATCGGAGAAGGTACCGGAATGGGATTAGAAGTGGTACAACGAATCATTAACCAACATAACGGAGATATAAAAGTAATATCAAAACAAGGGGAAACGACATTTATAGTGTGTTTACCAATTACCTAATAAAAACATGAAAAAACCAATCATATTTGCACTCGATGATGACCCACAAGTTCTAAGAGCGGTTACCAGAGATTTGAAATCTGAATATCGTAAAGAATATCGTATCATGAGTACCGACTCCGCAAATGATGCGCTGGAAGCACTCGTTGATTTGAAAAAGAAAAATGAAGTTATAGCGCTATTTTTGGTAGATCAACGCATGCCCGAAATGTTGGGCGTAGAATTCTTAACCAAGGCAAAAAAACACTTTCCTGAGGCTAAAAAAGTATTATTAACCGCTTATTCTGACACCGATGCTGCTATTAAAGCTATTAATGATGTGCAGCTTGATTACTATTTAACAAAGCCTTGGAACCCGCCTGAAGAAAAGTTATATCCTACCTTAAATGACTTACTAGATACCTGGCAACTGGATTTTCAACCAGAATTTGATGGGATTAAAGTCGTAGGGTATCAATTTTCCCCCAAGTCCCATGATATCAAAGATTTCCTTTCGGCAAACCTATTTCCTTTTCAATGGTTGGATATTGAAACCAGTGAGAAAGCCAAAGAAATTGCCCAGTTACATGATTTAAAAACAACAGATATGCCCGTTGTATCATTACAAGACGGCAACTGTTTTAAAAATCCAAGTATTGTAAAACTTGCCACTGCTTTGGGGTTGAATGCACATCCTAAAGACAATTTATATGATGTAGTTATTATTGGTGCAGGACCATCTGGACTTGCCGCTGCAGTTTATGGAGGTTCTGAAGGGCTTAAAACCCTATTGATAGAAAAACACGCACCTGGTGGACAAGCAGGTACCAGTTCGAGAATAGAAAATTACCTGGGATTCCCTAATGGGCTAAGCGGCCAGGAGTTAACTCATCGGGCAATCACACAAGCCAAAAGATTTGGAATTGAATTTCTATCTCCGCAAGAAGTTACTTCAATTTCAGAAAAGGATGGGTACAAAAGTATCACCCTTGGTAATGGAGAGTGCATTAGCACCAAAAGTGTTGTAATTACTACTGGAGTAAATTATAGAAAATTAGACGCCGAAGGTATCGAAAACTATACTGGAGCCGGTGTGTACTATGGCTCATCAATGACTGAAGCGCAAGCCTGTAGTGATAAAGAGGTTTATATCGTTGGCGGTGGTAATTCTGCCGGACAATCTGCTGTTTATCTTTCTAAATTTGCCAAGAATGTATACATAACTGTGCGTAAAAAAGACCTAAGCAGTAGTATGTCTAGCTACCTCATCGATCAGATTAATGCCATTGACAATATTACACTATTAGGATACACAAATATCACCAAAGCCCTGGGAGAAGGCGATAGACTTACTGAGCTAGAACTTACAAATAGTGAAACTTCTGAAGTTAAAATAGCACCTGCAGATGCTTTATTTATATTTATTGGAGCCCGACCTTATACCGACTGGGTCCAGTTAGATATTATAAAAAATGAAAGAGGGTTTATTGAAACGGGTAGAGATCTTACACGATATGATAATTTTAGGAAAGTATGGAAAAAAGACAGAGAGCCTTTCTTGTTGGAGACGTGTAGTCCCGGAATATTTGCATCAGGGGATGTTCGTGCCGGTGCCATGAACAGAGTAGCCTCTGCGGTAGGTGAAGGTGCTATGGCAATTAAATTTGTTCATGAGTATTTAGCCGAAATTTAAGTATTGAACTATCTAAAAAAATATGAAATTACGAACTAAAATATGTGAGCACCTTGAAAATTTTGATGCGGGTGATATCAAAAAAGATACTAGTTACCAATGTGCAGAATGCCTAAAAACTGGAGATTCGTGGGTACATTTACGTACCTGTCAGGAATGTGGTGTTACCCTCTGTTGTGATTCGTCACCCAATAAACACGCAAGCAAACATTTTCAAATACACAATGAACATAAGATTGTAATTTCTGCGGAACCTAATGAACGTTGGGCCTGGTGTTATGAGCATAAGTCTTTCGTTGAATACTAATGTAAAATATTACTTATGAAAAAATTATCCCTATTAATATTACTATTTATATCAATATCATTGTCTGCTCAGGACAAAAACAACTGGAAACTTATTTATCATAATGATAAAGACGGAAAAACAATTGCCGGAAAAATAACCGATCTGGTTGAAGCGGTAAGACTAGGAGAAAAAGTACGAATATATTGGTCTTCTCAAAGAAAAAGCGATCCCACTAAAAAAGTTGAACATTTTGCAGATGCCAAATTCCTAACAGTCCTAAGTGATACTATTGTATTTGCCCAGATAGACCCTATTACAGGACAAACACCCAGTTTTGAAAAGCAAACAATACAACTAAAAGAAAATCTTGAATGGTCACTAATAGCAGCCAGCAATGGCAAATCAGATACCATGATGCGAAATGTGATCACAGGAGAAATTCTTGGGCACGGCCAAACTTCTTTTGCTATTAGATGGTATATAAAAAAATAAACCAAATTTCCTGACACTCATAATAAAAAAGCTGCAGAATACAATAAAACAGCACAAGAACTCGAAGAGAGTGATCCAAACTAAGGGATAGATTGAAGGTAAAAAGTGATTTGATCATCTAGCATTGAATTACAAAACCTATAAAAAGACCTATTAATTTAGATAACTATATATTAGAAAACAGAAAGACAACTGTCCTTTATCTATACGTTAATCAGTATCGATAAAAAAGGTGGTCATTATGAATTGTATAAAAAATTCAATCTTAATTCTGTTCCTATTTCACCCTATTCTCACCAAAAGTCAAACTATTGAAAGTCCGGATTGGACAAAGGATTTAATAATTTATGAGATTTCTACAAAAAATTTCACTTCTCCTAATGGACCAGGAACAGGAACGTTTCAATCTACCAGAAAGAAGGCATCCTATCTTGCAGATTTAGGAATAAATGGTGTATGGTTAACAGGTCATAATTGGGCCGATGAAAAGCATTTTTACGGTTTATGGACTCAATATGCCACTGTTCGACCCGATAGTATTGATCCCTCGCTTGGAAAAAAAGAAGACTTAAAACAAATGGTAGATGAGTTTCATAGCTACGACATTAAGGTATTTCTTGATGTCACCACTCACGGAGTTATGAATTACAGCCCGCTTATAACCCAACACCCTGATTGGTTTAAAGGTAGTTCATGGGGAATGATCGATTATGACTGGCATGGTAATCATAAAGATCTTGACCAATGGTGGGTAAAAACTCATGTAGATTATGCATTGCAACAAGGAATCGATGGATACAGACTTGATGTATCAATTTATCGTCCTGATTTATGGTACGAAATCAAAAGACAGTGTGCAGCAGCAGGACATCCAATTGTCGTTTTTTTAGAATTTGAACGTACAAGCGATAATATATGTGATTTTTATCAACGCAGCAGAAAATTAAGTATCCAGACTGAAGGTGTTGACACTCTACTTCCAAACTACACCAATACTGTATTAGGTTTTAAGAATAAATATAACAATACGTCACATTATCAAGTAAAAGTGTTTTATAATAATGAAAGTATCGATGAAGGTTCGAGTTTACGTGGAGGAAAACTAGGAGTAAACATAAAAAACGAGCCTGTAACAATACTACCAACCGATACAACTTTTATTGAAAATGACCAGAATTTTATAAAACTCTCTATAAAAAATTTGGACACTAAACAAAGGATCTCAAAAATTAGAGTCCATAGTGATCCAAAAGACGGGTACAGAAAATGGAACTTATCTTCAGGTGATCCAAAAATTGTTTTAACAAATAAAAACAGTGCAAACATTTCTTTACCACCTCCTATACCTCAATTACAATATTACTCGGTACAATTAAGTGCTCATGATGATGGGTGGGATGGATTTCCTTCAGATAAAAATCCTTATGTTGCAGAAGGTAGCCGATGTCTGTTTGGGTATAACTTTCTTTTTACTCCCGCAATACCTTTATTTATGAGTGGTGAAGAATTTAATGCAAATTTCTCATCAAATCCAAACTTAACCCCTGATCTATTTGGTAAAGGCACAGCCGGAAAAGGAACATGGCTATATGGTGCAGTTATTGACTGGACTCAATTAAACAAAAAAGAGCATATAGAAATGTTGAATGATGTAAAAAAAATGATTTCAATTAGAAAATCAGAAAATGATATATTTCGGTCTTATTTAAACGATACCATGCCCGATATTTTTGAGTTAGAATATAAGACTGAAAAAGATCTTCCTGTTCCGTTCGCTATACAAAATAAAGATAAAATTATTATTGTCGCGGGTAATAACACAGAGGAAGATGCAGAATTAGAAGTTAGAATTCCGATAGACAAGGTAAATCTTTTTCCTGATAAAATTTATACAGTTCAAGACCTTTGGCATGATACAAAATGGAAAATAACGGGTAGAAAACTTCAGAACTTCAAAATCAAAATAATCAGAGATAAAGTTTCATCGGGAGGAATAGCAATATTTAAAATCATCAAATAATACTTTTATAAATCATCTGTTTTAACCCATTTTATGCATTAGTTTTTGATGAGCAAGCTCATATTCCAATGTATAGATAACAGTTCTCTGTATTGTCTTGTATTTTCT
>CANMDH010000022.1 GCA_947496555.1 uncultured Aquimarina sp. | reverse complement strand
AAACATAAAAATCTTAGAGAGTTTCATCTCATAGTATTAGAAAAAAATTAAATTAATTTAAACTTACGGATTTAAGGTACAAATCCACGCTATTGGGTTATTATTTGGTAATAGCTATTTAATTGTGAGAGTGTCGCTTTTGTTTGGTTTCACAAACTTATAGGTTGACTCTTTGATTACTTTAATTTCTTTACTTTCTGTTTCCGTTTCTTTTTCTAAAATAGATTGTCCTCCATATATGCTTAAAAACATTAGTCCAAGCAAGAAAAATAAAATTTGAAGGCCTGAAGGTCTTTTAACATTAGTTCCATAGATACTTAAGTCAACCTTTTTTTTACCTTCTTCGGTATATTTTTCTAAAGTTCCGGTGAGAGCCATTAAAGTCATTATCCCAAAAAGAACAGAAATAAAAAAACAAATCCAGCAAATTAGTAGAAGGACTTCATTTCCGACTTGATTAAAATCACCTCTAAAAGTAACGGATAATGCAATTAAGGCCGTCGAAAGAGTTATTAGCTGCTTAACCGTTGCCGCAGCAAAATCAAATGCTTTTTTTCTTAAATCTTCACTCATTTTAACAAATTGGCCATAATGGACAAAGGCTCCTTTTTGATTCATCCAAAGCTCGATATCTTACCAAGTCCTTTATTCCGGTTCCTTTTTCTCTATAGGGATACATACCTCTAATGAATTTTGAGTAAGCTTCTTTGGCGATTCTAATGTCTTCTGAAGAAGTCCGCCTTTCACGTTCCATTCTGTTTACAGAATCTTCTAATTGTTTATTAAAATTTCTGATTAATACCTCTGATAATGCAATATTCAAATTATTGAATACGAAATTAGAATGCTCTCTTAATTCTCTTAATATTTTTTCATTCATATGCTATGATTCTTTTTTTAATTGTTTCCATTGTATCAATATAGTTACAATAGATATTACTATATCGAAATATTAGAAACATGATGATAAAAAGCAACTAACTATGTATCTCTTTATAATTTCCACCCAAACTACAACAATCACCTATCAATTTCTTACGGAAATCCACATTGGAAGTGATTTTGTGAAAAAACGTCAGTTCGAGTGATTTTTTGTATGTCCTCTCGACTACGCTCGAGGCGACATACGAAAAATTGTATCGAGAACCGTTTTTTAATCAAAACCCTATTCTCGATACATCTCGATTACCATCGAGACACTCGAATTGACGGATTTTGATTTAGTAGATTTTCAATTATAGCTCATTGGTTCGCGGCATTCGATGTGACGGTTTTTAGTATATTTAGCCCATGCAACACCAGGAATTCTTTTTTGAGCATAAAAAACAACAACTTTTTGGTCAGTATTGGGTGCCTAATGATTGTAAAGCCATGGTGTTATTGGTGCACGGTATGGGAGAGCATTCGTCTCGTTATGCCGATTATGTGATCCCAGAGCTGTTGGCAAAGCATATAGGTGTGCTTACCTACGATAATTTTGGGCATGGTAAGAGTAGTGGTAAAAGAGGGTATTGTCCTGGGTATGATGCCTTGATGGAGATGGTGAATGGTATGTTTTCAAAAACAAAAGAACTTGCTCAAGGCCTTCCTGTATTTATGTACGGGCATAGCATGGGTGGTAACCTGGTGATTAATTATGTGCTTCGTAACAAACCCGATATTGTGGGTGCGGTGTTAACCAGTCCATTTTTACGATTGGCATTTCAACCCCCGGCCTGGAAAATGACCATGGGGAAACTGATGCAAAAAATAGCACCTTCGGTTACACTACCTTCGGGATTGGATGTAAATGCGATCTCCAGAATCCCAGAAGAGGTCGAGAAATATCAAAACGATCCGTTGGTGCATGATAAAGTGAGCCCTAATTTTTCTTTTCCGATCATCGAGGCAGGGGAATGGGCCATCGAGAATGCTTCAACACTCGAAACACCTGTACTATTGCTTCACGGTACCGATGATCAAATCATAGATTACCAAGGCTCTCAAGAATTTTCAGAAAGCACTAACCAAGCAGAGTTAGTACTGCTAGAAGGAGGATATCACGAACTACACAAAGATCTCGAAAAAGACAAAGTGCTAAAAATCATCACTAAATGGATGCAGAATAAATTATAGCCGAGCCCTGAGGTTCTTGAAGGGCCCAGCTATAAATCGAACTCACATTAAAAAAATAAATCCAAGATTTTGTGGCTAACTGATATTCATCATATTAATTGTGAAAATATGTATAGATATTAGTAAGGTTAACACAAAATCTAATGATCATGGAAAAAGAGGAAAATATTCACTTTATTGATAAAGTAGCAGAGGCACTTAGAAAAGCAGCTGTAGATTTAGAAGAATTTCAGGTGAAGGCAGCTTTAGGAAAGGCCGAAGCCCAGGATAAATACGAAGAAATCAAGAAGAACCTGGATTCGTTTATCCAGGAAAGTAAATCCAAAGTAAAAACAGGGAAAGAAAAGGTTGACGAAGTTCATACAAAGTTTGATGAGCTTCGCGTTCAGCTAGCGCTAGGGAAAGCAGAAACCATCGAGGCTTTTAAAAACCAAAAAAAGCAATTGCTTACGGCAATGCACGAGCTCGAAGTAAAAATTAAGACCAATAAGACGCTTAATGAAATGTATGCCTTTGTATTAATTGAGATCGAAAAATTTAAAGCACAATTAGAGGTTCTGGAAGAGAAATTTGATAAAGGTAAGGAAGACGCAAAAGCATCCTTCGAAAAGCGTAAACAAGAATTTGATGACTTTATAGATAAGTTTAAAGCAAAATACGCATCAAAAGAAGAGAGCAGATGGGAACATTTTCAAGACGAAATATCAGAAGCGTTTACTCATTTTAAAAGTGCTTTTAGTAAAGCCTGATAAGACACTCTTTATTGTCAATTGACGATACTAAGAGGCTCTCAGGAACTCAATTAAATTTACCTTATGTCAGTCTGAGTTTGTCGAAGACTATTTGAAAACTATTTGTTTAAAAACTTCTACAAGCTCAGTTTGACAATAGTAATTTGTGTTTCAGGCAACTATTTATAGGGTTAATTGAATATCAAATTCTTGCCGAAGAAGTTGAAAAGGTAAATAGTTTTAGTTCGGGATAAAAAAACCGCGTCAATTCGAGTGCTTCGACCAAAGGAAGAAGTGTATCGAGAATAGTGGTTTTTAATCAAAAAATCGAATCTCGATACCTGCCCGCTCGGCAGGCGGGCAATTTTTCTTATGTTATCTCGAGCGGAGTCGAGAGATCATTTCAAAAAATCACTCGATTTGACGATTTTCCTTATACCAATTCTTTTCTTAAGCTTATATTAAACAGAAAGAGAAACGTGGTTTTACTTTTAACTTAGTTTTAGGTGTTTATCAATAGTTACCAATCGTCATAATCTTTTTTCCTGATATCTCGTATCATTCCTATGGCTAGCACTATCGTGATCATTAGTCCGGCGATGCCAATCACAGAAAACTCTTTCCATAGCGGTGGAATTTCAGATATAATAAATAGCGAAGAACCAATAATTAGTGCCGCCATTATAAAAGCAGTAACCAGTTGTTTGGTAACTCTTCGGACCGTATGTACCATAGGATCGATACCTTTATGTGTTAGATCAACTTTTACTTTTCCGCTGTTTATTTTACGGATGGCATTTTTTAGATCTCTCGGAAACTCTTCCATATAATTTCCCAGTTCATAAATAGAATTCATTGCTTTTTCTCCCATCTTAATGGGGCTGAACGTTTTAGAAACTGCTTTTAAAAGATAAGGACGCACAATGGCATATTGATCCAAATCGGGATTCAGTTTTTTAACAACACCTTCGAGCGTAACCAGTGATCGGGCAAATAGGAAAAAATGAGTTGGTACTTTTAAGCCATGTGCAATGATAATATCTTTTAGTTCTAGCAATACGGTACTCATTTCATTTCTATGAACAGATCTCACGTAGTGTTTTTCAACGAACTCATTAATATCAAATTCTAAATCCCTCATATTCGTAATGGTCATATCGTTTGATAATCTCTGCAATGCCCTAATGATTTTATTAACGTCTCTTCGGGTGATTGCTAAAAATAGTTTGCCAAAAATCTCTATATCTCGCGTTAATATGCTACCCATCATCCCAAAATCAAGGTAGCAAATGTGCCTGTTGGGAAGAATCAATAAGTTGCCCGGATGCGGATCGGCATGAAAAAAACCGTATTCAAAGATTTGTTTGTAATAACTGATCGCCAATCTTTTGGCAATAACCTTGGTGTCGATGCCATTTTCATGTATTTTTTTGATTCTATCAATCTTAATACCCGAGATAAATTCTAAGGCAAGAATTTTACCTGTGGTAAAGTCCTGATATACTTTTGGTGCATACGCAAATTGATCATTGCCTTCGTCCTGCATAATGTTGTTGTAAAACCGCTGAACATTGATGGATTCATTGATAAAATCAAGCTCTTTTTTTATAGATTCTTCAAAATTTTTGACCAGGCCGAAAAGATCAAAACTTTTTATAGAAGGAATGCGCTTTTCTAAGATATCAGCAATAGTGTACATTACCTTGATATCTTCTGAAATAATTTCTTTAACACCAGGACGCTGAATTTTTAAAGCGATACGTTTTCCAGAGTGTAAAGTAACTTTATGTACCTGTGCGATAGAAGCCGATGCAAAGGATTTAGGATCAAACCAGGCGAATAAGTTGTCAACTTTGTCGTCTAGTTCAAACTCTACTACTTCTCTGGCCATTTCTTCAGACATTGGCGGTACGTTGTCCTGCAATCTTTCTAGTTCAATGGTTAGGTCTAATGGAATTAAATCAGGGCGATTGCTCAAAATTTGACCAAACTTGATGAAGGTAGGTCCAAGCTCTTCACAAACCAGTCGCATTTTTTCCCACCTCGTATGCAAAGCAGCATGTTTTCTGGATGCCTTAGGAATGAGTTTCTGTACGAAGGTAAATTGCTTTTTTTCCTTAAGATATTGCACCAGGTCCTCAAATCCATATTTTACCAGCACTCTTAAAATTTGATTATATCTGGTGACAGATTTGTATTTACGGCCTATTTTTGAGAAAACGTCCATCTTATTTTTTGGTTTCCAGATGATTTAACCGAGCCTCTAACAACGCGATAGCACTGTCGGATTCCTCAATCTTTTTATTTAATGCTCTTATTTCATCCAGGTGAGCAACGTTGATTTTTTTATAAAATTTAGCTACCGATTCCTCGATTTTTTGTTCGAGCTCTTCCTTTATCTGGCTCGTTTTATAGATGATCTTATCGATAAGTTCAAGTTCATTTCCATCATCGTCTAATACAGAGTCTGATGCCATTTTGTTAAGATTATCTTTTCCTTTTTCAGACATTTCGTTGATTCTCTCAAGAAGATGTGTGTCCTTGGCCAGGTGATATATAGCAGAGGATAACGTAAGTAGCTCCAGTAACGTTTTAGTTTTCATAAGCTGAATATTTACTTTTCGATCTTTAGTAAATATATTACCAAACAACCTGACGTAAAATGATTTAAATCAGCTTATACCAAATGGATCTATGAGTGATAAGAACAGATGTAATACCGATAAGAGACTTTCCTATATGCTAAATTGAATGTAGTGGATAAAAAATTACTTCAATATTTGGAATAAATCTAAATAAGAATTAGTTTCGCACTCGGAATATGGAATTACTTTTTACTTCAAAATATTACGCGTCCTATCAATCTATAAAAGATAGGTGTTTTTTTATCGATTTTGGCCATAAAACGGTCAAGGTTTCCTTTTGTCAGCTACTTAGTTTACGACACAAAGCAAAGAAATTATCATCTCACGAGCATCTGGAATATATGTTGAATCACTGTGATGTTACCTTGCTAACCTTCTGTGACAAAGAGCATTTGATTTTATTAGATACTTTACAAGTTTTGGATTTTACCGAACTGATCCAGGGTACCTTTGCCATGATGGAACTAAATACAGTACTTACTGCCTGATTTTACATTGATTTAGACTGTCTATAAATTACCACTTATACTCGCTATAGCGCCTTATTTTCTGTAATTTTATAATAAAATCAAAAGGTGCTTACTATGGAAAATATTGCAAGACAACAAATCAGCATTAATCTAGAGGTGATGGATATGCTTAACCAGCAAATTGCCAAAGAACAACATTCTTCTTCGGTATATTTGGCAATGGCTTCCTGGTGTGATCAAAAAGGATTGGGCAGAAGCGCTTCTTTTTTCTACAAGCAGTCGTTAGAAGAAAGAGAGCATATGATGAAGATCTTCAAATTCATTAACGATTGTGGCGGTGCGGCACATTCTCCTGATGTGTCTAATATTTCACATGAATATGCATCCTTAAAAGAGATTTTCGAATTGGCGCTGCAACAAGAAATCTCCATTACGCAGTCAATTTATAAGATTGTAGCGGCCTGCCGAAAAGTAAATGATTTTGGTGCCGAGAATTTTCTTCAATGGTTTATAGAAGAACAAATGGAGGAGGAGCAAAGCATACGTGACATCTTAGAAATGATCGATCTTATGGGCGATTCACCGTTGAAATTAATAGACGAACGAATTCCGAACGAATAATCAAAAACCATCAATTCGAGTGTTTTTGGTAGAAAATTTACGTCAGTCTGAGTGATCCCGATGGTAATCGGGATTGTATCGAAGACAAGTAAATTTTATTACGTCGAACTTGCATTAAGATAACAAGGATTCCAACTCTAACGCATAATCATATTGCAAATCCTCGTGCAAGGAGGGAAGTTTCTTCTTCACAGCGTTGACCTCACGAAGCAGTATTGTTTTTAACACAGAATTTCTTTTAATATACGGCTGATAACCAGCCAACTTTTTACAGAAGTAGAGCAGTAGTTCTATTTCTGTTTCTTTGTTTTTAGAATAGCGAATGTATTTTTTGATCATTCGCAAGATCTTACGCACACTTTTTTTGATATAGTGATAAGAGGCAGTATTGATCAACTCAAATTGTTCATCAACTTCATTTTTCACACTTTCTATATATCCTTCTTCATGAGTCGACTCAAATAATAAGTAGGTGAGTAGCTCTTTATTCTCTTTTTTAAATCTTGATAACCGAAGACATAGTTCGATAAGTTCCTGTGTAGAGCGATGGGCTAATTCGGTTTTGAGTTCTTTAACAGTTGCGGTTTTCATAGCCGCAATTTATACAAAATGATAGTACAAGTTGGGTTGTGTTCTTCTAAATGTTTTGTGAATAAAACCTTTGTTTTTGGTCTAATTACTTGATTTTTAACCATTTTGACTTCAAGTGTTGATAGCTGTAACCCTTTGTTGATAGGCGCTACCGGAGTTATTAACATAGTTATTAACAATTAAAGTAGGTTTTAACGTACATATAATAGTAAAATTGATAATAAATGTGTTTTATATCGATTTTATTTAACTTTTCAACAAATTATTAACAAATAATCAACATTTTATTTTGTTAATTGTTGATAACTTACTAGTTTAGTAACAGTTAACCTTAAATCACATAGTCATGAATACTTTATTTTCCATTTTAGGGCTAAATTTTGCTAGCATTTTAAATTTTTTAAAAGAACTCCCTGAAGCTTCTAGGTATGCGATGCGTAAGTAATTTTGTAAGTAATAGAGATATAACCAATTTTGGTTTTGTGTTTTTTAAATCTATTAGAGGGATTATCTTCTGGTAATCCCTTTTTGATTTACAAAGGCAAAAGGCAAAACAAAGATTTATTTTGGTGTATGAATGCGGAGCGGGTTTGTCTCCCTCATTTTTTATAAATGACTCGCCTCCGCGTTTTACAGCCAGGAGATCATATGATAGGCTAGTCTTGCTGCCAGGCGGGCAGTGCAATTATCTATGTCGTACGTTGGATTAAGTTCAACCAGATCTACACTGATTAGTTTATTGGATTGGCAGATTTGCCGAATAGTTTCCATAGCAATATCTACAGAAAATCCGAGTGGGGAAGGAGCACTAACCCCAGGAGCATAGGCCGAAGAAAAACCATCGATATCAATAGTAAGGTATACAAGATCAACGGTTGTAATGAAATCAGCTACCCTTTGGGTTATTTTTTCTTTATTTTGAATAGTAAACTCGGTATTGAGTAAGTAAGAAACATTGAGTGCGGCAGCAGTTTCAAATAATTCCCTATTGTTTGATTCTTTTTGAATTCCTAAACACAAGTACTTAAAATCTTCGTTCTCCTTTGCAATTTGAAAGAAAGGAGTACCCGAGTTTCCTTGATTAGTAACTTTTCTGAGGTCAAAATGGGCGTCCAGGTTAATGATCCCAATAGTTTTGTTGGGGAATTGCTTTTTGATACCATTATAATGTGCATACCCAAGATCATGACCACCACCCAATACAATTGGGAACACCTGATGTTTTAGCAGCAATGCAATGCTATTGGCAGTTTCGCGCTGAGTTTCTTCAAGATTTTGCTCCTTGCAAGTGATATTTCCGACATCTACAATACTAATTTGATCCGAAAAATGATTAGATAACGACGCCAACATTTTCCGAATGGCATTTGGGCCTTCGACCGCACCAATTCTTCCCTGATTTCTTTTTACACCTTCATCACTTGCATATCCCAAAAAAGCGATGCTTTTTTCGTTTGTTATTGCAAAAGCTTTTTCTTCTAGATCAACACAACGAATCTTTTCATGCATATACAGTTGCTTTTCAGAAGAGCGTCCTGTCCATAGATCGGGGTTTGGTTTTTGGTAGTTTTTCATTTGGCTATGATGAAGTGTATGCAAATTACAGAATTTTATTCAGTACAGAATCCTCAACGATGTTTGGAAGTGTAACCTGTAACTCTGGTGTACGTTGCATTTCTCTTTTTATGGCAAACAAAGCTTCTCTATTTCGTGCCCAACTTCTGCGGGATATCCCATTATTCACATCATAAAACAACATACGCTTCAATCGTTCTGAAGCATCTTCAGATCCGTCTAATACAAGACCAAAACCGCCATTAATCACTTCGCCCCAGCCAACACCACCGCCATTATGTATCGATACCCAGGTGGCTCCTCTAAAACTATCCCCAATTACATTGTGAATTGCCATATCGGCGGTAAATTTACTTCCGTCATAAATGTTACTGGTCTCACGATAGGGAGAATCGGTACCACTAACATCGTGGTGGTCTCTTCCCAGAACAACCGGAGCCGAAATTTCTCCATTTTTGATGGCTTTATTGAAAGCTTCGGCAATTTTGATTCTTCCTTCGGCATCAGCATATAAAATACGAGCCTGCGAACCTACTACCAACTTATTTTGTTTAGCTTCCTGTATCCAGGTAATGTTGTCTTGCATTTGTTGTTGAATCTCCTTTGGAGAAACTTTTTTGATGGATTGCATCACTTCAAGGGCAATTTGATCGGTTTTGTCCAGGTCTTCCGGTTTCCCCGAAGTACATACCCATCTGAAGGGCCCAAATCCGTAATCAAAACACATAGGTCCCAGAATATCTTGCACATACGAGGGATACTTAAAATCAATCCCATTCTTGGCCATGACATCGGCTCCTGCACGTGAGGCTTCCAAAAGAAAAGCATTTCCATAATCAAAGAAATAGGTGCCCTTTGCTGTATGTTTATTGATAGCAGCTGCATGCCTGCGAAGTGATTCCTGTACTTTGGTTTTAAAAGTTTCAGGATCATTGCTAATCATGTCATTGGATTCATCGTAGCTGAACCCCACTGGATAGTAACCACCCGACCAAGGGTTGTGCAATGATGTTTGATCAGATCCAAGATCAACATAAATATTTTCTTCATAAAACTGTTCCCATACATCCACTATATTACCTTGATATGCTATCGAAACTATTTCTTTTTGTTTAACAGCTGTTCTAACTCTGGTAACCAGGTCATTCATATTATCCAGAATTTCATCAACCCACCCTTGTTCATGACGTTTTTGAGCTGCTTTTGGGTTTACTTCGGCACAAATGGTGATACATCCAGCAATATTTCCGGCTTTTGGTTGTGCACCGCTCATTCCTCCCAGACCTGCGGTTAGAAAGATTTTACCAGCAGAAGATTCCTTTGGTTTTAATGTTTTTCTAAAGGCATTCATCACCGTAATTGTTGTACCATGAACAATGCCTTGCGGACCAATATACATATAGCTGCCAGCAGTCATTTGTCCGTATTGGGTTACACCAAGAGCATTATATTTTTCCCAGTCATCTGGTTTAGAATAGTTAGGAATCATCATTCCGTTAGTCACCACTACGCTAGGCGCATTCTTTGACGAAGGAAACAATCCCATCGGATGCCCAGAATACATGTGTAATGTTTGTTCTTGGGTCATGGTGGCCAGATATTGCATCGTAAGCAGGTATTGCGCCCAATTCTGAAAAACGGCGCCATTGCCACCATAGGTAATTAATTCATAGGGATGTTGCGCCACGGCAGGATCCAGGTTATTCTGAATCATTAGCATAATGGCAGCCGCCTGTTTGGTCTTTGATGGATATTCGCCTATTGAACGAGCATGCATTTTATATTCGGGCATAAAGCGATACATGTAGATGCGTCCAAAGTCATTCAATTCTTTTAGAAATTCAATGGCAAGTTCATGATGCCAATCTTCCGGAAAATATCGAAGTGCATTTCTAAGTGCCAGCTTTTTTTCTTCTTTTGAAAGAATTTGTTTTCGCTTAGGGGCGCGGCTTATTTTTGGATCTAAAGTTTTCTTTGGGGGTAATATTTTAGGAATTCCCTGAAGTATTTCTTCTTTGAAAGTCATGTTTCTTATTCTTTAGAGTACATTATGTCACCTCGTTTCCATACTTGAGATGGTACAAGTTTTCCTTGTTGATAGAAGATCTCATTGTAATGATTTGTTTGAAACAGATTAAAATCAGCCAACATACCAGGCGAAAGTTGTCCTCTGTCATGTAGATTAAGAGCTTTTGCTCCTCTGAAAGTTATTCCTGCGAGTACTTCGGCATTCGATAGTTTCTCGAAGGTTCCCAAAATACATGCCTGTGTTAATAAGTCACCCATGGGCGCCGATCCCGGATTCCAGTCACTCGCAATCGCCAGGGCTCCACCGGAATCCAAAATTTTTCTTGCTGGAGTAAAATCACACCCCAATCCTATAGATGCTCCTGGTAGTGCTACAGAAATTACATCACTATTGGCAAGCATTTCTATTTCGTCTTCGGTACTGGCTTCAAGGTGATCTGCGCTTATGGCGTTCATTTTTACGGCTACCTCACTACCACCAACACTAAACTGATCTGCATGAACTGTGATATCAAACCCCATAGCTTTTGCCTTTTTGAAATATGGATATATATCTGATGGAAGGAAAGCACTTTTTTCGATAAAGGCATCCATTCTGTTGGTAAGCTTTTCTTTTTTCAGAAGGGGAAATAAAGAATTGCTCATAAATTCAAGATATGCTTTGTGATCTCCATCAAAATCTTTTGGAAGCATATGCCCTGCAAGGCAGGTAGCAATTAGATCTGCCTCGGTACTGCCGTTTGCATCTTTAATCGCACGTAACATTTTTAGTTCCTCTTGAACAGAGAGTCCGTAGCCACTTTTGACTTCAATAGTAGTAATTCCTGTTTGTAAGAGTTTATTTGCTCTTTTAATGGTGCTATTGGTAAGCTGTTGTTGATCAGCTTTCCTGGTCTGGGTAACCGTGTCCCATATTCCTCCACCAGCCTCGGCAATTTCAAGGTACGATTTACCAGCGTTACGCATGGCATAATCCCTAGCTCTCGAACCCGAAAAACAGATATGTGTATGTGCATCGATAAAACCAGGAACACAAATATAATTGCCATGTAATTCTATAATTTCAGCATCCAATGAATCAGCTTGTTTACTTAATTCTGTGAACTTACCTATAGTATGAATTTGGTCTCCTTCAATCAGTATTCCCGCATTTTCCAGAATAGATAATTCTTCATCTTTTATAGCGCCTTTCACAGAAAGGTTTTCCATGGTAAGAAGCTGTGTAATCGGGCCAATTAATTTATATTTCTTCATAGTGTGAATAAAAGTTCTAAAAGCTTGATTTCATTAATTAATATACTTCAAATACATCAGAAAAAGGAGTTTCCAGGGATAAACTTTCCTTCTTGGATACCTGGTCTACAATATCAATGATCGTTTTGTTTTTAATGAGTTTGATTCCTTCTTCAATATCATCGGCAAATACTCTGTCATTTTCTGCAAAAGAAACTTTGGTACGTATTTTTTTATAAATTTCATCAAGGATGATTCCAGATTTCAGTGGTTTTCTAAATTCAAAAGCTTGTGCTGCGGTCAGGAGTTCAATTGCTAATATTTTTTCAACATTTTCTATCACTTTCAAAGCTTTTCTACCTCCAATAGACCCCATACTCACATGATCTTCTTGTCCTAAAGAAGTAGGGATACTATCGGCACTTGAAGGAAAACAGAGTCCTTTATTTTCACTTGCCAGCGCTGCAGTAGTATATTGAAGGATCATGTATCCAGAGTTGATTCCGGTATTTTCCATCAATAATTTTGGTACTCCGGGAGAATTACCTTCCAAAGCCAGGTAAATTCTACGATCCGAAATATTACCAATTTCCGAAGCGGCAAGGCATGCATAATCAATAGCCATTGCTAGTGGTTGACCATGAAAACTACCACCGCTTATGGTGAGGTCTTCATCAATGATGATGGGATTATCGGTAACAGAATTTAGTTCGGTTTCCAAAAGCTCTTTTAAATGCAACCATGCATTTCTGGAGGCACCATGAACTTGTGGAATACATCGTAATGAATACGGATCCTGAACTCGATCGCAGTCAATATGATCCTCCATAATCTCTGAACCCTTTAGCAACAATTTTACTCTTGAAGCCACATGTATATTTCCTTTGAAGGGGCGCAACTGATGCAATTCTTTATAAAATGGTTTTACCGAACCTTGCAAGCCTTCAATCATCATAGCGCCAATAATGTCTGCTTGTGAAAGACAGCTATGTAACCGTTCAACGACCTGCACTGCATGAGCTGCAATAAATTGTGTTCCATTTATTAGAGCTAGACCTTCTTTTGGACCTAAATCCAGCGGTTTTAATCCAGTTGTTTTGAAAAGTTCGTCTACTTCGATCAATTTTCCTTGATAAATCACTTTTCCTAAACCAATTAGAGGTAGAAAAAGGTGAGAAAGTGGTGCCAAATCACCAGAAGCTCCTACAGAACCTTGACTTGGTACTACTGGTATGGCATTGTTGTCTATATGCCACAAAATGCGATCCAAAGTTTCTTCTGCAATTCCAGAGTATCCTTTTGATAAGGATTGTACTTTTAGGATCATCATCAGCTTGGCAATTTCAGTATTAATAGGGGCACCAACACCAACACTGTGACTTTGTAAAATGTTACTTTGAAGAATTTTGGTTTCCTCTTTGGATATTTTGGTTGTGCATAAAGGCCCAAAACCAGTATTTATACCATACACCGGATGCCCTTTTTCGACAATATTTTCGACTACTTGTTTGCTTTTTTTGATTTTCTGGCGAGATTCTTTAGAGATAATACCTTTGATCTCTCCTCGAGCAATTTTTACTGCTATTCCTGCAGTTAAATAGCCATCTCCGTATAAAAAATGATCTGATACTGTGGACATTATGTGATTTCTGATTTGTTCTACTAAAATAATGCATACATTTGATAATTGGAAATACTTATTTAATCAATAATTAATAACTATGAGTTATCAATTAGAGTTGCGCCATTTTAACTATTTTTTGGCGGTAGCCGAAGAATTACACTTCAGAAAAGCAGCGGATCGTTTGTTTATTTCTCAGCCGGGATTGAGTAGGCAAATCAAGCAAATGGAAGAGATCATAGGAGTTCAATTATTTAAGAGAGATAAAAGAAATGTGAGCCTAACCAATTCGGGAGAATATCTTAAAAAAGAATTGGATTACATTTTTAATCATATTGATTTTACCATAAAACAAACCCGTTTAATTGATGCAGGAAGCGAAGGCGAAATAAGAATAGGTTTTTTGGGATCTGCCATGCAAATGGTTATTCCAGAGTTATTAGTAAAAACAAATACCGAGTTTCCTAATATAAAGTTTAGTTTAGAAGAAATGTCAAACTATCTGCAGGTAGAAGCTATCGAAAAAGATGAATTGGATTTAGGTTTTGTGCGCCTAGCGAGAGTGCCTAAAGGGTTGAAGAAGAAAACAGTTCATACCGATACTTTTTCTCTAGTTTTACCGGCAAACCATCATCTTGATACAGATACCTTTAAAACCATCGATCAGGTGTCAGATGAAAACTTTGTTTTGTTTTCATCGGATTATAGTCCGTTATATTATGACAAAATCATGAGTATTTGTGAAGATAGAGGTTTTACACCAAAGGTTTCTCATAGATCGGTACATGCACAAACTATATTTAAATTAGTAGAAAGTGGGTTAGGAGTTGCTATTGTTCCGACTTCGTTACAACACGGTTTTGATCTTAATGTTAAGTTTTTAGAGATTCCTAAAATAAAACAAACGGCTATTTTATCTGTTATTTGGAAAGAAAACAACCGAAATCCTGCATTGCAGCAAATTAGTAGTTTGATTGGATTTTAGGCGATTGTATAGGGGTTCTATGTTCATATAATTAGTTTTTTTTTTATTTCTGGATCGTGTTGTTTACTTTTGGTTGCATAATTTTATTGCTTTTTCTTAGTTTTTACTATGAAAGATTAATAACATTAGCTTTAAATAGTAATGCTCCAAATTTATAAACTATGAATAAAAAGCTGTTTTTTATCGTTTTACTTATGGGACTAGTTTGTCCTAAGATAAATGCCCAGGTCGAGGATTTTGAAATCGGTATTAAATTCGGACTTAATGCTACTCATCTTGGAGAAAAAGGTCTTGATTCAAGAACAAGTATCCATTTAGGATTAGCGGCCGAATTTCCTATTAACGAATACCTGGGACTACAACCTGAATTATTATACTCTTTTCAAGGATTTGGTACTGCTAGTATTGAACCAAATTTTGAAGATGAAATCCTAAAGATAGATTATGTTTACCTACCGATTATGCTTAAATATTACCCGTTTTATGTAGTACCAGGTTTTAGTCTTGAAGTAGGGCCACAGATTGGTTATTTAACCTCTGCCGTTCTACAACGTAAGAATATTTTTGATGGAGGGGTTACGGAAACTTCGGATGTTGATTATGGGGAGTTTATATCGGATGTCGACGTAGCGATTAATTTTGGATTGGGCTATCAGTTTGAAATGGGAGCATTTTTTCAAGTACGTTACAATCTAGGAGTTACTAACATATATGAAGTCTCTCCTTTTGGAGAGAATACATCTGTTTCTTTTGAAAATTCAGTTTTTCAAGTCTCTTCAGGGATTAAATTCTAATTTTAAGATAAAGAAAAAAAATACGTTTCTATTCAACATTCCTTTAATTGCAAAGTTGATGGAAACGTATTTTTTTTGAAATTTTGTAAAGAAGATTCTTATCCTGGCATGGTATAAAAAAACTGTTCTTCAGTTATTTTTCCATCATTTACCTTGTATACTGCTACTTCTTCCATTTGCATACGGCCCTGCCCCTTAAAAGTACAATCCATTTTCATGATGCAGCTAAAATGATTTTCGGCAATAATCGGATCAGAAATTTCACCACCGTGAAACTCTTCAACCGAGGCATACCATTCTTCACTTTTCTTGGTTACGGCATCCTTTCCGGAAACTAAAGCGTTAGGAGTTCCGGGCATTTCTTTACTTACTACATTATCATCGTATAGTTCTTTTAGAGCCTGCATGTTTTCACCCATGCGACAAAGTTCTACTAAACGATTGGCGACTTGCTGTGTATTCATTGAATTTTAATTTATTGGTTATCAGATGATTTTGAAGCAATAAATTACAAAAAAACTTTTAGTAAAGATTTTAAAAATTTGTTATAAAAGAAGTTTTAGCCAACCGCTTCTTTATAGACTTTTAAACAGCGCTCTCTTGCCATTTTATGATCTACTATGGGGTGAGGATACGTAAGCTCATTAAGATCTGTTACCCATCTGTTTATATATGCTATTTTTTTATCAAATTTGGTAATTTGAGTAGTTGGATTAAAAATTCTGAAATACGGAGCTGCATCTACACCGGAACCTGCTGCCCATTGCCAGTTTCCTACATTTGCAGACATGTCGTAGTCCAAAAGCTTCTCTGCAAAATAAGCTTCACCCCAGCGCCAATCGATTAATAGATGTTTACACAAAAAACTTGCGACTACCATACGCACTCTATTATGCATATAACCGGTTTGATTAAGCTGACGCATGCCGGCATCTACTAGTGGATATCCGGTTTCACCTTTTTTCCATTGTTCAAACTCAATTTCGTTGTTTCTCCATTCAATTCGGTCGTATTTGGGTCTGAATGCTTTGTCTTTGGTATGGGGATAATGCCAGAGTATTTGCATAAAGAATTCACGCCATATAAGTTCTGACCAAAAAACTTCGTTTTTTTGAGCAATCGCTTTTTGTACAATGGATCGTATTCCTATAGTTCCAAACCTTAAATGAGGTCCAAGTCGGGAGGTTCCGTTATCTATGGATGGAAAGTTGCGTGTGGCTTCATAATTTTGAATAAGAGAAGCAGAACTATCAAATTTAGGGACTTTGAGGGCAGATTTAACAAATCCCATCTTTTCTAACAATACTTCAGGCAAGTTTATATCTCTGATCAGATTTCTTAAGTATGGCGCAGTGTCGTGTATTTTTAATTTTGAAGAATCAAAAACCTCCTTCCATTTATTTTTATAAGGAGTATATACTACATAAGGATTTCCATCATTTTTGACAATCTCGTCTTTTTCAAAAATCACCTGATCCTTAAAGGTTAGAAATTCAATATTGTTTTTAGTTAGTAATTCTCTGATCTCAGAATCTCGTTTTCGGGCATAGGGCTCATAATCATGATTGGCGTATACTTCTTGTATATCGAACTTACCGATAAGATCTTCAAAAACTTCTTCTGGTGTCCCGTAAAATTGAGCTAAAGAACTTTTATGTTTTTCTTGAAGTTCTTGGTTTATATTTAGTAAAGTTTTGAAAATAAAAGTAACTCTGGCGTCATCTTTTGGTAAGTGGTCCAGAATATTTTTATCAAAAATAAAAATAGGAAGTACTGGATTTTCTCCTTTAAGAGATTTTAATAATCCTACATTATCATCTAGTCTTAGATCTCTTCGAAACCAGAAAATGGATACTTTCTGGGCCATTTTAATTCACATTTAAAGTAGACATACCGCCGTCGACACCAATTACCTGACCAGTGATCCAACTACTGTCGTCACTTAATAAAAACTTGGCAATGTTTGCTATATCTTCGGCCTGACCAACTCGTTTCATGGGGTGTCGATTGTTCATTAACTCTTTCTTTTTATCGTTTCCTAGGAGTCTTTCGGCCAAGGGAGTATCTGTAAGTGAAGGTGCTATCACATTTACTCTAAATTGAGGTGCATACTCTGCCGCTAATGCTTTGGCGAAACCTTCTATGGCTCCTTTGGCAGCTGCTATACTGGTATGAAAAGGCATCCCGACTTTTACTGCCACCGTGCTGAAGAAAATTAAACTTGCCTGATCAGAGTTTTTGAGTTTAGGTAACAATCCATGAATGATCTTAACCAAGAACATAAAATTGATTTGCATATCATCTTCAAAGGCTTTGGCATCTAGCATTTTGAAGGGCTTTAAGTTAATACTACCCGGACAATAAACAAATCCATCAATTCTTTCCGGTAATACAGACGTATCAATTTCATCTTTAGAGGCATCATAAGGAATATGAGTCACTTCCAAATTACCTAAATTTTCTGAAGTTCTAGATGCAATAAAGATGTTATGTTCATTATAGAGTTTTAAAGCAATTTCAAACCCTATGCCATGGCTACCACCAATGAGTAAGATATTTTTTCTCATCTATATGTATTAAATGAATACAAGTTTATTTTCTGTTTCTGTCTCGAAGGTACCAAATAACTCTATTAGTTTCTTTTCGCGGTACTTAAAAATTTCTTTTAATTTGGGCTTCACTAGTATAGGATGAATGAGTTGCCCCAAAATACCAAATGGAACTTTGTAATCTATTACGTCTTCCATTTCAACGCCTCCGGGAATTTCTTTTAAAAAATGTTTATGGTGCCAAAGCGCATAGGGACCAAAGCGTTGTTCGTCTACAAAATACTCTTGATCCCTTACGTGTGTTATTTCTGTGACCCATTTATTTTTGATACCCGCAACAGGAGTAACTATATATTGTATAATTTGTCCTGGGTACATTTTACGATCTGCACCAGATATGATCTCAAAACCCATATAATCTGGAGTGATCGTTTTTAGATTATTTGGATTCGAAAGAAACTCCCAAGCTTTTTCTAAAGATATGGGTAAGTTTTGTGTTGCTTTTAGGGTATAAATCTTCATACTTCAGAGAATTTGAAGTAAAAATACAATCATTTTGTTTAACTATTTACGTATAAATGTTAAACAAAAAATAAAGTTTTATTTAGAAATAGCCTTCTGCCCAGGATTTAGCTTTTTCTAGACAAGAGAAAAAAGCAAATGATTTACCATACATAGACTGTTCGATGACTGCTTTACCTCTTTCTTCAATATTCTCTGAAACAATAGCAAGTCCTTTCATATTATCTAATTGGCCTTGTTTGTATATTTTGGGAGAAACATTATGTTGGTGCTTACGATGGCTTATCATTATAAAATCCTTTGAATTATAAAACTTTCGTAGTTTATCTCTTATAATCGATGCCTTTTCCAAAGTCAAATCAATATTTTCATTTATGGAAAGTACAACAAATTGATCGTATAATTGCATCTCGCAAAATTCGTTAGAAAAATGCTTCATAGGTTGGGGGAAGGTTTATTATGTGATAAATATATGTGAAAAAGGAGTAATTATGCAAATTATGGAGGCTAAGAACGTAGACTTTAACAATCGTCACAGCAATTATCTGGTTTAACAAGCTTGCAAGTAAGCACTGCTAATAGGGCTCCGACCACCGGAGCCGTAAAATACAACCATTGATGTTCCCAGTGACCCGACAAAAGTGCAGGTCCCAGTGATCTTGCCGGATTCATAGAGGCTTTGGTGATTGGCCCGGCAAACATTGCTTCAAGAAGTACGACACCACCAATGGCAATTCCGGCCATAGTTCCTATTTCTTTGGAACCCGTAGAAACATTAATAATTACCACCATTAAAAAATAGGTAAGAAGTAGTTCTAAAATAAATGCCCTTAGGGCATCAACTGTGGGGATGGTTCCTCCTAAAAATTCACTTTTTGGAAACAGAAAAAGTAAAATAGCACTTGCCGCTATTGCTCCAATACACTGTGCGATAATATATTTAGGAACTTCTTTCCATTCAAACTTTTTGGCGTAGGCAAAAGCAATGGTCACGGCAGGATTAAAGTGAGCACCAGATATTTCTCCAAAAGCATAAATCATAGCCATTACTATAAGTCCCCAAGTGATTGCAATTCCTACATGAGTAACATCACCGCCGGTAACTTCGTTAATGGTCATGGCTCCTGTACCGCAAAATACCAGACTAAATGTTCCAATACTTTCTGAAATATATTTTCGCATCTTCTTTTGAATATGTTGGCAAATATACCATTACTTATTTTAAGTTTTTGTTAACTCTTAATGTTGGTGTAATCCTTATTTTCGTTACTACTAATTTCAAACAAACTAAATCAAACACAATGAAAAAGATTGTCTTATTTCTTTTTGCGGCTTTACTATCTTTCGGTATTGAAGCTCAAGTAAAAACTCCACAACCGAGCCCTACCTCTAAAATAGATCAGGTTATAGGATTAACAGACGTTTCTGTAGAATATTCTCGTCCTAGTATGAGAGGAAGAAGTATATATGGTGATTTGGTACCTTATGACAAACTTTGGAGAACAGGTGCTAATAAAAATACTCAGATCACTTTTAGTGATGATGTAAAAGTTGAAGGTAAGGAATTGAAAAAAGGTACTTATGCAATTTTTACAAAACCAGGAAAAGAGAATTGGGAAGTAATTTTTTATAGTGATGCTAACAATTGGGGGACTCCAAGAGAATGGGATGATACCAAAGTTTCTGCAAAAGTTTCTGCCAAGGTAAGTGAACTTCCTATGAATGTTGAAACATTTACGATCATGTTTAATGATTTTGCCATGGATTCTGCAAAAATGTATATAGTATGGTCTAATGCTGAAGTGGGATTAAAAATCGAAGTTCCTTCAAAGAAAATAGCATTAGCGAGTATTGAAAAAACTATGGAAGGACCATCTGATGGTGATCATTATCAGGCAGCCGTTTTCTATAAGGATATAGAAGATTATGCTAAAGCAAAAGAACATATTGATAAAGCAATTGCCATGCGTGAGAAGCCGGCTTTCTGGTATCATAGACAACAATCTCTTATCTATGCAAAGAGCGGAGATAAGGATGGGGCAATAAAAGCAGCAAAAACTTCGTTAGAGTTAGCAGAGAAGGCTAATAATGCCGACTACGTAAAACTTAATAAAGACTCCCTTGCAGAGTGGGGAGCAAAATAATCACTCTTTTTCACACACAAATCATTTGAAAAAGCGTTCCAAAACTGGAACGCTTTTTTGGTTTTATACTAATCCTCATCTTCAAGGATAAAAATATCTTCAACTGGTTTTTTAAATAACCTGGCAATTTTTAATGCTAAGAGAGTAGAAGGTACATACTTGTTTTTCTCCATAGCATTAATGGTCTGTCTACTTACCCCAATTTTTTCGGCTAAATCGGCCTGAGTAAGATTATGAATGGCTCTTTCTATTTTTAACTTATTCTTCATGACCCGACTTTTTATAGACAACATAATTAAATCGGATAATAAATATCAATAACGGAGTAAATACATTATACACCAGAACATGAAAATATCTAATATCATAGATGAATATTGTGGTAAATAATAAAATACCATAGTTTATAAGGATTGCCCATACCAAAGAATCTAATCGAACTTTTAAAATGAATTCGTCTTCGATTTTTTCTTTAGAGAAACTTATCAATAAACCACCAATAATTATGATTATGGTTATTAATTCGTCAACAATGCTATTTTCAACAATTTTTAATATTGCGCTATCATCAGAGAAAATGGTGTCGTAATGAAATAGCGAAATTACTTTGGTCGTTAGAAGATTGGATTCATAATCATTAATAGAGTGGATCACTCCCAGTATAATTCCAATGCAGAAAAGTATCCAACCGGGCTTTTTAAATTTGTTTGATAATAAATATTTCATCTTGTTCGATTTTTTGATTAACAAGAACAAATGTATTATATTTTTTACATAAAGTAAAATAAACTTTACTTTATGTAATCTTAAGTTGACTTTTAACGGTTTGACGGACTTCTTTTTAATCGTATTTCAATCCGATTTTGTTTCTAACTGTATCTAATAATGTAATGAGTTGTAGGCTTTTATCGAAGTTCATTATAGAGCTCTCGATGCGTTTTTGAAGCAACATTTCCTGTACATGGATTGCCTCGAAACTATATCCATTGGTGGTTACTTCAAATTCATGTAATTTTGATTTTCCATTTTGATAAATGGTAACTGATGAGGGTTCGTGAAAACGACTATTTATAGTGATCGTGCCTTTTTCAAACTGGATAATTGCTTCGGTGTTTGTTTTTTGAGTAATAGCACTAAATAAAGATGCAGAAACTCCATTATTATAGCTCAGTTGTACTGTACACGTTTCATCGACTCCCGTTTTTCCGATTTCTGCTGTTGCTTCAATTTTATTGGGATATCCTAGTATGCTTAGAGCCGCGAATAGTGGATAGATGCCTACATCAAGTAGACTACCTCCACCTAAGTTTTTATTAAAAATTCGTCCATTAGGATCCAAAGTGGTGGCAAAACCAAAATCTGCCTGTAGGCTTTTTATTGCTCCTAGTTTTTTGGATTCGATTACTTCCAATACGTATTGATAATGAGGAAGAAAATAGGTCCAAAGAGCTTCCATAAGAAATACTTGATTTTCCCTTGCTGTTTTAATCATTTCTTTTACCTGATCGATATTCATGGCAAAAGGTTTTTCACATAAAACGGCTTTTTTGCTGGTAAGACACATAAGTGTATTTTCATGATGAAAAACATGTGGTGTTGCGATATAGACTACATCAACTTCTGAGTCATTAGCTAATTCGGTATAGCTTCCGTAGTATTTATTTGCTCCATATGTTTGAGCGAACTCTTGTGCTTTTTGAAGTTGTCTACTGGCAACAGCCTCTATTTTTGCATTCGGTATGGTAAGTAGGTCTTCGGCAAATTTATGAGCGATTTTACCACAACCCAGAATCCCCCATTTTATTGTTTTGTCTTTCTGCATAGATGAAGATATCATTATTAACTTCAAAAGTAATTAAAACGTAACTTTTGGATCTTAAAAAAATAACAAGTATTGAGCGGCCTGGAATCGATAAGATTAATTGTAAAACATCTGTTTTTTTGCGATTTATGTAATTTCATAAACATTAGAGCCCTGTAACTTGTTTGTTTTGAGGTCTTTTCTTATATTTAAGATACTCACTTATTAGAACCCTTACCACTATGAAAAGCAAAAACGCTAGCAAAACCACTTCAAACAGACAACCACATTTTATGAAGCTAAGTCTTATGGATAATGAGCTTACCAGTATGCTTTCTAAACTGAATTCGTATCGTTGTGAACCTTGTACTTCAGAAATGTATGATCAATACTTAGAATTAAATCATGATGGAAAGATATTGAAACAGGGTATAGATAAGCTCAAAGAGCTAGCTCAGGATTCTGTAAAGTTATCAAAGAGCATTGGCGAAGAAATCAATAAAATTATGAGGAACTATTATGTGTTCCAAAAGTCTGTTTCTTCTTATCTTTCTGAAGCTACTATACATCATTAATATTGGTTTATCTATATCTAATTTCCTAAGTAAACAGATTTATTTAATATTCTGGTTTACTCTGTGCTTACTTTTGTAGTTGACCCGAGTAAAGGTTGCAAAATCATTGCGATTGCCATTACTAATATACATCCAAAGAGATTTAGCCATAAATAGGGCATCCAGTCATAGTACCAACCAATAATAACAATCACCTGTGTTATTAATGCCGCTACAAAAGTTGCGTTGCTACTCACAAATTTTATAAAGAAAGCCAACAGGAAAATACCAAGTACATTTCCGTAGAAGATAGAACCAATTATGTTAACTAACTGAATTAAATTGTCAAAAAGATTGGCAAAACAAGCAACCAAAATTGCCATAACGCCCCAAGCCAAAGTAAAGAATTTTGAAGCATTTACATAATGTTTTTCTGTTCTTTCTTCTTTAATATTTCTTTTATATAAATCCACCGCTGTGGTTGATGCCAGAGCATTTAATTCTGAAGCAGTAGAGGACATTGCTGCACAAAGGATTACCGCTAATAGAAGACCAATTAATCCACGTGGAAGGTTATTTAAAATAAAATGTATAAACACATAATCTTTATCATTGGTTTCTACCTCAGGATCTACTTTGGTAATAAGTTCTTTAGCTTTATTTCTTATTTTTTGATCAGTTTCATTTAGACTCGAAATAGCGCTTTTGTTATTTAATTTAGATTTTTTATCAGTTTCTTTTTCTGCCAAATATTTTGTTATAAATTCTTCTTTTGATTTCTGAATTTTGGTCAATTCTTCTTCTAATTGGGTGTATTCTTGAGCATATTGAGAATCTTGTATTGCCTCTTTTGCTGCTGGGTTAAAATTAATTGGTGATGGATTAAATTGATAAAAAACAAAAACCATGACACCCACTAGTAGAATAAAAAATTGCATTGGTACTTTTAGTAAGCCATTAAATAGCAGACCTAGTTGACTTTGTTTAACCGATTTTCCTGATAAATAACGTTGCACCTGGCTCTGATCAGTTCCAAAATAGGAGAGGGCAAGGAAACTTCCACCAATAATGCCACTCCAGAAAGTATAGCGATTATCAAGATTAAAAGAAAAATCCAGGATTTCCATTTTTCCACTGGCTCCGGCAATATCCAATGCTTTTGAAAAGGTAACCCCTTCAGGTAAATAACTAATAATCAAAAAGAAAGCGATAAACATTCCTGTAAAAATAATTGCCATTTGCTGCTTTTGGGTAACATTTACGGCCTTAGTTCCACCGGAAACTGTGTAGATAATTACTAACACCCCGATAATAATATTCAATATAGTAAGATCCCAACCTAAAACAGCAGATAAAATAATAGCAGGAGCAAAAATGGTAATTCCTGCGGCCAACCCTCGTTGAATTAAGAATAAAATAGCAGTTAAACTACGTGTTTTAAGATCAAAACGACTTTCTAAATATTCATAGGCCGTGTACACATTAAGTTTATGGTATAAAGGAATAAATACCATGCAAATGATTACCATAGCAATTGGAAGACCGAAATAAAACTGCACGAACCCCATCCCACTATGAAATGCCTGTCCGGGAGTAGAAAGAAAAGTAATTGCACTTGCCTGTGTTGCCATTACCGATAAACCAACGGTCCACCATTTGGCTTCATTACCTCCTCTAATATATTCTTGTACATTTTTACTTCCTTTGGTTTTCCAGGTTCCGTATAAAACGATGAATAGTAATGTTCCGGTAAGTACGATCCAATCTATGATTTGCATATGTTGATATGGTAATTAGTTAAAGGAATAATTAGAAAATTATTTGTTCAAGTTGCACTACGAAAAAGAATTAGTGATCAGATAAAATAGCAATATATATACTGCATTAGCAATTAATACCGCGGAATATAATTTTTTCCAGACAAATTTTTGTTTTGTACGCTCCATACATAATTTTATTTATTTTCCTAAAGATAACATATTGGCAAAGAGTCGATACGCACCAGATACTCCAGCAGGAAATTCTCTAAAAAAGCTTAAACCAGTGTATACATAATACCCTTTACCGTATTGAGCAACTAATAGAGGTCCTTTCTTTTGTGATTCTCCTTTATCATTAGCGGCCAAAATAGCTGTGTATTCTTTGGACCATTCACTGGGGAAGTACAAACCACGCTCTTGCACCCATCCTTTAAAATCGTCTTGGGTAATTTTATTGGGTGAGTTTAACACAGGATGATCTGGCGCCAGAAATGTTATTTCTGCATTTTCATCGGTAACTCGATCTCTAGATAACTTAAGGGGGTAAGGCCCTAAATTATCATCAACTTTAAGTCTTCGACTTGTATTATACTGAATGACTAAATTCCCTCCGTTTTTCACATAATCCAATAAAAATTGTTGTTTAAATTTCAATTGCTCAACGGTATTATATGCTCTAATACCTAACACAATAGCATCAAAATCCTTCAGGATCTCAGGTGAAATAGATTCGGGATTGATCGTAGTCACTTTATACCCTATTTGTTGTAAACTTTCGGGGACAACATCGCCAGCACCTTCAATGTATCCAATATTTTGGCCTTTCTTTTTGATATCAAGTCGTACTACTTTAGTTTCAGAGGGTAGTACAACAGTTTGAAAGGGAATATGTTCATAATCGATGGTTACCACTTCTTTAGAATGTTTATTTCCATTAATATCGATGATAGGCGAAATATACCCTTCACTTTGATTTTCTGGTGAAGTCAAAGTAAAAACTACAGTTTTCTCTTCTCCCTTTTGAGTTAAATTAACATCGATACGTTCTGGCAAAACTTTCCATCCTTGTGGATGCGCTAAAGAGACAGATCCGTTAATATTTGCTTCTCCTGCTTTTATGATTACGGGAATTTGCTTTGCAGGACCATTGGCGTAAATAATTACCTTGTCTTTTATACTTGCCGAGACCGAAGGAATTACCTCAAAAGGTTTATATACTTCTCCTTTTACAGGATCATTAGTCTTATAAACCACTTCTTTAGAAAATGGAATAGTTATTCCTTCGATATCTAAAGAAAAAATGGCTTTGATCTTATGTTCGGTTTCTGGTTTACCAATCAATTTACGGTCATTGACCTGGTACATTCCCAGACTTCCTTTTTTATTTAACCAATATGGGTTGGTATACCCAAAATCAGAAGGAATAATCCCCTTAAATTCGAAATTTTGTCTGGTATTATTCTCCAAAACTTTTGCAGGAGTATCATTAATCCCCAAGGCAGCAATTTGAACGGATTTTAAGGTAACTTTATTATTACTTCTGTTAATGGCTTCAATCTTTAAAGCAACTTCACTTCCTTTGGTTGTGTTCGATTCTGAAGAAACCGCTTCAAGATATAATCCAGATGCAGCGGCAATAATTGCTTTTATTTCTTTTGATTTAACGGCTTTCCAATGATCATCTTCCAGTTGTTGAATACCTTGATACGCTTTTACCAGTTCTGAGACCGAAGCCACCGGATTTCTGAAATCAAAATTCTTTTCAACTTGGTATAAAATATCGCCAATTGCCTTTCCTCCTTTAATACGATTCCATGAGGTGTCAATCCCTTCAAAAATATTGGTTTTATCTGTAGGTAAATCTCCTTTTATTAGTTCAATATACTCGTTTTGTTTTCCACGAGTTCCGGTACTACCAAATCCTTGGGATTTATGTTTACTGCGGCTTAATGAGGCAATTTCTGTATTAGATAAACCTGAAGAAGGATAGTAGACTCCTGTATCAAGTTCTAATAATTTTGATTTGTCTGCCTTTTCAAAGTTTTCTCTGCTTCCATAAAACCACCAAGATGTATTGAAAAATAATCTTTTTGGTTGCCAAGGTTCAACATATTGTAACTGATCCGGATACATGTTTTTATCTCCAGATAAGCCAAAAGCTTCTTCACTTAGTATAGCCGACGAAGTATGATGGCCATGTGTTGATCCTGGTGTTCTATGATCAAATCTATTAATAATGACATCGGGTCTAAATTTTCTGATGGCCCAAACTACATCACTTAAGACTTCTTTTTTATCCCATATAGTGAGTGTCTCATCTGGATGTTTAGAGTATCCAAAATCATTGGCTCGTGTAAACATTTGCTCCCCACCATCGGTTCTGCGGGCTGCCAACAATTCTTGTGTTCGAATAACCCCAAGAAGTTCTCTGATTTCAGGTCCTATTAAGTTTTGACCACCATCTCCACGGGTCATAGATAAATAAGCTGTTCTCGCCTTTTGGTGATTGGCCATATAAGAGATAAGTCGGGTGTTTTCATCATCGGGATGTGCGGCAACATATAAAACTGAACCTAAAAAATTTAATTTTTTGATGGCTTCATGAATTTCTGAAGCGTTAGGTTTATTAGGTTTTTGGGCGTTTGAAATAAAAGAGATAAAAAGGCATAAGCCTACTACAAAAAGTAATTTTCGCATAATTGTTGAAGTAGTTTTGATGTAATGCCCCAAATATATAAAAGTAATACTGTCAGAATTCTTGTTTAAGGAGACTTTAACAGGTATTTTTAAATTAAAAATTATGATAGAAATTAAGAGTTCTAATATTAAAAATTCTTATTTAGTTAAAAGATAAGTTTACAATAGTTTGTGAGAATATTCTTTCTTGATTTCAGTAATGTCTAAAAAAATGATAACTACGCGTACAATTGGTTATCTACCCTTGAACTAAGGAAATCGACTATTTAACTGCGTTAGTTTTTCTTGTGAAAAACTTTAATTCTTAATTTTAAAAAACCAACGAATCTAAAGGTTTACTCGATTTATTTTCTAAGTATATGGATAAGACATTTATGTATATGATTTTTGTGATAGTATTGTTGTTATTATTTTGGGCTATGCCAAACAAAAAAATTGATGCTATTCGAAAACTAATAACATCTGTATTACAGGTTTTACCAATTTCAAAAATAGCGGAAGCTTTTATGGTTTGTTTTTCTCAAAAGAAGCAGAACAATGACAACAGCTAGGTTTTTAAAGATAGTTTTAAGTAAGGCTAGGTGGATAAAAATAGAACGTTATTTTTTTCGTTCTACAAATTCAAGTTGATCAACGGCTACATTAGTTGTAAAAATACCATAGTTAACCACGGCTTTGTCTTTTTCGAGGATATCAATGGTTCCGATTGATTTTCCATCGATCATGCGCACACGGTCACCAATTTTAAGTGTTACTTTGGGTTTTTGCTGTTCTATTTTCTCTTCTTTCTTTTTTTCTTCTTTTTTCTTTTCGCGAATTACTTTTACCTTTTTTTCTACTTCCTCTACAACCTTTTTCTTTTTGGCTTTTTCTACATTTCTTTGCTTAGCAGATTGTTTCTTTCGTTTAGAATTTTCGACTTGAACAATTTTCATGAACTCATCGATCAATTCGCGCTTCTTTTTATTGTTAAAGTATTTTTCACTTATATCATCAAGCTTTTTACCTAGATAAATCATTCGTTGATTGCTATCATATAGTTCTTGATAGCTTTCTAATTTACGTTGTACACGATCATTTATCCTTTCTAATCGTTCTTTTTCTTCTTCCGCCTTTTGCTCTTTTGTTTTTAGGGTCGAAGTTGTTTTTTGAAGTTTAGATCGTTCTTTCTGAAGATTTGCAATGCTCTTATCAAACCTAATCTTACCGCGTTCTACTTTTTTCTTTGCTTTGTTGATCAAGCTATACGGAATTCCATTTTTTTGTGCTACTTCAAATGTAAAAGAACTTCCAGCTTCACCAAGATATAATTTGAATAAAGGCTCTAGTGTTCTTGCATCAAAAAGCATATTTGCATTGGACATATTGGGAAGCTCGTTGGCAAGCATTTTTAAATTGGCATAATGAGTAGTTATGATGCCAAATGATTCACGTTCATAAAAAACTTCTAGAAAAGCTTCGGCCAAAGCACCGCCCAGTTCTGGGTCACTACCGGTTCCGAATTCGTCGATAAGAAATAAGGTCTTATTGTTACATTTCCGAAGGAAATAATTCATGTTCTTTAAGCGGTAACTGTAGGTGCTTAAATGATTCTCGATGGATTGATTATCACCAATATCTGTCAAAATAACATCAAAAAGGCACATTCTACTATATTCATGCACAGGAACTAGCATGCCACTTTGTAGCATTACTTGCAATAAACCAATGGTTTTTAAAGTAATGCTTTTTCCTCCTGCATTAGGTCCAGAAATAACAATAATTCTATTGTCTTTGTCTAGAGTGATGCTTTGCGGAAATGTTTTTTCACCTTTACTTTGGTTAGAAAGTAAAAGAAGAGGGTGATATGCTTCTTTAAGTGTAAGTTCACGGGTTTTTGTGATCTTCGGGAGAACTGCATTGAGCTTGGATGCATATTTTGACTTGGCTGAAACCAAATCCATATCGCTTAGATATTCCTGATATTGCAGAAGGAGTTCGTCAAATGGGCGTAGCTTGTTGGTGAGGTCCTTTAATATTTTTACGATCTCTTCGCGTTCTTCATATTGAAGATTGCTAAGCTCACGACTAAACTGAAGCGTAGCCTCGGGTTCGATATATACAATGCTTCCGGTCTTAGAATTACCCATAATAGCGCCCTTTACTTTTCTGCGGTACATGGACTTAACTGCAAGCACTCTACGATTATCTACAACACTTTCTTTGATTTCATCAAGGTACCCTAAACTGTTATAACGGGTGAGATCTTTTCCAAAACTTCCATTTAGTTTTGCCTGAATGATATTAATCTCTTTTCTTAGACCAAGCAGGGTAGTAGATGCACTATCTTTTATTTCGCCAAATTTATCAAGAATCCCCTCTATTAGATTAATGATTTCTTTTGTGAAAGGAACATTTGTAGAGGTTTGATATAAAATAGGATAAAGTTCTTTATTTGATTTGAAAAATGATAGCAAATCATTGCTGGTGATACTTATAGAAACCAATTTTTTAAGATTAGAAGCCTCCAGAAAAGTATTCTCTATTTTTAATAACTGAATTTCTTTATTGATACTGTCAAAACCATGATTCGGAATTCTAGTATCATTAAAACTAGAGGATTTGTATTCGAAAACTTCTTGTAAAGCAATTTCGAGTTTTTGTTCGGTTTCGAAAGGTATCACTTTTAGTGCTTTTGATTTTCCATAATCGGTATTGCACAACGCTGCAATATGATCAAGGATTGTGTCAAACTCTAAGTCTTTTAATGTTTTTTCTGAAATACGAATCATACTTTTTTTACCCATATTTTTGGGTTATCTTCCATCTTTTTTAGAACGAAACAAAAGTACATAATTACAGTAATTTTTCGTTAGAGATATGAATGTAAATATTGAGCAAGGTTGGAAAGAACAACTTAAAGACGAGTTTAAGAAACCATATTTTCCTGAATTGGCAAATTTTGTAAAAGCCGAATATTACAAAAATACGTGCTATCCAAAGGGGTCAGAGATTTTTGCAGCTTTTGATCATTGCAGTTTTAATGATGTGAGAGTAGTTATTATTGGTCAGGATCCTTATCACGGAGTAGGCCAGGCCAATGGTTTATGTTTTTCTGTTAATGATGGGATCGCAATGCCTCCTTCATTAATTAATATTTTTAAAGAAATTGAAAGTGATTTAGGAATTCCATTTCCGTCGAGCGGAAATTTGCAACATTGGGCAAAACAAGGCGTCTTATTATTAAATGCAACCTTAACGGTAAGAGCCAATCAAGCTGGGTCTCATCAAAACAAAGGTTGGGAACAGTTTACAGATGCTGTAATTCGAACAATATCTGAAAAAAAGAAAAACGTAGTCTTTTTACTATGGGGAGGTTTTGCTAAGAAAAAGGGAGCAAAAATTGATAAGTCTAAGCACCATGTACTTACAAGTGGGCATCCTTCACCATTAAGTGCAAATAGAGGATTTTGGTTTGGCAACAAGCATTTTAGCAAAACCAATGAATACCTGAAGGAAAAAAATACTACCGATATTAATTGGTAAGTAATTAAGCTGCTGTAGGTATTTTTGACTCTTTAGACTTTGTAGCTTTTTGTTCAGATATGTGGTTGATCTGAACTTTGTTTGCTCGAGAATTCTTCTTTTTAGTATCCACAGATTGCATACTAAATTTCAGCAGAACAAAATTTAAGGCTACAAGGCCTAATAATATTAGTATAAATGTAATCATAATAGATTTGTTTGTTTAATTATTAGATGCACTTATATAAGTATGGTTGCTTATACATTTAATAATTTGTTGGTGGGGTAGGTTCGGCAAATGTACAAAAATATTTTATTCGTTAATACACTTATGTCAAGTATATTTTAGAATTTGCTATTTGATATATTTTTCAGCATAAAATGTTTGTATTCATAACGTTAATCTTAAATTTTTAAATGATTCTTTAATATATAACGCGTTACTTTTTGCAAACCCTACCCCTGATTTTTAAAAAATCATGAATATTTTTGATTATTAATACATACTAAAATTCAAAAATCAACGTTTTAGGGTCCACTTTTCTATCAATAATATTCAAACTATATAACTGTTTTTGAATAAGATAAAGTGTTTCCTGGGCTATGTCAGATTGACTCCATTCGGTAAGTTGTAACCACTTTTGAATATCTTCCAATTGTTGCTCATATCTATTGGATAAGGTTTTGTCTATACTTGGGATTTTCTTAAAATCGGTTGTTGTAGAATTTATGATCTCGAGTATGACTCTTATGTCTTTTTCTTTTGTTGTAAGTATCTCTTCTCTTACGGCTATAACAAAACATGGCCATGGTGTTGGACAATCTGCTACCCTTCTAAAAGTACCATTATCTGCAAATGGTTTGGTGGTAAAATGCTCCCACATAAAATAGTCTGCGGTTCCGTTTGTTAATGCTTCTACAGCACCATTTAAATTTCTTACGACTTCAAATTGCAGCGTTGTAGTATCCCATCCCTGATTTTGTGCATTGATATATGACATCAAATGAGAACCTGAACCGTATCTACTTATTGCCACTTTAGTATTTTCAAGGGAAGAAATATCATAGTATTGCGAATTTGCATCAACATGTATACCCCAAATCAGAGGAGTCTGTATATATTCTTGAACAATTTTACTTGGATTACCGTCAATGATATCTTTTATAATACCTTCAGTAAGAATTATCGCAATATCAATCTCTTGTTTTCTTAACGCCTCACACATGGCCCCAGTACCTCCTGGAAAATCAATCCATTCTAATTGAATGTTATTTTTTGCATAACTGCCATCTTCAATGGTAAGATGCCAGGGAAGGTTAAAATGTTCTGGAACCCCACCTATTTTTATAATATTCATACTGAATAAAAATTAAAATTGTGTATTTCATCGAATTTTTATGTTTTTTAACGATAAAATAAATTACTTTTTATTATATTTGACCTATAATTCTTCCAGAAGAATTTATATTTGATTAATATTTCGACACAAAATAAAAACAATATTGCTATGAAAAAGAATTTTCCCCAAAAAAAGAACGCATACGTAAAAGTTGCTAAGTTAAAAAATAACCCGATTGAAAATGGAATAGTTGTTTTTATTGGAGTTTTGTTATTGACAAACTTGTTAATTAGTCTTAAGATATTATTTAGTTAGTATTAGCCCCAAAAAAGTATTTTCTAAGTATTTTTAAATGATGTTTTTATTCAAAAAGGATGGATTGTTTCTATCCTTTTTTTTTGTTATTAAGAAATACTTCTTTCTAGTGAGGGTAATTTATAATTTTATCCAAAGTATAAACAATTAATTTTTCTACAGTGTTTTTTGGATTTTTGCTGAATTTTCCTGTGGCACGATTTGCTATAATTGCATTCATTGATACTGCACGATGTCCGAGCATTTTTGACATTCCATAAATAGCGGCAGTTTCCATTTCCAGGTTGGTTATTTTTATTTCTTCATATTTGAAAGCGGCAATTTTGCTATTTAAGGTATTGTCTTGTAAAGGGAGTCTTAAAATTCTTCCTTGTGGGCCATAAAAACCAACATTGGTAATCGTAGTTCCTTTTTTTGCTTTACCATTGGCCATATGATTTACCCATGTATCATCTCCATAAACCACATATGGTAAAGATTTATTGGCATCCCAGTTAAGATGTTTTGTGAGTGCTTTCGAAACTTCTGGAAGCTGAACATGTTGGCTGTCATAAAAATGTAGCAGACTATCAAACCCAATAGCCAACTCTGAAACAAGGAAGCTATCTACGGGAATATCATTTTGAATAGACCCAGAAGTCCCTATTCTGATAATATTCAAGGAGGTGTTTTCTTTTTTTATTTCACGTGTAGTAAAGTCGATATTAACCAAAGCATCTAATTCATTTAAAACAATATCGATATTATCTGTACCGATGCCTGTAGATATAACGGTAATTCTTTTGTTTTTATAAGTCCCTGTTTGCGTATGAAACTCACGTTTTCGAATTTTGAATTCTATAGTATCAAAATGCTTGGTTACTTTATCTACACGATCGGGATCACCAACAGTAATAATAGTATTTGCTAATTGTTCTGGTTTAAGACTAAGATGGTAAATACTGCCATCTTCGTTAATGATAAGTTCAGATTCTGCTATTGGCATATCATAATTTTAATAAGGAGTGTGTTTCATCATTATAGAGATAATCATACTTTTTGACACCTCCATAGTACCAATCTAAGATCTGGGTGTTGTAAAAGTTCTTTTTTTGTTGTAATGCTAATTTTCCTCTTTCTGACAATTGTAATCGGTCTTTTGTCTGGTCTAGGAATTGAAAGAGTCTTGCCAAAACGCGTTTCATTTGCATATCACCGTATCCATAATATCCCTGATATTCTAGAGTATACCCCATTAGTTGTTTTATATTTTTGATCTGATAGGTATCTACCATTTCCAAAATATTATGTTCTAATACATTAAGTCCCGTAAGCATATTCGGAAAGCGCTGTAAATGCGCCCTTAGACATATCGAAAGGTATTCGAATGATGAATGTTTTTTGATTTGACCGGCAATTTTCTTTGGATTTGATTCGCAATATAAGGTCCAGATATATTCAGCCAGTTCCAAGTCATCAATGGTTAAAAGCACTTTGTTTTCATAATGTTCTTTAAGTTGAACATCTGAGAGTTCGCAAAGGCCATAAAGTTTTTTCTCATGAGGGATCCTACCACTGCATACCAGATAAACTGGAATGTCACCAATACCTTTTCGCAGTAATAAACTTATTGCGGCGATCATATTAATATGGCAAAATAAGTCATACTCAAACCATAGTATGATTTCGTCATACTCCGACAATTTTTCTACTTTTTTAAGCTCAGAAACAAATTTATCTTCGTAATCGGAAGGAGCAATTCTGTAATATTTTTTTAAGAATGCCTTCCGTTTTTTAATTGAATTTTCTGTTTCAACTTTAATTTCGGTTGGACCCTCGCATAACATTTCACGCCAGGTAAGAATTTCTCCTTCTACAAGATTTAATTCTCGCATTCTTTGGGTAAGACTGTCCCCATTGGTTATATGTAATGTGTGTATCCCCAAGGTGTTTATGAATTTATCCGCCAACGCGTTTTACTTTGAAGCCCTTTTCTTTTAGAATGTCCATTATTTGATCTCGATAATCACCTTGAATAATAATACTTTCATTTTTGAAACTACCTCCAACGCTTAATCGAGTTTTTAACTCTTTGGCAAGTTTTTTAAAATCTTCGTCAGCTCCAGTGTATCCCTCGAGTATGGTTATCGGTTTTCCCTTTCGTTTTTCATATTTACATATGATAGGGGATTCCTGCATCCATATTTTATCTTTTTCTTCTTCTGTAGTAGAATTATTTTCTTCAAATTTATGGTCGGGGAATAGATTTTTTAATTGATCATGTAAATCCATGCAAAAACTATTTCTTTATTAATCCAATTTCAACAAGTCTTTGGTGTAAAAATTCACCTGCGGTTATGTCTTCATATTGCTTGGGATGCTCCTCTGAGATACATTCTTCAAGACAATTTAATTTCATATCACTTCTTGGATGCATAAAGAAAGGAATAGAATATCTTGGTTTACCCCATTGCTCTTTTGGTGGATTTATTACGCGGTGTATAGTAGATCTTAACTTGTTATTGGTATGACGTTCGAGCATGTCTCCCACATTAATTACAAGTTCATCTTCTTGCGGAATTGCGTCAATCCATTCACCATCTTTTCTCTGAACCTGTAATCCACCAGTAGAAGCACCCATTAACAACGTTATTAAGTTAATGTCTCCATGAGCACCTGCGCGAACAGCTCCTTTAGGTTCCTCTTTGATTGGTGGGTAATGAATTGGGCGTAGGATACTGTTACCATTGCTGGCCCAGTGATCAAAGTAGTATTCATCTAACCCAATATATAAAGCCAAAGCTCTAAGAACATAAATTCCTGTCTTTTCTAACATTCTATAGGTTTCCATTCCTGTTTCATTGAAATCGTCCAGTTCTTCTACAGTAACATTAGCAGGATATTCTTCAATCAAATTCGCATCTGCATCTGGTTCCTGTCCAAAATGCCAAAATTCTTTTAAATCTCCTTCTTTTTTTCCCTTAGCATGTTCTTTACCAAAAGAGGTATATCCTCTTTGGCCACCAAGTCCTTCTATTTCATACTTTTCTTTTACATCTACCGGAAGGGAAAAGAAGGCTTTCACTTCTTTATATAGGTTTTCTACTAATTGATCACTTAAAAAGTGATTTTTTAAAGCAACAAAGCCAATTTCTTCATATGCTTTTCCAATTTCATTAATAAATTTCTGTTTGCGGGATGGATCATCAGATAAAAAATCTGCTAAATCAACGCTAGGTATATTATTCATTTGTGTGGTCTTACAATTGAAGAACTAAAATAGGTGTATTTCAATTAAAAATACAGTATTGTTCTCAAAAAAATTAACAATATTCAATATCAATCAAATTAACTATTTAATAATACGAATTTTAGAAATAATAGTAAATTTAATTAATTCGTAGAATTGTTTGGCTTAAATTAACAACTACTTAATAATATTATGTTCTGGGATATATCTTCTGAAATAAAAATAATTACATTTACGTAACAAACTTTCTTGTATGGAGCATATTTCAAAAGAAAAATTACAATTAGTTTTTGATAGGAAAGAATACAACAATGATCAGCTTATTTTGCTATATCAAAAAATGCTTGTTCCGAGACTGATCGAAGAAAAAATGCTTGTTTTACTACGACAAGGAAAAATTTCTAAATGGTTTAGTGGTATTGGTCAAGAAGCTATAGCTGTTGGAGTAACTGCTGCACTTGAAGAAGAGGAATATATGTTGCCAATGCATCGCAATTTGGGGGTATTTACAACACGAGAGATTCCTTTGTACAGACTTTTTGCACAATGGCAAGGTAAAGCAAGTGGTTTTACCAATGGTCGTGATCGTTCTTTTCATTTTGGCACCCAAGAATATAAGATCATAGGAATGATTTCGCATTTGGGTCCTCAGATGGGTGTGGCGTGCGGAATCGCATTGGCAAATGTGTTAAAAAATAATACTAAAGTTACCGCTGTATTTACTGGCGAAGGAGGAACAAGCGAAGGAGATTTTCACGAAGCACTAAATATTGCATCCGTATGGAATTTACCTGTTCTGTTTTGTATAGAAAATAATGGGTATGGACTCTCAACACCTACAAAAGAACAATACAATTGTAAACACCTTGCAGATCGAGGCAGTGGTTACGGTATTGAATCGCATATTATAGATGGAAATAATATTCTTGAAGTGTATAGTAGGGTAAGTAAACTTGCTGAAAGTATTCGAAAAGACCCAAGACCAATTCTTTTGGAGTTCAAAACGTTTAGAATGCGTGGTCATGAGGAGGCTAGTGGTACCAAATATGTTCCCCAGGACTTGATGGATTATTGGGGTGCAAAAGATCCAGTAGAGAATTACAGAAAATACCTTATTGATCAAAGTATTATTTCTGAGGAGAAAGATTTGGAGCTCCAATCCTCTATAAAATCTGACATAGAGTCTGATTGGAAACGTGCAAACGACGAAAAAGAAATTGAGGTTGATTTGGACAAAGAGTTAAGTGATGTATATGCACAATTTGATTTTGAAGAAATTAAACCGGTTCATACCACTAAAGAACTTAGATTAATTGACGCTATTTCTGAGGGACTAAATGAATCTATGAAACAATATGATGACCTAGTCATTATGGGGCAGGATATTGCAGAGTATGGAGGGGTTTTCAAAATAACAGAAGGTTTTGTTGAAGAGTTTGGTAGAGACCGAGTTAGAAATACTCCTATATGTGAATCAGGAATTGTTTCAGCAGGATATGGGCTTTCAATAAACAATTATAAAACTGTAATAGAAATGCAGTTTGCTGATTTTGTATCTTCAGGATTTAATCCTATTGTTAATCTACTTGCAAAATCAAATTATCGCTGGGGGCAATCCTCAGATGTTGTGATTCGAATGCCTTGTGGAGCTGGAGTAGGCGCTGGTCCGTTTCATAGTCAAACCAATGAGGCATGGTTTACCAAAACCCCTGGGCTTAAAGTTATTTATCCCGCATTTCCATTTGATGCCAAAGGATTGTTGATTACCGCTATTGAAGATCCTAATCCTGTACTGTTTTTTGAACATAAAGCATTATATCGTAGCATTCGTCAAGAGGTGCCCGAAGGGTATTACAATTTGCCAATAGGAAAGGCATCTTTGTTAAAAGAAGGTAATGATATCACACTTATTAGTTATGGGGCTGGAGTTCATTGGGTACTTGAAACATTAGATAATCATCAAGATATTTCTGCAGATGTTATCGATTTAAGAACGTTACAACCTTTGGATACCAAAACAATATATACATCAGTGAAAAAAACTGGTAAGGTGATCATATTGCAAGAGGACTCTTTGTTTGGAGGAATTGCCTCAGATATTTCGGCCTTGATAATGGAAAATTGTTTTGAATTTCTTGACGCTCCTGTAAAGCGTATTGCAAGTTTAGAGACTCCAATTCCGTTTGACTCTAACCTAGAAAAACAGTATTTAGCCAAAAGAGATTTTGAAAAAGAATTATTAGCTATAGTAGAATACTAATTCTAATTTGATATTAAGAAAACGTTATAGTTAATAAAAAAATAATATTGCTATTAAGTTATTGTAAATCAATATTTTGTTGTGTTTAAAATTGTATGATTAATATATTTTTAACAAATTATATCTAACGAATTCTAAATAGGGGCAAAATCCCCGTTAACTTAAGTTGTATGTTCTATAAGTAAACCTTAATTTCGCGCAGTCTACAACCATTTATGTAGGCTTTGGGGTTAAAAAACAGGGAATTAAATAAAATTTATGGACGCTAACCAACTAGAACAAATACGTTCTTCTAAGATTCTTGTGACTGGTGCTGCCGGTTTCATTGGGTCTAATTTATGCCAAACACTCATCGATATAGGGAGTAAAGTGATTGCTTTGGATAATTTTGCAACGGGGCATAAAAGAAATCTTTCAGCTATAAAAGACCATCCTAATTTTACATTTATTGAAGGGGATATCAGAAACCTTGAAGATTGTAATAAAGCTTGTGATGGTGTAGATTTTGTACTTCATCAAGCTGCATTAGGTTCGGTTCCTAGATCAATCAACGATCCTATTACCAGTAATGAAGTGAATGTAAACGGTTTTTTGAATATGTTGGTGGCTTCTAGAGATGCAGGAGTTAAACGTTTCATCTATGCTGCTAGTTCTTCAACCTATGGAGATTCTAAAGCTTTGCCAAAAATCGAAGATAAAATAGGGAAACCTTTATCTCCATATGCTATTACAAAATATGTGAATGAACTATACGCTGATAATTTTAAAAAGACGTACGATCTTGATACAATCGGGTTACGCTACTTTAATGTATTTGGACGTAAACAAGATCCAAATGGTGCTTATGCTGCAGTGATTCCAAAGTTTGTTATGCAATTTATGAAGCATGAATCTCCTGTGATTAATGGAGATGGTTCATTTTCTAGAGACTTTACATATATCGATAATGTAATTCAAATGAATTTACGGGCAATAGTATCTGATAATCCAAATGCATTAAACAATGTTTATAATACGGCCTTTGGAGAAAGAACTACTTTAAATGAATTAACTACTTTATTGAAAGAGTATTTGTCTGAATATGATTCGGCAATTGCCGATGTAGAAGTTAAATATGGACCCGAACGTAAAGGAGATGTACCTCATTCTTTAGCATCTGTTGATAAAGCTAAAAATCTCTTGGGGTATGATCCTAAATACGATATGAAATCTGGATTAAAAGAGGCAGTAAAATGGTATTGGGATAACCTAAAATAACAACCTCCTTTTGATAAAAAAATAAACAAGTATATGCAAGATATTAAGATTGCCATTATTGGTTTGGGATATGTGGGATTACCTCTAGCTAGGTTGTTTGCAACCAAATATTCTGTAGTGGGTTTTGATATTAATCAAAAACGAATTAAAGAACTACGATTAGGTAAAGATACTACGCTAGAGGTCGAAGACGATGTGCTTCAATCTGTTCTAAAGGATTCATCTAATGCAGAGTTTGGTTTGTACTGCTCCGCTGATTTCGAAGACATTAGAGATTGTAATTATTATGTAGTTACAGTTCCTACTCCTGTAGATAAAAATAATAGACCGGATCTTACTCCATTGTACAGATCAAGTGAGATGGTTGGTAAAGTATTAAAAGAGGGAGACATTGTAATTTACGAATCGACAGTGTATCCTGGAGTTACTGAAGAAGAATGTATACCTGTATTAGAAAAAATTAGTGGTTTAAAATTTAATAAAGATTTCTTTGCAGGGTATTCTCCAGAGCGTATCAACCCGGGAGATAAAAAGCATACGGTAGAAAAAATCCTTAAGGTAACTGCTGGTTCTACTCCAGAAATCGGAAAAAAAGTAGACGCATTATATTCATCAGTAATTACTGCTGGAACACATTTGGCGCCAACAATTAAAGTAGCAGAGGCGGCTAAAGTAATTGAAAACTCTCAAAGAGATATTAATATTGCTTTTGTAAACGAATTGGCAAAGATTTTCAATTTGATGGATATCGATACTAATGATGTTCTTGCTGCCGCGGGTACCAAATGGAATTTTCTTCCATTTAAACCTGGACTTGTGGGAGGACATTGCATAGGAGTTGATCCATATTACCTAGCCCAGAGAGCTCAAGAATTTGGGTATCATCCAGAAATTATTCTGGCCGGAAGGAGATTAAACGATAGTATGGGACAATACGTAGCTTCTGAGGTGATCAAACTTATGGTTTCACATGATATCAGAATTAAAGGTGCTAAAGTATTAGTATTAGGGATTACTTTTAAAGAAAACTGTCCTGATGTTCGAAATACTAGAGCTGTAGATGTAATCAATCATCTTAACGACTTTGGGACTGATGTTACAATTTATGATCCATGGGCAAATCCCGAAGAAGTAAAACATGAATATAATCTGGAAACTGTTACCGAATTACCGAATGATACTTTTGATGCTATTGTATTAACGGTAGCCCATAAAAAATACATGGATCTGGATCTTACATCATTGTTATCTCCAAATGGAATTTTATATGACGTAAAGGGAATCATTAAAGAAGAAGTCCACGGAAGACTATAAACAAAGTATAGCAACTAAACAACCAACAAAATTGAGCCAGTTAAAAAAAGGAGCCATATTAAATTATGTCACGATCATTTTAACCAATGTAATAGGATTGGTATTGACTCCTTTTATCCTAAAATATCTTGGAAAAGATGAGTATGGTATTTTTATTACTATCGGTGCTATGGTAGGTACGATCTCTATTTTGGATTTTGGATTAAACAATACAATTGTTCGGTTTGTAGCTAAATACAGAGCTGAAAAAGATAGAAAAGGTGAAGAAAATTTTCTGGCAACTACCATGATTATTTATTCTGTCATATCAGTATTAGTACTTATGGTAGGCTTTGTTTTCTATACGCAGATAGATTCTTATTTCTCTAAGATGAATGCAGAAGAGCTTAGAATTGCCAAAGTAATGTTTATTATTTTGATTTTTAATCTTGCAATTCGTCTTCCTGGAGGATCTTTTAGGGGTATTTGCTCAGGTTATGAGGCATTCGTATTTCCAAAAACACTCAATATCATTCGATATGTTTTAAGGTCTGTTACCGTAGTGGGAGTACTTTTATATGGGGGTAGATCCATTGCTTTGGTAATAGTGGATACCATTTTTGGTTTGAGTGTCGTTGCTATCACGGCCTTTTATGTTTTTAAGAAACTTAAGGTTCGGTTTAAATTACATTCGCTTAGCAAGAGTTTTATAAAACATATTTTAAAATATTCTGTATGGATCTTTGTATTCTCTCTAGTTAGTCTTTTTCAATGGAAAGCAGGACATTGGGTATTGGGTAGTATTTGCCCCCCAGCTGTTCTTACAGTTTATGGAATAGGTATTACACTAGGAACCTATTATGGTGGGTTTTCTACGGCAATTTCTGGAGTATTTTTGCCACGAGCAACGCAAATGTCGGTAGGTAATGCCTCGGGAGAACAACTCACAGATATGATGATCAAAATAGGAAGATTATCTTTTATCGTATTGATGTATATTTTAATTGCTTTTATTTTATATGGTTATCAATTTGTACATCTTTGGGTTGGTAAAACATTAGGAGAAGAGGGTAGTTATCAATCTTGGATTATTGCTCTTATGATTATGGTGGCTTATACTTTGCCCTTGGTACAGCATTTTGGTAACTCCATTCTGGAGGCAAAGAATAAATTATCCTTCAAGGCAATTTTATACGTGTCTTTCATGGTAGTCGGTACAGGGGTAGGAGCTTTGCTCGCAAGAGAATATGCAGCTGTGGGAATGATGATTGGTACAGTGGCCGGTTGGTTAATTGTACAAAATGTAATGAACTTTTACTATCATAAGGCAATTAAACTAAATATACCCAGATTCTTTAAGGAATTGGGTAATAAAACTATTATCGCTCTTGTAATTGTTTTAGCAACTGGGTATTTTATTAATTATATACCTGGAGAAGGATGGCTTAATTTTATTATTAAAGGAAGTACCTATACTTTGGTATTTGTGTTTTTTATGTATTTGATTGGTCTATTAGATTATGAAAAGGAATTGTTTAGTAAGCCTATTTTGGCAGTACTGAAGCGAAAATAAATTGAGATGGAAAAACTAATGCTTCATAATATATCATATTCAGAAGAAGGTAAAAGAATCAATTATGAGTACATAGCTGATACCAATGTTCGTAAGTATTTTGTTGCCGAAGAACCCCTTTATTCTAAATATCTGATCGATGTAAGTAAAGTACCTGATAGCATTTCGGTAATTCCTTTTCTTGCTAATGTACTTCCCATAGCATGGTATGCAGGGTTTGTTATTGAAGTAGAAGAAGTAGACGAAACATTCTACAGGGCCCAGGAATTGGTTAGGGCAGAATTTGCTAAACGGGATAATACGAAGTTATCTGGGGTATTGGTTGCAAAAAAACTAGTTAAAAACAAGCTCAAAGGAAATAAAACCGCTATGTTATTTAGTGGAGGAGTGGATGCTTATGCAACCTATATAAGAATATATGAAAAAGAACCAGACCTAGTAACATTATTAGGAGCAGATATAGAGATCAAAGACCAGGAACAATGGGGAGATTTTACCGATTTTATTGAAAATGAAGAACTTCTCAAAAAAAACCATAAAGAGTATATAGAGACCAATCTAAGAGATTTTTATACATATCAGGTAGAGTTATTATTGAAAGATATGGGTTGGTGGGGTAAAGTACAACATGGGTTAGCCCTGATCGGATCCATCGCACCCTTATCATATGTTCTGGGATATAAATCTATTTATATAGCTTCTTCTTATACAGATAACATCGATATTGATTGGGGTTCTACACCCGAAATCGACGAGAAAATAAGTTGGGCAGATGGTATAAAAGTTTTTCATGATGGTTATGAACTTAAAAGACAGGATAAGGTAGATTTAATAGCTGACTTTGCGGCCACCACCGATACAAAATTTAGGCTTAGAGTTTGTTATTCTGAAAAGAGAACAGAGTTTAACTGCAGTATATGTGAAAAATGTTTCAGAACGATCTTAGGACTTATATTGAATGGTAAAAATCCAAATGATTATGGATTTAATGTAAACGGAAATATATATAACGAATTTTACCGCGTATTGGATATTGGAGGGGCCAGTAAAGGTGTAAGATACTTTTGGTGGGAACTAATGGAAAAAGCAAAAAATACAAATGACTTTTATGTTTTTGATAATCTAGAAGCCGAAACCAAACAAATCAATGATATCCGAAGCGGTAAAATCGACCGACTTTTAGAACAAAAGATTAATAATCCAACAAAAGAGATAGGAAGACTAAAGTTCATTATCAGGAATAAATTTCCCTGGTTAATTAAACTTTACAAACTTTACAAAAAGATAAAATAACAACGTATGAAATACGGATTACTTACTTATGAAGAGAATAAAAGGTTTTTTAATGTTGGTGACAACATACAAAGCCTTGCCGCAAAGCAGTTTTTACCACAGGTTGATGTTTTTCTCAATAGAGAAAAGTTGGGTGAGTATCAAGGAGATTCGGTAAAGTTGATTATGAATGGATGGTTTACTCATAATATTCACAATTGGGTGCCTTCGGATAAGATAGATCCTGTATTTGTATCCTTTCATATGAATAATACAGCTGCCCCAGCAATGCTAAGCGAAAAGGGAATTGCTTATTTAAAAAAACATGAACCTATTGGATGCAGAGATCAGTTTACAGCCGATACATTAAAAGAAAAAGGTATTGATGCTTATTTTACAGGTTGTTTAACCTTGACTTTAGATTCATACAAAGTTGATGATTCAGAAAGAGGAAATGATATATACATTGTAGATCCATTGTACAGTTATCCAAGACCAGAAAAAGTGTTTTACAACACAAAACTTAGCGTAAAAAATATTTTAAACGGAACCGCTTTTCAATTAGGAAAGAAGAATAAACACTTAAAGAAATTTATTAGTAAAGAGCTTTTAGAATCAGCACATTTTGTGAATCAAGAACCACCTTCTAATCAGTATACCGACGAAGAAAAGTTTGCAATGGCAGAAAAACTGTTGAACAATTATGCAAAGGCAAAATTGGTAATTACATCTAGAATTCATTGTGCGCTGCCATGCTTGGCGATGGGTACTCCAGTGATTTTTGTAAATGGTTTTGATAGTTTCGTCGATTCCTGTCGATTTGATGGTATCCTAGAACTTTTTAACCGAATTGATGTCAATAGCAAAACAGGAGAGTTTACTAATAATTTTGGATTGAAAGGAAAAATCACAAAAGACACCATAGTGAAAAACTTAGAAAAGCATCACAAGCTGGCAGATGCTCTAAAAGAGAAAGTAACACAAAACTTATAGTCTTTAAACCTAACCATATGAAAAGAATTATTAAGAAATTTGTTAAAGAAGGCTTTTATAAAGCCCCAAAGAAAATGAAAAACAATCAAATGGTTTTTTCTGAAGGGCAAATAAAAGAATTGACAGTTTCTCTAGAAAAAAACTATCTAGATCGGGGAAATACAAAGAGTAGATTATCCGAACAGGATTATAAAAAAGCGATAAACGGACAAATTTTTGAACGCCTTTATTATAATAGGAATAGAATCGCTCCATGGCTTAATAAGGTTAGAGAACTTAAAGGAGCAAGTGTTCTTGAAATTGGATGTGGGACTGGTATTTCTACATTAGCATTAATGGAACAGGGAGCAAAAGTAACAGGAGTAGATGTAGATGCAGGGGCTCTTGAAGTGGCCAAGGATAGATTAAAAATTGCCGGTTTTGAACCAGATGTACATTTGGTAAATGGAGATGATATAGCAGATCATTTTGGAGATAAAAAATTTGACTTTATTATTTATTATGCCGTTTTGGAACATATGACAGTCGAAGAAAGATTAAAATCACTTGAGCAAGCATGGGGAATGTTGAAAGAAGAATCTTATTTGGCAGTTATAGAAACGCCAAACCGACTGTGGTACTATGATTCTCATACTGCAGCAATGCCATTTTATGATTGGCTTCCTGATGATCTTGCATTTTATTATTCGAAATTTTCCGATAGAGCCAATTTCAAAGACTCCTATCGAGATTTGAATGACGAAGATATGATGAAATTTTTGCGATGGGGAAGAGGTGCGAGCTATCATGAATTTGAAGTAGCGATAGCTCCATTGCACGAACTTAAAGTTGTGAGTAGCTTGATGAAATTTGAAAAATCTACATTTTTTAAATTAGGTTTTAAAGGACTACGATATGTAAGATTCTTAAAGTCTATACATAAGAGATTAAATAGTGGTTTTTGCTATCCGTATTTAGATATAATAATTAAGAAATAAGGGAAGCTTAGGTAAAGTAGGATTAAAAAATAAGGGAAATGGATAAGGAAATGAGTAATAAAATTCGCATTCTGTCATTTTACTCCATCTTTATGGTTGTAGTTTGTCATGCGTATAATCTTACCAATCTTGGTATAGAGATCGAAAAGGGTGCTATATATTATATTGAATATTTGTTTGCACTCGAACTTTCAAATATTTTCATACCAATGTTCTTTTTTATATCGGGTTATCTTTTTTTTGCTAATCACGATTTTTCTGTATTTACGTTTAAAAGAAAAATTAGAAATAGATTTAAAACATTAGTTATTCCCTATATCTTATGGTGTGGTTTATGGTTTTTAATAGTATACTTAATTCAGTTTATACCTGTACTTTCTCACTTTTTCGAACAACCTTTGCATCAAATGCCAACTTGGAAACAAGCTTGGTTAGCTTTCATTGACCCTATAAACTATACCTTTTGGTTTATTCGAGAGTTGATTTTTTATGTTTGGGTGACTCCTCTTATCTATCTGGCTATTAGATATCTTAAATTTTATTTTCTGATATTTCTAGGAGGATTGTTGTTTTTAGAGCAACCTAGCCTGTTTTATGCTAACAACGTTTATATTTTTCAGTTTTTAGGATTGTTTGCTTTTACATGTGGTGCTTACACCTCGATCTCAAAAACTAACATTATTACTAATTTTAAGCCTTATGTTTATCTGCTAATGATCATTGTCTGGTCTGTTCTTATATTTTTTAATTTTTATGTAAGAGAATCCTATGTAGAAACTCACTGGATCGCTATTATTTGTAAAAGAGTAACTATGTTCGTCGGTTTTGCTACAGTCTGGAGCATGTATGATTTTTTAAACAGGAAATTTCAATTCCAAAACAAGCCTCTGTATTCGTATAGGTTTTTTATCTATGCAGCCCACGGAGTTGCATTAACTTATTTTACCAAAATGTATGTCAACATCATTGGGGAAAATGGATTGCTTTTGTTATTTCTGTTTTTTGTAAGTCCTATTTTGGCAACGTTGGCCTGTGTTGGATGTGCCAAAATATTGCAAAAAAGTACCCCCAAAGTGTATTCTTTATTGACAGGAAGCAGGTAGTTATTGGTACGATTAAAAACAACTTAAAAGATTGATAAAATTACTTTACATAACCAACAATATTAATGGTCCGGGAGGGCTAGAAAGAGTATTGTCTATAAAAGCGAGTTACCTTGCAGAACATTTTGATTATGAGGTCCATATACTAACATTAAATCAAAAAGAAGTTGACCCTTTTTATGTTTTTAGTAATAAAATCCAATACCATAATATTAACGCTTCTGGAAACCCTTTAAGTTATTTAAGACGATATGCAAAAGGACTTAAAGGAATGGTTGCAAAAATTAAGCCTGATGTGATTTCTGTGTGTGATGACGGGTTGAAAGGGCTTTTTGTTCCTTTGATTTTGAAAAAACCGTGTGCCATGATTTATGAGCGGCATGTGTCCAGAAATGTTGAGATCAAAAGAGGGAAGAAATCATTTTTTGATAAGATATCCAATAGTATCAAATTCTGGTTAATGAATTTTGGAGGAAAATCGTATGATAATTTTATTGTGCTTACAGAAGGAAACGTTAACGAATGGCAATTAAAAAACCTAAAAGTAATTCCGAATCCCTTGTCATTTTATCCTGAAGAGCAAAGCTTACATCAAAATAAAAAGGTATTGGCTGTAGGTAAACAAAGTTACCAAAAAGGATACGACAGGTTATTAAAAAGCTGGGAATTAGTTATTGAACAATATCCGGATTGGGTGTTAGATATCTACGGAAAGTTTAGTGAAGAAGAAGGGTTGAACCAACTTGCCAATGATTTGAATATTTCGGATACAGTCAATTTTTATCCTCCAGTTAGAAACATTGCAGAAAAATATAAAGAAGCTTCTATCTATACAATGTCTTCTCGTTATGAAGGTTTTGGAATGGTACTAACAGAGGCTATGGCATACGGCGTACCCTGTGTATCTTTTGATTGTCCTTTTGGTCCTTCAGATATTATTTCTGATGGAGAAGATGGAATTCTTGTTGAGAATGGTAATATTGAGAAATTTGCTGAAGCAATTATTTACTTGATCAAAAATGAAGAGAGAAGGAAGCAAATGGGAGATAAGGCAAAAGAAGCGGTAAAACAGTATTTACCTGAAAAGATTGCAGTGCAATGGGACAAATTGTTTAGAAATTTAATTAATTCGTCTACTGTATGAAAATAGCTTTTATCATAGATCAGGTTTATTTACATGGGGGTATAGAAAGAGTGCTTTCTATTAAAGCTAATTATTTTGCTTCACAAACTGATCACGAGGCATTTATACTCACGACGGAGCAAAAAGAACAAAATCCCTGTTATTCGTTTGAGACAGATATTGTGTTCAAAGATTTGAGGGTGAATTATAATAGAAGAAAGTCTTATTTTCACCCGGTAAACTTATTGAAGTTACCTGGTCATATACGTAAAACATCTTCAGCATTAAGAAAAATCAAACCAGATGTAGTGGTTGTGTGTAGTCATAGTGCTGATACGTATTTTGTTCCTTTTATTGTTAAAAGTGTTCCTAAAGTAAAAGAGTTTCATTACTCTAGATTTATAGAAGAGAAAAAACGAAAATCCCCGTCATTTCTTAAGAAACTGTTCTTCAAGTTTACCGATTATGTTGAATCAAAATATGATAGGTTGGTGATTTTGAATAAGGATGAATCTACTTACTACAAAAGCAACAATACAGTCGTGATCCCAAACCCTTTGACTTTTTATCCTGAAAGAATTGCAGAACTAAAAAATAAAAGGCTGATTACGGCAGGAAGAATAGCACCAGTAAAAGGATATGATATCCTTATCGATATCTGGAAAGAGATGAACGAAACAGATTGGAAGCTAGATATTTTTGGAGAAGGGACGAGAGAATACATGGATAAATTACAAAATAAGATTGATGATCTTAAGATAGGAGATACTATAAAACTTAGAGGTACTACGAATAAAATACAAGAAGAGATGTTAAACTCTTCAATATTTGTGATGACTTCTCATAATGAGTGTTTTCCTCTGGTATTATTAGAAGCACAGGCTTGTGGATTACCAATTGTCTCCTTTGATTGTCCATATGGACCAAGAAATATAGTAGACGATTCTACAGGTATTCTGGTGCCTATGTATAATAATGAAGCATTTGCCAATCGATTGAAAGAATTGATGGATCATCCCGAGGATATTCAAGAAAAAGGGAAAAATGCTCGAAAAAATGCCCAGAACTATAGGCTTGATACTATAATGAACAAATGGCAAGCAATGTTTAATGATATAATAGCGGCTGTATGAGATCATTGATTACCAACATATATAAGATATTTCTATTTCCTCATTTGATTTTATACAAAATCAGTAACAATAAGGATGCAATTAATAAGGATATTGAACGATGGGCCTCTGAAAAAGGTATAGAAGGTAGAAGAATCTCTTTGCTACTTAAGTTTCTAGCAGTTTCACCAGATTTTAGAAACATATTCTATCATAGAAATCGGGGATTGTTAGCTTCAATGCTCAATATTTATTGCAGAAAAGAGAAATATTTCAGGATCGATATGAGCACAAAATTAGGAGGGGGCATTCTAACAGGCCATCCTTATAGTACGATTTTAAATGCTGAAAGTATTGGTGAGAATTTTTATGTAAATCATTTGGTTACCGTTGGAGCAGTAAATGGTAAACGGCCAACAATAGGAAATAATGTTTCGATTAATACAGGATCTATTATTATTGGAGATATTACAATTGGGGATAATTGTGTGGTTGGAGCCGGTTCTGTGGTAGTTAAAGATATCCCAGACAATTGTGTTGTAGTTGGTAATCCAGCGAGAATCATTAAAAGAGACGGGAAAAGAGTAAGTGAAGAATTAAAATAGGTTATTAATCATCAAGAAAAATGAATTTAATTTTTGATATACAAAGTTCGATAGCAGCGCATTATGATCGTAATGCATTTTGTATTTCTCAAAAATTCTACACGTATAAGCAGTTTGCTCAAAAAATTTCTGATATTCGGTTAGGAATCCAACAATTTGTATTAGAGGATCAGATAGCCGTTGGGCTTATAACAAATGATGATATAGAAACGTATGCTTCTATCTTTGCATTATGGATGGAGGGAAAAGCATATGTGCCCCTAAATCCAGATTTTCCTACAGAACGGCTTCAGATGATTATCAAAATGGCAGATGTAGAATTTATTCTTGATTCTTCAGAAAAACAAGTCTTTCATAATCCTCAAACAGTTTTAACAAAAACCTTAGATACTTCAGGGATTGATTTTGATCCAAAGATTATTTCGGCAGATAATCTTGCTTATATCTTTTTTACTTCCGGTACTACAGGTACTCCCAAAGGAGTTCCTATTACTTTTGGTAATTTAAGTGCCTTTACTGATGCCTTTTGGGATTTGGATTACCCAATTGGATCCGATGATCGTTGTCTTCAAATGTTTGATTTGACCTTTGACTTATCGGTGATGTCTTATCTGTGTCCTATTTTGCAAGGAGCCTGTGTATATACAATCCCGAAGGAGGAGATCAAATACAGCTATATTTTTGAACTTATGGAGGATCATAAGTTAACTTTTGCTCTTATGGTACCTTCTATATTACATTATCTTCGTCCTTATTTTGATGAGATCGATTGTCCGGATATGCAATACAGCCTGTTTTGTGGTGAGGCATTACCATTGGATGTTACAGAAGAATGGAGTCGATGTTTACCCAATGCTACCATTGCTAATGTATATGGTCCAACAGAATGCACTATTTTTTGTACTGACTACACTTACAAAAAAGACATGACAAACAAAACACATAATGGGGTACTTACTATTGGTAATGATATGAAGAACACGTTTACCATTATTATAGATCATGAGAATAATGAGGTAGGTATAGGAGAAAGTGGAGAACTTTGCCTTAGTGGGGGCCAACTTACCCCCGGATATTGGAAAAACGAAACAAAAAACAACGAGGCTTTTTTCTTTAAAGAATATAAAGGAGAGAATATTAGATTTTATAGAACGGGTGATTTATGTTCTAAAGATGAAAAGGGAAATATCCTGTATCTTGGAAGAGTAGATTTTCAGGCAAAAATTCAAGGTTTTAGAGTAGAATTATCAGAGATAGAGTTTCATGCCAAAGAAGCTCTAGAAAAAACCAATGCAGTTGCGGTAGCTTTTACAAATAGCATTCACAATACAGAAATTGGATTGGTAATCGAATCTGATAAGTTTGATCATAAGGACCTTTTGAAATATATGAAAACAAAATTACCGGTATATATGATACCAACAAAGGTGAAATTTGTGCAAAACTTCCCTTTGAATGCAAATGGCAAGATCGACCGAAATAGATTAACAACAATGTTTGGTTAAAATAGAAAAATGTTATGGAGATAAATATGATTAAAGATAAAATTAACCAGGTTCTTGTAGGCATACTAGAACATGATAATTTTGAAATTCATGATGAGTTAACAGCAAAAGATGTAGACGGTTGGGATTCATTATCTCATATGATGATTATAACTAAAATTGAAGAAGAGTTTGGTATTCGTTTTAAACTTAGAGAATTAAATAAGTTAAAAAATTTGGGCTCATTGGTTTCTTTAATTCAAAGCAAAGCTTAATTACGATAAGAGATGCTTTTTAACTCCTTCAATTTTGTAGCTTTTATAATCCCTGTACTGTTTTTGTACTGGTTTGTTTTTAAAAAATCGGCTGTATATCAAAACATCTGGCTTCTTGTAGCAAGTTTGTTTTTTTATGCCTGGGCAGATTGGAGGTTTCTTGTACTATTAATAACCAGCACACTAATTAATTATTATTTAGGCTTAAAGATCTATCAATCCGAGGATGATGACAGGAGGAGGAATACTTTTTTATATGTGGGATTGATTTTTAATGTGGGACTTTTACTGTACTTCAAATATGTAAACTTCTTCTATGAAGGATTTTATGACCTATTAAATTTATTTGGAGCTGATTTAAGTTATAATACATTACAAATATTATTGCCCTTAGGAATTAGTTTTTTTACATTTCAGACATTAGGATATCTAATAGATGTCTATAATGAAGAAATCGAACCCGGCAAAGATCTTTTAGAGTTCTCGGTCTTTGTTACATTTTTTCCTAAAATCCTTTCAGGACCTATAGAAAGAGCATCTGGATTGATGCCACAAATCCAAAAAAAGCGAAGATTTGAATATGATGTTTTTGTAGATGGGCTTCGCCAGATTTTATGGGGGTTATTTGCCAAAATAGTCGTTGCCGAAAACTGTGCAGTCCTGGCGGATCTTGTTTTCGAAGATTACCAAAATCAACCAGCGAGTACATTGATATTAGGAACATTCTTTTACGCAATACAACTATATGCCGATTTTTCTGGATATTCTAATATGGCAATTGGAGTAGGGAAGCTCTTTGGAATAAAGCTGATGCGTAACTTTGCAACGCCTTTTTTTTCCACCAATATTGCAGATTTCTGGAGAAAGTGGCACATGTCGTTAACAACCTGGATGATGGATTATGTATTTACACCGCTTTCGTTTGTATTAAGAAGACGGCAAAAACAGGGGTTGATGATCTCTATTGTGATAACATTCATCTTGGTCGGTTTTTGGCACGGAGCAAATTGGACTTTTATTGCCTACGGATTTTTGCACGGCATGTATTTTATACCCTTGGTCTATTCGGGAAAGATGAATACAGAACATATTGTTGCCAAAGGAAAATGGCTGCCTACTCTAAAAGAAATATCGAAGATGTTATTTTTGTTCGTTCTTATTATGATAACAGATGTTTTTTTTAGAGCAGCCAACGTTTCAGAAGCATTTGATTATCTTGGAAGAATATTATCATCAACTATTATAGATTTTCCTATTGCATTGATAAATGGTACAGCATTGACTACCTTGTTGTTAATTTTGATTTTTGTAAGTGTAGAATGGATTAATAGAGAAAAGACTCATGATTTAGAAATTAGTAAGTATCCTGCAGTATTAAGATGGGGGTTTTACACTATTATTTTTGTGCTGATATTGTTTTTTGGTAGAAGTGCTGAAACATTTATATATTTTCAATTTTAGAAAATGATTAAAGAGCTATTCATAAAGTTAGGACTTTTCTGCTTCATTTGTTTGGGGATAGTAACCTTCGTTCTGGTAAATTACGGAGGAAATGTAGACTTTTTTTATGAAAAATTTACTGCACCAAAAGCCAAATCTATGATTATTGGTGATTCTAGAAGTATGCAGGGGATTCAGCCTGGTGTAATGAATAAAAGTTTTTTGGACTTAGATATTGAGCTGCCGATGTTCAATTATAGTTTTACAATTGCTCAGGCACCAATCGGTCCACTTTATAATAAAAGTATAGAGAAGAAATTAGATCCCGAAACGAAAAACGGGGTTTTTATTATTTCGGTTACTCCCTGGATGTTTGGTTCTGATAAGAACAAAAATAATCTTGCAGGAGAGTTTAGAGAAGATCATCAACCACCCCATAATATGCGATTTGTAAGTGCAAACCCTAATTATGAATATTTTATAAAGAATCTTAATTTCTTTCATTTTAAAGGCGCTTTTAGGAAAAGTTCTATCATGCATAAAGATGGCTGGTTAGAAGAGAATAACCTGCCAAAAGAGCAAGTGGTTTTTGATGAGTGGAAAAGTGGACAAGCGCGATCACTTAATAGAAAGATTAACGAATATAAAGTTTCAGAACTACGATTAAAAAGTTTAGATACGTTAATTAAAAAACTAAACAAACATGGTAAAGCATATGTGGTAAGGATGCCAATAGATCAAGATTTTGTGGATATTGAGAACTTATTTTATAAAGATTTTGATGTAGATATGGAATCAGTTACCAAGGATAATAATATTCCATATATAAATTTTAATAATATACGGGATAGGATAAATTTTAAGACGTATGACGGACATCATCTTGATAAGAATAGTGGACAGCACTTTACAAAAGTTTTATGTGATAGTATTTTAAAGTATAATAAAAATACCAAATTAATAGAGTAATAGATACAAAAGAAAATGTTTGATTTCGTTCCATTAGAATATTATTTTGCTTTTTATATAAATACATTTCTATTTCTTGTATTATTCACTTTGTTGCATACACTGGTGCTTAAAATGGACAGTCCAAAAAATTTAGCGTTCATCAATGTAGCAGGAATCATATTAGTAATTTTCTTGATTTTATATCTAGGCCAGAGACCCGTAAGTGGCAGGTATTTTGGGGATATGAAGACATATAATCGATATTTTCAATGGTATAAAAGTGGAGGAGAAATATTAGGCTCAAAAGATATCTTTTTTCATGTCTACATGAAGAGTCTTTCTTATGTATTGTCAGCGACTATGTTTTTTACTGTCTGCGTAAGTATCTATATTCTTCCTCTTGCTAAAATTTCAAGAACCTTGTTTAAAGAATATTGGTATTATGCTTTATTGATGTTTGTAGTATCTTTTTCTTTTTATACATATGGTGTAAATGGTATTAGAAATGGAGCCGCCTCTTCACTTTTTTTGTTGGGATTGAGTTTTCATAGAAAAAAAGTAATTATGGCTCTTTTCTTTTGGCTAGCGGTTTCTTTTCATAAGACCATGTTTTTGCCAATTATAGCCTATGTTATTACCTACTTTTATAACAATCCAAAAGTATATTTAAAAGGTTGGCTAGCTTGTATTCCGCTTTCATTGATAATGGGTAGCGTTTGGATAGCTCTGTTTAGTAGTTTGGGTTTTGCAGATGATAGACTTTCTGGATATTTAACAGCAGAAGTAAAGGAAGGAACTTTTGCTAGTACAGGTTTTCGTTGGGATTTCTTATTTCACAGTGCATTTGCAGTCTTTGCAGGCTGGTATTTTATTTATAAGAAGAAGTTTGTAGACCAATTCTATTTTCAATTGCTGAATACATATCTAATTTGTAATGGCTTTTGGATTTTGGTCATTAGGGCAAACTTTTCTAATAGGTTTGCGTATTTATCATGGTTTATGATGGCACTGGTGATAATTTATCCACTACTCAAGCAAAAAATGTTTAAAAATCATCACTTTATGATAGGTAAAGTGATGTTTGTATATTTTTCATTTACATACTTAATGTATTATGTGTACAAATAAAGAGAATGATAAGGAAAGTGGTCTTACTGCTTACAGAAGAAACTAAAAACAACAACAATTCATGAAGACAATTACGGTATTTACACCTACATATAACAGAGCTTATTGCCTGCATAAATGTTACGAAAGCTTGATTAAGCAGCCTAATCAGGATTTTGTCTGGTTAATCATTGATGATGGCTCTACTGATAACACCAAAGAATTGGTTGCCTCCTGGATTAAGGAGAACAAAATTGATATTGTATATCATTATCAAGAAAATCAAGGAATGCACGGAGGTCATAATGCAGCATACCGACTTACCGAAACAGAACTCAATGTTTGTATAGATAGCGATGATTGCATGGGACAAAATGCTATTCAAAAAATATTGGATGCTTGGGAAATCATTAAGGATAAACCTGAATATGCAGGAATTGTGGGGTTAGATGCAGATCCAGATGGAAAAATAATCGGCACATCAATTCCTGAAACCATAAAAGAAACGACACTATATGATTTATACCATGTACATAAAGTGCAAGGGGATAAGAAATTGGTATATAGAACAGAAGTGGTAAAGAAGTATCCATCATATCCTATTTTTGAAGGAGAACGATTTGTACCACTAGGGTATTTATACCAACTTATTGATCAGGATTATAAATTATTGCCACTTAACGAGGTATTATGTGATGTAGAATATATGCCAGATGGATCAAGTTTGAATATTCTAAAACAATACCGCAGGCATCCAAAAGGTTTTGCGTTTTCAAGAAAAAGTAGAATGAAATTAGCAGAAAATTTCAAGGATCGTTTCAAGAATGCAGTACATTATGTTTCTAGTGCGATGTTTACAAAAAATAGATCTTTCCTGCAGGAATCACCAAAAAAGCTAACAACAGTATTTGCGATACCATTTGGTGTATTGTTAAACTTATACATTAGGTATAAAACAAAAGGAGATTTTTAATGGCTGCTATACGAGTTTTACAAGTTTTTACCATCATGAATCGAGGAGGAGCCGAATCTATGATCATGAATTATTATAGACAAATTGATCGTAAACAAGTTCAATTTGATTTTCTGGTACATAGAAAAGAAAAAGCTGCCTTTGACGATGAGATCGAAAGTTTGGGAGGAAATATTTACCATATGAACCCTATCAATCCATTAATGCCAGGTACATATTATAAACAACTAAGAAACTTTTTTAAAGAACACCAAGAGTATTCGATTATACATTCACATCTAAATACCTTTAGTTGTTTCCCTTTAAAAATAGCTAGAGAATTCAAAATACCTTGTAGAATCGCACACGCACATATTGCAATAGACGATGTAGGTTTTTCTTCTCTTTTTTCTCAAAAAGAAAGTGTGAAAGAAACATTTAAGAAATTGATTAAGCTTCAGTTGAAAAAGAAGGTCAAAAATGATGCAACGCATCTATTTTCTTGTGGAGAAAAAGCGGGAAATTGGTTATTTGGTAAAGAAACTTCATTTACAATGATGAACAACGCCATAGATACTGGTAAATTTAGGTATGATGCTTCTATCTCTTCAAAATATAAAGAACAGTTTGGTCTTCAGAATAAGGTAGTTATTGGCCATGTTGGTCGTTTTGCCAGTCAGAAAAATCATGCATTTCTTGTTCAAATATTTGCAGCATTAGTAAAAGAGAAACCAGACAGTGCTTTGGTAATGGTTGGTGATGGTCCTTTAAAAAAAGCGATTGAAAATCAGGTTAAAAGCTTAGGTATCGAAGAAAAGGTTCATTTCTTAGGAGTGCGCGCAGATATTCCCGAGTTATTTCAAATGTTTGATGCATTTGTGTTTCCTTCGTTTTACGAGGGATTACCGGTAACGTTAATTGAAGCTCAGGCTGCAGGAGTAAAAATAGTAGCTTCAGATACCATCACAAAAGAAGTCTATCTAACCAATGATGTTCAGTTTCTTTCTATTGATAAACCTACAGAACTTTGGGCAAAAGCAATACAGGAAATTGATCCATCAAAAAAGGGTGATAACACTGATAAAATTGTCAAAGGAAACTACGATATTGTATCGAATACCAAAATGATACAAGAGTTTTACAAAAAACAAGCTTCATTGTAACTATGGGAAAACTACAAGAAAAGATATACAACAGTCTTCCATTTCCATTTAAGTTTTTACTGTTAAATGTGAAAGCATATCAAAACAACAGGCAAAGATATACCAAAGAATTTGACCAATATTTAAAAGAATATTTTGGTTTATGGAATGCAGATAACAAAGTAATTAAAAAATATCAGGAAGAACGATTAATACTTTTACTATCTGAAGCGTTGGAGTATTCTGATTGGTACACCAAAATAATGAACGAATTAGGGGTTACAAAAGAAGAGATTATACGGGATCCTTATGTCGTTTTGAATAAAATGCCAATTCTTAGAAAAGTCGATAGAAAATCAAATCCTGATAGCATTGCTAATAAAAAAAGAAATACAGATGGTGTAGGCTACACTAGTGGAACCTCAGGGGCTCCAACCATTAATTATTTGGATTCAGAGTCTATTCATCGGTCTTTTGCCTTGTGGCGTAGATTCCATAAAACAATTGGTTTAGAAACGAAAAGGGTGAAACAAGTGCGTTTTTCAGGAAGATTAATTGTACGTCCGGATGCAAAAAAACCACCTTTTTGGGTATATAACTATTTTGAGAATCAGTTATTGATGTCTACATATCACCTGAAAGAAGAAAACCTAAAGCATTATATTAAAAAACTCAATAGATTCAAACCTATATTGCTAGATGGATACCCTTCTGCGGTATACATAATTAGTAGATATATTAATGAAAATAACGTCAAACTTGACTTTACGCCAAAAGCTATTGCGGTTACCGCTGAAACCCTATATGATTATCAGCGTTTAGAAATCCAGAAAGCTTTTAATTGTCATGTATTTAATCAATATGCTTCTAGTGAAGGTAGTCCTTTTATAACAGAATGTGTAGAAGGCAACTTGCATTTAAATGAAGATTCTGGGGTGTTTGAATTTATAAATACCAAAGGAGAAAAAGCAAAGCCTGGCGAAGTATCCCAATTAGTAGTAACCAGCTTTACTAATTTAAAAACTCCTTTGATACGATATAATATTGAAGATACCGTCTTACTGGCAGATGAAGATAAAACTTGTAATTGCGGGTGTGCGATGCCTATTATTGAAAAATTAACCGGTAGAGAAGATGACATCCTATGGACCAAAGAAAAAGGATATGTGGGTAGGATGGATACTGCGTATAAAGGGTTAAAAGGAATCATAAAGAGCCAAATAGTACAAGAAAGTCCAAGAGAAATTGTAGTTAATGTAATTCCAAATGAAGAGTTTAATGTTGCTATGCAAGATATGCTGTTGAATAATCTAAAAGATAGATTAGGACAAGATATAGACTACCAAATCAATATAGTTGAGGATATAGCATTAGGGCCTAATGGTAAATTTGATGCCGTAAAAAGAAATTTTTCAATAGAATTATAATCGAAAGCTAGTATAGATCATGTTGTTTAATTCGTTTGATTTTTTAGCCTTTTTACCGATTGTACTAGTACTGTATTGGTTTGTGGTTTATAAGCATATTAAATGGCAAAATGTGTTATTGCTTATTGCCAGTTATGTGTTCTATGGTTGGTGGGATTGGCGATTTCTATCCTTGATAGGACTTAGTACTATCATGGACTATTTTGTTGGTTTTCGCATATATGAGTCGCAACAAAAATCCATAAAGAAAAGATGGCTTTGGGTAAGCATGTTGTTTAACTTAGGCTTACTAGGTTTTTTTAAGTACTATAATTTCTTCATTGATTCCTGGATCGATATGTTATCCAATATTGGATATCAATCAGAAAATACTTGGACATTACAGGTTATTTTACCTGTTGGGATTTCTTTCTATACCTTCCAGACGATGTCATATTCTATTGATATTTACAGAGAAAAACTTAGACCAACAAAAGACTTTATCGCTTTTGCAGCTTTTGTATCCTTTTTTCCACAATTGGTCGCTGGTCCTATAGAGAGAGCTACTAACTTACTACCTCAGTTCTTAAATAAAAGAAATTTTACCTATCAAACCTTTTCGTATGGTATCAAGTTAATGATCTGGGGCTTTTTCTTAAAACTTGTTGTGGCAGATCGGGCGGCTATTTATGTAAATGCTGTATTTAATAATTTTGAAAGTCATGAAGGCCTTAGTTATATAGCAGCTACTATTTTATTTGCTTTTCAGATTTATGGTGATTTTGCTGGATATTCACTCATAGCTATTGGTACGGCCAAATTGTTTGGCTTCGGTCTTATGACTAATTTTAAAAGACCTTATTTTTCAGCTTCGGTAAGCGAATTTTGGACTCGGTGGCACATTTCATTATCAACCTGGTTTAGAGATTATCTCTATATACCATTAGGAGGTAATCGTGTAGCAAAACCGCGTTGGCTTTTTAACCTTTTTATTACTTTCTTAATTAGTGGGTTGTGGCATGGAGCTAATTGGACGTTTGTGATTTGGGGAGGCCTAAATGGCATATACCTTATTGCTGAAGTACTTATAGGTTCAAAAAATCGAAAAGGAATACTTAATGTGTTCATAACATTTGTTTTAATTAATTTTTCTTGGATATTCTTTAGAGCCAATAACGTAGAACAAGCCGCGTATATGGTAAAAACTATTTTTACGGTTCCCGGTAGATTATATATTGGAAGTGGTGACGATATTGCTGCTTCGATGTATGCGGTTTTGGCTATAATAATTCTCTTTGTTGTTGAGGCTAAAAAAGAATATTTCAATACCCTATTTTCAATTTCTGGTAATCGACTTGAAGTAATAAGATTAGGAGGATACGCGGCAATACTCTTTATGATTTTATACTTCGGAGTATTTGGAAAAAGTCAGTTTATTTATTTTCAATTTTAACAATGAATATAAACCAATACAAAATATCATTCTATAAAATTATTAAGTTTGCTATCATTGTTTTAATGGTGGATTTTGTGGTCGGAAGCATTTCACAAAAGATTTTTTATAGCCAGGAAACGGGTAAATTTGCAAGAACTACGCACACAATTAAAAAAACCAAGGCAGATATTTTGATTTTTGGCAGCTCTCACGCTCATCGCCACTATGTTCCCGAAGTCTTGGAGAAAGAACTAAATAAAACATGTTATAATGCAGGGGCAGAGGGGCAGCAATTACTTTTTCATACGGCACTGCAGGAGATGGTTCTAAAAAGAACAACACCGGATGTGATGATATTGAATATAGATGATAGTTTTTTGTATCAATCCCAGGTTGCTTATGATCGACTTAGTGATTTACATCCCTACTATGAGGATCATACCGAAGAACTTAAACCGATCCTTGAAATGAAATCAAGTTTGGTTGATCTCAAACTTTTTTTTAAATCGTATCAAACAAATTCTACAATTGTTCATGCTTTTAGGTATTATATATCTCCGCAAATCGATTATAAAGGGTATCGACCTTTATACGGTAAAATTATACCAGAAAAGATTCCCCTTAATAAAGAGGAAAATACAACAAAGGAATATGTAGAAGTAATAGATCCAAACTTTGTCAATGCGTTAAAGACTTTTATTAATAATGCCAGAGAAAAGAAGGTTCACCTTGTGTTTGTGACTTCTCCAACTTTTGATACAAGGGATTATTCAGAGAATGAATCGTTTTTGTTGATTAAAGACATTGCAGAGAAACAAGAAGTTCCTTTGTTAAACTTCTTTAATGATAAACAATTTTATAAGAAGCCCGAATTATTTCATGATCCTTCACATTTAAATGATAAAGGGGCGAGATTATTTAGCGAACGATTGGCAGATGCTATCTTAAAAATGGATTTCAGTAAAAAATAAAAAAGGAAGCTAGATTAATGTTAGCTTCCTTTTTTGAATGTTGTTAGTATAGTATTCCTAGTTACAGCTATTGTTTGTTAAAGTAATAGCACCAGGGTTATTAGCATTGTTATTAATACATTGAAACCTAGAACCACCTGTTGGTTCTGAAATGTTATTGTTTGCTATAGAAACATTGGTATTTGTACCAAATATTCTTATTCCATCACTACCATCAGGCTGTATTTTTATGTTATTAGATATTTCAACGTTGTTAGAATCTCCAATTTCGATACCTCCAACTAATTGATTACCGGTAAAGGTAATTCCATTTGCTCTGGAGAATGTGATTTTCTTTGCATTGAAGAAAGTATTATCTGCTATAGTTGCCTTATAATTTCTGGTTTCGTCGGTATTGTTTACTCCAGTAAAATACATATGGAAACCATTAGATAGAGTCGTAGTAATTTCGTTCCCTCTAATTTCTCCGTTATTGATAAATGTATTTGTAGCGGTGATACCTTTCTCTACTGCGTTTATCTTATTGCCAATTACTCGGGGATCATTGGGCTTACTTAATTGTATTCCTGATAATACGTCGTTTATGATGTTATCATGCACATAAGCCTCGTTTGAACCTACTACAATACCTGTTTTATATCCGGCAATATCATTACCGGCTACTTCATTATTAAATACAGTTTCACCTCTTCCTGACGCAAATATTGCCCAGCTTTCTAGTCCAATACCGCCAGCTCTAAAGGTGTTGTTCAGAATTTTGGATCCATTGGTTAATCCAAACACCGCTCGCGTACCAATGTCGTTATTTTCTACAGTGATATCTTGCCCTATAGTTATGGTGATAAATCCACCTCTACTATTGGTTTCGGTATTATTTCTGATATATGCATTAAATACTTTTTCTAATTCTAATAGTTCACCAGTATTAGCATCTCTTCTTCTAGCAGGCTCGATATTAATAGCATATCCTACTTCACCGCCGTCAGAATTTGCCAGAGGTTGCCCAGCATTGATAAACGTATTATTCTCTATAAATATCTCACGACCATCAGTTAATGCGATAGCCATTCTTCTAATATCTTTAAAAGTACAGTTCTTAACGGTTACATTAACCGTAGGATCATAGGTATTAGGATTTGTAGAAAAACCAGTAGAACTTATAGGAATAGCACCCTTAGAACCTTCAATAAAGGTTACGCCATCTATAGTAACGTTTTTTCCAGAATTTATAAGCAGCAAGTGACTACCTTCAAGACCAACATCGTCTGGAGAAAAAGCACGTTGAAGTCTATCTCCATGAAATATACCACCCGAAACGAGTACATTTTCAACTTCATGAATAGCAAAAATTGCACCATTTTCTTTTCCAGCTTCAGCCGGAAATGTTCGCAAATGTGTATTATCAGTCATTACGACATTAAAATTCGATGGAATGTTAACCGCTTCTTTGGTAGCTTTAAATACTTGCACAGCTGGAGGCGTAATTTTGGTCACCTCAAAATAGGCATCCAACTTATCAATATTAAAGGTTGTTCCTCCTAACTCTTTTATGAAGAACATCAAATCTTCTAACTTTTTATTATTTTCTAGAGCAATATCTGATGTTGTAGTACCTTCTACAATATCCCATCGCGAAGCGAAGAACTTAAAAGTTGGACTAATTAATTGTATATCACCTTCAACAGTTAGTTTTGAATTAAGAAGTTGACCGGCAATTTTACCACCAGTACCAAAGATGATGGTTCCGTTGATAATATCTCCTTTGTCAAACTCTAGCGTAACATTTTCGGGAACAGTAACTGTTTCACCTTTTAGATCTAAAAGGCAATCAATAACTTTAGTTTCATTGGCTGTAAGATCGGATAGCTTAAAATCACATGGCGTTGTTGCCGTATTGTCTGGAGTATCGGGATCAGGGTCTGGGTCTGGATCGGGATCCGGGTCTGGATCGGGATTTTCAATTCCGTCAGGAACAACTTCTTCAAAGTTTTCGTTACTGCAAGAAATGAAACAAAATGTCAAAAAAATAACAATGAGGTGATAGGGGGGCATAATCCTCTTCATAATACTAATAAATTTGGTTATAAAATTTAGTTTAAAAGTAGTACTCTTGTCATATATTATTTTTTGGTGTTTGCAAATAAACGTAATTTCGTCGGGACTATTGTGTGTTATGTCGATAAAAATATGTTAAATTATTCTTAAAAAAAGTTATTTAACTGCCAACAAACTAGATGTTTACGGAATAACCGTAAAATTCATATGAATTAAAGGGGTATTTTCCTGTATACTCTCAATTCTTTTAAGGTTATTTTTGAAATTCAGTAATTCGTGATTTTTTATGCGATAAAAATATAGATACTTTATTAGAAGAAGAAGTTATATCTATATTTGCAACCGAATTATATGAAATAAGATTTATACATTATTCTATAGCATATGCACAAAATAATTAGAGTGACCACAGTGCCACAGTCTCTTGGGGGATTACTACAAGGACAACTAAAATTTATGTCACAGCATTATGATATGGTTGGGGTTTCGAGTACGGGTGATGGTTTGTTAGAAAAAGTATCAAAACAGGAAGTAATTCGAGTTATTCCTATAGAGATGACCAGAAAAATTACACCGTTACAGGATTTGAAAGCAGTGTATAAACTTTACAAAGTTTTTAAAAAAGAAAAGCCCGATATAGTGCATAGCCATACTCCCAAAGCGGGTACATTATCTATGCTGGCGGCAAAACTGGCTGGTGTTCCTCATCGTTTACATACCATTGCGGGATTGCCGTTGCTTGTAGCTACGGGAGCAAAAAGGAAATTATTAGACGTTGTTGAGAAATTGACATATGCCTGTGCAACCAAGATTTATCCTAATTCATTTGGTCTGCATGATATAATTATTGAAAATAAATATACATCTCCTTCTAAACTGAAAGTGATTGCTAAAGGAAGCTCTAATGGAATAGACACCTCTTTTTTTGATCCTAGTTTATATTCGTATAAAGAAAATTTAACGTTATCTGAAAGTTTGGGTATTCAACCATCAGATACTGTAGTTGTATTTGTAGGAAGATTGGTAAAAGATAAAGGAATAAACGAACTAATAAATGCATACAAGAGAATTAATGATACATCTGTTAAACTTCTTTTGGTAGGTACTTATGAAAAAGATCTGGATCCGTTATTACCCGAAACTGAGCAAGAAATAAACACGAATCCTAATATTATCTCTGTAGGTTGGCAAAGTGATGTACGACCTTATTTTGCAATCTCAGATATTCTAGCATTTCCAAGTTATAGAGAAGGGTTTCCTAATGTAGTAATGCAGGCCGGATCTATGGGGTTGCCTAGTATTGTTACCGATATAAATGGTTGCAATGAGATTATAGAAGATGGAGTTAACGGAATAATTATTCCTCCCCAGGATGCAAATAGCTTATTTGAAAATCTTCAAAAATTAATTGAAAATGAAGACAAATTATCCGAGCTATCTAAAAAAGCGAGAACGATGATTACAGAACGATATGAAAGACAATTTGTTTGGGAGTGTATTTTAAAAGAATATAGGAATCTACAGTTAGGATAAAGTCGCAATGTTAACCTCTTAAAAAGTGTTGTTTTCCTTTAGTTTTTTCTAATCAAAAAGTATTTCAAAAGATATAAAAACTGAAATATAGATTGTATATTTGCCGTCGGTTTGGAGGTATAGATTTTTATAAATGTAACTTAAACCAATTTCCCCCAGTAGAATAAAAGTATTTGTTATTCTATTTCCCTGTTTTAAGAATAAAATAATAGGTATATCTAAATGTATAAATAGATTAGATAATGTTTCCGATATCAATGGTTTCTATTTTTATTAAACCTAGCAAACAGAAATCATTTTTATCATTTAAAATTTTAAATAAGGTGTATAAAATATTTATAAAGCGAGTTATTGATTTTAGCTTATCACTGATTTTATTGATTATTATTTCCCCTATATTTCTATTACTTATTATTTTTCTAACGATAGCCAATCATGGTAAGCCGTTTTTTATTCAAAGAAGACCCGGTAAAAACGAAAAGATTTTCAGCATCGTAAAGTTCAAGACCATGAATGATAAAAAGGATGAGCATGGAAATTTACTTCCGGATAACGAACGATTTACTACTGTTGGGAATTTTATAAGAAAAACGTCGTTAGATGAAATCCCGCAATTGATTAATGTATTGAAAGGCGAAATGTCTTTAATTGGTCCCCGCCCATTAATCATTGAATATCTCCCCATTTATAATAGTACGCAAAAAAAACGTCATGATGTAAGACCAGGTATAACTGGTTGGGCACAGGTTAATGGAAGAAACTCTATTACCTGGAAAAAGAAATTTGAATATGATGTGTGGTATGTTGAAAATTATAATTTTTTATTAGACCTGAAGATTATAGGGTTAACACTCAAAAAAGTATTACAAAAAGAAGACGTTAATCTCTCGGAAGAGCAAACATCAGAGTATTTTAATGGTAATAACTAGTTTATTGTAGACAAATAGATGGCAAACTTAGAGGTGATAGGCTTGACTAAAAAGATGTTGAGCGAAGCAATTGATAAAAATACATATTGGAAAGATAGTCTTGCTCCGATGCCAAAGAGTAAAGCATTATGGTTAATCTCTAATCCGCGCATTGAAGATGATGACTATTGCGGTGTTATAGGTTATGAGGGCAAAAAAATGATTTCCTTCATATTTATGTTTCCTGATCTTATCAATGATACAGAAAAGAAAAAAGTATATTGGATGATCTCATGGTGGGTACATCCAAAGTTTAAGGATACTGTATTAGGAACATATATATATAATGAGGCTGTTAATCTTACAGGCAAACAAATCTTTATTAAATCATATGCAGAAAATGTAACTACATTTTACGAAAAGCAACCATTCAGGGTAATTGCCTCCAGATTAAGACATACCATATTTTTTAGCATGGATTCTTCAATGCTAATTGGAAGGTTTAGATTTTTAAAACCTCTTAAGCTTATTGTAAATTGGATAGATTCCCTAACATATTCAATAATAAAAACACTAAACAAATCAAAATTTAAGAAGACTACAAAGTCCCTCTCGTATGATTATATAACGCAAATAGATAATGCTACCTGGAACTTTATTGAGCCTCTATGCAAAAATGATCTAATCTATAAAACCAAAGATTATATCAATTGGCAAATAGATAACGATCAGTATATGCAGACACCTATTTCAAGTAAATTTCCTTATAAAGTTTTGCAAACTGGGATTAGTAATAATATTCATATTCATAGTCTAAATGTGATTAAAGACGGTGAGATTATTGGTTTCATCTCTTATATTATTAATTTTAATGAATTGAATGTGAAGTATTTTCTGGTAAAAGAAGAAGGTAACTATGATCTTTGTATTGATGCATTGATGGAGAATTTCTATAAAGTGAAAACAAAATTCATATTTACAGACGATACCAAATTATCTGATACTATTACAAAAAGATATAAAACCGTTTTTACGCATAAAGTTCTTAAAAAAGGATTAGCGCACAATGAAACCAAATTGGATCAAGAAAATTTAGTAATGTTAAATAGAGACGGACATTTTTATTAAACCAATTGTTTAACCAACCATACCATGGAATTTGTAAAAAAACTACAAGAATCTATAGAAAAACATTCGAATCATAATGTTTTATGTATTAGCAATACCTTCTATACATACAAAGATTTTGCAATCGAGGTATCTAAAATTAGGGCAGAGGTAGCTAGAGTAGTAGATGATGCCGAAAAATTAATTGGTTTGGTAACCAATGATGATATTCAAACCTATGCCAGTATTATTGCGCTGTGGTTAGAGGGTAAAGCGTATGTACCCGTAAATCCGGCTACTCCTTTGGAGCGTAATAGTAAAGTTTTTGAGTTAACGGAAACCAAATACGTGATAGATTCGTCAAAAACTTCGGTGTATAATGATTATGAGGTTATTAGTTCTCATACTATTCCCGAAACGGCTATAAGTTTAGAGCCAAAGGCAGTTTCTGGTGATGATCTTGCGTATATTTTATTTACTTCGGGGACCACTGGGCTTCCAAAAGGAGTACCGATTACCTTTGATAATGTAGCGGGCCTTGTAGATGCAATAGAGGACGAACCCGAGTTTAATTTAGTTCCTTCTGACAGGTGCTTACAAATGTTTGAGCTTACCTTTGATTTTTCAGTGGTTACCTATTTATTTCCATTGCTGGCAGGTTCATGCATGTACACCATACCCAAAGGAGCCATAAAGTATTTTTATATTTTTAAGCTTATCAAAGAGCAAAAACTTACGGTACTTACAATGGTACCGTCAATTATTAATTATTTGCGTCCATATTTTCCAGAAATTAATGCTCCAGATGTGAGATATTGCAGCTTTGGCGGAGGAGCTTTGCACAGTGATATTGCCAAAGAGTGGAGCGATTGCTTGCCAAATTGTAAGATTTTCAATTACTATGGCCCTACAGAGTTTACAGTGTATAGTGGCTTCTATCCGTATCATAAAGAAACCCATACAAAAGCACATAATGGGATTATTGCTATAGGCACACCACAAAAAAACACATTATACCTTGTGGTGGATGAAAACAATCAAGAAGTACCAGTAAATGTATCCGGAGAACTATGCCTGGCAGGTCCACAAATTACTCCTGGGTACTGGAAAAACCCAAAGAAAAATGCCCAAAGCTTTTTTACCAGAGAAGAAAATGGAAAACAGGTGAGGTATTATAAAACTGGGGATCTTTGTTTTAAAGATTCAGCAGGAGATTTTCTTTATGTAGGAAGAGCAGATTTTCAGGTCAAAATAAGAGGCTATAGAGTAGAGCTTGCCGAAATTGAGTTTCATGCAAAGGCAAAATCTGACAAAAAAGTGAATATGGTTGCTCTAGATATTACTAATAACCTTGGTAATGCCGAATTAGGACTGGCCATTGAATCTGAAGAATTTGATACCCAAAAAATATTTGATCATATGAAAACTCAAATGCCTGATTATATGATTCCGATGCATGTGAGGTTTATCAAAGAGTTTCCACACAGTATTAATGGAAAGGTTAATAGAAAAGAATTAAAAACATATTTTGACATTAAATAAACAATCAATAATGAGTAGAGAAGAGATTTTGTCTAAAGTTAGGGAAGCTTTTGTAACAATATTAGAGCACGATAATTTTAAACTTGCAGATGAAACTACGGCAGACGATGTAGACGGATGGGAATCTGTAACGCATATGATGATTATAACAGAGGTAGAGAAGACTTTTGATATCAAATTTAAGTTAATGGATTTGATGAATATGAACAATATAGCTGATCTTTTGAACACTATTGAGTCCGAATTATAAGGTATTTGACATTAATCATATTCTTTGTTTCTTAAAAATGATATACTTGATGAATTTTTAAGATATAAAAGATGGATAAAGTCCTAATTATAGGTGCATCAGGTCATGCCAAAGTGATTATTGAAGCTATAGGATTCAATAAGGAGTATGAAGTATGGGGGTTAATTGACTCTTATAAAGAAATTGGAGGAAGATTAATGGGCTACGAGATTTTAGGAACAGAGGATAGTATTCCTAAACTGGTAAAACAAGGCATAACCAAAGGAATAATTGCTATAGGTGATAATTGGACCAGATATCAGATGTATACTAAAGTTAAAAAGTTAGCTCCGGATTTTGAGTTTATTACCGTGGTTCATCATTCGGCAACGATTAGTCCAAGTGCAAAAATTGGTAAAGGGACTGTAATTTTGGCTGGAGTAAAGATTAATACCCATGCAGAAGTAGGGGAGTTTTGTATTTTAAATACAAATTCAAGTTTTGGACATGATTGTAAGATGGCCGATTTCTCTAGCATTGCTCCAGGTGTAACCGTTGGAGGTAATGTAAATATTGATTTTTGTACTGCGATATCATTAGGAGCTAATATTATTCAAGGAGTTGATATCGGGAAACATAGTATTATTGGTGCGGGTTCATTAATATTGAATGATGTCGATGATTTTAGATTGGTTTATGGTGTCCCGGCGAAGGAAATCAAAACTATTGAAAAAGGAAAAAAGTATATATCTAAATCATAGAATTGAAGATATGAGCTTTTTTTAATCATTAAATAAATAATAAATACAAGAATGTTGCAGACATTCAAGCTTAAAAATAACATATGTACAATCCATTTTTGAAACGTTTATTGGATTTTATGGCTTCGTTTATAGGGATTTTATTGCTTTCTCCAATTATCCTTATGCTTATTGTGCTATTGGGTATAGCTAATAACGGCAAACCATTTTTCTTTCAATCTCGTCCTGGCAAAAAGGAACGAATTTTTAAGATTATAAAGTTCAAGAGCATGAATGATAAGAAAGATGAAAATGGAGAGTTATTACCCTTTGAACAACGAATTACTGGTGTTGGAAAATTTATAAGAAAATTTTCCTTAGACGAAATTCCTCAATTATTCAATGTTTTGAAAGGAGATATGAGTCTAATTGGTCCTAGACCACTTCTGGTAAAGTATTTACCGCTGTATAATGATTTTCAAAAGAAAAGACATAACGTCAAGCCAGGAATAACGGGTTGGGCGCAAGTTAATGGAAGAAATACTATATCTTGGGAGCAAAAATTTAAGTTAGATGTTTGGTACACAGAGAATATAAGCCTGAAAATCGATATAAAAATTCTTATTTTAACCATTAAAAAAGTACTTTTTAAAGAAGATATTAATAGTGGTAAAAACTTGAATATGCCTACTTTTACAGGAAATAATTAACCATATTAAATTAAACCACTAAAAACTTAATTTTTGCAAGTGAAAAATGCAGTAATCATTGGGGCAGGAACGCAGGGGCAAGTGTATGCTTCCTACTTAAAAGAAGCTGGAGTTAATATCATTGGTTTCATAGATGATAATCCAGATCTACAAGAAGAAAAAGTGATAGGTATTCCTGTATTGGGTAAATACGAAGACTTATTCCGTAAAGAGTTCAAAAGTAAAATTCAAGACGTATATTGCCCTATTGGGGTAAATGCAGTAAGAGTAGACTATTTATCTACCCTTAAAAAAGAAGGTTATGGAATCCCCGGATTCTTACACCACACGGTATCTATAGCACCAGATGTTACCATTGGAGAAGCAGTGTATATGCTGGCAGGAAATATTGTTATGCCACATACAACTATCGGTAATTATATTATGATCAATATGGATAGTACCATTGCACATCATGTTACTCTAGAAGATGGAGTTTTCATGTCTTCGGGTGTGAATATTGGCGCTTTGATACGCGTTAAAGAAAAAGCGTATATAGGAATGGGCGTTACGGCCATGACCGGTATAAACGAAATAGGAAAAGACACTTTAATTGGTGCTGGAACTGTTATTATTAAAGATGTTCCAGATTATACAACTGTAGTGGGTAATCCAGGAAGAGTTATTAAAACCAAACAATTATAATTTATGGGGGCAGAAATTATAACCAACACATCTGATATAACATTTATTGGTTCGGGAATCTCATCATCGTTTACGATTTTACATCTTTTAGATGGTATAGAGATTAATAATGAATCAAAAAAGAAAATACATATAACTATTATAGATAAGTCTCAGGAATTTCATACCGGGATACCTTATGGCGTTAGATCCGGGTTTTCAGTACTTCTGATTACATCATTGAAAAACTTTTTACCAGAACCAGAACTAGGTAAATTCGTTGAATGGCTTAATAATAATAAAAAGTGGTTATTAGAAGAATTTAAAAAAGATGGTGGAAAATTATCTCTTGATTGGGTTTCCAAACATGAAGAAAAAATAAAAAATAATGATTGGGAAGACCTTTTTATTCCCAGACGTTTTTTTGGATGTTATATTGATAAAAAAGTAAAAGACAGATTAGAAGAGTTTACCAATAAAGGGCTAGTGGATGTAAATTATATTACAGGAGAAGTTCTTGATCTAGAAAAGAAAAATGATAGCTATATTTTATTTTTAGAGAATGGCACTAGTATTTTGTCAGAGAAAGTTATCCTTTCTGTGGGATCACTTCCTGTTAATCATCTATGGAAGGATGATACGCTTATAGAAGATGATAATTTATTATTTATAAATAATCCTTATAAGCCAGAACTGAAGGAGATTTTGAATAAAATTGAAGGTTTCATTGAAAAAAATGAAAGTAAGAAACCGAATGTTCTTGTGGTAGGAGCAAATGCCAGTGGACTTGAAATGCTTTATAAACTAAATGATAATGAGAAAATAAAGTCGAGTATCAATAAATTTACTGTTCTTTCTACACAAGGATTAATGCCAGATGCGGTGATTGATGAGGAAAAAAGAAAAGAGTATACACCTTTTAATCTGCAAGCTTTAGCGAGTAAAAATACTTTAACAGCTAAAACCATTGCAGAGGCAACTTTTAAGGATCTTGATTATGCAGATGAAATTAATTTGGGAGCGGCTTCTACTGTAGAAATCATTTCGACAGCCTTTGGATCACTATTAGGTAAACTTGATCAGGAAGAATTAAAAAAATTCGCTTGTCTGTATGGTAATGAAATCGGAAGAAGACAGCGATGTGCAGGATTTCATTATTCAAAAATTATAGACGACCTTAAAGAAGAAGGACGTTTTGATCATATTGCTGGAAGATTTTGTGATATTAGAAAGAATGAAAATGATGAATATTTATTGGAATATCTAGACACAAAATCGGGAGAAAATATGATCTTACAGGAACCTGTGCATTTGGTTATTAATTGTGTAGGTAGTACAAATTTGTCCAAGAATAATGTTCCTGAACTATTAAAAAAAATAATGAATAAAGGGTACTGCAAGCCAAATGAATCAAAAATTGGCTTTGAAGTAAATGAATCTCTCGAGTCTTCAGAAAACTTACATGTTGTAGGACCATTACTGGCAGGAAATATTTTTGAAGGAAAAGCCGTATGGCATTTAGAACATTGCGGTAGAATAATTTGGTTGTCGCGTGTCCTGTCTGAAAAGATAAGCGATTATTTTTTTAAAAAAGTAAATTAAAAAATTACCCCTAGTATAATTTAAGAACCTTTGTCTAACAAACCTTTTAACAATTGAAGCAAAACTACAGACTACTTATTAAAGACCTTGATGATAGTTCTAATGTATTGGAATACAAAAAACTTCTTCAAAAGGAATGGGATAATAATGTCTACTATTCTATAGAGCATTTAAAGTATTTTGAAAAAGAATCTGACAGGTTACGGTGTTTTATCTTCGAAAAAGAAGAAACGCCCATTATCCTAATGCCCTTTATTCTAAGACAAATAGAAATTAACGGTAAAGAAACTCCCTATTTTGATGTCATTAGTCCGTATGGATATAATGGACCTTTGTTTAATGATGATATTACTAATGACGATATTGCTCAATTTTGGGAACAAGTCGATCATTGGTATCAAGAAAACAATATCATTAGCGAATTTGTGCGTTTTAGTCTAAATAATAACCACGTTGCATATTCTGGGAACCTAATTCAAACGCTGTCTAACGTAAAAGGTAATCTCTTTGATAATTTTGATGATCAATGGACTGCATTTGTCTCAAAGGTTAGAAATAATTTTAGAAAAGCTGTAAATTATAATTTAGAATTTAAGATATTTCATGCGGCCTCAATTACCAAAGAGGTTATCGGGATTTTTAACGACATTTATGTAGATACCATGAAGCGTAATAAGGCTGATAGTATATATTTCTTCTCCAGCGCCTATTTCGAAAGCCTTATATTTTCAAATATTAATAATTTTTCGATAGCCATAGTATATTTTGAAAATATTCCGATTTCTGTAGAACTTATTATCAATTATAAAGACACGGTTTTTGCATTTTTAGGAGGTACAAACGCAGAGTATTTTAGTCATAGGCCTAATGATTTTTTAAGGGTCAAAGTTATTGAATGGGCAATTAAAAATGGAAAGAAACATTATGTTCTCGGTGGTGGAATGAAAGATGGGGACGGTTTATATAAAAGCAAAAAATCCTTCTTCCCTAAAGATGATGATGTAATATTTTATACAGGAAGGAAAATAGTAAATGAGAAAATATATGATGAGCTATGTTTGGCTTCTAGTAGTGATTATGCCAATATCGAAAGAGAGGATTTGAAAAATTATTTTTTCCCATTTTATAGAATGAGTAGATAATGAAAAAAGAAAATATTGATTACTTTTTTGAGTTGTACGAAAGGGGTGTAATACCAAAGTTGTTTTCTAAAGTTAATACTTTTGATGATGGGAAATCTATAATTAATCATAAGTATGATGAAAATCTAGTTAGAGATTCAGGTAAAATCTATTCAGTTTTCTTTATTCCGGATTATCTGAAACCATCAATTAACAGCGAGATTTTTTCTTTAAAAAAGGTTAGCCAGTTCTTTAAAGGGTATGCCATTTTTTTAAATGACTTTGCTAGCGCAGATGCATATATAAAACACCGCTTTAGAAGCAATGCAAAAGGTATTCGAAGAAGAGTTAAAAGGCTAGAATCTTGTTTTAGGATATCCTATAAAACTTTTTACGGAGACATTGAGAAGGAAGAGTACGATTTTTTGATGGAGTGTTTACGCAAAATGCTCGTTAGAAGATTCGAACAACGTAATGATGTTAGTCAAAGCCTTACACAATGGGAGCGTTACCAAAAGATGTATTTTTCTTTGATTAATGAGAAAAAAGCATCTCTTTTTGTAGTTTTTGAAAATAACGATCCAATTGTAGTATCACTTAATCATCACTTTCAAGGAAAATTGTTTAGTGCCATATCATCTTACGATATTGATTATGGGAAATTCAGTTTAGGAAGTGTCGAGATTTATAAGAAGCTTGATTGGTGTATCAACAATAATCATGATTCTTACGAGATGGGAATGGGAGACTTAAGTTATAAACGCGAGTGGTGCAATCATATTTACCACTTTGAACATCAAATTATCTATCCAAAAAGGTCTATTTTGGCCTCTATAAATGCTTTTGTCGAATATTTAAAAGTTAGCGCAAAAGAGTTTGTATTCAAAGTTGCTTATGTACGTTATAAAAAATTCAAGGCAAACCGTAAAAAGAATAATAATTTTGAAACTCCGTATGAGTCATCTCCAATAGAGGAAGTAAATAATGACATAGGGTATTCGGTAGTCGACTATAATAATCAAGAGTATTCTTTTTTACGAAAACCCACATTCGATTTTTTATATTCAGCTATAGATCATGTTTCGAATGTTAAAGTGTTTGAAATTTCAAAGGAAAAAAAGACGTACTTGATTGTTGGTAAATCAAAAATGCAGAAAATTACTTTTTGATAAACCTTTTATTCTACAAAACGTACCGTTAATTTGTTTTCGAGATACCTTTTTTGTTTAAATATTCTGTAATAAGGTTACCCACAAGCTCTCTTCCGTGGTTATTCCAATGTCGATCATAAATAAGTGTGGTAAAACGATTGGTAGCTTCAAAAGCCTGTGCAATGTCAATATAATTGAAGTTGTTTTTTTCGAGGTATGATAAGAAAATTGTGCTAGTAATTCTGGAGTCCAAGAGTAGTGTGTATCTTTCTTTGTCATAGCCATATTTTGCTATCAAACTTTCAAAATTTGCTAAATAGCTCTCTTCTTTTTCTTTTTTGATCAGTGCAATTTCTTCATCACTTAAAGATTTTGTTTCTCGTTTTGATTTTAGTAGAGAAATCAATCGGTAGACCATTTCTTGTGGAGGGTCCAAAACCCCTATACTTTTACAATACACCAATAATTTACTTTTCTTTAGTAATCTGTTCATAGGGGATTCAAGTGCTAATCTTCCATAGACAACATTATATTCCCCTCTGGTTAGATCATTAGAGAATTTTATTCCCAATATAAGATGATCGATGAGTTTAAACTGCTCTTGATACGAATGCACCAAGTGCAACTGATCTGCAAAATCATATCCTGCATATCCATATTCATACACTTCGATCTCGGATAATTTGTTTTCGACTTTTTTTCCTATAGAATTGTAATAATCCTGATGGAATCCTTCAATAAACGAATCGCCAATTAGTGCAACCTCAATTTTATTTTTTGTAGGAGTAAATTCTCGATAAGAGTTGTACCCAGAATTATTAATGCGGTATTCAGAAAAGTTCTGCCTTCGGTTACCCGTAACAGAAAAACCATTTTGGTTAGGAACCCATTTCTCTACTTTATGTTCATCAACAAACCGTGTTGGAGTGTCTTTTCCCAAATGAAAAATCCTTACCAATACTTCTAGTAGCACCAGTATCAGAAAAACATATAAAACGCTTTTAATAATGAGTTTTTTCATTTGTTTAATTTTTTTTCATCTTCCAAAATCATTGTCCGAAGTTTAGAATTGGAAATAAATAAATGATCTGTCAATATTATCATCAAAGAATAGAAGCATTCCTAAAATTACCAAGGTGTACAGAGCAAATCTTACAACTTTCGATTTAAATTTAAAAGGAGAACGCTCATCTCTTCTAATCCTAAATTCATACAAAACAAATAACCCCAACAATATGAAATAATCTACCATGCGATATCCTAAAGGGTGTAGGTAGGTCTCATATGTGAAATTAGAATATATCTGTTGTAGAAAACCAAAAGCATCAGTAATTGATTCTGATCTAAAAAACACTCTCGAAAATGTAACTAATATAAAGGTAAGCAGAATCTGCGAAATTTCTTTTATGTTTGGAAACCATCTGTTTTCTGCTACAACATTGTTCATATAAATTCGGTTTCTCCCCATCAAAAAAACTGGAATGTACAGCGCAGCATGAATAGCTCCCCAGAAAATAAATGTCCAATTGGCACCATGCCAAAATCCACTTACTAAGAAAATTATAACAATATTTCTTACCGATTTTAGTTTGCTTACTCTGCTGCCACCAAGGGGTATATAAACGTAATGGCGAAACCAGGTAGATAGAGAGACATGCCATCGTTGCCAGTATTCGGCAACGTTTCTCGAAAAAGTTGGAAACTTAAAGTTTGACATTAATTCTATGCCAAATAACTTCGCTGTACCAATAGCAATATCAGAATATCCACTAAAATCTCCATATACTTGAAAACTAAAAAGGGATACCCCAAGAATTAAAGTTGATGCAGGATATTGACCGTAATTAGCAAAAATATCATCTACGATAGGGGCTATAGAATCTGCAATAACAACTTTTTTGAACAATCCCCAAAGTATAAGCTTTAGCCCCTCTGTGCATTGTGTGTAATTAAAGACCCTCTTTGTTGTTATTTGTGATAATAGGTTGGAAGCTCGTTCAATTGGACCCGCCACTAGCTGAGGGAAAAAGCTTACAAAGGTGGCAAAAGATATAAAATCTTTTGTAGGAGTAAGCCTTCTATAATATATATCTAGAGAGTAGGACATTGTTTGAAACGTGTAAAAGGATATTCCAACAGGCAAAATAATCTGTAATGTCCACGTACTTTTTAATTCGTATCCCAAAATAGATACAAGATCAACCCACGAATTAATAAAGAAATTATAATATTTAAAGAAGCCTAACAGACCAATATTGAATAACACACTAACCCACAGCCAGTTTTTTCTTTTTCTGTCTGAATCGCTGTTGTAAATTTCTTTTCCTACCAAAAAGTCAACAATAGTACTGGCTAAAATTAGAAATAAAAATCTCCAATCCCATAAACCATAAAAAAGGTAACTAGATATAAGAAGAAAGGAGTTCTGGAGTTTAATCTTCTTGAAGAAAACAAACCAATATAAAATAAAAACAATTGGTAGAAAGATGAAAAAATCTAATGAATTAAATAACATTCAGTATCAATTGGTTATAAAAAATATTGGGGAAATTATGCTGATGAGTAAGCGATATCTACTTATAATTGAGCAAATTTTATGTATTTAATTAGATATATCAAAGAATTATTGAAATAATTTTAAAGTTTTCTTAATAAATATACAGATACTGAAGGTGTTAATGTTTACAAAAAGGGGAAAACACCCCCTAAAATTAGAGTTGTTAAACTGTCTTTTTTAACGGAATTATGCAGTATTATTGTGCTGTGGTCGTATGACAAAATATTTTGGAAGTTTTTAGTTTTGTTCATTAGATTTAATGTATTTTTGATAAAATTAAGAATTGTTGAACGACCTTTAACTAGTATTACTAGTAAAACTTTTTGAGCGTATCATATTTTTCTTACGGGAAAAACGTATTTTAAGTAAGTTTTTAAGGTAAGGTTGGTCGTTAAACGGTTTTTTTAAGTATTCTGTCTAAAAAATAAGGTTTTAAGTTGAAAATTGATTTAACTAAACTATTTTAGCAACGGAAAATAATAGTAAAAGAGAATTCAACAAAAGGAAGTTTCTACCCCCTTCTTCCAGCGTTTTTTTAGATTGTCATGAAAAAGAATTTGATTATAAGTCATCTAGTATGATTTGTAGTCAGTAGAGAATTATTGTTCATTATTAATGGGAGATATGAATATAATTGATTCAAAAAGGATATGGCTTTCTTCGCCGCATATGGGTGGAACAGAGCAAGATTTCGTAAAAGAAGCCTTTGAAACAAATTGGGTAGCGCCGTTAGGGCCAAATGTTGACGGATTCGAAAAGGATATAGAATCCTATTTGGATAACGATATATATGCCGCAACTTTAAGTTCGGGTACTGCAGCTTTACACCTTGGATTAAAACTTCTTGGGGTTTCTGCGGGTGACGAAGTATTATGTCAGAGTATGACATTTGCGGCTTCTGCTAATCCAATAGTTTATTTAGGAGCTACACCGGTATTTGTAGATAGTGAGAAAGAGACCTGGAACATCTGCCCAGAACAACTCGAATTAGCAATAAAAGATAGAATTTCTAAAGGTAAAAAACCAAAAGCTATTGTAGCAGTACATTTATATGGTATGCCTTATAATGTAGAAGCGATTCATGCAATTGCTTCAGAATATAGGATTCCTGTTTTAGAAGATAGTGCTGAGGCACTAGGAAGTTCGTATCATGATGTTAAGTGTGGTACTTTTGGCGATATTGCCGTCCTTTCTTTTAATGGGAATAAAATAATTACTACCTCTGGAGGAGGAGCTTTGGTTTCTAAAAATCAAAAATATAAAGAGAAGGCAATTTTTCTTGCAACCCAAGCCAGAGATAATGCTCCTCATTATGAACATTCAGAAATAGGCTATAATTATAGAATGAGTAACATCGCTGCAGGAATCGGAAGAGGACAAATGCAAGTGTTAGAAAGCCATGTTGACAATCGAAGAAGAAACTTCGAGTTTTATAAAAAACACCTTGGTGATTCTTCCGAAATTAGTTTTTTAGAAGAACCGAAAGGGTATCATTCTAATAGATGGCTTACATGTATAGAGACTAGTTCATACGAATTAAGAGAAGGACTTCGGTTTTCTTTAGCCGAAGAAAATATAGAATCAAGACCGTTATGGAAACCCATGCATCAACAAGCTGTATTTGCAGATTGTAATGCGTACCTCAATGGAATTTCTGATGATCTATTTGACAGAGGCCTTTGCTTACCAAGCGGGTCTAATCTTGAAGAAGATGATTTATATCGAATTGTATCAGTAATTAAAAATGTATTGAGATGATTAAGAGCTACTTAATAAATAATTCACATAAGCATGCGTCAAAATGGTTGGTGTTGGCTATAGACGTGTCAATAACGATTTTTAATTTCTTTTTGGCTTATGTTATAAGATTTGGGATCACTTTAGATTTTAACCTTACCAATATGCTGTATCAACTGCCAGTTATGGCTGGCTTAGCTACACTCAGTTTTTTGATGATAGGTTCTTACAAAGGAGTGGTTCGACATACAGGAATGAGGGATGCGTATAATTTATTTCTTTCGGTTACCGTTCTCATTGCACTTACTGGAGGCATAATGCTATCCAGTAGAGCATTTTTGATAACAGAGCTGTTAAATATCCCTGTTTCTATCATCTGTATTCATTATATGTTAAATATTATAACACTAACCACTAGTCGTTTAATATTTAAATATTGCTATTATTATGTTAAATCAAAAATAGGAGAGAACTCTAGGATTTTAATTTATGGTGCAGGGGATTCTGGTTTAATAACTTTGGCTGCTATTACCAATGATTCTAATAGAGCATTGTCTGTTTTTGGATTTATTGATGATAACCCTCAAAAAAAGGGAAAAACCATTAATGGAATTAAAGTATATGCTTCAAATTCTTTAACGCAAAGCTTTATTACAAAGAATAATATTAAAGAAGTTGTAGTTTCTATCCCGCATATAAGCAAGAAAAGACTATCAGAAATTTCGGATGAACTGCTTAAACTACCTGTAAAAGTAAAGATCATTCCAGCTGTTAATGATTGGATTGATGGCAAGTTGGAAATTTCTCAAATAAAAGAAATTCAGATCGAAGATTTGTTGGAAAGAGCTCCAATAAATATGGAAAATCAAAATATTAAGAAAGAGCTTACTAATAAAGTAATACTTATTACGGGTGCAGCCGGCTCTATTGGAAGTGAAATAGTAAGACAAGCTGCTTACTACTCATATAAGAATTTGATTTTAGTTGATCAGGCAGAGTCTGCATTATATGATTTACAACAAGAATTATTAAGTAAAGGTGTTACTAATTTTGTGCCTATTGTGGCAGATATTAGAGATCATCAAAGAATGGAAACAATATTTGAAAAGTTTAGACCAAATATGGTTTTTCATGCAGCTGCATATAAGCATGTTCCTTTGATGGAATCTAATCCTTGTGAAGCAATAAAAATTAATGTTTTAGGAACAAGAAGACTTGCAGATTTATCATCCCAGTATGGGGTTGATAAGTTTGTTTTTGTATCTACAGATAAAGCTGTAAATCCAACAAACGTAATGGGGGCAACCAAAAGAGTTGCAGAAATGTATATCAAATGCCTACATAAGACAAGTAAAACCAAATTTATTACCACCAGATTTGGTAATGTTTTGGGATCAAATGGTTCTGTAATTCCATTGTTTAAAAAACAAATTCAAAAAGGAGGACCATTAACGGTTACACATAAGGATGTTACTCGTTTCTTTATGACTATACCTGAGGCATCTCAGCTCGTAATAGAAGCTGGAACTATGGGTAATGGAGGAGAAATATTCATTTTTGATATGGGAGAATCTGTAAAGATTTTTGACCTTGCCAAAAAGATGATTAGACTATCAGGACTTAGTTATCCTAACGATATAGATATTAAAATAACTGGGTTGAGACCTGGTGAAAAATTGTATGAAGAATTATTAGCAGATACAGAGAATACATTGCCAACGTATCATAAAAAAATTATGATCAGTAAATTTGATGATAATGACTGTGCTAGTGTAAAAGACAAAATAGATGATTTGTGTATCATGAATTTATTTAATCAGGATCATCAAATAGTAGGGAAACTTAAAGAAATTGTACCGGAATACATTTCAAATAATTCTACCTTCGAAAGTATTGACAAGTTCAATATGGACACTATTAAAGCTAAATCAAAAGTTTTAGTCTAATACCAAGGCAAAAATTGTATTGCCAAACTAAATAAAGTTATATTTTTGTGACTCAAATCGATAACTTACTTATTAAAGTACTATAAATATGCAGGGTAGATTTTTGTTTTTGTTATTATTGCTAGTTTCGATAATTTCATGTAAGACACCAACCGATATAGTTTATTTTCAAAATGCTTCGAATTTAGAAAAGATTAATTCAAGCAATTCCTTTACACCCGTCTTAAAAGTTGATGATGTGGTGAGTATATTGGTTTCTGCTTCCGATATGGACGCCGCTCGACCATTTAATCTTCAAGGAGCATCAATCGGACTGGGAGAGAATGGTGCAGGAGGTGATGCCGCTCAAGGGGTTGCAGAACCTACCTACCTAATTGACGAAAATGGAAATATTGAGTTTCCCGTTTTAGGAAAGCTAAAATTAGCTGGTCTTACTAGAATTCAGGTGAAAGAAATGATCAAGGAAAAATTAAAAATCTACATTAATGATCCTATTGTAAGTGTTCGACTTAAAAATTTTAAAATAACTGTAATAGGAGAAGTAACAGCTCCAGGCTCTTATACAATTCCCAATGAAAGAATTACTGTGATCGAAGCGCTCGGTTTGGCAGGTGATTTGTCTATTAGGGGAAAAAGAAATAATGTAATGGTGATAAGAGAAAATGATGGTGTTAACACATATTATCGATTAGACCTTACTTCAAAGAATATTTTTGAATCCCCGGTATATTACTTGGCTCAAAATGATGTTCTCTATGTAGAACCAAATAAATCTCGGGTTAAAGAATCCAGAACAACTAATAATGTGTTTGGGATTGTCTTGAGTGTGATCGGTTTAGGTATATCTGTAGCAGCTCTGCTAATAAGATAGTTAAAGTATGACTTCTAAAAATAACCCTACAGCCAATAATAATACTGCAATTGAAGCTTCAAATTTCAGTTTTAATCTTCGGGAAATACTTATTAGATACCTCAAAAAGTGGTATTGGTTTGTTTTAAGTGTCATAATTTTTCTTGCTTTAGCATATGTAAAAATAAGATATACCATACCGCAATATAATGTGTCATCGACTATTATGATTTCTCAGGATGACAATATTAGCGAATCAGAACTTGCCGCATTTAAAGATTTGGGTCTACTAGATAATTCTCAGAGTAAAATTGAAAATGAAATACAGATCTTAAAGTCCAGAACATTAATTAACAATGTAGTTAAAGATCTGAAACTGAATGTTAGATATTTTTCTGAGGGTAGAATTTTAGAGATCGAGAATTATCCGAAATCATTAATTGAGATTAATTTTTTATCAGATGATTCTATTGTACATACAAAATCAGCTACTTTTCATGTTAGAATTGATTCGAAGACCTCCTTCTCATTTTTAAATAAAAAGGGGCAGAAATTAAGTAATCATTCTTTTGGGAATACAGTTGCTGGCGGTGTTGGTGATATTGTTATTACCCCAAACACCGAAAATTTAGAAGAGAGTATCGGCTCAGTTATTAAAATTCAAGTCACTCCAGTTAAGTTTGTAACAGAAGGGTATAGAAATCGGTTGGCAATTTATCCTCTGGGTAGTTCATCATTGGTAGGGATATCCTTAAATGACCCAGTAAAAGAAAAAGCAAAGGACATTGTAAATAACCTTGTAGATGAATATAATAAAGCTACTATAGAAAGTAAGAAGCAAATTTCTGCCCGGACTGCTAATTTTATTAATGAGCGTTTGGATCTTATATCAGGAGATTTATCTGAAGTCGATGATGAGGCTGCTGGTTATAAATCCAAATTTGGATTAACTAATAATGTCGAAGCACAAACGCAGCGTGTAGCAGATATTGATTCAAGAAATGTACAGGAGATAGCTCGGTTAAGTACACAACTTAGTCTTATTGAGTCAATGCGAAGATTTGTTTTAAGCCAAGAGGGGAGATACGATTTAATACCCGCTAACCTTGGATTCGACGAGCCTACAGTAACTACTACAGTATCTAGGTATAACGGGTTGATCTTACAAAGAAAAAGACTGTTAAAAACGTCAAGTGAACAAAATCCGGTTGTGGTAAATATCGATCAACAGATAGATGGTCTTAGACAGGTTTTAATAGGCAGTTTAAATAGCCTTAAAGGATCGATAGGTATTCGATTGAAGAGTTTGAGAACTCAAGATCAGTATTTTAGTGGTAAATTATATAATGCTCCAATTCGTCAAAAAGATTTAAGAGTTATTGAACGTGAGCAAACAATTAAGGAAGAATTATACCTGTATTTATTACAGAAAAGAGAAGAAGCCGAAATTACAAGCCATATTACATTGTCTAATGCCAGAGTAATTGACAGAGCCTCTACGTTAAATTCGTATCCAGTTTCTCCAAATAAGAAGGTTATTTATGCTGGAGCCCTTTTTGTTGGATTTCTGATTCCTTTTTTGATCATTTACTTATCTGATTTATTGAATGTAAAAATAACTTCAAGAGAAGATTTAGAAAAAGTACTTTCCATGCCAATTATTGGCTCAATACCAAAAGTTAGATCTAAAAACAAGATTGTAATATCTTCTAACGATCGATCTGGAGTTGCCGAGGCATTTAGAATCTTAAGGACCAATTTAAATTTCTTAATGGCGGGAGCCAATAAAGATAGAGGGAGAGTTATTTTTGTAACTTCTACTATTTCTGGAGAAGGTAAAACTATGATATCTTCTAATTTGACCAAAACACTGGCAATCACAGGTAAAAAAGTTGCTTATTTAGGTACCGATCTAAGAGATCCAAAATTTCATCAGTTTCTAGATTTACCACAAGGTAAGGATACCAAAGGACTTACTAATTTTATTATGAATAGAGAGTTGTCGCCCAAAGATATAATCTATAACGATAATAGTGATAGTTCTTTTGATGTTATCCCTTCTGGTGCAATTCCTCCTAATCCAGCAGAGTTATTAATGCATGAACGCGTAACCACAATGTTTGATTATCTTAAAGAAAATTATGACTATATCATCGTGGATACTTCTCCGGTAAGTTTGGTTGCAGATACTTTATTGATTGGAGATTTTGCTGATTTGTGTATTTACATTGTTCGTGAAAATTATTCGGATAAAAGAATTTTACAAATGCCACAAACTTTTTATACAGAAAAACGCCTTCCCAACATTGCTGTATTACTTAATGCAGCAGGAAACCAAGCCGGATACAATTATGGCTATGGCTATGGTAATAAGAAAAACTAAGAGAAGATACTGTTGTTTTTCATTAACCTGGTAACTTTTTCAGCGACTTTCGGATAAAACCCTTCTTCCAATATTCCCAAGTGGTGATAATTATGAATGTCTGTACCAGTAAAATCAATGTAATTTTGATCAATTAACTTATTGGCAATGGTCTTTACCTGATCTCCATAATATCCCGAAAGCGATAATAAGTTAAGTTGAAATAAAAATCCTGATTCCTTTAATTCATCGTATTTTTTTAAATCGTTTTGATAATAAAACGGATATCGTTCTGGATGAGCAAGGATAGGAATATATCCGGCTACTTTAATCTCAAAAAGAATTTCACTTAAGTTGATAGGAGGGCTGAAGGTTGACATTTCCACAAGAAGATAATTTTGATGTAGCGGTAAAATATCACCTTTTTTTAAACGATCATAGAACAGGTCATCCATCATATACTCTGCACTAGCTTGTAGTTCAATTTTTGATATTCCTAAAGCAGGAAGTACATTTTGAAGTTTTTTGTGGTAGTCTCTAATTACTTCTGAAGTGTTTGGCCAGACCTGTTGCATTATATGCGGAGTTGTGATTACTTTTTTAACTCCTAATTTTTCAAATTGCTCTAGAATGTAGGCAGATTGATATATCGTTTTTACTCCATCATCAATCCCCGGAATAAGATGCGAATGGATATCAACATAATTATCTGGGGTAACTTCAGAAAGAGGAACTTTTTTTTTCGATAAAAACGACAATGTACTTTTAGTTTTGGGGTTAAAAATGCGTCTATTACAAAAGACTTTTATCTATTTCTAATAGATTTGACCGTAAAAGTAAAGATATTTAAACATAAAAAAAACTGTTTAAGAACCAAGGCTCTTAAACAGTAGGTATTAATTTACTGATAATGCAATTCTATTGTCGTGTAATATCTCCAGACCCGGATACTTTTTTGTCTTCCATTTCGGGATTTCCTTTATAGTCAATATCTCCAGATCCCGTGATGCGTGCTTTAATAGAAGATGTAGCAGTAACTTGTATATCTCCAGAACCTGTAATTGATGCAACAACATCTTTAGCATTTAGATCATAGGCCTTAAGGTCCCCAGAACCCGTTACCTTACAATCAAAATCGTTAGAAGAACCACTCAATTTCAGATCTCCACTTCCGGTCACATAACCTTCTGTGTTTTGGGCTTCGATCATTAGTTTCACATCGCCTGACCCAGATATACCGGTTTTGAAGTTGGTTGCTTTTATAACGTCTTTACTATAGACATCTCCGGCACCTGATAGCGTAACTTTGCTTAAATCCTCAAAAGGTACCGTAACTAATAGTTTTTTTCCTCTAGATGGTTTAAGGTAGTACTCTTTTTCTACATAGATTTTCAAAACATCTCCATCAACTTCGGTGCGAATGTGTTCAATAAGATTGCTTTCGCCTTCGACTGTAAGTTTTCCTTCCGAACCGGAAACTAGTGATACGTCAAAACTTCCTTTTACTTTAATTTGATCATAATCCGGGGTGGTCCTGTTTTTGGTAACCATATTTCCATTTCCATTTACTTTCTTGCCTCCCCACCATTGTGCATTAACAGAGGTAATACTGCATAACACGATACTTAAAATTATTGTTGCTGTTCTCATTTGATTGAATTCTTAATTTATTTGTGTTTTAATTTTTTCTTATTTTGATTCCTCCATAACTAGAGGTAATGTTGATGTTATTGCCACTATTTTTAGTGCCATTATAACCTTCATACTCTTTTTTAGAATCTTTTACATATTTTTTCTGAACAGAAATACTTTCGTCTAATTTGATGCCTCCATACGAAGTTTTGATGTAGAAATCAAAAGTACATCCATCTTCATATCCGATATCAACTCTAGTATAATCTGTATCAATAGTTACGTTATTAAAAGAAGGTTGTAATGCATAGACATCCAATGACCCATAATCAGACTCTATATTCAGCTCTTTTGATACGGTACCTATTTTTGTATTTACATAATCAGAAGACCCAATGATTTTACCTCCTTTTTCAACACGAATCCCACCATAATCACAATTATAACTTAGATCTTGAACCGATTTAAATTTGGATTGTGTGTAATCTGCGTTAAGTTCGATTCTATCACTTTTCCCAACTTCAAAATCAGAGTAGTCCGCATTAATTTTACCAGATTTCATATATTCAATACTACTATTATTTGTGTAGTCTATATTAATATAGTTATTGTCGGCTAATAGCTCACCTAATATAATCTGTCCATAGTCGCAATTAATTTTTGCATTCCCTTCGATTTTGTCGAGGTTAATGTTTCCATAGTCGTTATTAAGATCAACACTGTTGCTTACGGGAACTTTAACTGTATAATTGATTTTCATGCTTAAATTGTTGTTCCAACCGCTTGACCATTTACTCCACCAGGAATCGTTATCCTTATTAAAAATGGTTTTAGCACTAACCATCTTTGATGATGAATCAAATTCGACATCGATAGACTCTAATTTTTTAACCACTTTTTCTTCGTTATTGCCACTCACCTTGATGTTAATTTCCATAACGATTCGGTTTTCGTTCCAAGAGGTTATATCCAGGTTGCCATAATCATTGCTAATTTTTAATAAAGCGTCTCGATCAACGGTAAACTCCTTTTTTAGCGTTTTTTCTTTATTATACTTCCCATTTAATTCACCATGGTTATTGGCAAAAATAAAAGAGGGAACCAATAATAAAAGAATAATATTATAGTATAGGGTTTTCATTTTTTGATAATTTAAATTCGTTAATGTCATTCATTTTTTGAAGCACCTCTTCTAACAGATTTGCTCGATTTTGAAAATTTTTGATCATAGCACTGATAACGCGTTTATCATTTCCGCTAAGAACAAGGTCTTTCTTTAATGCTTGGTAATCAAGTTCTAGTTTTTCTAATTGTTTCATAGCATCTGCCACCAATTCTTTCGTTTCTATTGAAGAAATTTTATCAATTTCTTCTAACTGTACCTGAATAGCCGAGGAAAAAAAACTTTGTGTGTCCTGCATTTGTGGTGAAACGCTAGCCAAATCGGCCTCCTGGATAGGAGCAGATACCAGGGTGATCGCCGCAATACCAATTACCACAGCAATCGAAGCAGCAATTGATAATGGTTTTATCCAGTTACGCTTTTTTGTATGTAAAGTGACCACTTTGTTTTGTTGTTGTAACTTTTCTACAAAGCGCATTTGGTGACCAGCAGAAGGTTCATGTATGTCTAATTCATTTTGCATACGTTCAAATAGCTTTTCTATATTATCCTCATTCTTCATACAAACTGTAATTTTTTTCGTAAGCTTTCTTTTGCGCGCGAAACAAGCGTACGACAATTAGAATATGATATATTCATAATTTGACAGATCTCTTCATAATCATACCCTTCAATTAGGTGTAGTGATAACGCCGTGCTATAGCTGTCCTTTAGTTGATTTAGTGTACTTATTATTGTATTCGCCTTCATAGAGTTTAATTCATCCTCTGTAATTCCATCAGTATCTTCTGCAAGTGCATATTCTACCGTTTCAAGAGTTACATCGCGATACGAATCTTTTTTTCTGGCCGCAGTTAAACTAGAATTGATCACAATCTTTTTTAACCAGGCCCCAAACAAAGCATTATCCTCAAGCATTGATAATTTGGTGAAGGCTGTTAAAAAAGCCTCTTGCATAATATCTTCAGCTTCTGCTGTGTCTTTTATGATTCTCAGCGCTGTATTATACATTGCTTTGTAATAACGATCATAAATCTCGAGTTGCGCATTCTGATCTTGCTCGCGACATTTTGCTATTAGTTGCTCTGTATTTAGTTGGGTTAGTGACAAAAAAATCTATTTACTTTTACATAAAGATATGCATAGATATGTTTTGTTACAGTTTTTAATATTTTTTTTAAAAGTTTATGGCATAAGAATTGAAATATAGATATTGAGAATGCTTTAAAGTACCTGTTTTTATATGGTTATGTAGTGTTTTTCAAGCAGTTTACATTAATTTTAAAAAAGAAATGTTGTTTTGTTGTGATGACAAAATGACTTTGATATATAATTATGGCGAAAACCAAATTTACAACACTTGACAGTTTGTCATTTCAGGGAATAGATGAAGATGCAGAATTAATTCCGTTATTAACGCCTGAAGATGAAGAAGAAATTGATAAAGAAGAATTGCCTTCTTTATTACCTATACTACCGTTACGCAATACTGTATTATTTCCGGGGGTAGTGATTCCGATAACGGCAGGGAGAGATAAATCAATAAAACTTCTAAATGAAGCAAATAATGGGAATAAAACTATTGGTGTAGTATCCCAAAAGAAGGAAGACGTAGAAGACCCCGCCCTAAAAGATATAAATAAGGTTGGCGTGGTAGCTCGAATTTTAAGAGTACTAAAAATGCCAGATGGAAATACAACGGTCATATTACAAGGAAAGAAACGTTTTGAAATACAAGAAATAGTTGAGGAAATTCCTTACATAAAGGCCAAAGTAAAGGAAGTTCCTGAAGCTAGACCTGCAAAAGAGAATAAGGAGTTTGGGGCCATCATCGACTCTATCAAAGATCTTGCATTAGAAATTATAAGAGAAAGCCCTAACATCCCTTCTGAAGCGTCATTTGCGATTAAAAATATCGAAAGTAATTCGTTCTTGATCAATTTTGTGTCTTCTAACCTTAATTTACCCGTTGGTGAGAAACAAAAAATACTTGAAATCAATGATTTGCAAGAAAGGGCTCTGGCTACTTTGAAATTCATGAATGAAGAGTTTCAAAAATTGGAGCTTAAAAATGATATTCAAAGTAAGGTTCAACATGATATGAGCCAACAGCAAAGGGAGTATTTCTTACATCAACAAATGAAAACCATCCAGGAAGAACTTGGTGGTGTATCTCACGAAGATGAGATTGAAGAAATGCGCATACGTAGTAAGAAAAAGAATTGGGATGAAGATGTAAAAAAGCATTTTGAAAAGGAACTTTCAAAAATGCAGCGTATGAATCCTCAGGTAGCCGAGTATTCGATACAGCGTAACTATTTAGATCTATTTCTGGATTTGCCCTGGAATGAGTTTAGTATAGACAAATTTGATCTGAAACGCGCGAAGAAAATCCTTGATAGGGATCATTATGGTCTTGATGAAGTAAAACGCCGAATCATTGAATACCTGGCAGTTTTGAAGCTACGTAATGATATGAAATCACCAATACTTTGTCTATATGGACCTCCAGGAGTAGGAAAAACTTCGTTAGGAAAATCTATAGCCGAGGCATTGGGAAGAGAATATGTAAGAATTTCTTTAGGAGGATTACGAGATGAAGCAGAAATTCGCGGACATAGAAAAACGTATATCGGCGCTATGCCTGGTCGCATTATTCAGAGTCTTAAAAAAGCAGGAACTAGCAACCCTGTATTTGTATTAGACGAAATAGATAAATTATCAGTCGGGAACCAAGGAGATCCTTCTTCAGCCTTATTAGAAGTTTTAGATCCAGAACAAAATTCTGAATTTCATGATAATTTCCTTGAAATGGGATTCGATCTATCTAAAGTTATGTTTATAGCAACATCAAATAGCTTGGGCACCATACAACCAGCACTTAGAGATCGTATGGAGATCATCAATGTTACTGGATATACCATAGAAGAAAAGGTAGAAATTGCAAAACAGCATTTATTGCCTAAGCAATTAGAAGAGCATGGTTTGGATAAATCACACCTCAAAATTGGTAAAGCTCAGTTAGAAAAAATTGTGGAGGGATATACCAGAGAGTCAGGAGTTCGTGGATTAGAAAAACAAATTGCCAAAATGGTACGTTTTGCTGCCAAGAGCATTGCGATGGAAGAAGAATATAATATCAAAATTACAAACGAAGATGTTATTGAAGTATTAGGATCACCAAAATTAGAACGTGATAAATACGAGAACAATGAAGTTGCTGGTGTAGTTACAGGGTTGGCGTGGACAAGCGTGGGTGGAGATATATTGTTTATTGAGTCTATACTTTCCAAAGGAAAAGGAAATCTTACGATAACTGGAAATCTGGGTAAGGTAATGAAAGAGTCCGCTACTATTGCAATGGAATATATAAAAGCAAATGCCAGCGAGCTAGACATTAACCCAGATATTTTTGGTAAGTATAATGTACATATTCACGTGCCAGAGGGCGCAACACCAAAAGATGGTCCTAGTGCAGGTATTACGATGCTTACATCATTGGTTTCTTTATTTTCACAACGTAAAGTGAAGAAAAGTTTGGCTATGACAGGAGAGATTACCTTGCGAGGGAAAGTATTACCAGTGGGTGGAATCAAAGAAAAGATTCTTGCAGCCAAAAGAGCACATATTAAAGAGATATTGCTTTGCGAAGATAATAGACGCGATATTGACGAGATTAAAGCTGAGTATTTAAAAGGTCTTACTTTTCATTATGTAAAAGACATGGGTGATGTTTTAAAAATTGCAATCACCAATACAAAGGTTAAGAATGCCAAAAAATTATAATTTTTTGACAGAAAGAAAACGAAAAAGCAGAACCTATAAGGTTCTGCTTTTTTAATTCAATATTTTCAGGTTTTATCTTCTATTTTGTACCAATACACTGTTGTAATGGTCCAGGTTTTTTAGTACAATGTCACTTCCTTTTACTACGGTTTCCAGCGGACGTTCTCCCAAATGTATAGGGAGTTCGGTAGCTCTCGAAAACCGCTGATCTAGTCCACGTAACATTGATCCGCCTCCGGTTAGGTATATCCCAGTATTATAAATATCGGCAGAGATCTCGGGAGGGATTTCAGAAAGTGTTTCCATAATAGAATTCTCTATTTGCATAATAGACTTATCCAGACTTTTTGCTATTTCTTTATAAGAGATCTCTATCTGTTTTGGTTTCCCGGTGAGAAGATCTCTTCCTTCTACCTCTAGATTGTCAGGAGGAGATTCTAGCTGATCAGTTGCAGAACCTACTTTTATTTTTATTTTCTCAGCCATAGACTCACCTATATGCAAATTGTGGGACTCACGAATGTATTGTATGATATCATCATTAAAAACATTACCGGCAATCTTTACAGATTGACCACTAATGATCCTTCCTAGCGAAATCACAGCGATTTCTGTGGTTCCTCCACCTATATCAACGACCATATTTCCTTTAGGCTCCAATACATCAATACCTCCTCCAATAGCAGCGGCGATAGGTTCATGAATTAGAAAGACGTTTTTTGCATTAAGACGTTTTGCAGATTCCTTTACTGCACGCATTTCGACTTCGGTACTTCCACACGGAATAGAAATCATCATATTATATGACGAACTAAATACAGATGCATTCAAAGATGATAGTCTTTTAATAAAGGTCCTAAGCATTTTTTCAGACGCATCAAAGTTAGAGATTACCCCATTATTAAATGGGTAAATAGTCTTTATATTTTTGTTTATTTTTCCTCGCATCATACCCGCTTCCTTACCCACAGCAATAATTTTTCCTGTGATTTGATTCATTGTTATGATAGAAGGGTTATCAACTGCTATTTTGCCTTTATAGGTGATAAGCGTATTTGAGGTGCCAAGATCTATTGCAATTTTTTCATTCAAGAAATCAAAAAAGCCCATGATTTGTGTTTACTTTAGGTTAATAAGTGTCGATTTAAGGTGTAATAAAGTAGCTTCTATTCATGCAATAGCGTTTAAAGGTAAATAACTCCGATAAAGTACAATTATTGTGTTTGATAACCAGTTTTTACCTGTAAATAACCTTAGGTTTGAAATGGCTAATTTTGTGTTTCTTTGATAACAACCTAGTTTGTTGGGATATTTAGCTGAAGTTAAATTTTTTAAACAGGAATAACTTTTTTATACGAATGACTACATTCTTAATAGTTTCGATTATTTTTGAGCAGAATAATGGTATACATTGATCTTAAATTTTTAGAATTTGGAAGATAAGAAGATAATTATAGCAATTGATGGGCACTCTTCTACAGGAAAAAGCACGGTGGCAAAGCAATTGGCCAAAGCTTTAGGATACGTTTATGTTGATACCGGTGCAATGTATAGAGCTATCACTTTGCATGCTATGCGAAAAGCTATTATTGGCCCTTTACATTTTGAAAAAGATAAGTTAGAAGGAGTATTACCAGAAATTAATATTAGGTTTGAGGTAAATCCGAAAACAGGAGTAGCAGAAGTGTTGCTTAATGATAAAAATGTTGAACGAGAAATAAGAACCCTCGAAGTATCAAAATATGTAAGTAAAATAGCAGCAATATCTTCTGTTCGTAAGAAATTGGTAGAACAACAAAATGAGATGGGAAAAGACAAGGGTATTGTAATGGATGGCAGGGATATCGGTACCGTTGTTTTTCCTAATGCCGAACTTAAACTATTTATGACAGCAACTGCCAAGGATAGAGCCGAACGCCGATACTTAGAGCTTAAAGAAAGAGGAGAAGAAGTTACTTACGAAGATGTTTTAAAAAATGTAGTGAACAGAGATCATATCGATAGTACTCGAAAAGATTCTCCTCTACGTAAAGCTAGCGATGCCATAAAGATTGACAATTCAAATCTTACCTTGCAAGATCAATTCGAACAAATATTAGTACTTGCTAAGAATGCAATTAAAAATGCCTAATTATTTTACAGGTAGCGCAAAACTTGATATTTGATTTTCTTCAATTTTGAAATCTAAAACCTCCGGATATTCATAAAACGTGACATCGTCTTCGGACCACTCTACAATTTTTATAAACTCTTCGTCACTTTTTAGTATCAGAACACGGTTTAAAAATAATACATGACCTAATACTTTTATATGTTGTTTGATTGAAGAATCTGCTGTGTCATAAAAATTGGTTTCTGCCAATATTTGATATTGCTTCCCATTGTTCATAATGATTTGATCCTTGGACTCATAAATGATATGAGTCTTGGATAAAGATTGACCAAATATGGTAAGCGAGGTAAATAAGAAAAATGAAAGTAATATTCTTTTCATAAGCATACATAAAAATTAAACGGCGGCAAAAGTAAGGTAAAACCGTAATATATGCATCATAAAAATTGAACTATTTTCATTTTTTTTGACGATTAAATACAAAATTTAACGTTGTACTACTTATAAAGTGTAATTTTTCAAGCCCTTGTGTAATATTAGAGCATAAAAAAGAGGCTGTCTAAAAACATTTAGGCAGTCTTTTTTATTTTAGTTTATTTTCTATTTTGGAGTTTTTGCTTTG
>CANMDH010000021.1 GCA_947496555.1 uncultured Aquimarina sp. | reverse complement strand
CGTTTGTCATGATTCTGTCTGAATAAAATTAATGATTAAAATTTAACTCAGACAGAGTTCAGTTTACAGCCTCCTTTTCTCATAAGTAATTAGTACCACCAGAAGACTATCCCCAGTGTAAGTCGAACCTGACTTAATTAATGATAAGTCGCTTTATAGTTTTGGTATTGCTAGTATTCTTAATTGTTACCAAGTACATTCCTTTTTGAATATCCTGTATATTGATTCTTAGTTCTTGATCCATGGGATTTGTAGTTAGATCTTTAATAACTCTTCCATTTAGATCACTAATCATTATCTGGTTAAGATTTCTGCCTCTTACAGCAAATACTCCGTCAGTTGGATTTGGATATAATAGTATTTGAGGGTCATGTTTTTCAGCTTGCTTAGTATTAGATAATAATTGTGACTGTAAAAGCTGGTTATTTAGATTACTGCTACCATGTAACCATATTGGTTTTTCTATTTCAGTTTTCCAATAACTGGAAATAGTAGTATTTACATGTACTCCTGCGCGACCCCAATATCCGTTTGCTCTGTTTCCTTGACCAAATAGGGCTGTATCATCTTCCCAATTCGCGTTGATGTAATGTACTTGTCGTATAACATCGCTATTAGCATAAATATATTCGAAGAAAGGAGCAAACCATTCATTCCAGAGTTGGCTTGACGACTTGTTTGTACATCCTTGAGCGGCAGTACCATCCCATACCGAAGATATGTTACAATCTCCCAGGTTTACCAAATCATATCCCTGAGGAGTGGATTCTGCGATATATACCGGTTTATTTTTACTTCGGGCAAGAGAAACAACCTCATTGGCTTTTTCTCTCTGTGTAGGTATTCCTGGTAAAACAGAAGTTGTTTCATCGGGAGTAACAAACCATGATAATCCCATCCAATCTACATAATTATCTCCTGGATACCAGCTTTCAATATTTCCAAAGTTACCCTCACCAAATTGAATATCTAATACATCATCGATAGGAGACGAGCTTGATTGCCATACATAGGCAACATTGGTAACACCTTCGGCACGCATTATATCAACAACACGTCTATATGCATTGATATAATTAGTTCGGTTCTCATAACCAACATTCCAATTTCCATCAAATTCATAGCCTATTCTTAAATAAATAGCTCGATTGCCATACTTTTTACAGAACGTAGCCAACCTTTTGATTTGATTATCCCATTGCCCTTGTCCTACTTGCGCCAAACATCCTTGACACCAATAATTAATTCCGGTTCCGGTAGCTTCGCCTTCAGTCATACTTAATCCAATGGATAAACTCGAATTCGGATATGCCAGAATAGAGCTACGCGCATTCAAAGGTCCAGCTCCCCAATCAACATCAATTGTAGTACCATTTCCGTTGGTTGCAATTCCACCATTTGAGGTTTCTCCAAGGGCTCCATATTGTGGAAATTGAGAGTTTAATATACTATAGAAAGAAATATATGTTGTAGTTCCTCCCATTATTGGAAATCCTTTGTCTTGTACACCACCATCATTGTAGTCTTTGATAGTTTTAAGATCCTGTCCAATGGTAAGTAGAATTTTATCATTGGGAGGAAGCAATTTTGCACTTAGACTGCCTGTGCTGCAAGGCTGACAACTACCTCCGCAGTCGACTCCAGTTTCATCTCCATTCTGAATGCCATCGTTACAGGTAGGTGTTGTTATATTTTCAAAAATTCTAACATTACGAAAACTACTCGTGTTACCAGATCCATTATCAAAGTCGTTTACTAGTACCAGGTACATATCAGTACCGGTATAAAAATCACCAACAGGAATACTAAAAGAAGCATAACCACTAGGAGAATAATCAAAATCACGATTCCCCCAGTTTTGGGTTCCATATAGCTGAAAAATTTGAGATGAAGTTAAGGATTCATCACTGTCAAAACCAATACCATGAATTTCTCCTTGCGACGTGCTTTGAAACTCAAATTCCAGGATAGTATTTTCTGTAATAGTATATTTGGTATTGGTTCTTCGCCATGTATTGTCTGTTAATACTGCAGTAGATCCGTTATCTTGAATAACTATGTTCGCTGCATTATCCTGGTTAGAGAACGAGGAGGTTCCGGTTTGATCAAAGTTTATACAATCGGTGCATCCACTACCTGTATCGCCTGCATTTATAGTAACTGATCCAAGGTTTTGAGGACATTCATTATTTCCCCATCTGGTATATAATTGATAGGTTCCTGGAGATAAATTAGATACTGTAGTTGATCCACTATTGTCCGCAACATTATAGGGATAACTAGAACCGCCATTGATACTAAATTCTATATTTGTTCTTCCGGTAGTATCAGAGAAACTAAATGTAATACTCCCATCATTTGCTCCTTGTAAACCCTCATCGGTCTTGCTTACCGAAGCATTTGGAATATCAGATCCTGTACAAGGCTCATTGCCCCCTCCATTATTTTGACTTATAAAATTGAGATAATCTACATTTAATGCGACATCTCCATTATTATTAATCACCTGAAAAGAATCTCCTTCAGATACCACAACATCTAATGTGGCTGTAGTATATGATCCAACCCAAGTACCGTTTGAAGTAAAATTAAGATCACCCTTGTCTTGGCCATTTACACGTATCGAGATTTTTCCAGAATTTTGGGAGGCATAGATAAACGCTACTTTGTCTGCTTTAGGAGCGTTGGTGATTGTGAATCCATTACCAATCCCATCTAAATAAGCTATCCCCTGGCCATTGCTTGCAGATCCATCATTGTAATATTGAGCCTGTCCCGTTAAATTTCCACTTTCAGCTTCTATTTTTGTGGTTATATCACCTCCTCCAGGAGAACAAGGTGTACAGCTACCTCCACAATCAACACCAGTTTCATCTCCGTTCTGAATACCATCATTGCAAGTTGGTGGAGTTTGACACGGCTGACAGCTTCCACCACAGTCTACTCCCGTTTCATCTCCATTTTGTATACCATCGCTACAAGTTGGAGTGGGACCACTTGTAATTCCTAAATCACTTAATAAATTTGGCCCCCCGTGAAGAAAATTTCCATTGTTTATATACGAGTTCCAATTATTGGCAATGGTATTGTTTGCTTCGATTCTGGTATCTCCCCAAAAACCATTATTGGCATCTGGCCATTTCCATTGTGGTTGCGATTGCCAATCAGCATTAATATAGGCAACGCTTCGTATTACATCTCTGTTATCATCTATAAACGGGATAAGTTGATCCCTGAAATATTGATTCCATATACCTTGTCCTCCTAACTGTTGAGGTGAACCTGGATTATCAAATGGGTGATATGTGCCTTGATCAAACTCATAGTATTGTGCAGAAACTTCGGCCATCATAATAGGTTTGTTTCTGGTTCTGGCAAAGTTTAAAATATAATCCAGGTTATTTCCATTAAAATTTTGGTCAAAAAAGAAAAAAGAAAGCCCAACATAGTCTACATATTGGTCTCCGGGATAATAGCTATCAATACCATTGGCCGGTGTAGCACCCCAGGTGGCAGACTGCCATACGTAAGCCACATTGGCAACTTGTTTCTGATTCAGGTAATTTACAATATATTGATATGCTGCTTGATATTTATTAGGGTCATAGTTGTTCCATGGTCCATCAAACTCATAACCTATTCTTAAGTAAATAGGTCTGGGAGCATTTCTATTAGCAAAAGCGGCAAATTTGTCTAATTCATCATTATGTTGTCCGTTTACAATCTCGGTTAATCCGTTGGGGTGATCTTCTCCCTGGCCATCTGCCTCTTCTACCATCCACAGACCAATAGCGAGAGCCGAATTAGGGTACTGATCTAATGCTGCCTGTGAACCAATGTTTCCGGCACCGTAGTTGGTAATGCTATTTAGTCCTCCCATAGTATATACATCTGTATACATAGTTACTCCGGCAGGAGTAGGGAATCGACCACTATTTACATAACCTGCCACAGATCCTAAATCCTGACCTATGATGAGCATAGTATTTCCATTGGTTGGAGCGAACTTGCCTGGTATGGTGTTTTGTGAAAATGAAGCAAAACATCCTATCAATACTAAATGGAAAAATAGAAGTGCGCTTTTTGTTTTATTAATGATTAACATGATTAACATGATTAGTGATTTTAGAATAACGAAATAATCGTTACATATTTTGGTAACTAATCAAAATTAAAACACCTTTTTTGAAGATTTTATAATGTGAATACTCTTAAAACACTAGTGGACTACAGTTTTACTACGCAAACCGGATGTTGGTGAACTGACAGAAGGTTTTTAGCAAAATAAAGACCTAAAATCGTATTATGTAATCGGTAAGATTCACCAAGGTGTCAAGGTTCATTTTTTTACGAACTCTAAAGCGTAAAGACTCAACTCCCCGATAAGAAATACCCATTAAAGGTGCAATTTCTTTGCTTGATAAATTCAACTTTAGGTAGGCACATAATCGTATTTCTCTATGATTAAGGTCTGGATATTCTTCTTTTAAACGCTCTAATGAGTTATCATGGATTTGATTGAAATGTGTTTCAAAATGTTTCCAGTTATTATCACCTTTTATTTGATTATCAATCGTTTTTATAGTGTCTCTTAACTGCTTCCTTAAAAAGCCTTCAGACTGATTATAAATCTCATCGAGAGATTTCTTAAGTTGTAATAACTGATTATCAATCTGAACCATTTGCATGGCAGATGAGGCTAACTCTTTATTTCTGGCTTCAAGATTTTCTTTTAGGGACCTATTGTCTTTTTTTATTTTTTCGTTTTTGGCTTTAAGTCTTTTTTCTTCAAATTTTATCTTTTGAAGTTCAATTTCCTTCTTATGAGCAATTTTTAGCTTTTCCATACTTTTTTTGCGCTGATCATTTTTTATATGAATAAAAGTGTATAAAATAAGAATAAGCAAGGTTGCATAAACAAAATACATGGGAATTGACCTATACCATGGTGGCTTTATTTCAAATTTATAAGTAGCCTCTTTTCCAATTTTATTATATATATTTTTTGCTCGAACTTTAAAAGTATATTCGCCAGATGGTAAAAAGTTATATTCTTTCTGATTTTCGATATTCCATTCAGACCAATCTTCGTCGAGACCTTCTAAATAAGTTTGGTATACTACCGATTTCGGATATTGATAAAATGGAGCTACATAAGAAAAGCTTAATTTATTAAGATTAAAAGGAATAGGTTCAGAAATAGAATCTTTTCTTATATCGGTAACATAATCCTCTACATTACCATATAAGGTAGAATCTTTGATCATTACGTTTTTTACTAAGGTAGTGAACTCTTTGTTGTAATCGGGGCGGTCATCTTTGCGATAGATGATTAAACCATTTTTGGAAGTAAATCCCAAATCATCATTATCAAAGGGAATGAACTTTTCAAAGGCCGGAATAAGTTGTGTTTTCAACCGTTGAAACGGTACTCTCTTAATGGTATGATCTCCGTTTGGTGAGAAATCTATAATCCCTATATCATCATCTCTATCATATCCCTGAATAAAGAGTACTTCATTTTCTGAAATGTGGTTTAGACGTCTTACCAGATTATGATTGGTAAGAATACTAGTGTATTTACGATCAACAATCATTGAATCTGTTTTCTTGTTGTAATGATATACTCCAAGCTGGGTACCGAATAATTGCTGATCATTTGTATCTAATAAACTAATAAATAAATTACTTGGGAATCCCTTTTGCTGATCATATAAAGTAGATTCAAGCACCCTAGTATATATAGAATCTAATCGCGAATGAAAAATACCTTTATACCCATGTGATATCCATATGTTGTAATTGTCATCAAATCGTACTTCTCTTGCAGTTTCATCAAACCCTTCTATCTTATTTCTTAACTTCCATATTCCATCAACCTTTTGGTAAACAACTAACCCAGAATAGGTTCCTTGAAGAATTAAATCTCTATTTCCTGGTATTTTGACAAAGTTCCACCCTCCTTTAATATGGCTTATATAATTAGCAGTATTATTTTTAAGGATAAATGAACCATTATGAGCGCCAATAAGAAGTTCGTTGTCAATGATAGATAAATTCCAGATTTGACCTTCAACTCCCAATACTTGTTTAAAAGTATCTGTATAGTTGTCTTGGGGCCATTTACTATGATATAATCCGTTAGAAGTTGCTACATATAGTGTATCGTTAAGCTTCTTAACATCGTAGGTAGTGCCAAATATTCCTTCATTTTCTGATAGCGTATAAAATGGAGATTTTAACTCTACATAGCTAATACTTCCTTCTAAGGTAATCCATAAATTTTCGGATTCATCTGTATATAAATTTAAAATGGTATTGCTAAGGAGTTTATTGTCCCTATTCAATTTTTGTAAAAGGTTTCCTTCCTTATCAAAAAATAAAACACCGCTGTTGGTCGTCCCTAAACAATAAACACCATTATTTAAAAGAATTCCCGAAGAGATATTTGTATTTGATAAATTAAAATGCGTTGTATTTCCCCATGGTAGGAGTTGATTGTTTTTTAATGAGTAAACACCGTTGTTATCGGTGAAAATTAAGAATGAATTATTTCCGTAGGGAAGTATTCGCTCAATAGTATTATTTGAAAAATAATTGGAGGAGAAAGCTTGTTTTATTTCGTCCCCGACAAGAATATTAATTGTGTTTGAGTTGTCAATGAAATATAGATTGTTATTGATTTTTGTAGCATGTTTAATACCTTTACTACTATTGATACAATGTATTTTGTTTTCTGAGATATCATACTTTATGAACTGATCACTAGAACAAAAATAGATGTTATTCTGAATTTCGAAGATTCCCCATACTTGTGAAAAATTGGTACAGTTTTCAGGTAATAGATCATTTAGTGATATATAATATATTTGATTAAAAATGTTCTTTGCTGTATACCCTATTTCATTAATACTTCCAACATATATGCGAGAACCATAGGAGAGTAATGAACTTATAGGAGAACGATTGTTGGGTTGGAGTAAAATTTTCCATGAACTACCGGTAAATTCTAACAATCCATATTCATTAGCAAAATATAATAACCCTTGTGAGTCCTGCGCAATATCGAAGGTCTTGGGTGCAGCTTTACCGATATCGTTATTAGAATAATTAGTTACTTCAGATACTTTTTTCCACTTTTGTTGGGCGTTACTGCTCCAAAAGGAAAAAAATGCAAGAAGCAAAACTGTTCCAATAAATCGAGATGTTATTTTGGTTAATGACGAATGCATTTAGATGTTTTACAACAATCTTCTTTTGTTAAAAATATGTCAAATTAACAAATAATCAATAAACAGAAAAGAAATGAATTGGATGAGTGTTGGTTTTAGTATTAGTAAATTGTTGGATAATAGAGGGTTTGCTTAAAAATAACAAGGATTCTAAAGAAAATAACGGATACGAAAACGTTTGAGTGATTTATTAATAACTGAATATACTTATTTCAATTAGCATAATTCATTTTATAAAGAACTTTACCTTTTTGGTCATAAAAGGTAAATTGCAAAGATCCGTTATCTTTATTTGAGTTTGTTCTTATTCTTAAAAACCCGCCCGAGACTTTTGAAGCCACATACGGTTGTTTAATTTTACCTTTGGGGTCTGTAGATTTAGGATCACCCGGTAATCTTGGCATTCTCGCATTAGAGTCATCAATAGCTCCAACAGAAAATTCTTCAATATTATGCGGATCAACCGAATGATATTGCCAATGTCTGTCGCCATGAACTATATAAAAATTACCAATTTTTGATCTGTTTTCGGCAGTCCAATTCAAGAAATCCTGCCCTTCATGCCTAAATCCGTTATGATTGACATGGTTATCATTTTTATAAGCATCATCAGGCCCAATAAGTGGGCCTGGAGATATTAGTATTTTAAAGTCTGCATCACTATCGAGTAAGGTATGTTTTAACCATATTTTTTGTTGTTCTCCCCAAATACTTTTTCCAGGACCATCTTGCATAGCATTTGGGCTTCGATAATCTCTGTTCTCGGTAAACCAGATTTGTAAGTGTTTATTGATTCTATAGGTACGGTACGTGACTGCATCAGGGTTTTCAGGATCTATAACTGGTACTTGTTCCCGGAAGGTTTTTATGCCTAATTGATGTGATGGTTCGTCAAGTCCCGTAGAATCGATATTACTGTTAGCCATAAGATGAGCTAGCCGAACAAAATTTGTAATGGTATCAGAATCATTAAAACGATGATCGTGGTCATCTTTCTCCCAGTATGTCGCCGTTTTTGAAAATAGCTCTATGAATCTGGGCTGAATAAATTGTTCATGCCATTTTTTACGAAGTTCAGATTGTGTTTTTGCCCTTAAAGACTCTGTTTGCGGCGTGTCATAATATACATTATCCCCGGTAAAAACAACAAAATCAGGATTAAGAGATGTTATGGTCGATAACCCAGGATATCCCAGATGTCTATCTTCTCCTTGATAACCGGCATTTGGATCATCTAATCTACCATAATGAAATCGATAATAATTAAAACAAGAAGTAACAATAAAATCTACTGGTTGATCACTTTTGGAATGGGGTAAGGTTCTAAACGATCTTGTGTTTCCTAAAAAAGTATTTATGGTGTCTTTACCGTATCGTAAACGATAGTGATATTTAGTGCCTTCTATAAGATTCGCTATCCTTGTCTTTATTATGAAATCGTTTTCTTCTGTGGAATTAAGCCATCTAGTAGTTTTCGAGTCGGAAAAATCTTCGTTTTCACTCCACTCAAATCTGGCAATACCATTCTTGCCTGGTATATCTCCATTAATTAATGTATCATTGGCAGTGAGCCTTGATTGCAGAATCACACTGTTTTGTGTTACTTCTCCGGCGATTTCGCCCTGAGCATTAAAAATATCTTGTTTCATTAAGGTATTATCAGAACAACCGATATATAGAATACTCAATAAAGGAATTATTTTTTTGTAGGCTATCATTTTTTTACTTTGGTTATATCATGGACGTCCAGGGATTCATATTGATACCTATTGGGATATGGGTTTTTGTCATATTTCCTTTCTGAAGGTTTTTTATAAAATATCCAATCGCAATAGTCAAATAACCCTAACCAATCCTCTTTTCCTTGAGCGTGACCGCCATCTCGCCAATGAATTGCATTGTTTTCAGAAACACCATACAAATCGAAAACCGGTTGTGCAGCCAGATAAGTAAGATGAGTGCCATAAGGATTAGCCCAAAAATCATGTCTGGCATGGGCATTAAATAAGGCCCTTGGAGCTATCAACGCTTTTGCAAAATGCGTGTCAAAAGGAACTTTGTTGATATGATCTTTTAGAGTAAACCATCGATCCGGCCACCAATGTCTGAATTGTCTGGATTGATATGCTATGGTTTGTACATTTTCTCCTCTGGAAAAATCATAAAATCGCAAACTTCCGGTTCCTCCTATCCCCGAAGAGTTTGGAGCTGTAATGGCAATACGTTCATCAAATATTCCCGCACATAAAGCTGTTTTTCCTCCTCGAGAATGACCTGTAGCAACAATTTTAGAAGTATCTGTAAAAGGCTGTTTTTCTAACCAGTCAATTACTATCTGATATGCCCATGCCCAGGCTGTGATCGCGCCCCAATCATTTTCTGGATACAAATCAAAGATTCTCCCGCTTTTAGGTCCGTTTAAGTCTAATGCTACATCTTCGCGATTAAACTTACAATAGATATACCCTCTTTTTACAGCTTCATCGGCTACAAAATAGTCGATTGCTAAGCGGTTTTGTTTCGTATACTTCTCCCGGGATTTTTTATTTTCTACCTCAGACATATCAAACCGATACCGATCATTTTTGATAATCACAGGATGGTTACCTCCCTTTACTGGTTTTATCAAACCCACTCTGAATGTTAGAGATTTATCGTTTTTGGTTATTGTGAAATCATAGCTGGAATGAATTCTGTCTTCCTCAATCTTATTATGTGTTTCAGTAACCGTTACATTATCTGGTTTCTTAGGCATGGTACCGTATTGATAATACAAAAGCATTTGTTTGATATATGCTTTATGATCTTCCCATTGCGCTATTGAATTGATTAGTTCTCCGGATTGATTTATCATTAATTCTGGTAAATTTTTTTGTATTGGAAGCTCATGAATTTCTTCAAATTGAAATGTTCCGTAGGCTACAGTCTCTTTTTCTTTAGAACTTTTATGTCGATTCGAACATCCAAACAGAAGAAGTAAACTTATAAAAACAAGGAGATTTTTTATCATAGCATCTAGTTTTTACTCCGATTTATTCAGTTTTGCATTTGATGTTGCTAACTCTTTACTTAATTCTTTTACTTTTTCGGCATATTCCTTTCGTTCTGAAATATTTATATTTTCATCTGGATCATTCTGGTGATCATATAACATTCTGTTTTCTATATTGCCAAGGCTATCCACCCATTCGGTATACAGATATCGATCCGTTTTAATTGCTTCTAAATTTAGATACCTTGAAAACACATGGGGTTTACCCTTACTATTTGGGTCTTCTAACATAGGCACCAGGCTAGAACCAACCAAATGATTTGGTTTGTCAAGCCCTGTAAGGTCGCATAGCGTTGGATACAGATCTATATACTCTACCAATCCTTTAGCTCTTTGTCCAGTATTGTGTTTTGGTGAATGAATTATAAGAGGTACTTGAAGTGCTTTGTTAAAAGTCATATGTTTACACCATAGCTTATGTTCTCCCAGTAAATATCCATGATCTCCCCAAAGTACTACAATAGTATTCTTATCCAGTCCTGTTTCCTTCAAGGCAGTTATTACGTCGCCAATCAAAGCATCTACATAGCTTACACTTGCATGATATCCCCTAACTAATTTGGTTGCAAGTGAGTCGGGTATAGGTCCTTCAGAAGGTACTCCGTGATATTTTCTCAATTCTCCTGTACCATACCAATCTTCTCGAGGAGCATCTTTGGGCCAATAGGAATTATCTGCCAATGAAATGCTTCCTTCGGGGTAGAGGTCCCAGTATTTTTTTGGTGCATTAAATGGTAAGTGAGGTTTTAAAAAACCAATTGCAAGAAAAAAGGAAGTATCTTTTTTACTAAATGTTTTTAGTTTTTCTATTGCTTTTTTGGCCATTTGACCATCAAAATATGCGTTATCCTGTACATCTGCCATTTCATAACTTGGTCCACGCTTTCCGGGCCTGGCTTGTAATGCTCTATTGGATTCTAATAAATAGTTACGAGCCATGCTTACTTTACCTCCTGCATACTGAAATTTTGCCCTCCAGGGCTTTTCAGACCAACTTTCTTTAGCCATATCTTCGGGAAAATGAAATATCTTACCAAGACTTGCTGTATAATATCCATTATTTTTAAAATGTGCTGGTAGAGTCGTTATGCCTGGAGCATCATTTTGTGCCCAGGTATTATAATCCAGAAATCGACTTCGAGTTGGATGAAGCCCAGTTAAAAGGCTAGCTCTTGAGGCACCACAAACCGGAACATTGCAATATGCTCTCTCAAATAGAGTTCCACCTGCTGCCAGTTTATCCATATTAGGAGTTTTGATATTGGGATTCCCATAACTACCCAACATAGGTCGCAGGTCATCGACGGCTATAAAAAGGACGTTGGGTTTTTTTTGCTCTTCCTCGGTGACTTTTTTTTGTTGACAAGAAAGTCCAAAAGCAGCTATAGCAATAACTAAAAGGTAATTTTTTAATCGGTACATACTCATTTAGTTTTACGGCATTAATTCTTTTGGTATACCTTTAATAGGACTTACCTTAATATTTCGATAAAATATCTCTCCTCCTTCAGATTGAATCTGTACTTTACCTTTGGTTAGAGGTATTTCCTTACCATCTTTTATTTGACGAAGGTTATAAGCGATCAAATTTACTTTACCATTCACCAAATGAATACTAGTATCTCCGTGCATATAGATATCTATGGTATTCCACTCTTCTTTAGGCTTCTCAAATTCATCTCCATGACGACAATAGGGTGCTTTGTGATGAAAAGTTCTCATATCAGCTCTTTTTTGGTACTTTTGAGGTCTTTTGGGCTTTGTGGGTACCGTGGGAATTTCGGCCAATACTTTACCAATGGTAATAAAATCTCCACAGCTTCCTTCTTTGACCTGATACTCAAAAGATCTCATCCAGTGTTCTTCCCAAGCCCCTTCAGGACCAACTGAATGGTAGAGAATCCCACTATCAATCTTCTTTTTATTTTCTCGGGGAGGATATTTCTTTTTACCTGCTTTAAATTCAAGGGAAAGATGGTAGTTCTCAAATTCCTTCTTGGTAATAAGTGTACCAAAGACTTCTCCCGAAATCCTGATTACCTTTTCTCCATCTTTTTCCACAACAGAAAACACATTAAGAGGATCTTTATTCAATCCTATATGTTCCTTATAGTTTCCTTCCTTATCTTTTTTCATATCCTGAACCTCAGAATTGGGATGAGGTTTGGATAAATAAGTGTACCATTGGTCTAAATTTCCCCCATCAAAGAGAATGTCCCATTTGTATTGAGATCCGCTGTTTTGCCCATAACAAAGTGAGGAACTGATCAATATTCCCAATAAAAAGGAATATAAAAAGGGTTGATTTTTCATTTTCTTAATTTTACTAGGCTCTAAATTCTTTTAGGATATCAATTATATGATCAAGCTCTTCCTTAGTATTATAAATATTAGGTGAAAATCTGATTCCGTTAAAACCATCGTGAGTACCCGCGGTTGCAATACGGTGATCAGTATATAACTTGGCTACGGCCTTATCAGAGTCTATACCTGGTAAGTTGAATACCAAAATACAACCATACATGTTGGCATTTAATGGAGTAACAAATTCAACCTCGGGAATGTTTGATTTCATTTTTTCGATTAAGGTATTTACCAATTCTAGTACTCTATCTTCTACATTGTCTTTACCAATCAGGTTATGAAATTCAATCGCCTTTGCAAAAGCCACTATAGTTGCATCATTACGTTGCCCGTAACGTACCAGGTTTTCTATTTTCCATTCATGATCCCAACTCCAGTTTTTGCTTATTATTAATGGCCATACTTTTGGTAGAGAGTCCTTTCTAACATACAAAACCCCAGATTCCTTAGGGCCGGTGAGCCATTTATGAGAACTTCCGGTATAGAAATCACAACCTATTTCCTTTAAGTTGATATTCATGAATCCAAAGGTTTGAGCTCCATCTACCAAACTCATAATCCCTTTATCTCGTGCAATAGTACAAAGTTTTTTAGCAGGCAATAACGTTCCTGATTGGTTTGAAATATGAGAAAAACAAATAAGTTTAGTCCTTCTGGTCATTGCATCTACAAAAGGTTTGATCAGATCTTCTTCGGTTTTAGGATTACGAGGAGTAACCACTTTTATAATCTTAAATCCGGTACGTTTTGCTCGTACTTCCCAGGCTATATTAAGAGTTTGGTGATTTTGAGACCAGTAGATTACCTCATCTCCCGGTTTAAGATTCAATCCATTGTTGATTGTGTTGTTGCCTTCACTAGTATTACGAGTTATAGCGATTTCTTCAGGAGAAGCACCCAGATAATCTGCCATAAGTTTTACCGTATCCTTATAAATATCATTGTACTTCTTACGATCCTGAGAAGACGCATTGGCATTTAGTCCCTCTAAATGAGTTTGCATGGTCTGACTAACCGAATACGGACTTGGACAAAAATTTCCCGCATTCATCATGATCAATCCAGGATCTATTTGATATTGGTTTTTTACCAGTTTCCAATAGTTTTCGTCATTAGAGAATACTTTATTCTTAAGCCCAGAAAAGTTATCATGCCGATTCTTTGGACTAAAACCCATTATAGGAAAGGACAATACTGCCGCCGAGCCTCCTGCCAGGTTTTTGATGAATTTTCTTCTTTGTTCATTTTTGTTCTTCATAACTTGTGATCTTTTGATGCTCCAATTGGACATCAAATTTGTATATGGTTTTGTGTTCGTAAACTTCTCCAGGGCGTAAAACCGGATTAGGAAAGTTCTTCTGATTAGGTGCATCAGGGTAATTCTGGGTTTCTAAGCACAATGCTGCATATTTTTTCAATTTATTTCCCTTCTTCGCTATAATATTATTAGACAAAAAGTTTCCGGTATAGAATTGCAATCCAGGTTGTGTGGTATATACTTCCAATGTTCGTCCTGTTTTTGGATCACGTACAATTGCAGCAAATTCTAATCCGTTTTTTTTATCTTTATTTAATACGAAGTTGTGATCATACCCTGCCATATTTGCTTGTTCTATAACCTTTAATTGAGTAAAATCGAATTTAGTTCCAACCACGGGAAATATTTTTCCAGTTGGTATAAGTGAAGTATTTACTGGGGTATAATAATTTGCATTGATATATACTTCATGATCCATAATTTGATCGTATTTTTCCAATTCTGAGCCATATTCTCGAAATTGTTTTGTACCTGTTCCTGAAAGATTGAAATAGGAATGATTTGTCAGGTTAACAATGGTTGGCTTATTGGTCCTAGCCTGATAATCAATTACCAGTTCGCTATTATCGGTTAGATAATAATCTACAACAGTTTCCAGCTTGCCGGGATATCCTTCATTACCATCTGGACTAGTATATGTTAATCGAAGTTTTTCCTGATCATTTTCATTAATAACTTCAGTATCCCATAGTACTTTATCAAAACCCCGCTCGTCTCCCGTATGTAGGTGATGTGGTGGTCGGTTTTTAGGTAAGTTATGCGTTTTTCCGTCTAAATTGAACTTCCCATAGGCAATACGATTAGCATATCTTCCTATTAAAGCTCCAAAATGAGGTTCGTTCTTAGTGAGATATTCCTGAAAAGTATCAAATCCAAGAACGATATCTTTGTAGTGTTGATTTTTATCCGGAGTAATGATTTTGGTAACAATCCCTCCATAATTAGTAATTTTGATTTTAACTCCATCATAATTCTTCAATGTAAACAGATCTACCTGTCTACCATCGGGCATTATTCCGAACTTTTCCTTTTGGATTGCGTATCCGGTTGTGTCTCTACGGGGACTTCCTCCACGACCATCCAAAGGGTATACGTCGCTTCTTTCAGCCCAATGTTCCCAAGCTTCAGCCATTGAATTCACTCTACCCGGATACTGTTCTGATACATTATGAATCTCGGTACGATCATTTTTTAGATCAAATAGCTGCCATGAACCAGTGTATGGTTTAACAGGCTTACCTCTTGAAACCAATTTCCAGTCACCGATACGAATAGCTCGATTACCCTCATGTTCCCAAAATAGAGTATCTCTTTTTACGACACCTTCCTGAAGTAATGGTTTCAAACTTATTCCATCAGGTAATTTTTTCTTCTTGAAAATATTTTTTCTTTCAATACCAGCTATAGCTATACAAGTAGGAAGGATATCTATAATATGTCCCGGTTTATGTATTGATTTTCCTCCTTTTATTTTTTTAGACCAGGAAACAATGAACGGTGTCGCAATACCTCCTTCATGTACCCAATGCTTGTACCTTTTAAAAGGAGTATTACTTACATGTGCCCAGGCTTTCCGATAACTTTCGTAGGATTTGGCAGTACCTAGGAGTTTAGGATTAGGATCCAATTCTGATTTGTATTCTGCCGATGCCCCATTATCTGATAAAAATAGCAGTACCGTATTCTCCAAATTACCAGTTTTCTCCAGAGTTGTTATGATTCGGCCTATACCTTGATCCATAACATCAACTTGTGCCGCATATATTGCCATGCGTTTAGCCATTTCAACTTTTTTTTCCTTCGGAAGTTCTTCCCAGGGGGCTACCTCGGGATCTCTAATTCCAAGAGATACCGATTCATCCATAATACCAAGTTCTTTCATCTTTTCATATCGGCTCTGTCGTATCGAATCCCAGCCTTTCAAATATAATTTCTCGTATTTTGCAATATCTTCAGATCTGGCTTGCAATGGAAAATGTGGTGCAGTATATGAAACATACATAAAGAATGGCTGATCTTTCTGGAGGCGATGATGTTTTTCTATAAAATAAGAAGCGGTATCACTAATAGCATCTGTATAATAAAATCCTTTTGAATATGAGATAGAAGTATTATTTCGTTTTAGATTTACAGGAATAAAATAATCGGCCAAACCGTTAATGGTTCCAAAAAACTGGTCGAACCCACGTTGATTGGGCCAACTGTTATCCGGTTTTTCCGACTCCATTTTTTGTTTTTCTGTAACGTGCCATTTGCCACTCATATAAGTAGCATATCCAGCTGTTTTAAGAATTTCAGGAATCGTAATTGCGTCGCTACTAAGATTTCCGCGATAGCCTGGCGCGGTAGTTCCCTTTGGCTCGGTAGTAAGCCAACCTACTCCTGCTTTATGAGGATACAGTCCGGTAAGCAAAGAAGCACGTGAAGGGCTGCACCTGCCAGCATTATAAAATTGTGTAAATTTTATACCATTAGCAGCTAGCTTATCTAGATTTGGGGTTTCAATCTCAGAACCATAACATCCAAGATCCGAATATCCCATATCATCGGCCATAATAATGATAATATTAGGTTTAGATTCCTCTAGTGTACCTGTGGGAGAACTACAAGAAATCATCCAGGAATCTAAAAGTAGAATTCCAACGATAAAACAGATGTAATGGAATCTTCCTGTTTTCATTCTGAAGAACTATTAGGTTGTACTGATGTATACCAAGAATCCAGCTTAATTTTTAGTTCTTTTACCTTATCCGGATATTTTTCAGCTAAATTTTTTGTCTCCTCAGGATCCTTTTCAAGATCTGTCAAAAATACCTCGGGTCCTTCTCTCCTAAAATCGAGCATCGTATTGAGAGAAAGTTTCCACTTACCATATCGTATAGCTTTTTGTCCGGCATACTCCCAGCAGAAATAATTATGAGGTGATTTTTTTCCTTTCTTTACTCTGGGCATGATATCATATCCATCTAGAGAATAGTTTGGTAGTTTTGCACCGGCTATTTTCAAAAAAGTAGGGTAAATATCCATACCAATACCTGGTTCGTCAATCACAGTGCCTGATTGAAGTACTTGGGGCCAGCTCATACAGGCCGGCACCCTAATACCACCTTCAAAAACACTTCCTTTATGACCTCTTAATCCTCCGTTATTTGCTCCATAATAAAACTGTTCTGGCTCGTTAGAGAGGAAATTTTTAGCATTATTGGCTCCACCATTGTCGCTCATAAAAAAAATGACTGTGTTCTCTCGCAATCCATTTTCTTCTAACTGTTTTATAATGTCTCCCACACCTTCATCAACAACAGCCAACATAGCGGCCATTCTTTGACGCTGCGGATCTAAATGTCTGAAACGTTCCAGGTATTCTTTTGGCATATGTAGCGGTTGGTGAGGCGCATTATAAGCAACATACATGAAAAAAGGTTGTTCTTTATTATCTAGAATAAATTGGGTAGCTTCACTAGTAATAAGATGGGTCATATAATTTCCTTCCTCCCAGACCTCTTCATTATTTCTCCATAGATCATGAAATGGTCTTGGAGCCCTTGCCAGATAATACATATGAGAGAAGTAATCCAAAGTTCCTTCTAGATGGCCAAAGAACTCATCAAACCCTCTTTTATTAGGTAAATAATCATCTGCAGCCCCTAAATGCCATTTACCAAAAACACCTGTTTTGTATCCTACTTGCTTCAATTTGTTAGCCAATGTTTCTCTTTTCAGAGATAGCCCAGGCGAACGAACATCCAACAAATCGGGGACACCTGCACTATGAGGATAAAGTCCTGTCATCAATGATGCCCGGGATGGAGCGCATACCGGAGAATTAGCATACCATTGTGTAAACCGTACTCCTGAATTTGCCAATGCATCAATATTTGGGGTTTCCAGATCTTTGGCACCAAAACAACCCAAATCACCATATCCCTGATCATCGGTAACGATAAGGATAAAGTTTGTTTTTTGCTGCCCAAAAGATACATAGGTCATTAATATTAGCAAAACGACTGTCTTTATCAATCGGATTATGTATGGATTGTCCTTCATCTTTTATCTGTATTAAAACCAATGGTTGAAATTGCTTCCGCATATAACAAATCACCAGTATTACCGCTATAGTATTGAAAAACGACTTGTGGATGTGGGTAAGCTACCCAGCGATCTTTTCCGATTTCTTTAGGATTATTAAACACATTATTTACCTGGACTACGCAATATGTAGGTTGCCATAAGGCTTCTTTGTCTGTATCATCCAAAAAAAATGTGGACCATCGCATTTCAAATGAACGAACGTCAAATTGCTGTATTCCGGTAGCTGCTCGATTACCTTCATGAGAGACCAGATGATTTTTAGAACTATGGGGGGATGAGGCAAATTCCCATACACCTTTAGTAATCCTGGAGACAAAACTATTATGTAAATCAGCTGTAAGTACAAAAACGGGAGCGTCTAGACTATCCCAAAAGTTGATTAGCTCTTCTCTTTCCTCCAAAAATACGGTCCAGGCATCGTCTTTATTTTTCTGAATACCTTTTTGAAGACTCCCCCTATGCGGAATCATCAGATTGACACTGGAAACTACAAAATGAAAATCTGCTTTACTTTCCTGCATAGATTTCTTTAACCATTCTTTTTGCTTATCGCCCAACATAGAAACACCTGGTTTGTTAGGTTGGGTTACATCATGCATTTCTCTATTCATACGTGTGTCCAGTATGTAGAAATCGGCATTACTCACAGAAAATTTAGTGTATAGTTGTCTTCCAATAGAATAAGCTGATTTTTTTGAAGCTCTTGCATGAGGTTTGATTCGTACTCGATTTTTGTCAAGTATTTCAACAATTTCATATACACCTGCATTTTCATCTCCTTTTAGATCATCATATTTATCTCCTCTGGAACCTGCATCTATTCCGCCCCAGTGCACATGTAGATTTGCTGCTAAATCAAAATCATGTTTTAGAAAATTAGTATTCTTGTCAACTAGAATATCTTGTCCTTTTTGTAGCGTGGCCATACCAAAGACAATCTTTTGATCATATGGATCCGGGTTACTCCATCCTATATAATCAACCCAGGCCTGGGTAGCAATATCCCTAAAAACAGGTTTTCGATGTACTCTCCCTATTTCGCCCGTACCGTAGGTATCTCCAATAATCTCATGATCATCCATGGTAAACATAGAAGGAACCTTGCTGTGCCATTCTAACAGCGCTTTAGAATCTTCCATGTACATTTTATAGTTTTCCCAAACTCCTACGATGGAAGGAGCCAGTCGTACCACTTCGGGTAATTGATTTTGTTTTAGCCTTAACTCTTCGGACCATTTTTTTACAGGAAGTCCTCTTCCTCCCTCATAAATAAAATCTCCATTTAGGATTGCGAAGTCAATTTTATCTGCAATCTCCCTATTCATGGTTACATAAGTAGGTATGTCATATTTTGCTACTCGTTCTGGTCGTCGATAGTTGCAACTACCAAATTCAAAAGAGAAATTGAAAAGCCCTTTTTTATTATAAGTAGAATCCACATAGTCAGATGCCTTAGGTAATGTCTTGAAACTACTAACCATCTCACCAACCTGATAATGATATCTGGTATTTGATTGTAAATTTGATAACCGAACCCAACCTGTTACATCGTGTTCAATTGTAGTAAAAATAGGTACAGAGTCATTTAATTCTTCCTTTTTGACACCGTATTTTACATAGGTTTCTCCTGGCGCAGAGGTACGTACCCAAATACCAATGCCCTGATCAGATATTTTTCCCAGGATTGGCCCATGAGTCACTTTTATCTTTTGAGCGGATATGGTAGATTGAATGATAACAATCAGAATGCAAACGATATGTCTTAACGTGTTTTTCATTTATTCAGTTCTAAAAAGCACCCTGTTTTTGATTTTTTGATTTTAGCTTTCGATTTATCAATAGTCATTGTACCTACAGTTCGAAATCCTTTCTTCTTTATTTCTTCGGTGAATGTTATCGCCATTGATTTTTTACCTTCCAGTTTGGGAATAATATCAATCTCTTTAAGTTCAAGTTCTATTTTATCTTTAGTAACCCTTCCTAGCAGGTAGTTTACTGTTGGGTTCCAACCAAACAAACTTCCGTGAGCAATTTGTTGTACTTTATCCTTTTCGGTACAGGTGATAGCATGAACTTCTCCGCACAGATATAGATCCACTTGGTGTTTGGCTAATACTTTCCATAAATCTGAATCTATTCCTTTCTCCAACATCATCCCACTTGAATTCAGAATATTGACCGGACCCAGAATAGGAGTGTGGCCCATAACAATGATATGATCTACTTCTTTTTTAGTTTTAAGCACCTCATCTAACCATTCGAGTTGTTTACCAGAAACTTGTGCTACGATCTTCCCTTCTGTCCCTTCTCCTGGTTCAAATACATCAACTGCAATAAAGAGTGTATTGTTATGAATAAAATGATAAGCCAGTCCTTTCATGTGATCCGGGCCATTTTCTGGCATTTGCATATATTTTCTAAACTGTTCTTCGAATACTGGAACCAATTTGGCTTTTTCCTCTGGCCAGGGATTATCTCCTACTTCGTGATCACCAACGGCGACATAATATTCTAAATTATGAGTATCCATACGGGCTTTCCATGCAGGATAATAAATAGCTGCATTTTCTATTATTCCTTCTTTGGTAGGCTCCATAATGGTAGGCCATCTGCCATTCACAAGATCACCTGGGATTAATACAAAATCTGGGTTTTCAGCCTTGACTGTTTCAAGGAAATAAGAAAGTGCTTCTTCAAATCCTGGATGAGGATATTGAGTGTCCTTATTCAAAAAGTCTGGAATACTGACAAAAGTCCAAGGTTTTTCTGTGTCTTGTTTTTCTTTGTCTTTTGAAATACAAGAAAATAATAGAAATGAATATAGGATTAGAAACCAAAACTGAATCTTAGCAAACCATTTATCATAATAGTGGTTTTTATTGGCATAAGACTTTGTCTTCATTGTATTTTTGAGGATACTCTTCATCATTTACTTCATTTCCATAGAATACATTTGTTCTGTTCCATACTGCCCTGAATTAAAAAAGATTCTTGCCTTACCTCCCGATGTTACCAATAAGTGGTGTCTCCAAAAATTCACTCCTATTCCGCCATCCAATTCCTCCTGGCTCAAATCTTTAGGATATCGAAACGGACTATTCTTTGTGTCAGGAGACCAATCACTCTCCAGGCCCTCAGGACCACTTATTACCCAACCTCCTAATGACGGAGCTGGTTCCCGATGGCTTTCATCAGTAGGTGGAGTAGGACTACCATTGATAAGGCCGTACCATTGTTTTTTAGAGTTGTCATAGAATACCTGAGGTGTACTCATCCAGCCTTGATTCCAGGCTTTTGATTGACCTGGTCTTTGTAGTATTTTAACTTTTTTAGCTTCAGCTTGATTAGGATGCCAATAAGCCAGAACTGTTCCTGATCCGAATGCAGATTCTTTTTGTTCGGGTTGTGCATATTTTGGGTATGCTTTGTAAAAAATGGCTACGGTATTTTGACCCTCGAGCCAATATGCTGTTGGCGTATCACAATGCAGGCCATCAAACCATTTCTCATCCGGAGAAAGTACCGGTTGCTTTACTACTGTCCATGGCCCGGCTAACTTATCCGCTGACGCCACCTGCATGAATTTATTCTTTCCTCCCGATTTATTTGGAGTAGTACACGTAAAAATTGACCAATACTTGTCTTTAATTTTGGCTGCCCTGTTAAGTTTATATGCATCCATGATGACCCACCATTTGTGCCACCCCGTTTTATAGGTAAAATCTTCAGGGTTTGTGATTTGTACCTGACCTAGTTTCTCCCAATCACCGGGTCCTATTTCTTCTGCAGACTTGCTTTTTGCCATTCCGGCACTTAGCAGTTCTTCTCCATCATCGGCTCTGCCCATTGCAAAATAGAACATTCTCCAAGTGTTTATCTCATCATCCCAAACAATACAGGGATCTCCCACTACGTGAGAATCGAAGGCGTTGCCTCCCGATCGGGTTAATACTGCTCTTGGATCCATTTGCCACTTGACTTCTCTGAAATTTGCAGGGGTAGAAATTTCAGTTTTGGCATTTGTACCATCATTTTGTTTTTCTTTCTTCTTTGTTTGACAGGCAAAAAGGATAGAAAACAATAGTAAAACTGATATTTTAAATTGAATTTTTTTCATTTTCATTTCTTTTTTTTTAATTGTTTCGACCCATATAGATTCGTTCTCTGCCACCTTTTTTTTTCTTACGATACTTTACAGTTGGATCATACTCAGGATTTTTTTCTAAAGGGAAAGGCACTCCAATCTCTGTACGCCAATCGCTAAGGCGTTTTTGCATTTCCTTTGCTTTTTCCGGTTCGAGCAATGCAATATTGTAGGTTTCACCTATATCTTCTCTAAGGTTATACAACTCCAGATGCCCGTCCTCAAAAAACTCCATCAATTTATAATCTCCCATACGAATCACTCCGGCAGGAGTAGTTCTCCACATACGATTTAAACCATACCCCGCCTGCAGATATACAGGATAGTGCCAAAAGATAGCATCTCTTTCCAGTTTCCCGTTTTGTTTGAACAATGGAACAAGGTTTTCTCCATCCAATTCGTATTTTTTTGGTCTTTCTGCGCCAGCTATTTCCAGAAAAGTAGGGTAGAAATCTGTGCCGATCACCGGATCGTGGCATACGGTTGCGGGAGCTATTTTTCCAGGCCATTTTACCAGCATAGGCACACGAATACCTCCTTCATTCAACATCCCTTTAAACCCTTTTAAGGGTTCCATAGAGGTCACTGCATGGAGCCCACCGTTATCCGAAAAAAGAACAACCAAAGTGTTTTCGGAAATTTTTAAGGATTCCAACGTATCCAGTAAACGACCAATATTTGTGTCCAGAGATTCGATCATAGCCGCATAAATAGGGTCAAACTGACCGTTTGAAGGGGTCTTGGGAATATACTTTCTTATCATTTCATCCTTGGCCTGAATGGGCGTATGGGGTGAGTGATAGGCCATAGTCAGGAAAAAGGGCCCTTTCTTATGGTTGTCAATAAATGAAATTGCCTCGTCCGTCAATCTATCGGTAAGGTATTCGCCTTCAGGGCCATCCTTTAAAATCTCATGATAATATGGACTAAAATAACTGGCAGGTTTACCGTTATAACATCCTGCAATATTTACATCAAAACCTTGTTCTGCTGGTCCGTTCTTATCCCTTGAATTGCCTAGATGATACTTACCCACAAAACCTGTAGAATATCCTGCAGGTTTTAATGCTTCCGCAATTGTAATTTTTTCTGCATCTAATCGATGCTGATTGGGTGTTGGGATCAATTTACGCCATGCTGATTCACCTCTTACAGAACTTCCTACGGTATATACCCCTGTTCGTGGGGCATATTGGCCGGACATTATTGCCGCTCGACTTGGAGCACAGTTTGGGGCATTGGCATAGGCATTGGTAAAAAACATTCCCTGGCTTGCCAATTTATCTATATTAGGAGTTTCAAAAAACTGACTCCCGTTGAAGCCTGTGTCTTTCCATCCTAAATCATCCGCGATGATGAATAGAATGTTGGGTTTTTCATTGAACTTCTGGGCTTGTATATAGAATGGTACTGCCAAGAATATTGCAACAGATGCTATTAACATTACTTTTTTCATTTATCATTGTTTTGGTTGATAGGAGGTGTATTCTCTTTCGGAAGCCATTCTGCTAATTTGACTTTTATAGCGTCATATTCTTTATGATTTGCCAGGTTATTCCACTCCAGAGAGTCTACCTGATGATCATATAATTCTTCAGTTCCGTTGGCATAGCGTATATATCGATAGCGTTTGGATCGGATACTTTGATTTCTATATTTGAATGTACTAATCACAGGAAAATCCCATTCGATAGATGGATCTTTCAGTAAAGGAAGTAAACTTCTTCCTTCTAGCTTTTCATAAAAGGGTAATTGACAAAGATCCAATAAAGAGGGATACAGGTCGATAAGACTCACTGGCCAATCTATTTGCATTCCTGCATTAGTAGTTCCCGGTGCTTTGATCATCAAAACGCTACGTGTACCTTCTTCCCACAGTGTAGATTTTCTCCAATGTGATTTTTCACCCATATGATACCCATGATCAGACCAAAGCACTACTATTGTATTATCTCTATATTCACTTTTTTCCAAAGCATCCAGAACTTTACCCAAACATTCATCAACAAAGGATATTGCTGCTAGGTAAGCTTGTATGCCTTCTTTCCATTTGTTATGCTCTATAACCCGCATATGGTCACCCGGCAGGCTATCTTTAGAAATCTTTGGTTTCCATACTTTGATTTTGGCAAGTGCTCTACCCGGCAATGGGATGTCACTCAAATCATTTTCATTTATCTTGGGTAGTGTAATTTGATCTAGAGGATAACGATCAAAATATTTTTTGGGCAAATACCATGGTAAGTGTGGTTTGTAGAAACCACAAGCGAGAAAGAAGGGTTTATTGTGTTGCTGCTGTAATTGATTTGAAACCCAATCTGCCACTTTCCAATCTCCCATTTCTGAAGCATCTACATCGATTGGACCCCAATCAAAAAAGCGGCCGTATACTGGCATACCATGAAGTGGCTTTTGTTTTGGTTCGGGGTCATTAGGACGAATTTTTTGAATTGAAGGCCAATATTTATCCCATGAAAGTGTATCATGAACATAATGAAATACTTTCCCAGAACCTAAAGATCGGTAACCATGATCTTTAAAATACTGGGGTAGCGTATAGGTTGTTTTTAGTTTTGGGTTGTTTCGGAAAGATTGCTTGTTTTCATAAATTCCTGAGGTATATGGCTGTATACCGGTCAACACTGCCGTTCGTGACGGATTACAAAGAGGAGCAGGGGTATATGCTGCTGTAAATAATATACTTTGGGTTTTTAGTCTATCAATATTAGGGGTTTGTACCTCTGGATAGCCTTTAAGAGGACTTATCCAATCATTGAGGTCGTCAATAGAGATAAAAAGGACATTCATCTTTTTTTCCTCTTTTTTTGCAGAAGTATGACAACTCCAACAAAAAGTAAAAAACCATATGTATACAAAATACTTCATGAGTTATTTCATAAATTTTCTAACTCTAATGGTAAATGCTTCTACTGGATTTTTGATCATGATTTGTTTGATTTCATCTGAAGTAAATCCTGCTTCTTGCAATCCAGGGATCAGATGGGTGAATAGTGAGGTAAATCCTCTAAATTTCCCTCCATTTTCTTCTCCTGGGGTATACCATCCGGCATCGTGTGATATCAGAATTCTTTTTAGGTATCCCTGATTCTTTAAGTTTTGCACTTTCAAGACATATTTTTCGGCATTCTTCTTTCGTACATTATCCAAGCTTACCCAAGCACCTTGTTCTGCGGCTTTTACATGCATTGAAAGATCTTTTTCTTTTTGCGCATGGGTCCAAATAAATGCGGATGGACTGACTCCATTTTCTTTTAAAATTTCTATTTCCTGTAGTGCCGGTTCGGCAAATCCGGTATGGGAGGTAATAGTAAGCCCAGTTTTTAAATGTGTATATGCCGCAGCTTTAATTAATTTTTGATGAAATTCAGATAACGCTCCAGGATTAACAGCGGTTTTGATAAAACCAGGTTTGATGGTGGTACCCTGCATACCATTTTGAAAATCCGAGATCCATCGTGCTGCTAATTGCTTAGCAGATTCTTTATAAGCATGTTCAGGAATATGTTTGTTATTATTGGCACCGTAATATCCTGTATTAGTAATGATATTCAATCCTGTTTTGTCTGCCAATTCTTTCAACAATTTTACATCCTTACCAATATAGCTGGGTGTGAACTCAAAGAATGTCTTACATCCATATTCTTTTAACGCATTCAAGTAGGGGAGAACTACTTTTTTGACTGCTGCTCTATCCCACCAAATCTCACCTGTAGCGCCTTTAGATCCATCTACCAAAATATGTTCATGAGTAAGTGACAAACCCATTTCTGAAGGTTTGATCTTACCTTTTACGGTCACAATATATCCATTATCAGAACTTCCAAGTACTGTATAATTGGGCATCATAGCCATACCTAAAGAAGCCACCGAAGTTTTTATTATAAAATCCCTTCTTGTTGATTTCATTTTTCTTCCTGATTAATTGGTTTAAATTCAATCGCCTGGCCTCCTCCGGGAGCAAGTTTAATTTTTAACTTCGTTTCAGCATTAACCATTTTTAAATACATGGCAGGTTCGTAGGGATTGGTGTCCCAATGGGCATCATCTGCATCGGCATAAATGGTAGCTTGGTACTCTTTACCTTTATCCAAAAAGTCTAGTGATACCTCAAATTCACGGGCTTCTTCATTAGTAATGCTTCCTAAAAACCAACGGTCTTCTGCTTTACGAGCAATGGTTATATATTCACCAATCTCGGCATTTACTACTTTTTGATCTTCCCAATTCACATCCAGATCTTCAATAAATTGAAAGGCAGGTTGATTTTCATAATTCTCAATTACATCTGCTGCCATTACCATTGGGCTGTACAATACTACCATGAGTGCTAGTTGTTTAGCTACTGTGGTTCTTACTTGTAGCGTAAGCCCCCGTTCTTTAAATTCATTCCATTTTGGCATTCGCTCCCAGGAATTTTGAAATTTCACATCAAAAATCCCTGGGGTGTAGTCGACCGGGCCCGATAACATTCTGGTAAAAGCTAAGGTGGTGGTGTGAGAGGGTGGATTTCCCTTGCTCCAGGCATTCCATTCCATTCCTCGTACACCTTCGCGAGTCATCATATTGGGCCAGGTCCTGCGAATACCGGTGTCTTTAATTGGTTCATGAGCATTGATCATGATTTTGTTTGCCGCTGCAAGCTCCACAACTTTGCGATAATGATTGACCATAAACTGTCCGTGATGGCTTTGTCCAAAAACCCTTATTTTTCCTGCATATCCAGTTTTAATAGCATGCACACCTAAATTTTTGTACATGGCAATAACTGAATCCAAACGAGCTTCGAACTCTGGAATATTGCCACCGGTTTCCTGATGACCAATGAACTCTATTCCTTTTTCTTTAGCGTACCTTACTACCTCTTCAGGATCAAAATCGGGATATGGTGTGGTATAATCAAAACTATCTTCGTTTAACCAGGTATCCCAACCATGATTCCAGCCTTCTACCAAGACCCCTTGGATATTATGGTTTGCAGCAAAATCGATATATCTTTTGGCATTTTCTGTTGTAGCCCCGTGTTGCGATCCGGAGGCCCAGGTTTCTAAGAACAAATGTAAACTCCACCAAATACCAATGTATTTCATAGGTTTGATCCATGAGGTGTCTTCTATTTTATTGGGTTCATTAAGATTGACAATTAGGTTGGATTCGATAAGTCCTCCTGCGGTTTTTGATAACTGAATGGTACGCCAGGGGCTCAATAAAGGAAGTTTTGCCTTTACTTTTACACCATCTGGCCAGGAAGCCAAGTCGCTTTTCAATTGTGTAGAACCTTCTTGGTGGGTTAATGTCATCCCGGCATAGTTGGTAAGATTAGCTTCATGTATACTAAAGTAAGTGCTATCTCCAGATTTCATAGTTACTGGTGTAGCAACTGTGGCCGACTCACTTAACTTGGTATTTCGATATTTCTTTTCGTATGAATCATGGCTTGCTTTGATCCACCAAGTTTCTGGATCTCCCGTAATATTAAATTGTGTTTCTTCGGAAAGAATGAATACAGAATCCACATTTCTTTGCTTCGGAATTTCATATCGAAAACCAATTCCATCATCAAAGGCCTTGAAAAACAAATTGAGTTTACGATCAGTGCCTTTCTTATCCGTAAGTTTTATTTGCAATTCGCTGTAATGATTACGCACAAACTTTGTTTCTCCCCAAGGACGTTCCCATGTTTCATCATTATTGGTTCTTATCACCTCATTTATTTTGAAACCAGTTAACAAATCAGGTTGGTTTTTTAGGTCAAAACCCAAATCTGAAGTATCTACTACCATTTCATTTCCAAAAGATACGGTGTATTGTGGTTTTCCTTCGGAATGCAATACAAAATCAATTTTTACTTGACCATCTGGAGAAATGAGGGTCATATCCTTCTGGCCTTTACAGCTAAAAATGATAAAGGAGCATAGTACTATTTTGACGATGTGTTGTATTTTGATCATTTATCTGTGATATGAAATATCAAATTATCTTGTTTCATTTCTTTTTTAGTGGTAAAAAGTATTCTTACCATGTGATCTCCCCAGTGCTCTTTTATCCTGGTGTCATGCTTTGTATTTAAAGGTATCTTTTCCTGGGTAACCGAAAGTTTTTCGGCATCATAGTGTATCCATATTTTTTTACCGCTCTTTTCATTTAATATGAATGCAATTCTTCCAGGTTTACTATCATCAACCTTTTTTATGGTCATTAAAGAGAGTTGTATATCCTTACTTGGTTTGTACAGTATAAAATCATCAGAAATCGTAATCCCTTTTTTTCGATCTAATGTGATCGACCGTTTCCAGGATGCTAATCCTGCTTCGGGAGGATATGCATCTGATATTTCTGCTGAAAGCGTAGCTTGTTTTTTATCAGATTTATAGGTGACGTTTTTGGCTTTGAATTCTGAACCATCTTTCTGCATTGCTCCATTAATAGTAGGAAGATTATGATAAGCAGATTGATTATTCCAAATTTCATATCGGGTATCACTAAAAGTCTTTGCATTATAACTAGCCATGCCCACATCAATAATAACAGGCTTTCCATCGTAGTAAACAATAAAATTGCCAACGTCGTTGTGGTTATGTCCTTGGCCTTCGGCATTATGGCCGGCCTTGGCTGCAAGATAGAACCCCTGTATTGAACCAGCTTTTTGACGGGCTGCCATTAATTGTGAAACCGGCATCCAAACATCCTTTAGAAAAAGGTGTTCTTGGGTTCGTTCCTGCATTTCTTTTTGCAGAAATATTTCTCTTAGCACTCGGCCCATTCCATCATGATTACCCGCTTTTTTGTCATAATTTCCAAAAGGAATTAAATAGGCTCCTAAATCCATTAATGAGGGATCCTTAATTCGCTGCCCGTAATGATAGATCAGAAAAGGATTATTTCGGATATAAGGAACCGCATCAGCATAGTTGAAGTAGTATTGTTCATTAATATGCATGCGATTAAGGTATTGTCCCATTTGAGTAATCAAGGGATCATTGTAAATATCAAACTTACCATTTGTAGCGCCATATAATAGTTCTAAAGTGTCAAACAAAGAACCTGCCGCATGACCCCAATAATGCGGGCCTTCATCAGAAGCACCATCTATCGGATTCTTACTAACATATATATCTAGTACTTTTAAAATCTTTGAAATGTGTTTTGAGAGTTCTTTTTTATCCTCAATAAGTAAAACAGCAGTGGCCATCCAGTTAGAACAAATCCATGGGTTCCAGTTACCCACTTTTTCGGCATTTGGGTCCAACCCCATCCACCAAAAATCATCTCTTTTTAATGTTGGGTCAAAGATTCTTCGATGTACCTCTGTCTTAACTCTTTGATATACTAGCGGCGATACTTTATCTAATTGGTCCTTTAGCAAATACACTGACCAGGCCAACATCTCTGCAGTTTCGGCCGCAAACAAATCCACTATCGGTTCCTCTACATCGGGCAGGCCCATTCCTGCTTTTTGCATCCCAATATGGGCAGGGATACCCCAGAATGTTTCTTCGCAGATCAGCCATATTGCATTTATAATTTGATCGATAAAACGACCTTTATTTTCAATACATTCGGCTAGAACCAGTTGCCTTAATTTATAACGCCTTTCATAAGATATATTCGAATATGGTTTGCGATTTCCGGTTCTTGAATAATCCAAAAAAAGAGTTGCCGGTAATGCTTCCCATGTGAAACCTAAAGCTTTTTCTCCCCGGTCAATCCAGCGTTTTTTTAGATTTTCAGGCACTTTTTCCCACGCCGTTCTATTCGTAGCTTTTGGGTATAATTGCCAGGTTTGTTGGGATTCGAGTATCGATAACAATTGTTCTTGCGTGAATCTTTCTGTTAAAGGTTTCCAGTTTGGATTGGTTTGGGCTGAAGAATTGACAAATAATCCTGTCAGAAGAAACATGAAAATAAAATTCCGTTTCAACATCTGTAATATATCAATATGGAAAAAAGTTCCTTTGTTATTCATAAATATTACTTCTTCAATTTCTTCGTTTTTTTCAATCGTATCAAAGCCTCTATAAAATAATAATCCGCATAGCTAAGCGGTACATCAATTTCGCTATTCCCTGGTTTGTGGCCTACACCGTGTTTCAAGATAAAGTTGCCATTTTCTCCTGCCTTAGCTATGTATTCTTCACTGGAAAGGCTTCTGATGATTTTTTCGGCTGCATCTAAGTATTTGTCCCCTTTATCATTTGTATAACTACTTAATTCAATCAATGCAGATGCCATAATCGCTGCTGCAGAAGCATCTCTCAGGGTATAAGGAATATCGGGAGCATTAAAATCCCAGTAAGGAACATGATCTTCAGGTAGATTAGGGTGGTTCAATATAAAATCAGCAATCTTTTTGGCTTGGTCGAGATATTTTTGGTCTTTGGTTTCTCGATAGGTCATTGTATATCCATAAAGTCCCCAGGCTTGACCACGTGCCCAAGCAGATTCATCGGCTGCACCCTGAGCGGTTTTTTTTGCTAAAACTTCTCCCGTACCTGAATCATAGGCTAATACATGGTAAGAGCTATAGTCTTTTCTGAAATGATTCTCAATAGTTTTATCTGCGTGACTGATTGCTATATCTCGATATTTGCGATTACCGCTTACCCTCGAAGCCCAAAATAGCAGTTCCAGATTCATCATATTATCGATAATCACGGGATAGGTATAGCCTTTGAATTCTTCCCAGGATTTAATAACTCCTGTAGAATCATTAAAGCGACTGATTAGCGATTCTGCACTTTTGATAAGAATTGAAACCGTAGTACTATCTTTTGTCAACCGGATACCATTACCATAGCTGCATAACATCTTGAAACCTATGTCGTGATCCATGTTGTTGTATTGCTCTTTTTTTAATACCGCTGTTCTTTTTATGGCTATTTGTTTCATTGATTCATCTTGCGAATACTCATACAGGTACCACAAACTGCCCGGAAAAAAACCGCTAGTCCACCATTGCCTTGGATTGGTTACAAGCTTTCCTTCTTTATCTATAGATTTTGGAAAGAGTGTATCAGGCAGGGTTTTATGCATGTTTCTATATTGATAGACTGCTCTGTCCAGACTGTTCTTAACAATTTCAGTCATAGGAAGTGTTTTTTCTTCTGGAGTGACTATTTGCTTACAGGAAAAAGCACTGCAGACAAAACATAGTATGATACATATTTTTATTGGAAATGTTGTTAGAAAGGATTTTATATGAAAACGTATTCCACCTCGAAAGAAGATACATTCATTTTTATCATGAAATTTCAACATCTTATTCACTATTCGTTATGGGATTTAGATATTTATTTATCAGTATCCTCATTATTAAGACAAGTGAAATCTATATTTCTAATAGGAATTTGTTGAATAAATTATGCAATTGGAGCGTTTTTTTATTTGTTCAAAAAATGAAAACCTAATATTTGTACAGTTTCTATTTATTAGATAGTTCGGGATCGACTGTATTCGGGGGATACTCTTCGCTTTTGATTCCTCTATTTTTATTGGGTGTATTCACCATCTCGAATATCAATTCACCCCCATTCATTATTTCCTGATGCGAAATCCAGGTTCGTTCCAGAAGTTTTCCATTTAGGAGAACAGATTGTACATACTTATTCTTGTCTGATAAATTATTTACCTTTATAACAAATTCTTTTCTCTTATTTACCTGAATGGTGACCTGATCAAATATTGGAGTTCCTATTGCGTATACTCCTCCCATGGGGTTAACCGGATAAAAACCCATTGCGCTGAGAATATACCAGGCTGACATTTGGCCACAATCCTCATTTCCAGCTAACCCATCGGGGGTATTATCATATAATTCTGTTAGTATTTGATGAACTTTTTCCTGTGTTTTCCATGGCTGACCCACATAATTGTACAAATATGCTACATGATGGCTAGGTTCGTTCCCATGTGCATATTGCCCGATCAAACCAGAGATATCTACAGAAACATCTTCACCTTCAATTTTAGAACTGATAGTAAACAGTGAATCCAATTTGGCGGTGAATTGCTCTGTTCTTCCCATTATATCTACCAATCCTTGAACATCATGAGGCACAAACCAAGTATATTGCCAGGCATTAGCTTCTACAAAATCATAACCACCATGTGAAGAATAAGTAGGATCAAAAGGAGTTACCCATGAGCCATCGACTTTTCTTCCACGCATAAACCCACTAGACTTATCAAAAACATTTTTATAAGCTCCGGCTCTTTTCATGAAGTATTCATAATCTTCATTCTTACCTAAATCTTTTGCCATTTGTGCGATGCACCAGTCATCATAAGCATATTCTAAGGTTTTGGATACAGATTTATTTTCAAGCTCCGATGGAATATAATTGTACTTCTTTAAATGATCAATCCCAAAATGATCCTGCATAGCACTGTTTTTCATAGCTTCATAAGCCTTTTCTACATCAAAATCACGTATGCCTTTGAAATAAGCATCTGCAATCACTGGTACGGCATGGTATCCTATCATTGTAAAGGTTTCGGTACTCATCAAAGACCATTCTGGTAATAACCCAGATTCGTCATAATGGGACAGCATAGAGTTTATCAATTCAGATACTCGTTCTTTTTGAGTAATAGTATACAAAGGATGAGCCGCCCTGAAGGTATCCCAGAGTGAAAATACGGTATAACGAGTAAAACCTTTGGCAGTATGAATCTTTTGATCCACTCCTCTGAATTTTCCATCAACATCGGTATACAGATACGGAGCCAGATAACTATGATATGCAGCGGTATAAAAAATCTCTTTTTTACCTTTCTCGGCGGATGTTACTTTGATTTTCTGAAGTTCTTTCTCCCAGGTTTCTTCTGCTTTTTTTCGAACTTTTTCAAAATCCCATCCAGGGTTTTCAGTATCAAGATTGTTTAAGGCACCTTCTTCACTAACCGGTGAAATCCCAACTTTTACATAAATGATTTCTCCTTCTTCTGTTTGAAAATGGAATGCACCTTTTACCTGGTTTCCTTCTGCGAGGGAAATTTTATCGATTAATACGTCTTCCACCTGAAATGCATGACTTTTAAATGGTTTTGAAAATCGTGCAGCAAAATATACGTATTGGTCTTCTGCCCAGCCCGAACTTCTTCTTAATCCAGTTATTAATGAATCGCTTTTTATGGAAATATATGCTTCAATTTCCTTGTCATTTTTCCTTCCATGGGTAAGATCAAAGAGTATGTTGGCTTGTTTTGAAGCAGGAAATTGATACCGATGAAACCCGGTTCTGGGAGTAACCGTTAAAGAAGCCTGAATTTTATAATCTTCCAGCAAAACGTTATAAAAACCAGGTGAGGCTTCTTCATTATCATGAGAAAATCGGGATCGGTATCCTTTATCGGGATTTTCCCTGTTTCCTGGACCCCATTTGATATTTCCTATAGTCGGCATTACCAATATATCCAATAAATCTCCACGGCCCGTACCACTTAGATGGGTGTGGCTGAAACCCATAATAGAACTATCACTATAATGATACCCAGAACACCAATCCCATCCCTTTGTATAGGTATCGGGACTCAATTGTACCATACTAAAAGGTAACGCTGCTCCAGGGAACGTATGTCCATGGCCTCCGGTACCAATAAAAGGGTTAACATAGCTTGTTAATTTTTCTTTAGGTCTTTCTATTCGTTTGACCTCAGTTCTATTACAACTTACTATGCCAAAAACTATAATAAAGGGTAGAATTCTCGCCGGAATTTTCACCAATAGAATCTTACCTATTTTTGATCTACTTATCATTTTGATCTACGTTTATAACCTCTAGAGGTATCTGAAACATAATACAGTTTGCTTTTATTTCATCATGATATGCATAGTTCCATCCACCAGTGATATCTTTTATGTAATATTTTTTTCCATTTACTTGATAATACCATTCGCCTCCATCTTCGGGCATTGCTCTATAAAATTTCTGAGGTGTTGGTATATATGCATTAATATGTTTCACATTGTCCAAAGAATTGATATAAAAAGTCTGCCTGATAGCGCTTCCTTGTTCGATTACCATCCAATTAGGACGATTTTCGCCAGCTGTAGTTGTTCTGAAAGAGGTTAACCACATTCTTGGGATACTATCACTTTTGTAAGTTAAGCTTTCTTTTTGAGGATACAACAATCTTAATTCTCTAGCAGAACCTAAAGAGAAATCTACATTGTAATAGGGAGCATCCTTATACATACCATATAAATGGAAGATCCAATTAGCATGCAATTCAGAAAAAATTTCTAAAACACCTTTCTTATCATCTGACAGACAGCTAAAATCCACATAATCCATTTTTAATGATGGGATGTTATATTTTGGAGGATCTGTGATCATTTCCTGAAATGAAAAAGTGAACAGCGGTCCTAACTCTACTTTTTTTGTCATCCTCCTAAGCGAATCTAATATAGGAACCGAATTTTCGACATAACGCCATTGTCCGTCTACAAAAGCTTCTGCACAGGTATGATGGGAGAAAGCCATCATACGGGTAGGGATATCTATAGTGCTGCATAGCCCGGCAAATGCATTTGCCGCTCCCACACAAAAATCTCCGTGGATACAAAAATCAACAGCATGAATATACCGACCACGCTTTAGTTTAGAACTTGAGGTTTTACGTTTTTGATAGGCATATTCAGCAAATGCCATTACCTTGTCCCAGTCAGAAGATGAGTTATCGAGCCCTGTATTTTTTAGTATTTCATTTCTTTTATTCACTATGAATTCAAAATCCTTTTCATAGTCTCCAAACTCTCTTGATAATGTGGAGATATCATTTCCTCTTTTTATTTCTGGGGTTACAAGATTATAGGAATTTGTTTTAGGTATATTTTTGTCTTTTAACAATGTATATTCTCCATCACGAATATATTGGTCTGCTTTGGTATATATTATTGAAATAGGCCATCGAGGTGCTTCGGTGATGATTCTGCCACTATATTTTCCAGAGGTACCAATCCATTCTGCGTATTCGTCTGCCGGCTTATAATATTTTAACTGCGGTTCGATTGGGAATGGATTTAAAATGATACGAAAAAACTGTTCCCCAGCAGTATCATTCCTCAATTCTATTACATTATTATCTGTAGCCCAGTAGAGATCTGTTTCTTGTGAGGATTCTTTTCCTGTATTTTGTCCTAGTAAGGCTCCAGAATTAATGAAATATCCTATCAGTAGAAATCGGCTTAATATCTTTGAAAATCGTATCATTTTTCTACTATGTCAGGGCATTACTGTTGTTTTATTCAATTAGTTCAAATTTGCCTTCTAGTCGTATATCTGATGAAGAGCTCCCAATCAGTAACTGAAATTCACCAGGTTCGGTAATCCATTGTAATTGTTCATTCAAAAGTTTCAGATCGTTGGCTGTTATACTGAAACTAATGGTTTTCGTTTCGCCGGGTTTCAGCAATACTTTTTTAAATCGTTTTAATTCCTTAACGGGCCTGGTCACAGAGGCCAACAAATCCCTTGTATATACTTGAATCACCTCTTCGCCTGGCACTTTACCGGCATTTGTGATACTCATACTAAAAGTAATCGTATCAGACATGGTTACTTTTGACTTTTTGATTTTTAAATCGGAATACTTAAAGTTTGTATAACTCAATCCGTAACCAAAAGGGTAGAGGGGTTCATTAGGAATATCATAATATTTTGATGCCCATTTAGTATCAGAACCATCATCTGGTCTACCGGTATTCTTATAACTATAAAATATAGGTATTTGTCCAACCGAATAAGGAAAAGTAATAGGAAGTTTCCCAGAAGGGTTATAATCCCCAAACAAAATATCGGCTATTGCATTTCCTCCTTCGGTCCCTGGGATCCAGGCTTCCAAAATAGCAGGTATATGATCGTTGATCCAATTGATTGTTAGGGGGCGTCCATTGTATAGCACTACCACCATAGGTTTCCCTAATGTATGAAGTTTTTTTACCAATTCCATTTGAATACCCGGAATATCAATAGAGGCACGACTTGATGCTTCTCCACTATGTTTTTGACTTTCTCCAATAGCTAACACGACCACTTCTGCTTGTTTTGCCACAGAAATAGCTTCCAGAAAACCGGATCGATCTTTCGTATCATAATCTACCCCTTTAGCATAAAGGAATTTGGTGTTAGGAAGCTTTTTTTTTAACCCATGTAATAGCGTGATCACATCTTTTCTTTCGCCTTCTGCCTTCCATCTACCCATATGTGTTCTTGGATCATCTGCAACCGGGCCAATAACGGCAACAGTTTTAAGTGATTTAGATAAGGGTAATAGTTGATTTTCATTTTTTAATAATACCATAGATTTTTGTGCCATCTCTCGGGCTGCTTCACGATTTTGAGGAGTCAACACTTCGGTTTTTTCCCTTTCAGGATTTGTGTATTTATAGGGGTCTTCAAAAAGCCCTAGTCTGTACTTGGCCAGTAAGATTCGCCGAACTGCTATATCTATGTCTTTCTCGGATACTTTTTTCTCTTTTACTAGATTTTCCAGATTCCTCACAAAAGCCTGCGACCCCATATCCATATCCACTCCGGCTTTGATAGAAGCAACTGCTGCCGAACTAGAATCAGCGGCTACTCCATGTTCCATTAATTGTGTGATCGTACTCCAGTCGGTAACTACAAATCCATCAAAATTCCATTGTTCTCGAAGTATGTCAGTAAGTAAAAACTTACTCACGGTTGCCGGTACAGCATTGACCTCGGTAAAAGAGGTCATATAGGTTCCTACGCTGGCATTAAGTGCGGCTTCAAAAGGAGGGAGGTGTACTTCATACAGCTCTCTCATTGAAACATCGATGATACTATATTCTCTTCCAGCCATGGGAGAACCATATCCTGCAAAATGTTTGGCACATGCCAAAATTGTATTTTCTTTACTTAAATCATCTCCTTGAAATCCTCTTACCCGGGCTGCGGCGACAAGGCTCCCATAATAAGGGTCTTCACCAGCACCCTCCATGACTCTTCCCCATCGGGGATCCCTTGAAATATCTACCATAGGAGCATAGGTCCAATTAATACCAGAAGCTGAAGCTTCGATTGCAGCTATCCTAGCTGACTTCTCTATAGCTTCCAGATCCCAGCTTGCAGCTTCAGCTAATGGTATCGGGGTAAGCGTTTTATAGCCATGAATCACATCTCTGGCAAAGAGTAGAGGAATCCCTAATCTAGATTCTTCTACTGCAATACGTTGTACTTCTCGATTAGGCGCAGCACCTACAACTCCTATTAAATTTCCAACAAGCCCTTTTCGGATATCATTTGCTTTTTTTGGACCAATTTGGGTAGCTGAATTGCGATTACCGTCTCTCCCCACAAGATTAAGTTGTCCTATTTTCTCGGTAAGAGTCATTAACGAAAGAAGAGAATCTACTTTTCTCTCATAAGAATCGGTTATTGTCTTATTCTCTGAAGTATTACAACTGGTTACCATGTAAATCACTACTAATGTAATGCTCCAGATAAGAAATCTACTTTTTTTAATCATTTAGCGCTCAATTACTAATTTATATGTGTACTTTTTCTCAAATTGAATTAATTGTATCAGATAGATACCTTCATTAAACTCACTAACATTAATCAAGTTCAATTCTCCTTCAGATGTAGTCTTATAATTCAATTTTTTCATTACAGTTCTACCGGTTAGATCAATAATCATGATGTCCCAGATACCTTTTTTCGGAAACTTGATATGTAGTTCTGAATCTGCAGGATTAGGGTGGAACAAAACCTTATTTGATGAAGTTTTTGAATTATTTTCTTCTTCAACCAAAGCCGGCAACTGAATTGGAACCTCACCTTCGTCGTATAACTTTCGAATATCGGTAGCGGTTAATATACTGTTGTAGAGTTTTACCTCGTCCATCAGACCTTCAAAATAGCGTTCATTTTTTCCCGGTCGACCAAAACGTAGTCTATCACTAAAGACAAATGGATTGCCATCATGAGCGCCGGATCTTTTTTCTTCTCCATCAACATATAATTTAACATCATCTTCTACATCCCAGGTAGCGGCAATATGGTGCCATTGATCATCATCCACTCTATTGCCTGTTAATCTAATACCATCACTACCTTCATGATAAAATTCAATTTCTCCTTCTTTAGTAATATTTAAGTGAAGCTCTTGTTCTGGTCCGAAACCATTTCCTTTTTGAGCCGAACCGTAAAAGAGCATAGCTCGTGAAGATTGGGTGGTCTTTATCCACATCGAAACGGAACCTTTATCACTTCCTAAAATACCTGTAGGGATATTGACATATTGTCCGTTGCCGCTAAAGCTAGCTGCTTGATCAAAAAGCCCTTCCAATACAAATTCAACCCCTTTATTTTCGCCAGGGAAATTACCTAGTGCATCTTCTACATCTCCGTCAAATTTGTAATATGCCAATTTAGATAATGTCGTATCAGAAACTTCCTGAGAGTAAGGGGAGTGACCATTAATTTTATTAAATGCACGAATGCGATGGGTATAGGTACTGTTTTCATCCAGTCCATTATCCAAAAAACTCGTTTCATTAGTATTAGTTATTCCTACTTCTTCGAATTTTCCCAGATTATTCTTTCTTTCTATTTTGAATGCATCTTCGTTATCTGAGGTATCTTCCCAAGACAAACGAATTTGACTAATTCCAGTAGGAGTTGTGCTTAGAGCTATTGGTGTTTCCGGTATCGGAAGATCACATTGAAACCCTTTGGAGTAACTAGTTCTAATACGATTGCGTCCCTTGTCGTCTTTCCAGGTAAGTTTTAGAATATTTAAAATATCCTCGGTTACCGTAAATATATATGAGGTTCCGGGAGGAAGAATTAAGTTTCCGAATTGTTCTTCTTTAATGGTCTTCCATTCTGCTACTACTTGAAAGGGATTTGGATTGTACACGTTCCATCTACGTTCGTAATTTGGGTCATTAGAGCAATCCGATTGTAGCCTAAGACTACGAATCCATCTTTGATAGTATATTTCTTCTTCGTTTGAAGCAGTTTCTCCTCCATTATTGAATCCAACAATTCGATACGTATAATATCCTGATCTCGTTAAGGTAGTATCAGAAAAATAAGTGATATCTTTATCTAGTTCGGCAATAATTTCAAAATCATCCCATTTTCTACTTCGCTCAATTCGATACCCTTCTTCATTATCAGAGTTATCTCGCCAGGTTAAATCTATCCTATTAAAAAATGTTTGTTTTATTTTCAGACTATCGGCGGCTACCGGTTTTTTTTTTAACGTGGTTGCAGAAATCGGATTAGAATAGAACGAGTTCTGTGCCTCCTTAAAAGCTCTGATACGATAGCTATATGTAGTGTTATCTGATAAGCTACTATCTTTGTATGTGGTAACGTCACTTTCTAAAGTTGTAATTTCGGAGTAAGATCCATCAATAGTTTTTCTTTCAATTTTGAAACCTTCTTCATTAATATTAGGATCTTCCCAGGTTAATTGAATTTCATTTAAAGAAATTGTTTCTGCAATTAGATTGGTGGGGGCTATTAATGTGGAACCAGGTCCATCGTTTACCGTTCCGCTTGCAAAATCATATACCCGGGAAGATCCGTTGATATTAAGTGTCAGTGTACTTCCGTTCACATCTTGTTCTACCCAAGGATTCCTCATTAGGGGCCAGGCAGTATAATCTATTACATTCTCATTGATTTTTCTATATCCTTCATATTCGATATCCAGCTCATTTCCGTGAATAGATTTATATACAATTCGCGGAGGACTGGCCTCTACCGATGATCCTTCAAGTCTATCAAAACTTTCTATTTCTGCCTTGAAAGCTTCTAATTGTTGTTGTGCTGTTCCCTGGTATCGAGATGGTAGGGCAGTTTCAACAACTGCACCCGTGATGATATGATCCAATCTTATTCTGGGATCCCCGGCATTCCATGAAATAGGCTTTGGAGAAAGTACAGCAATTAGTACATTTCCATAGTGAAAATACACTTTATCTGGGCTGTCAATAAAAGCACTTAGATCAGCAGAAACAAAACCTTCTGCAAAAGGGAAACTATCATCTACCGGAATATCATAAACCGCCGCTAGTGTTTTATCTTTTTGAACGACCTGTTCATATTTAGTAGTACCCGCTTTATTTTTTGAAATATCTTTTCTTCCGTGTTTAAACCAGAAGGTGCTTTTTTGATCATCACTGCTAATAGATTGCCAAACAACCCCCCAACGATGGGATTGCTCGTTTAAGCCAGAATTTTGTCCCGATGGTAACTCTGCCTGACTATAAAGGGCATATATATCCTTTTCCATAAAGGTTGTTTTCCTGAAGTCTAATCTCCAGGCATCGCCAACGGCATGGGATTCCAGGTTTGTAAAAGAAGTATTTCGTTCATTAGCTATATCAATAATAATTTGGGGAAGCTTATAATCTGAAGCAATTAGTCCTATTCCAAAACAGGCTCTGGGTAATCCACCAAGGTCAAAGTTGGTCTGATTTTTCCCTCCAAAATATAACCAGTGCATAAAATCCGATTCGTAGTATTCATTTTGCGCATCATAAGGAAATAGATTACGTAAAGATGAGGTGGCCAGATGCCCATCCATCCAGTTATTGGCTGAATTGATCATTATCCATTCGAAGGCCCATTCTGCAAGCTGTTTTATTTCAGGATCTTGCGCCAGATCGGCCAAGGTTCTCATGGGGCCCAGGTGAAAGGCTATATAAATTGGAGAATCATGTTCAACTACTCCTGTGAATAACCATTCTTTGATTTTATTTACCAAAAAAGCTCTTCCACTTGGGTCATCTGAATTATATTCTGATCCAGAAACGAAATCTGATTCGGGCCATTGTTCTGAAGCCAAAAATCGTGCAGTGGCCAGCATTACCAGATGATTTTGAGAAAACCCACCGCCATAATCAGTGAATGTAGTAAAATACTCCTTAGATCGATCTATAAGTGCCTGGTTATACTTTGTGTCTTTCCAGCGTAAATAAGTATCCATGGCAGACCAATATGCAAAAGGATCATCCCCAGGAGTTTCATTATAAGTTTGTGTTAATACATTGACACCATCTGTATCTTTTCCTTTTAAAAAGTTTGCCTGTGCATACCAGAATCCATATTTTGGAATATCTCCCGGAACAGAAGTTACGGCATAATGATCTATGATTGCATTGGCACGTTCATCAAATGTATTTTGTGCTTGTAGGGTATAAATAGATAGTAATAAGAGTATAATCAGGGATAATTGTGTTCTGTAATGAATCAGGTCATTATATTGAATTAATTTAGAGTTGATCATGAGTTAAGATTTTGTCAATTCATTTGTGTGTCTTTTTCATTCTATGAATTTCAGCTCCAGCCAATAGGGTAGAGGCGAGGCCGTGAGTGTCGTTAACCGACTTGGGGCGATTATAATAAAAAGGTGCATTAATTTCTACATGAGTCCCTACACAGATATCTTTGATTTGCGCATCTTCGGTAATATTATTTTTGAGACCTTCCCAACCTTGTAGAGCAGCAATGCTATAATAATCAGGGATCCAGCCTTCATTTACAGCACGGGCGATGCAATATGTAAACATGGCAGTGCAAGAGGATTCTTCATACGAATCCACTTTGTTCAAAACTTGATGCCATCTACCGGTACCACCTTGATATTTTACTATTCCGCGGATATGCTGTTTTAGAATTTCTAATAATTCGACCCTTTTCGGATGATTTTTTGGTAGTACATTAAGAAGTTCGACCTGGGCCATCATAATCCAACCATTGGCGCGACCCCAATATGCAGGAGTATGTTCTTTGGTAGGTAAAATGTAGGCATGATTGTACAATTGATCATTTGAATTGTATAAATATTTGGTAAAATTGATTACTTGTTTTGCAGCATCATCAAAATATTTTTGTTCTCCTGTTAATTGTCCCATTTTTACCAAGAAGATACAGGACATATAAAGATCATCGCCCCAGAGGGTCATTTCTACCGGATGATCTCTTACAAATGTTCCATCGCTGTGACGTGATTGCTTATTGCTGATATATGCTGCAACTTTGTCGATATATTTTTTGTATCTAGGGTCTTTTTCAGTTTTATAAGTCTCAATAAGAGCCGCACCCATAGTACCACAATCATCTAACATAGACATTTTAAAATATCGAAATAGTGAGGGCTTTTTTACTTTCTTGTCATATAGGTTTTTGAAATATTCGAGTTGATCAAAGGCATATTTATAATTATTTGAAACATAATTTGAATACTTAGGGTCATTAAGAATTTCAGACATTCTTAATAAAGAAAGATTAAGTACACCGTTTTCATAATGCCAGTCCACATATTTACTTTTCAGCTTAATATCTTCAGATATTTCAACATTTTTACCCGTAGTATATGTTTTTCCGGTTTTATGATTGATCAATTGTAAGGAGGTTGTTTCTAGTACTTTGTCAGCTAGAAAACGTATAGTACTTTCTTCGGTTTTAAAGGCTTTTTTATTTTGCCCTGACAGCGGTAACGTCATGCAAATACAAAGTATTAGTATAGCTAGTCTAAGATTGTTTTTTTTATTGAGCGTTTCCATATTGCGCTAGAAATTATTTTATATTAAAGTTTTATGTAAGCAATATACCTTTTTTGCTTATCAAAAAAAGGTAGGTTGGTTGTAACCAACCTACCGACTAAACCAAATACTTAAAAAACAATCGCTATCTACATGATTCACTATAAAAAAAATTATATTACGCATGTGTGGATCATGAAGAAAGAATTCTCTTCTATATCTATAGCCCTTCAGAATATCCAGGGTTTTGTGTTAGGTTACTATTAAGTCTTCTTTCATTTTGTGGAATTGGAAATAGTACGTGAAAAGGTTGTATGTTTTCTGCTGCAAACTGATCTTGAGACATTTCGTCTAAAAATGTTCCCCAACGGATAAGATCAAATCTTCTTTTTCCTTCCATACATAATTCTAGTTCTCTATCTAATCGTACAGCATCTCTGAATTGCGTCTTTGTAAGCCCTGCAAGAGGAGCTAAACCAGCTCTTTCCCGCACTTCATTAATAGCCTCATAGGCATCCCCGGTTGGGCCGTTAGCTTCATTATCAGCTTCAGCTATCATCAATAACACTTCTGCATATCGCATTACTGGAACAGCGTTTGAATTACGACGACCTTCAGCTCTAAAATCTTCTGGGGCACGATCAGAATCCCAGTATTTGCGATAATGCGGGTGATTTTCTAAGTCTCCTCTTCGAAAATCTGTATATGGTAAAACCTTAGGCGGGTCATTATTAACTGAATCAATAAATTCAATAGCTACAGATACTTCTCTTCTAATATCACCTGTGGTAAATTTGTTATAAAATTCAATGTTAGCATTAAAATCTCCAGTTCCGATAGCATAGTTGAAATCTCCATCTCTTGGTCTGGGTCTAGTTCGACTATTTAGCAATGAACGGGTATTTAATCCTTCAAGGGTACGTTGTCCTGCCAAAATAATTTCTTGGTTATTCTTATTTTCTAGAAGCCAAAGATCCTTATATGGTTTTACTAGGCTATATTTACCAATTGCTTTTGCCTCTTTGGCCTTTGCTGCGGCAAGACTCCATTTGCTGGTATCATTTAAAGGCTGTCCTGCCATAGTCATATAAACTCTTGCCAAAGCAGCTTTTGCAAATACTTCATCGGGCAATCCTGGAAAATCCCATTGATGTCCTTGTAAAAGTACTTCTGCTTCTTGTAGATCTTGAATAATTTGTTCGTATACCTCTATTGCAGGAGTTCTGGTAATGGCTCTTGCTTCTTCCACACCTTCGATGGGTCTAATTAATAACGGAACATCACCAAAAAGCTGAACAAGATCAGAGTATAAATATGCTCTCCAGGCTTTTGCTGCTCCCAGGTATGGTGGGGCGAAGTTTTCTTGTGAGTTTTCGAGACCAAGAATAATAAAATTTACCTCATTAATACCTTCGTATAATTCCCTCCAGGATCTTGCAATTTCTGCATTGCTAGTGGTAAAAGTGTAAAAATTCATATCACCCCGGTCATCTCCAACTGCACGTCTTGATCCAGCATTATCTGCACCTACTTCTACCAGAAACATTAGACCACGCTCAAAATAACCGCCACTATTATGAAGGTGATTAAGTGAAGCTCCAAAAATTGAAAGAACATCACCTTCGGTTCTGGGAAAATTATCAGGAGATACGATCAATGGGTCTTCCTCTAGATAATCGTTACAGGAGACCAACATGGTCATTAAAATGATGAAACTATAAATTATTTTTTTCATGACTTCTGTTTTTTGATTTAGCTTTTAAAATGTGGCGTTTATACCAAAAGTGAATGTTCGAACTCCGGGATAGGCTCCTTGGTCAAATCCTAAAAACTCGTTTTCATTGGATACTGTAGAATCACCTCCCTGGGAGTTTACTTCTGGATCATATCCGGGGTAATCTGAGATTAGGAATAAATTTTGGGCACCTATATAAAATCGTAATTGATCCATTTTTAGGTTATCTAACACAGGTTTTGGTAAGGTGTAACCTAAGGCAATGTTTTGTAATCTAATATAAGATCCATCCTCAATAAATCTGGTAGACATAGCTCCAGGATCTTGTCCTAACTCTTGAGTAGTATTAGAAGTTCCTTCTCCACTCCATGAATCTAGCACTTCAGTAAGTAAATTATCATCATTAGCAGAATTGAGCAATTGATATTTGGTTGCCCAGAAAACTTCTGCTCCTTGTACAGCTTGGATGGTAAAATTAAGATCAAAATTTTGGTATGAGAAATTATTAGTAAGTCCCCAAACAAAATCTGGTTGTGGGTTTCCTATGATAACTCTATCATCATCATCAATATCGCCATCTCCATCAGTATCCCGAAATTTTACACGGCCCGGAGCAGCACCTGGATCATCAATAGCATCAACTTCTTCCTGATTTTGATAAATTCCATCGAATATATATCCGAAGAACGCTCCTAATGGCTCTCCTTCTCTAAGGATAGAAGCTTCTCTAATTGCCGAAGGGGCTCTGTTGCTATATTCTCTTATGAGTTCATCTTGAAAGTCATCACCAATCTCTACTACCTCATTTCGGTTGAAAAAGATATTGAAACTGGTATCCCATTTAAATTTGCCTTCTAATATGTTGGCATTTAACGAGAACTCCATCCCTTCATTACTCATTTTTCCTACATTCTGAGTTTGTTGACCAAACCCTGTATAATCATTTAGTTCTTTATCATAAAGTAGATCTCTTGTTTCTTTTTCGTAATATTCTGCAGTTACAGCAATACGTCTGTCAAGAAAGCTTAAATCAAGACCAAAATTTAATGTTGTCGTTGTTTCCCATTTTAGGTCTTTATTTGCCACACGGTTTGGGTCTGCTCCATTAAAAAATACTTGATCTCCAAAGGCATAGTCATCTCCGATCTGAAAAGAAGGTAACGATTGATATTCTCTAATACTCTGGTTTCCGGTTTCACCATAACTTGCTCTTAATTTGAAGTCGCTTACAACGTTCTGGTCGAGCATAAAAGGTTCATTGGCGACGTTCCATCCTATAGAAGCCGAAGGGAAGTACCCCCATTTATTATTTTCGGCAAAAACCGAAGCTCCATCTGCTCTAAAAGAAGCGGTAAGAAGATATCGACCATCAAAACTATAGTTTAGCCTTCCTAGAAAAGAAACAATTCGGCTTTTTCTAGGAACGGTTTCTATAGGGCCAATTACTTCGGCTAATTGAATGGCGTTAAAACCAAGTTCATCACTAGAAAAGCCACTTCCTTGCATAAAGAATTGTTCTCGTTTAGTTTCTTGTGTTGTAAATCCACCTAGCACGGTAAGATCATGTTTGTCGGCAAAAGTGTTTTTGTATGTTAATGTATTTTCTAATAAGATTTCGGTAGTCTTATTATCCCTTATCTGAGCAGTACCACCATTGGATGCAATAAGTTCGCGTCCATCATAGCGTTGTTGTAAGGCATCTCTAACTATATATCCAAGGTTTAGTCTATACTTTAACCCTTCAAATAACTCTAAATCACCGTAAAAATTACCAATTAAATAGTTATTGGTTCTCAAGTCCCGTCTTTGATTTATAGTCCTAAGAGGGTTTTCGAGATTAACATTGAAAGGATTTATAGCAAAATCACCTGTATCGGGATCTATCGTTGGCACAAGAGCAGGTGTCAACAGTGATTGAATTGTAATAGAACTACCTCCTGAAAGTTGATTTAACTTAATAAGGTTATTTCTGGTTCGAGTATAAGCAAGATTGTTACCAATGGTAATTCTATCACTTAGTTTTTGCTCTAGATTCATTCTTAAGGTTAGCCGCTCAAAGTCCGAATTATCAATTATACCCTCTTGATTAAAATAGCTTGAAGAGAATAAGTAGCTCGTACCTTCATTTCCCCCAGAAACAGAAAGCTGATAGCTTTGTAAAGGAGCATCCCTAAAAACTTCATCCTGCCAATCGGTATCAAATTGCGGTTCTATTGGATTGGAAGGGTCAATTTGGTTTTGGATGCTAGCATATTGTTCCGCATTAAGTACATCAACTGTTTTGGCAACAGTTTGCCAACCTGTAAAGGTTTCAAAATTAACCTGCACTTTTCCTTTTCCTTTTTTTGTAGTGATAATGATTACACCATTAGCACCTCTAGAACCATATATTGCAGTTGCAGATGCGTCTTTTAATACTTCTATAGATTCAATATCACTTGGATTTAGGAAAAATAATTCGCCTCCTATCATACCATCAATAACAATTAAGGGACTATTGTTCCCTTCGATAGAGTTATTTCCTCTTAATCGTATTTGTACAGTACCTCCAGGTTGACTACCAGTGTTTAGGATTTGAAGCCCTGGGACTTTTGCTTTTAATTGTTCTTCTACTCTTGGTGCAGGGATATTAACAGCATCTTCTCCTTTAATAGATACAACAGAGCCTGTAAGATCTCGTCTACTTTGAGTACCATATCCAACTACCACAACAGCATCAAGTACTGATTCATCAGGAGAGAAAGTACAATTTATTACACTTCTGCCATTAATTTCTACTTCTTTAGTAATATATCCAAGATAAGAGAAAACCAATGTAGTACTACCGGAAGGAACTTTTATTGTGTAATTTCCATCAAAATCGGATGCCGCGCCAATAGATGTATCTTTTACCTTTACATTTGCTCCTGGCATTGGTTGTCCGTTTTCATCGGTAATAACTCCTGTAATGGTTTGATCTTGTATCGAGTTTAAAGAACTTTTTTGACCTTTTCCCGAGGTATTACTTGAGCTATTTTTTTTTCCTGATATGCGTTTGAAATTAGCTCCACTTTGATTTTTTTGTATCAAATAATAATTTTTTTCAATACGTCTCAAACTTAATCCCAAAGGCTCTAAGGTTTCCTCAAGCGCAGCTTCAATTTCCTTTACATTTCCTTTATTCCCTTTTGGGAAGGACCCTTTCTCAACCTTTTTATTTTTAACCAACTCGATATCATAGCTAAGATTAATCTTATAAGTAGATTCTACCCATTTTAAAAGTTCTGAGAGTCTTTTTTCCTGTTTGGTTACCGGATATAAATTCTCACCATAATCTTGCTCGACTGAGGCTATCTCTTGAGCATGACAAAACAAAAAGGAACTTAGGAATACCATTAACAGACATGCTGTTCCTTTGGTGGTTCGTACAAGATTTTTCATGTTATTCATTTGTTTGGTGTTTAATTAATTAATTCGAAAACCACCGGTTTCCGTATTCATTTTTTTCTATTACTTTTTGTAATTTTTATGTCATAGGCTTGCATTAAGGTCTTTTTTAGGATGTCAATATCATCTGCAAGAAAGGTTCCTCTAAACCTTTTTTCTTTTAGCGAATCATTTGCAAAATGAACTCTTAATCCATAATTATCATTGAGAATTTGGGAGATTTCATTAAGTGATACTTCGTCAAAAACTAACCGATTTTTCCTCCATGAGGTCAATAATTCAGGGTTTTCGGTATGATTTATTACTGTATTTCCCTGTTCTTTATCGAATGTTACCAAATCACCTGGTTTCATTACAAGTTTGGAGGTGGTGGATTCTTGGGGAATTTTTAACTGAACTTTCCCACTATTAAGAATAACTTTGGTTTCAAGACGCCGACTGTTAACATTGAACTCTGTTCCTAGCACTTCTATCTCTACCTCATTGGTATACACCAGGAATTTTCTTGATTTTCCATTAATATTAATATGTTTGACTTCGAAAAATGCCTCTCCTTCAAGAAAAACATTTCGGTTTTTTGAATTTTCCCACTCACTTTTTGAAAGGCGAAGTTGTGAGTTTCCGTTTAAAGTAACTCTGGAACTGTCTGGTAGGAGGATATGTTTTATTTCACTATATCCAGAAGAGTACGTAACTTCATCTACATGATTATGATATAAAAAATAAGCAGGGATTAATAAAAGTATTCCAACGAGTATAGATGCGATTTTGAGATATTGAGAATAGTTATAAGTAGGAGTTTTTATACTCTGTTGAATCTTTGACCACACATCAACAAAGTCCTGATTAGCAGTTGTATCGTTATTAAATTCCAGTAATAATACAATTTCCCTAGCTTGAGCCACCATTTCTGAGTGTTGCGGGTGTTTCTGTAACCAGGTTTTCCAATAAGCTTCAGTTTCAGGGTTAGGTTTTAATACCCACAATTGAAAGCTTTTGTCAAGTACCAGATTTTTTATTGTTATGTAAATATTTTTCATTCTTACCTATTCGGAGGTTGTGAGTAATTAAGAGACAGTCCAGATTGAGGTTTCTAATAGGGGATGTTAAAAAAAAAGTTATGGATATGTTAAGGTAGCTACATCTTTTATTTGAAAACAACAATGTTTTATTAATATCCTTGTGATATTATTTATATCAAGTAAAGTGTTTAAAAAATGATTTTATTTAGGTACCGCTGGAAAAGATTAGGTTACTTCGAAGACGTTTTAATGCTTTCGACATTAGATTATAGGTAGAAGTGATATCTATTGCTAGGTTATTTGCAATTTCTTTGTTCGTATAATTTTTATAAAACCTAAGACGCAATACTTTTTGTTGTCGTTCACTTAACAAGTTAAGTGCCTTAGCGATACATTCTTTTTTAGTTTTTAAGTTCTGAATATCTATTATTTCATGCTCAATAGATACGCTAATTAATGATTGTTTATCATCAAAAGAACTTTGATAAGTGACTTTTTTTGATCTAATATGATGATTGATTAATCTTCTTTTCACAGCAGTCAGCAAATAGTGTTTGGTATTTGTGATAGGCTTTAATTTCGTTCTCTTGTTCCAAAGATCGACGTATAAATCGTGAATACAGTCCTTTACGAGCTCTTTTTCCTTGCACGTTTTTAATCCATAACAATATAGATCCATAAAATACTTCTGATACAGCATTGCAAAGGAATTCTCACATCCTTGAGAGAACTTATTCCAGAGATAGGCGTCCTCATGATCACTATTTGGTTTATTTGCTCCTTTTATAACCCGAAGTTTGTTGGTTTTGGTTACTTCATCTTCGTTATATGAAATAGAATGTTGTATGGATTTTAGCTTTTTCATATTATAATTTTTAAAAGGTTCTTAATTGATGATCTTTATTAATAATAATCATAGGTTAATGTTATCTACCCATCCATCCACCGTCTATTGTTACGATGGTACCGTTCATATAATCAGATGCTTTAGATGCAAGCAAAGTAGCTACACCTATTAAATCTTCAGGGTCACCCCAACGCCCTTGCGGGATTCGATCGAGTATTGCCCTATTTCGTTCTGCATTTTCTCTAAGTGCTTTTGTATTATCTGTAGCTATGTATCCTGGAGCTATACCATTTATATTTAAACCTTTACTTGCCCATTCATTTGACAGCGCCATAATTAATTGGCCGATTCCTCCTTTACTTGCGGCATAGCCTGGCACAGTAATACCTCCCTGAAAAGTCAAAAGAGAGGCTGTAAATATTATTTTTCCGTATCCACGTTCAATCATTGATTTGGCCAATTCGCGGCTAAGGATAAATTGGGCATTTAGGTTTACTTCAATAACTTTATCCCAGTAATCATCTGGATGTTCTATCGCTGGTTTTCTCATGATGGTCCCTGCATTATTGACAAGGATATCAATGGTAGCCGTTTCCTTTACTTTTTCTATAAATCTGTATAAATCCAATCGATTGGCAAAATCACATTTAAAAAAATGAAAGTTTCTATTTCTTTTAACTATTTCGGCTTCAATCTCACTACCTGGTTTAATTGATGCAGATACGCCAATGATATCGGCACCGGCTTCTGCCAAACCTATAGCAATAGCTTTTCCAATACCTCTATTACAGCCCGTTACCAGTGCTGTTTTCCCTTTTAAATCAAATAGTTTGGTGGTGCTCATAATTTTACTATTTAATAGCTTTAAGATCTATGGCATCCATATCAGAAAATGATTGATTTTCTCCGGCCATTCCCCATATAAAAGCATAAGATTTTGTTCCCGCTCCTGCATGTATGGACCATTCTGGAGAGATAGCAGCTTGTTTGTTTTTTAAAACAAGATGTCTGGTTTCATCTGATTCTCCCATAAAATGCATGGCAATCTGATCGGGGTCCAGGTCAAAATAGAAATAAACTTCCATTCTTCTTGCATGCGTATGTGGTGGAAATGTATTCCAAACATTACCTGGTTTCAATTCGGTAAACCCCATAACCAGTTGGCAACTTTGAATACCATCTTCATGAATGTATTGATATATTGTCCTTTGATTACTACGTTCCTGATCTCCAAGTTCAACTTTGTTAGCATCTCTCAAGGTAGATTTTACGGTAGGATACGCTTTATGAGCAGGAGCAGAGTTTATATAAAATTCTGCAGGTTCTTGTGATGAATTGCTTTTAAAAACAACATCTTTTTTTCCAGAACCTATATAAATACATTCTTTTTTGTCTAATTTATATTCTGTTCCGTCTACAACCACAACACCACTACCTCCAACATTCATAATACCTAATTCTCTTCTTTGCAAAAAATAATCTGATTTGGTCCATTCGCTGTAGGGATCAAGTTTTATAGATTGTTGTATGGGTTTAATACCCATGACAATAAATCGGTCGTATAATGAGTACACGGCTTTTGATTGGTTGTCTTCAAACAAATCCTCTATCAAAAAATCATCTCGTAACCTTTTTGTAGGATAGTTTTTGAAATCGACAGGGTTGGCTGCATATCTTATTTCTGTTTTTAGTTTTTTCATAGTCATATTGTATCTGTTATCATAATATTACATAGTGATTTGTATGGGGTTAGCCAACTTGGTGGCTTCATGTTTAATAGTTTTTAAGAAATAGTCTTTATCCGCAAATTTTGGGTCGTCAAGTTCCCATCCAGTATAGAAGTAGAACTGGTAGGAGCCTGACTTGCTCTGTAGGCCTATGTAATCAGTTTGTGTAATGCCTTTACCTTTATTAGGAGTGCTTCCAAAACTTGTAAACTGCTCTTTGGTAGTCAGGACAGCCATTCCCAGAATATCGTTATTTTCACTTTGTTTCCCATGATTAGCAAGAAGGTAATGGGACGTAGCAATGGGTTTTTTAACCGAAGCAATCTCGAACATATTTACAATTCCTGTAACCAATGTGTCTGAAATAGTGCCATTCATTTTTATTTGATCATGATACCACCGTTTGCCTCCCCATATAGTAATAGTTTCGTCTAGATTATAGTTTTCATCATTAATTTGCCAACCTTTATATTTTAATTTTATAATAGCTCTCACAGGGCCATCTGCAATTTTTTTATAGGAAGAAGATTTGGTTTGTCCTAACCGATAAAGAGAATCATTCTTAAGCATAGCCAGTGATCCTGCTCCCAAGGATTTTCCCACTTTGAGTACATCCATACCCCAAGGTTGTAGCTTGTGATAGTTTTCCCCTAGACCTATTGAATCCAGAAATATGCCCTTTTTGGTTTTTCCGAAAATATCTTTCCCGTTGCGTTTGTCAAAATAAATACGATATGCTATCGCATCACTTTCCCATCCTGGACCTTCAAATTGGTATAAATAAGGCCAGCTCTGTGGTTCGTGATCCTTGGGTCTGGTATTTTGATCAATAGACTTAAAATCACCTTCTCTTGTAGGACGATACCCTAAATAGGCATGGGTACGAGGAGTTGTTTTCTGTAAACCTTGATCATCATTAGTATCTAAAGTTATTGTAAGAGTTTCGTAAGGTCTGAATGAATATTGAAAAACAAGTTCATCCCATTCACCATCAAGATTAAGATCATCAAGCTGACTTTGAAGCGTCTTTCCTGAAGCGGTAGTGACTGTTATTTTTTCTTTAAATTCTTCAGAATTCAAAATTTTATCAACAAAGGCTCTTTTTAGAACGATAGGCTCATCTGTTCTGGTAATGTCTAGTGTGTTTTTTAGCTGAATACAAGACGAAGTGGTATTTGAACAGGAAAGTAATCCCAGAATAAACATCCCAGTAGACAAAAGAGGTAAGAGTCTTTTTAACCTAAAGACAGTAGTGTTTTTTGGTATTTGAGGATAGTTTAACTGCATCTTGACGGGGTATGAATTTGCTCCAATTGTTTACTTTAAAATGTATTTTTTCTGATTATTAGAAACTAAATGTACAATTATTTTTTAAAAATACAATCGATTGTATGTAATTTTCAATTCAGTATCTTATATTTGCAACATGAAGAAAGGACGTGTAACTATTCATGATATTGCCAAACACATGAAATTGGATAGCTCAACTATATCGAGAGCTTTAAATGATAGTCCTAGAGTAAAGGCGAAAACAAAAGAACGAATAAGACAGGTTGCCAAAGAGCTGGGTTATAAACCTAATGTTATGGCGGCAAACTTAAGAACCCAATCTTCAAAGACTATTGGAGTTATTGTTCCATGGATCTCAAGATATTTCTTTTCGTCTGCAATTTCCGGTATTGAAGAGGTGGCCTATAGTCAAGGATACAATGTGATTATTTGTCAATCTCATGACGAATATGATCGCGAGGTGACCAATGCATATACCTTATTCGCTAATAGGGTAGAGGGTATTCTTACTTCGGTTGCTATGGATACCATTAAATATGAACATTTAGAACAATTTATCGAAGAAGGGATACCTTTGGTATTTTTTGATAGGTATGCTCCCGAGGTTAAGGCATGTCGCGTAGTGATTGATGATTTTAAGACCGCTTATCAGGTTACAGAACATTTAATTAAACAGGGTAGAGAACGAATAGCACATTTTTCGGGTCCGGGCAACCTTAATATATATAAAGACCGTTTTAATGGTTATAAAAAGGCACTTGAGGATTATGGAAAAGTATTTGATCCTGCCATGGTATACGAATCCAGATTATTGATCGATGACGGAATTGCAGGTATTAAACATCTTTTATCGCTTCCTGATCGTCCTGATGCGCTTTTTTCTTCGAATGACCTTGCCGCCATCGCTGCTATGAAATATATTAGTAAGCATACAGAATTTACCGTACCCAAAGATATTGCGGTTGCAGGCTTTAGTAATTCACCTGGTGCTTCTATCATAGAACCCGGACTTACCACAGTGGATCAGTCGGGAGAAGAAATAGGGAAAATTGCTGCCAAACGATTAATTGATGAGATTAAAAGAGATATTGATAAAGGCACTAATGAGGTAATTACTGTTAATTCCAAGCTCATTGTACGAGAATCTTCTGTAGGAAAAGTTTCTAAATTGGTAAAAGAGGCGAAGCCTTAATTTTATTTTTGATAGCCTCTCCTATTTACTGTAATTCGGAAAAATATTCCTGCTTCGCCATAGTACGTGTGTACCTTTTATTATTTGTAGAGTACTGAAAATCATTTTTCGGATTTTGGTAATGATAAACGTTTAGAAATTTCTATTGTATCGATAGGTTTTATGATATAGCTATAGAAGTAATTTTTGGCCGGAATCCTAAATTCTTCATGAGGCAATGCATTTTTTGACCAACTATCATCACCGCCAACTCCCATTTGAGCATGATCAATATTAAGTGTAATGAAATCTCTTTGTTTAAGGTCGTAGGTATGTAGTGCATTTTCAATATCTTCTGTAGTATGTGGCCAAGCACTTACACTTAAAAAGTTTTTTACTCCAGCTATATGAATACCGTTTCCATTTTTATCAGAAAGGGAGCACCATCGTACCTCAGTCTTATTTCCACTTTCCTGTGGACGTATATACGATTCATACTCTTCAGTTACCGATTGATTATACAATCCAATGGCTGCTCCAAGATTTCTATCATTATAATTCTCATGAGGACCACGTCCTAACCATTCAAAATTATCTAAGGATTTGGAGATCTGTACTTGCATTCCATATTTAGGTAACATAGGAAGCTCAGCATTTTTATTCGGAGTAAATTGATTTTGAATATAAATCATTCCATCACCAAAAATTGTATACGTTACGTCAATCGTAGCTCTAGAATCTGCCACAAGATAACTTACATTGACTTCATATTCCTTGTCATTATTTTTATTGAATTTGAAAGATTTAACTGCTTTGTCCTTTCCAGCATTTCTCCATATGGCCAATTTTTTCAATGTTCTTCCTCCACCACGATCATTATCTGTTGTAGGTCTCCAGAAATAGGGGGTTAACCCTCCTACAATTAGAGGAGTGCCTTTGTAATTGTAGGAAGTCAATTCGCCAGTTTGTTTGTTAAAATCTATTATAAAATCTTCTGAAGAAAAAGTGAGTTTATTTTTGGCATCATTAAACGTTATAACCGAAGGAGATGCTGTCTTATAAGAAGGTAATGGTTTTTGGATCGGGAGCTTGAATTGCTCCCAGGCAATTTCGTGACCTTCCGAGGCCCATTGCGTATCATTTTTCAGCTTAAAACCTATTTTTAGGAAATATTCGGCTCCCGGTTTTGGGGTTGTATTTTTATATGGAATAGTAATAGTTTTAGAATTTCCTGGTGCAAGATCAATATCACTAAGCGTTTCTTGTTGAATGGTTACTCCGTCTTCCTGAAGCTCCCAGGTAGCTGTAAATTCTTTGAGATTGATGAACTGATGTCTATTTTTAATTTCAATTTTCTTCTTGAATAAGTCCACTTCTTTAAAGCCAATTGGCTGGAACACTTTTTTTGCTTCCCAAAGTGCAGGTTGCGGACTTCGGTCCGGATTTACAATACCATTAAGACAAAAGTTTTTGTCATTAATTTTGATATCTCCCATATCTCCTCCATAGGCATAATAAGGAGTTCCATCTTCGGTGTGTTGTAATAAACCTTGATCTACCCAATCCCAGATATAACCTCCGATCATACGTTTATTAGCTCGTATAGCATCCCAGAATTTAAATAAATTTCCCGTTGAGTTACCCATAGAATGTGCATATTCACACCAGATCACAGCCCTAGGATCATCTTCTAGATTTGCCATTTTGATCATAGGTTCTATAGGCATATACATACGACTCATCATATCCACATAGTCAGGATCCTTCAAAAACTCTTTTCCTTCATGATTTAAGGTTTGTGCACCTTCATAATGAACATATCTTGTATTATCATAATTTTTAATCCACCCAGACATGGCTTGATGATTTGGCCCTGAACCAGATTCATTACCAAGGGACCAAAAAATAATAGAAGGATGATTTTTATCCCTTTCAACCATGCGCGTTGCACGTTCTAGATGAGCAGGTCCCCATTCAGTTTGATTACTTAAATATCCGCCAAGCTGATGTGTTTCGAGATTTGCTTCATCCATTACATAAATTCCATACTGGTCACACAGCTCATACCAACGTGGATCATTTGGATAATGAGAGGTGCGAACAGCATTGATATTAAATTGTTTCATTGTTTTGATGTCTTTCAACATCAATTCTTCGTTAATTACTTTACCATGTAATGGATCATGATCATGACGGTTAACACCAAACATCAAAGTAGAAACGCCATTGACAAACAGTTCTCCATCCTTAATTTCTACTTCTCTGAAACCTATTTTTGTACTTCGATATTCTTGTACATCTCCTTTATGATCTTTTAGGTAAAAAACCAAAGTGTATAAGTTGGGTTGTTCTGCATTCCATTTCTTAGGATTTTTAATGGTCGTTTCAAGCATCGCAAATTTAGGTTTTCCTCTTTGGTTATAATATTCATAAACAATTTCGGGAAGTTTTTTGGATAAGGGATCAGTAAGTATGGCATTCCCTTTATTGTCAAATAACTGCGCTTCTAGAGTCCAGTCATCTATAGCTTGATTATCATAAATCTTAATTTTGGGTCGTATTTGCAATTGGGCATCTTGATAATTTTCATTAAGATCTGTTTTTACAAAAAAATCATACAATTGTATCTTGGGCGATGCCGTAATAAAAACATCTCTAAAAATACCACTCAGCCTCCAATGATCCTGATCTTCGAGATACACGCCATCACTCCAACGATATACTTGAACCGCCAGAAGGTTTTTTCCTGGTTTTAAGTATGAGGTAATATCAAATTCTGATGGAAGCATGCTGTCTTGTCCATAGCCTATTTTTTCCCCATTAATCCATACATAGAAGGCAGAGTTTATGCCTCCAAATTGTAGTGTAATTTGCATATCCTTCCAGTTTTCCGGAACTTCAAAAGTAGTTCTGTAACTACCTGTTGGGTTATCATCATTTGGTACGTAAGGTGGATTTACGGGAGTAAAAGGGTACCGAACATTTGTATATATTGCAGTACCGTAACCTTGCAGTTCCCAGTTAGAAGGCACAGGAATTGTTTTCCAATTGATATCGTCATAATTTTTAGTATGAAATCCCTTTGGAGCTTCCTCAGGAACCGGAGCCCAGGAAAATTTCCAGTTTCCATTTAAGGATTTATGTCTTTTGGAAGCTTTTCGATTTGCAGTGATAGCAGTTTTTTCACTTTCATAAGAGATCGATGTGGCCCGCATGGGTAATCGATTAATTGCTGTTACCAATGGATCTTCATAATGTTTGTAATCCTTTTGCTGAAAACTATTACTTTCGCAGCTTAAAAAGACTAAGGATATAAATATAATATGTCTTAGAAGCATTATTCATATGTTTTAATACATTAAAAATATTCCTTATTAGACTATATGTTATCCTGTGCTTTCCTGTAGCTTTTCTTATTTAAGGTTTTTGAAGAAATTTACTAAAGACCAGATACAAAACTCCGCAACTTAACCATGCGGGTAAGGTTACAAATGATAAAAAAACATCATATTGTTTCGAGATAAAGTAAAAAATACCGAAGCTAATACCCCATGCTAATAAAACGGATAGATTGAAGTTAATTTTCTTTTCTTCGGCGTAAAAGGGAATAATACCAACCTTTTTTCCATAGAAATATTCAAAAACAATAATGGCACCCATAGGAGCCAGGATAAAACCATATAGGGCAACGAAGCCTAGTAATTTCATAGCGAAAGCTGGAAAAATACCTGCCAAAGTAGCTATGGATCCAGCTATGATGGTGACCCAAAAGGTAGAAACTTTGGGTATAATTGCCTGAAAAGCTAATCCCGCTCTGTATATAGTGGGATTTGCAGTAGTCCATCCCGCAAGTATTACGGCTATAATGCCAAATATACCGATGGCATTATTGGCAAGAGGTCCAGGGGCAACTGGTGGAGCTTCGCCATTACTTAGCAAAATTTGAGCTTCAGGAGTTTTAAGGTACACAGCATATAATAAGGCAGCCGCAATCCAAGCCATATAGTGTCCGACATACATTCCTGCTGCCGTTGTCCAACCAGATGAAGATGACTTAGCAAACCGGAATACAGAAAGATCAGACATTCCTATATGCATAGCGGCATTACAAAACCAAGACCATAATACCACATGCCAGAAAGTAAATTTAACTTGTCCGGGAAAAGGCTTAGAACCTTCTCCCCAAATTGCCCAGAAATCATCAAAACTTTTTACGCCTAATTGATTTAATGCAACAATCCCACAGGCTAAAAAAGCTAACACTATAACTGGAGACATCCAATTGGCAGCCCTAGAAACCGTATCGTAACCTTTTGCTGCAATCAAAGATATAATCGTTCCAATAATAATTACTATAATCACCCAGGTTATGCCATTGGGCATGGTATCGGTAAGTTTTGGCATTTCCATATCAAATGGGACTCCAACCGCGGTTGCAGAAACAGTGATCATAGCTCCTGCTAAAAAGCAGAATAATACTCCGTTGGCAAGATTATATGTAGTGACCAGATTTTTTTCACAGATTTTTTCAAGATGATAATATAAAGTAAGCCTATTGTTCACTGCGATTTCGGCCGTGAGAAATCGCCAACTTAGTACCGCTAGCAAATTACCAATGAGTAATCCCACTATAAGATCAAAAGCACTAACCCCAGCTGTAAGAAATAGGGGACCTATCATAAATTCGGTTCCGGCAGCATGCTCTCCGGCATACATTCCTAGAAAACTTTTCCAACCTTTCCGGCTACGCTGAGGTACAGGTTCTCTTTCAAATTCTCCAACTGCTATTTCTTCGATTTCTTCTTCGATATTGAATTGGCTCATACGATTTTCATTACTTTAGAGTTAATTAGATGATCGGGAAAATCTGATACTTTTTCACAACATATTTGTTCCATGACTTGCTGTAATTGGGTTTTAATGAGCGAAATTGTATGATTTCCTCCTTCTTTTCCCAAAGCTGCTGCACCATACATAAACGATCTACCCATAAAGGTAAACTTAGCACCACAAGCCATGCTTCTTGCTATATCGGGGCCCGAACGAAGCCCACTATCCATCATTATAGTAATCTTATCTCCATATTTTTCGGCAATGTTGTATAGTGGTTTTATGGTAGATTGACCAGCATCCAGCTGTCTTCCTCCATGATTAGAAACAATAATACCGTCTAAGCCTAGTTTAATTGCTTTTTCGGTATCGGCTTCACTGGCAACTCCTTTTAGCACTATTTTACCTTTCCACATATCTCTGATAGGAGCTATTTTTTCTTCATTAAGTCTACCGGTAAAAGTTTGATCCATAAATTGTCCAAGGGCACTAAGATCCAAGTTTTTTGGCATATATGGCTTTAACGTTTCAAAATTTGGTTGTCCATGAAATAACGTTTGTAATGCCCAGTTAGGTTTACCAAGAATTTGTAAAATATTTTGTGCCGACATCTTTGGTGGCAGAGCCAAACCATTTCGTATATCCCTAGGGCGAAACCCAAAGGTGGGAACATCACATAGCAATACTAACACAGGGCATCCTGCTGCCTCAGCTCGATTAATAATATCATCCCTTAGTCTATCTTCGGTAGGATGATACAACTGAAACCAGGCTCTGCCTTCTGTAATTTCACTAATACGTTCGATGCTACTGGTAGATACTGTACTTAAAACAAATGGAATATTATGCTCAAGGGCTGCTTTTGCCAGGATTTCAGGTGAATTTGGCCACATCAATCCTTGTAGGCCTACCGGAGCAATGCCAAATGGTGCATCATAAGTAATTCCAAACAGCTCTGTTGTCATGTCAGAACCGCTATGTGTACTAAGATAATGAGGCCGGAGCTCAACTTTCTGAATATCAGTTCGGTTTCTATGTAGATTTACGTCTTCATTGCATCCACCATCTAGATACTCAAAAGCAAATTTTGGAATTCTTTTTTTTGCTTTTGCTCTTAGGTCGTCAACAGAAGGATATTTTGTATTATAAGGCCACTTCATATGTTAAAAATCTAGTCTAATGTTTGTAATACAGGAGGTTTTAATTTTTTTACCTGATAATTATCTTTTAGGAATCTGGAATCTAATTTTTGATCAGAAATAGCCATTGCAGCCCCAAGAGCAGACCCAAGAGGTGACTTTGTAGTTCTTACTTTGTATTCTTTAAAATTAAGTGCGATTAGCTTAACAAAAATTTCGTTTTCAATAAAACCACCATCAATATATATTTTCTTAATGACACTTTTACCAATTGCAAGGCGAGTTGTCTTTACTTGAATTTGAACCAATTCGATCATTAATTCATGAAAAGCCTCTTCAAACGAAGAAAAGATAGACAAATGGGTATGATCAGGTCTGTTTGGCTTCTCAAATTCAATTTCTTCAAATCTGAAATGCCTTTTCTTCTTTTTCTTAAGTTTTAAATACAAATTGAGATCAAATTTGATGGTTTTATGATATTCATTGTCCTTGTCAAAATGGGTGCTTAGCTTCTTGACTTGTTTTTTGTATTCGTTTCCCATAAAAAAACGAGTTGCCCGTACTGGTTTTCCTTCTAAACTAAGGTAATTCAGGCAATTTTTTTCTATATCTTCGTTGGACAAAGGATTCTTATTGAATGGGTTTAAAGTAATACTCCATGTCCCTGTGGAAATCAAAACGAAAGGCTTTTTTTCACCAAGTAAATATGGGATTAATGCAGAAGAACTATCATGAATTCCGACTCCGATTTTAATTTTTTTATTAGCATACCTCATATTGAAACTGGTTTGTGTGGGAACTATAAATGGAAATTTCGCATCAATTCCTTGATTGACAATCCATTGATGGTAAGTGTTCTTCCTATAATTCCAAAGTGCTGTATGACATCCGATACTTGTGAATTCACTCACCGGAATACCTGTAAATAAAAAGGATATATATTGAGGGAAATGTAGTACGTATTTAATATTCGAAAACAAACCAGGACGTGTATGTTTAAGCCAATACAATTGCATCCCTGAATTGAGCATACCTCCTTGTGGAGATGCAGTTTCGGCGGCAATGGTTTGTGGGTTCCCGTGATCTTGATAGAATGATATTTTAATTTCTTCGGGAAGCGGTTTCAGATAATTATATAAATGTGTTAGAACATTGCCTTTTTTATCCAGATATACAAAACTAGCTCCGTAGGTTGAGAAGTTGATCGCTTTAATATCATACTTTTTGGCAGAAAGGATTCGATTAAAAAGGTCTTTCAACCATTTCTGAAGTTCAGGTAAATTTTCAGTCGGATAACCATCTTCATCTTCAATCTCTTCCAATACAGTATATTCTTTATATACTTCCTTATAATCTGAATCAAAGAGGAAGAACTTCTTATTGGTTTTTCCGATATCAAAAACTGCTGTTACCTTTTTCATGAGTTCTTATAATCCAGTTGCGGTTGAATTTTTTCCACGTTCTTTAATCAAATTTTTTCTGATTTTTAATTTGCGATACATGATTAAAGGATCAATAGCAGCATGAACTTGCAATCTAGATTCTCTTACCAAAGGTCGAACATCGGTTCGATATGCATTTTGTAAAATTTCTTGACAAGCAACTACATCTTGAGCTTCTTGGGCTTGGCTAAGTTTTTTTTGATCTACCAACAACGCTTGCGCATAAGCAATTAAAATAGCCTCTAGGGATTGTATTAAATCTTCCAAAGGATCCTTGGTGTTGTGACTGGCATCGATCATCCAGGAAAGTTCGGGATTTTGAGGATTATTTTCTATTCCGTAAACCAACTCATTAAAAATAAGGAAAAGAGCATATGGTTTTATGGAACCTACGGTTAAGTCGTCATCTCCATATTTACTATCATTAAAATGAAAACCACCTAATTTGCCTTTGTATAGAAGAGTGGCAACAATCTGTTCGATATTGGTATTGGGTAAATGATGTCCTAAATCTACCAGAGTGTAGGCTTTATCTCCACAGCTTTCTGCTAACATCAGAGAGGTGCCCCAATCTTGAATCACGGTGCTATAGAAATTAGGTTCGTAGGGTTTATATTCTATAAACATTTTCCAATCATCGGGTAGCGATTGGTATATCTTTTTGAGACTATCTTGAGTATTCTTTAGTGCTTTTTGAAAATTGTTCTGTCCAGGAAAATTAGCACCATCGGCGAGCCATATTGTTATACTTTTCGAACCTAATTTTTCGCCAATATCAATAACGTGAATATTGTGTTGTATGGCCTGTTCCCTAACAGCTTGACTTATATTGGATAAAGAGCCGTATTTATAACTCTCTTTTGCATTTGATTGATCCTGAAATGTATTGGAATTTACAGCATCAAAAATAATGTTATGCGAAGCAGCTTTTTCTTTTATAGCTAGATAATCCTTTGGAATGTCCCAGGGGATATGTAGAGATACCGCACCAGCAGTGTTGGTAAGGGAATGTAAAATACCTATATCATCCAGTTTTTGTTCTAAAGTCGCAGGTTCTCCTCCAAAAGAGAACCTTCCAAAACGCGTTCCACCAGCACCTAACGCCCAGCTAGGTATTGCAACCTGAAAAGCCTTAAGTTTTTCGATGATACTTTGACCATCAATACTCTTGTGTTGAAGCTGGTTTGCTGTAAAGTCAAGCTGTATTAAATGTTTTGTTTCTACACTTTTATTGATATCAAATATTTGTTGCTTGTCAATTTTCATAAAGAAATATGTGATTATTATCGTACAAAAGCATTGGGCATTCCACCATCTACGTTAATGGTATTACCAGTACTTTTATCTAAGATTGCTAAAAGCGCAAATACGGCATTTGCTATATCTTCTGGTAATATAATTTCGTTAAGCAAATTCCTCTTTGCATAATGTGCTGGTAGCTCCTCAACTTTAATTCCGTAGGCTTTGGCACGACCTTCTGCCCATTTTCCTTCCCATATTTTGCTTCCAACAATGACTCCATCGGGATTTACTGTGTTGACTCTAATCTTATGGGGTCCCAGTTCTGCAGCCAATAATCGGGTCATATGTTGTTGTGCAGCTTTTGCGGTACCATATCCTACATTGTTAGGACCGGATACCAATCCATTTTTACTGGCAATATTGATAATATTGCCTCCAAAACCTTGAGTTTTCAAAATTTCTACTCCTTTTTTAACCATTAGAAACTGTCCTTTTACCAATACATTTTGCAATAAATTCCAGTCTGTGATAGAAGTGTCTTCTAGTGGTTTAGAAATAGCTAATCCTGCAGAATGAATAATTATATCTACTCCGGCAAAGTTTATACATGCTTCTTTGTAAGCCTTTTCTATTGAGTCAGAATCGGTAACATCACAAACAGCTGTAACAACCTCATCTTTTTTGTATGACGTTTGGGTTTCACTTAAAGCCTCTGGTTGAAGGTCTGTAATGACTACATTTGCTCCTTCTGCTACCAATTTGTCTGCAATTGCTTTGCCTATTCCTCCTGCAGCTCCTGTAATGATTGCTACTTTTCTCGATAAAGGTTTTTCGGTAGGCATTCGTTGTAGTTTTGCTTCTTCAAGCAACCAGTATTCAATATTAAAAGCTTCTTGTCTGGGTAGCGCTGTGTATTCTGAAATTGCTTCAGCACCACGCATTACATTGATGGCGTTGACATAAAATTCACTAGCCACCCTTGCCGTTTGTTTATTTTTGGCAAAAGTGAACATACCTACTCCAGGATATATGATGACTACAGGATTAGGATCCCGTATTGGTGGACTATCTTCATGTTTACAGCTTTCATAATATTCAATATAATCTTGTCTGTATTTTTCGAATTCTGGTTGTAGTTTTTGTATGATCTCTTCTATTTGAGACGGGTCCTCATCTGGAGACAAGCTAAGCACCAATGGCTTGATTTTGGTTCTTAAAAAATGATCGGGACAAGAAGTACCCATGAGCGCCAACTTGTCCAGATCATTACTGTTGATGTAGGTCAAGACTCTATCTTCGTCGGTAAAATGGCCTATCATTCTCTGCTTAGTAGAACACAGGCCTCTTAATAAAGGGGCTATTGTCGAGGCCTGTGCTATGCGCTTGCTCGGGGCAAGACTCTTTACTTGTTGTCCTCCAAAAACATGGCCTTTTTCCCTTATCTTATTTTCTATGTAAGATGAGGCCATTTCTATAACTTCTAGACTATTAATATAACATTCGTACGAAGTCTCTCCCCAAGTAAATAGTCCGTGACTTTCTAATACAATACCTCTGATTCGCGGATGCTCTTCAATACATTTTTCTAGTTGTAATCCCAGATCAAAACCAGGTCGTTGCCAAGAAATCCAACCCATGGTATCACCCCAGATCTCTTTGGTGATTTTTTCTCCGTCTTTTGCTGCAGCAATGGCAATCACAGCATCTGGATGAAGATGGTCAATATGCTTAAAAGGTAATAATCCGTGTAATGGTGTATCTATCGAGGGAGCTTTACTATTTAAATCATATAAGCAATGGTTGAACAAAGCGACCATTTCATCTTCATACTCTATACCGCGATAGACTTTTTTAAGATCTCTTAGTCGTTCTGTATATAGTCCAGCAATACCAGATCTGGTTAATGTTCCAATATCCCCACCAGATCCTTTTACCCACATTACTTCAACTTCATCATTAGTCAAAGGATCTTTTTCAATGGTTTTACAACTGGTATTTCCACCACCATAATTAGTAATACGTAAATCAGCACCCAAAATGTTAGATCTGTATAAAAAAAGTGCTACTTCATCATTATTTAGTGAAGCAGCTTTTTTATCATCCCAAAGATAATCTACATACTTGTACGTCTTTTTGGTTATTCCCATAATAAACGGGGTTTTAAAGTTGGCGTTTATTTCCTAATGTGTTATTGTAACGAAAATAGAATTAGCACCAACATTCTCCATCCTGTAGTATACTGTATAATCAAACATTTACTTAGAATACTTCGATAATTTAGACAAAAAATGATTAAATAATCAATAATGTTGTTTATTTTTTGTTTATTTTTCAACGCGACACGTATAATTTTACCCCTACTAAAACAAATGGATCTTATAGTAAACATAAGGATAGATCACGATTCAAGAAAGCCTAAGTATAAACAGATTGTAGACTCAATTATAGACGATATCTCTAGAGGAAATCTGAATGTTGGACAGAAAATCCCATCTATCAACGAGATAAGTGAAGAGTTCTATTTGTCTAGGGATACTGTAGAGAAAGCTTACAACCTTCTTAAAGAGCGTAAAATAATAGAGTCGGTAAAAGGAAAAGGATTTTATGTGGCTAAAACAGATCTGATAAACAAGGTTAATATTCTTTTCTTGATTAATAAGCTGAGTTCCTATAAAATGACAATCTATAATGCATTCCTAAATGCTATTGGCACCAATGCTCATCTGGATCTTCATATTTATCATTGTGATGAAACGTTGTTCTTAAAGCTGATGGAACGATATAAAGGTCATTATGACTATTACGTAATTATGTCTCATTTCAAAAATGAACAACTTCAGCATGTAGGGTATACCGATAAGGTTTTGAAGGCAATTGAAGAAATACCTGATAATAAACTTATTCTTTTAGATAATAAAATTGATTTTTCAAAGGAAGATATCGTTCAAGTGTACCAAGATTTTGAAGATGATATCATTGAAGCCTTAAAAGAAGGGCTTGAAAAATTAAAAAAATATAAAAAACTTATTCTGGTCTATCCCGATAAATCTGTGTATCCGTATCCTAGAGAAATTTTACATGGTTTCCGGAAATTTTGTGTTGCTCATTCGTTTGATTTTGAAGTTTTAGATGATATTTATGAGGGCATGGAACTTAGAGCAGGAGATACCTATGTTACCATTAAAGAAACAGATTTGGTTGATCTGGTAAAACAAGTAAGAGAAAGCTCTTTGGTATTAGGGAAAGAAATAGGAATTGTTTCATACAATGATACACCATTAAAAGAATTACTTGGAATTACTGTTATTGGAACAGATTTTAAACAAATGGGCGTTTCTGCGGCCCAAATGATTTTGGAAAACCGCAAAGAGCAGATTAAAAATGATTTTAGGTTTATTGATCGTAAGTCGATGTAGATTTTTTAGTTTTCTTTAAAGAACCATTTAACAAAAAAGCCAAATCTGGTTGGGTTGCCATTTTTCTATTACTGTTTGCGTGATATAGTCCAGTGATTCTTTACTTATTGGCTACAGTATTTCACATTCCAAAATTCAAATGTGTATTTGAGATGTAATTGTACCTTCCTCCGAAGCCTTTAAATCAAAGTTCTTAATCGAATTACATTCCATATAATATCTAAAGTAGGATCACGGGCTTCAGGTAATGGTGTAAAATTCAACCCCCGAAAACCTATTAAACAAGTTTTTGAGTTTGAAAACTCTCTAGCCAATAATGGAGACAAGACGGTGCAGGATGCATAAAGTTTTGATTTCAAATAAATTAGCTTAATCCGAAAATTGGCTTGAATTATTTAGATATAAAAATTAAGCCCATCGGTACTTATATGTTTTTTGAGAAACACATAATTAATAATTGGACAAACCAAATGTTATGAAAATAATAAAGACTAAGCTATTATTGTTTTGTTTTATATCAAGTTTGATAGCGTGTAGTTCAGACGACCCTGAAGAAATCATTACAGAAGAACCGGAAGAAGTCGTAATAGAGACACAAAAAATAACTCTGAATACTGAAGATTATAAACATCAATTTATAGGAGGTGGAGTCTCCATAGGTTTATTCTTAGGACATCATTACAGCATGAATGAGATTGCTCAGGACAAGGCAATCCAACAGATAGCAAAGGATTGTAATATGAAATACCTTCAGGATTATATCCAAATTTACCCTAGTGATGATCCTCCCTACTTTGATCGGAGAGCTAATTATGTAAAGGCTGCCAAAAGGTACCGTCCCGAAATTCAGTTTTCACTGGTTGGAAATAAATTTCCTGACGATTTAATTATAGACCAAATTGTTGATGGTGAAACATTACAAGTTTTAAATACTGACGATCCTGAAATTTATAATCGTTTAGCCAATTGGTTTTTTGAACTTTTTAAAGGATTTCATGATCGAGGAGTATCCACAGAAATATTGAATGTGGTAAATGAACCTGATTTGGATCGCAAATTCCGAAAGTATCATTATGGACTCAACGGGGATACCAAAGAAGCGGTGGCTCGCATTTTCAAATATGCCGTTCCTAAATTTAAAGAGATGTTGAACGATCCTACAATAAATACCACTAATATGCCAGTCCCATTAATCATGGGGCCCAGCACCATATCACCCAACGGATGTCTTGATTACATGAGGTTCTTTAAAAGTGAACATCCTGATGTGTGGGATCAAATAGATATCCTAGCTACTCATCAATACGAGAACGGAGCTAACCCACAATTGTTCAGGCTTATTGCGAATGAATCAGAAGGAAAACCTATCTATCAATCTGAAACGCATGCCTTGAAAGGTGATGCCCTGGAATTAGTTTCTGTAGACAGGCCACTTGAAGCTGCACTGTCCTTATCGAATCTTTTTGGTACTGCTGTTAGAAATGGGGTGAGTTCATGGTGGTATTTTGAGAATAACTATCCAAACGAGTTTCATCCCGGTGGGCTTATTCATGTTCCTTGGGGTGCTTCGGAGCCCGTGCCGTATAAACATTATTATGCTTTTAAACAGCTAACTTCTACTCAACCCGATTCGTCCCACGTTATAGGTTATGAAACCGATTATAATCCAAGTTCAGAGACTACAGTATTCAGAAAAATGGGACAGGATACTCTTTTTGTACATTTTTCAAATTATAGTCCGGATGAAAAGGAAGTTTCAATTTTTGCAAATAATCTCAAAATTAGTGGGTATTCGATAACAACTACCGATAAAGAAAATAACGGTGTTTTAATCACCTCCGAAGAATTCCAATCAGCTATGGATTCTCTAACTTTTTCTGCGGGAAAGTATTCGGTAAATACCCTTAAAATTTCAATTGTAAATGAATAACACTGTTTGTTAAGTCTAAATTGTTTGTTTCATTTTATGAAACTTTGACTATTATATCTCTAATAAGTGAATGGTATAATTCCTGTTTCTGAGGTATTTAATATTTTAATATCAACTTAACAAAAACAAGACAGTGCAGGATAGATCTAATTTCAAAGATCGGTAATTTGTAGCTTTTTCAATACTCTTAAAAAGCTTATAATTATGGAAAAATGGAATGATTCTTCCTACCGCTTAAAGACCTACCTATTTTACCTGCTAATTTTTCCAATTTTTTTTGCCGGGTGTATCTCTAAAGAGAGGAAAGAACCAAATGAGATTTTGGTTACCTTAGAAAACAGATTAGAAAATAGTCCATTTCCAATCAGTACTACTCCCTTTTCAATACTAGATTCAATACCCAAGGATTTCAAGGGAATTCCAAGTGTGGACACCGTAAGGTTGGGTAACGTTATTTTAGATAACTTAAGTAAAATTAGAAGTCTTCAACGAGAACAAAAATTACCCAAAGAACTGCTAGAAAAAATTAAGGATAAAGGGCTGTATTGTGTTACAGGATATAAAAAGAATAAACAATTTTATATAGTAGATAAAAATAGGGACAAGGACTTTAGTAATGATAGTATTGTAATCTTTGATCGAGCTTTAAGTAAGGACCAGGACAAAGCAAGGTCGTTTTTTCAGATGTTTTCTATGCCTTTTGAAAAACTAAATCAGGATACTTTTATTAAAGATACCGCTTATATTAAAATCATTCCGAATAGTAATTATTTTGGCTATCTGAATAAGATGACAGCTTCTCAAAAAATTAAAAAAGAACTACAACTGGTAGCACAAAAATTTGGATACTTGTATGGAGAGTTTGAATATCTTAATAAAAAGTATAAGATTGCCTTGAGTGAATATAACCCGTTCAAAAAAAATGTTATAGTTTTTCAGGACGTTGATAAAGATTTCATCAAAGGGTCTAGTGGGTTTTATATAGAACATCAAGAAGGGGATATGGTACGATTAGATTCTACTTATTTTTTAATTGATAAGATAAATCTCAACCCCAAAGAAATATATCTTAGAAAACTTGAACTAGAAGGTAAAGTATATGGTAAATATCATGGACAGTACATACGAGATTATGAACTAACAGATCTTGAAGGTGAAAAATTTGTTTTATCAGACCTGTTTGATAATAATGAATATTTATTATTAGATTTTTGGGGTACCTGGTGTGGGCCTTGCAAAGCACTTACTCCTGATTTAAAAAAAATCCATAAAAACTATTCGAATAAATTGGCATTACTTGGTCTTGCCTATGAAGAAGATGTATCTAAGGTCAAGGATTATGTAGATAAGAATGAATTGCGATGGTTTCAGGCCTTTTTGAAGGGAAAACCAAAGAGATCCAAAGAAAATATCCACAAAATAATATCAGACCTAAGGGTTCAGAGCTATCCCACATTTATTATACTCGATAAGGATTTGAAAATTATATATCGTGGTCATGGAGGTACCTTTAAGGAAATGAAAGAGGTTTTGAGTGGAATGATGTAAGTTATCTTGCTTTTTTATTATTGGATATAAGCTACACAATTCTTTATAGGGGTAAGCTGCTCTGATACTGTGAATACTATTGAAAAAGCCCTCTCCTCGCACATACTGTCTTATTGAATATCTGAAGAATTAGTAGCTAATACGTAATGTTTACTAAGGCCATAAATGTCACTTCTAAGAAGCCGAGATAACCTAATTTCTATTCAGAAATTTCCGTATTCTTTTTGTACAATTTTAAATTAAGCAGTATAGTACAGGATGGAATTATTTTACACCCACGTTAATATTGTCTTAAATTATCAGACTATTCACAATTTTTTAAGGGATAATTTAAAGTAAACATATTTTCTAACCAGGAATTATCAAAAGATCACAATTCCAGAATTCGAGAATCAATATGAAAAAAAATAAACTTAATCTATTTCAAAAATGCTTTCTGCTTCTATTTATCAGTTGTACACTGGTAGCTTTTGCAGAAGATAAAGCAGGTTTGAATATGCAAAGAGCGGTTACAGGAACCGTTACTGGAGATGATGGAGTACCTCTGCCAGGTGTAAATGTACTAGTAAAAGGAACTCAAATAGGAGCATCTACAGATTTTGATGGTAATTATACTATAGAGGTGCCTAATAATTCTAGTGTATTAGTATTTTCTTATATAGGATTTGTAAATGAAGAAGTACTGGTAGGAACACGAAGTAGTATAGATATTATTTTACAAATAGAAGCAACTTCATTAGAGCAAATAGTAGTAATTGGATATGGCCAGCAAAGAAGAGCCGAGCTGGTTGGTGCCGTTTCTACTGTGCAAGCAGAGAATATTGAAGTACAACAGGTTAATACTTTTGAACAAGCCTTAATTGGACAGGTCTCCGGAGTACAATTTAGGGAGAACGGAGCTCCCGATGGTGGTCCACAATTAACCATTAGAGGGGTATCTACCTTTGGTAATAATAATCCGTTGTATGTAGTGGATGGTTTTCCGTTAGGAACAAATGCAGGGGATCAGCAAGATAATTATATTTTGAATTCGATTAATCCAGCCGATATAGAATCGATTAGTATTCTTAAAGACGCTGCCTCTAAATCTATTTATGGTTCTAGGGCATCCAATGGTGTAGTTATTATTACTACAAAAAAAGGAAAAAAGAATACGAGTCCTGTGATCACCTTTGGAACAAATGTAGGAGTGCAATCTGTTCCCGAATACGAAGCTCCTGATGTTTTAAATGCCCAAGAATTATATCAATATCAATTAGAGTTTTATGATGATTCAGATGCTGCAGGAGTGCCTCTGGGCGGATTACAACAAAATCAACGTGCCTTTTTACAAGGATTAGATGACATTGGACCGGATAACGATTGGTGGGATCTAATCACCAGGGATGCGATCGTTAGAAATTATAATGTCGGAGTTACTGGAGGAGGAGAACGGAGCCGATACAGTTTTTCACTAGCTCATCAGGATCGAGAAGGAACTCTTATAAATTCAGATTTCAGAAGATATACGTTAAATTTTAATTTTAACACCGAAATTACTGAAAAATTGAGGTTAGGTTTAAATTTTGCGCCTTCAAGATCGATTGCTACTGGAACAGGTACCAATTCTAATGCCGGTAATTTCCAAATCTTTAGTGGTCCTGCTTTAGCCGCTTGGACGGATCCTACAGCTCCTTTATTTGATGATGAAGGAAATCTAACGACTGTAACGCAAGGAAATTTGATATTCAGATCTAGAAATGCAAATCCAGTAGCACAATTACAGCTTAGGGAAGCAGAACGAAGATCTGATCTTGTTAGGATAGGAAATTTTATAGAATGGGATCTAATACCAGGTTTAACGGCAAAAACTTTCTATTCTTTACAATGGATAGATAGAAGAAACACTTCTTTTGTTCCTTCAAGTTTGCCAGGTGGTGCTTTAGTAGCTAACCCTCTTGGCACACAACAAGCTTCAGCACGAGTGACGGAATTGAATGCCGTTAATTGGATTTGGGAAAATACCTTAAGGTACTCCAAAAAATTTGGTCACAACCAAAGACATAGTGTTAATCTTTTAGCAGGATACACCATGGAAAAAAGAGAATCAACGTCCACTAATATTAATTCTTCTAACCTAGTAGATGAAGAAATACGTATTCCTAGTTCAGCAAATTCTGTAGATCCCACAGATTTTACAGGAAGTGCCTCACCAGAAGCAAATGCATTGATTACCTATTTGGGTCGCTTAAATTATAATTATGACGATCGTTACTTTCTTACTGCCAGTATTCGTAGAGATGGTTCTTCCAAATTCGGTACAGATACACGATATGGTAATTTTCCAGCCTTTGGTGTAGCATGGAGGATTTCTAACGAAGCATTTTTTGAACCTTTGAAAAATGTTATTTCAGAATTCAAATTAGAAGGAGGTTACGGTGTTAGTGGTAATAATAGCAATATTGGGAATTTCACATATCAGGGAAGAGTACAAATACAGAGCCCTGACTTTGGTGTAGACTACCTGTTTGGAGATTCGAATGCTCCGGGAGCGGCAGTCAGAGGATTACCCAATTTAGAAGCAAAATGGGAAGAAACGGAAGAAACTAATTTTGGAGTGGACCTTGGATTTTTTAAGAATAGAATATTGATCAGTGCCGATTATTATGATACAAGATCTGTTGACTTCTTATTTGATCAGCCATTACCTATCACAAGTGGATTTAATGGGGTGAGAGCCAATCTTGGAGAAATACAAAATAAAGGTATCGAATTAGAGTTAACCACAAGAATCATAGATAAACCAAATTTCACATGGACAGCAAGTTTCAACTATACTGCCAATGAGAATGAAGTGATTGATATACCCCAGGAACAAGGTTTCTTCTTTCCTGGTAATAGTAATGTTTCGGGAATTAATATTACTGAAATACGGGAAGGTCAGCCTATAGGTTTGTTTAGAGGTCTTAAGGTAACCGGATTATTTACGCAAGAGGATTTAGATGATCCCAATGTTGCTAGATATCCAGGTGCCATAGTAGGATCATTAAAGTTTGAAGATGTTCCTACAATTGATACAGATGGAGACGGAGTTTTTGACCAAGCAGATGGGGTTTTGAATAATGCAGATGCCACTATTATTGGAGATTCTAATCCAGATTTCATTTTCGGATTTTCAACCAGATTAAATTATAAAAATATCGATTTAAATATAACGGCTGATGGTGCCGTTGGCCAGCAGGTATTTGTGGCATCTAATCAATATTTAGGAAATCAGGATGATGGTCAATTCAATATAGAACGTGCATTTTTGGACCGTTGGAGACCTGGTGATGATCCTAGAACTCGTACGGTACCTGGAACAGGTAGTGTGCAAAGTCGTCAGTTTTTTAGAAGACCTAATTCCTTTTTTATACAGGACGCCGATTATATGTGGATTCGAAATATCACATTGGGATACAGGCTAAAAGGAGAATTTTTTGATGATAAATTTAACAGTGCACGAGTGTATGTAAGTGCCCAAAACCCATTCTTATTCACCGAATATGAATTTGGAAGACCCACAGTGAATCGAGGACAAGATAATGCTGCTGTAAGGAATGTGGATAATGGATCTTACCCAATTTCAAGGACTATCAGTATTGGTCTTGATGTAACATTTTAATAATAGAACATAATAATAAAGATATCATGAAAAATATTTTAAAATTATTAATAATAATGATGTTTCTAGTAGGATGTGAAGACTTTTTGGATGAAGAGCCCGAAGCATTTAGAACTCCTACTACTTTTTACCAAACTCCCGGAGAAATTGATCAAGGGCTTGCAGGAGTGTATAGAATAAATCGCACTATACACAATCAATTGCAGTTAAGATTTGGAGAAAGCCGCTCTGACAATGCTAATATTGAAATTACTGGTGACGGTGGTGGTATAGGAGATGATCAACTTAATGAGTTTACGATGGATGCTACCAATGGTAGAATTGCTGAATATTGGCAAAATAACTATGTAGGAATCTCGAGAGCTAATTTTGTTTTGGCCAATATAGACAATGTTCCTTATGAGAATCCCGATACCCGAAACGCAAGAAAGGGAGAAGCTATTTTTCTACGAACCTTGTTCAATTTTAATTTGGTAAGAATCTTTGGAGATGTTCCTTACGTTACAGGACCAGGAGAAACACCTGATCAAATCCTTTCGGATGAGTTTATAGGAAGGGATCCTGCGGCAGAAATATACCAAAGCATTTTGGAAGAGGCGCAACGTGCAGTAGACTTACTTCCAAGAAATACAGATAATCCTGGAAGAGCTACTAGAGGAGCAGCTTTAATGTTAAAAGCCAAAATACATTTGGCTCAACAACAATATGCAGAAGCTAGGCCATTATTAGAAGAAATAACAACGTTGGGGTATTCCTTATTGCCAAATTATGTAGATGTGTTTTTTACTAAAAATCACAACGAAGGAATTTTTGAAATTCAGTATAGTCCGGCATTAGATCAAGGAGCAGACTTTTTTAGGAATTTTGTACCTTTTAATAGTGGACAAGATATTCTGGGATCAGCTTCCACTCCAAATTCTAGAGGTAATCAGTTTCAACCCACGCAAGAACTGATTGATTTATACGATGATAGTGATGCAAGAAAAGCACATAATTTTTCGACGTATCTGGACGTGGATACCAATATAGAGTATCAATGGGTAAGCAAATTTGCATTTCCTTTTGATATCAATCAACCAAATCAACAAAATATCAATTGGCAGATGTATCGTTATGCAGATGCTCTATTGATGCTAGCAGAATGTTATGAAAAAGCAGGAGGTGGTGATCCATCAACCCTTATTGGACAAATACGTACTCGTGCAGGTTTGAGCCCAACGTTGACGGCAGCCGAAATAGCAGATTTGGAACAAACCATTGCCGACGAAAGAAGACGAGAACTGGCTTTTGAAGCTCATCGATATTTTGATTTACTAAGAACAGATAAACTTGTAGAAGTAATGACAGTTCACGGAGCACAACAAGTAACCGATGGTTTAAATGTAACAGCAGATGCGTATCAAAATATAAGAACTATAATCGGATTGCCCTTTGGTCAAGTAGTTAATTTTGGTTTTGAACAAACTCCCGGATGGGAATAGAATAATAAATATACAGTTTGATTTTAGTTTGATTGTTTTTTTAAGTAGATTCTAATGTAGATTATACGCTATCTGTAAAGTTTGAGTTAGTCAATTACATACCCCACAAGTAACTACAAGCATATTGATAGAAAGATAGGTTTAATCGCATTGAATTAATCCTTCTGGATGCTATATATAGTTAGGCATCCAGAAGGATATTATCATTTTTGAACCATAAAAACAACTTTTAGATGATTTATACCTTACGATATAAATACCTCTTCAATTTTCTTATGAACAAAAAGAAGGTATTTATTGTACTATTTGTTGTTCTTTTTTTTAATTGTAAGGATAATCGAAATACTATTGAGGTTAATAAAGGAGAGTATCAAGAACGCCCGAACATTATTTTCTTACTTACAGATGATCAACGATGGGACGCTTTGAGTTATGTGGGTAATGAGAACCTGCAAACCCCAAACATTGATGAATTAGCAAAACAAGGAACCTATTTTAAAAATGCCTATGTAACCACTTCAATTTGTGCGGTGAGTAGGGCAAGCATATTATCTGGACAATATGCCAGAAGACATCAAATATGGGGGTTTAGTAAAAATTTCACAAAAGAGCAATTGGATAATACTTATCCATTACTTTTAAAAAAATCGGGATATACAATTGGTTTTATTGGAAAATACGGTGTTGGCAACCAATTGCCAATAGATAAATTTGATTACTGGAAAGGCTTCGATGGACAAGGAACCTTTAATCAAAAAGATGATCAAGGAAATCCAATACACCTTACCAAAAAGATAGGAAGGCAAGTTCTAGAGTTCCTTAAATCACAAAAAGAAACGTCCAAGCCTTTTTGCTTATCCGTTAGTTTTAAAGCTCCGCACGTCGAAGGTGATCCCGGGTATTTTTTGCCCAATAAAGCATATGATAGTTTGTTTATTGATACAAAGGTTACCATACCAGAGACTGCTTTTCCAGATTTTTATGATCATTTCCCTGAAAGATTTACCAAAAATAATGTGGCTAGAAACCGATGGCAAACTCGTTTCTCAACGCCCGAAATGCAGCAAGAATCGATAAAAAAATACTACCAATTAATCCATGGGGTCGATGTAGTAGTTGGGAAAATTGTTGAAAAGCTTAAAAAAACCAGACAGGATAAAAATACAGTTATCATCTTTACCAGTGACAATGGCTTTTTTCTAGGAGAATATGGTTTTGCAGGTAAATGGTACGGAGGCGATCCTTCAATTAGAGTACCCATGATTATCTATGACCCCAGAAGCCCTTCAAAGGGTAAAACAATTGATAAAAAGGTACTTAATATTGACGTTGCCCCCACTATTTTATCAATGGCAAATGTTCAAATTCCGGAAACTGTACAGGGAAAAGATCTCACGACCCTGATAGAAAATCCTAGTATAGGCTGGCGTGATAGTTTTTTTTATGAACACCTCTGGCAGTCTTCTGATAGATACTACATACCAAGTACCGAGGGCGTTGTTTGGAAAGATAAAAAGTATATGAAATACTTCATGAATGAAAATACAGATGATATCATTTTTGAAGAGTTATACGATCTTTCAAGTGATCCTCAGGAAAGCAAAAATCTTGTAAACAAAAAAGATCATGAAAACTTGAAACAAATAATGAAGCAGCGGTATGAACTTGCCAGAAAAGAAGCCCAATAAAAATGAAATATCAATAGCCGTGAAAATAAATGATTTTCAAGATATCATCTGTATTACTTTTCTATGTTTTTTTGCAGTAATAGAAATCTTCTCACAAGAAATACCTCATTGGCAAAATCCGTCGGTAGCACAGGTCAATAAATTGCCTGCCAGAGCAACTTCAATTTCATATCCTAATAAACAGCTTGCTCTTAATACAGATCGAGATCAATCGCCAAGAAAAAAATCATTAAATGGAAATTGGAAGTTTCAATTGGTTGAAAACCCTTCAGAAGTTCCCAATGGATTTTACACAAGTTCATTTTCAGATGGGCAATGGAAAAATATTCCTGTTCCGTCTAACTGGGAATTAGAAGGTTACGGAAAACCATGGCATCGGCTTACACATCAAATTTGGGAAAAGAAAGGAGTAAAACAGCCTAATGTTCCAAAAGATTATAATCCAACAGGACTTTATCGAAAAATTGTCAATATCCCATCTAATTGGAAGGATATGCAAATCACGTTGCATGTGGGAGCAGCATCTTCCTGTTTGTCAGTTTGGGTGAATGAAAAGTATATAGGATATAGTGAAGATAATAGGTTGCCCGCCGAGTTTGATGTTACTTCCTATTTAAAGCCAAAAAACAATATCATTGCATTTCAGGTTTCCCAATGGAGTGATGGTAGTTATATCGAAGATCAAGATCATTGGCGAATGAGTGGCATTACACGTGAAGTGTATTTAGAAGCAGCTCCAAAAGTACAAATCTATGACTTTGCCGTTCGAACAGATCTGGATGTGGAATATAAGGATGCCTTCCTACAGATTCGACCTAAAATTAAACTTTTCGAAAAAGTCGATACAAAAGATTGGAAGGTAGAAGCTGAGCTTTTTGATACGAATGAGAAGTCAATTTTGGAAAAACCTCTGGTGATTACCGTAGATCAAATAGTAAACGAATACCACCCTGAAATAGGAAACCGGCCTTTTGAAAACTTAATGCACGCCAAAATTGTAAGCCCTGAAAAGTGGTCTGCAGAATACCCCAATCTGTATACCCTTGTACTTTCTTTAAAAGATCGAAAAGGCAAGCTCATAGAAGCCCGAAGCACTAAAATTGGATTTAGAGAAATTGATAGTAGTGACGGGCAATTTAAGGTTAATGGAGTGCCGGTTTTACTATACGGAGTAAATCGCCATGATTGGGATGCCGTTACAGGAAAAGCAGTTACAAAAGAGACCATGCGTAGAGATGCAGAATTGATGAAACAATTAAATGTAAATGCATCGCGATCGTCTCATTACCCCAATCCGCCGCATTGGTATGAACTCTGTGATGAATATGGAATTTATGTGATGGACGAAGCCAATATCGAAAGCCATGGCCATGGATCTATTTTCAGTAATTTACCAGAATGGCATACTGCATTTCTGGAACGTGGAATCAGAATGGTAGAACGTAATAAAAATTACCCCAGTATCATAAGCTGGTCTCTAGGGAATGAGTCTGGATTCGGACCCAATCATGCGGCATTATCTTCATGGATCAAAGAATTTGATCCTACCAGACCGATACACGCTGAAGGAGCTCAGAATATTTACGGTTACAATTGGCCAAAGCCAGAACCGAAAGATCGAATATATACAGATATTATTAGTCGAATGTACAGATTAACCGAAGATATGATCGACCTGGCGACCAAACCTGATGATAACCGACCTGTGATTTGGTGCGAGTATGCCCATTCTCAAGGCAATTCAACCGGAGATTTAGAAGGATATTGGAAAGCCATTAGAAAATACCCAAGGTTTGTGGGGGCGTTTGTTTGGGATTGGCGAGATCAGTTAGTCGCAAAGAAAAGTAAAGATGGAAAGACCCTTTGGAAACATGGTCAAGATTTCGGACAAAAACAAGAAGATTTAAATCCGGTACAAAAAGGACTGATCTCTGCTGATGGAAAGGTTAAATCAGGAGGATGGCAAGCTAAGTACGTTTGGCAGCGAATAAAAATACAAGCGGATAGTATCAGTAAAGGAAAATTTAAAGTGTTTAATCGGCATTTTCGTACCAATCTTAATGCGTATGATATAACCTGGGAAATTACTGAAGATGGAAAGGTAATTCATACCAAAAGCATGGTATCACCGGATATTCTTCCGCAGCAAGAAGCATCTTTTCAAATACCTCTTCCCCAAATCGATGCAAAACCTGGATTTAGATACCATATAAAAATCGCTTTTGTACTAAAGGAGGATAGACCCTGGGCTAAAAAAGGTTTTGAAATAGGAGCAGAACAATTTTTGTTGCACTATGTTCCCAAAAAAAACATAACCGTAGTAGGATCTGTTCCTGAGTTAAAAGAAACAAATTCTGAGATCAAAATAACTGTCAAAGATGTTGAGGTTGTTTTTAATAAAAAGAATGGAACACTTGTCAAATATGCCTTAAAAGGAGAGAATTTTATTAGCATACCTCCCAAACCTAATTTTTGGAGGGCTCCAACTGATAATGACTTGGCTTCTGGTATTATGAAGCGTCAGAAAATTTGGAAAAAAGCATCAGAAAACCAGCAATTAGTTAGTATTTCGCACCAAAAAGATGAAAATACGGTTAGCATAAAAACAAAACATACAGTCGGAGAAACAGAATCATTGGTTACTCAGCAGTATACCATCTTTGCAGATGGTTCAATACAAGTAGACTACCAATTCAAACCAGAAGCAGATCTTGCTGATACTCCTCGAGTAGGATGGCAGCTTCAAATTCCGGCTCAATTTGATCAATTACAATGGTTCGGCAGGGGACCATTAGAAAGCTATACAGATAAGAAAACAGGAGCTTTCTTCGGAAGATATTCTGAATCAGTAAAAAAAGACTTTACGTATTATGTTCGTCCTCAGGAGAGCAGTAATAAAACAGATGTGTATTGGGCTACTATTACAAATTCTAGCGGTAGGGGTCTTCAAATAGAAAGCATTCATCAACCTTTAAGTTTTAGTACCTGGCCTTTTACTCAAAATGAAATCGAACAGACCAATCGGATAGAAGAATTGAAGTTTGAAAAAACTACCACCCTAAATATAGATCATAAACAGATGGGCGTAGGGGGTGATAACACCTGGAATATTGATGCCAGACCACATGCCTCTTTCAGGATTCCGGCTGAAGCATATCGATATTCTTTTCGAATACAGATTGTGGAGTAGGGTGATTGCATCAGGACACAACAAGATAGTTTTTACATTTCTTTCTTCTATTTTGTTGAAGAAATACTATAAATTTAATGATTCATGAAGTGGTATTCTTTACTAATATTTTTTCTTATATTCTCTTGCAAAGAAGAAAGTACTTCTCTTTCTGAAGTTTCACATGAGGCTTTAGCTAGTGACTGGAAAGCCGATTGGATTACCGCAAAAAGCGCTTTTCCTGAAAAAAATGCTTGGCTAGCTTTCAGAAAATCATTTACATATAAACAAGATACTACACAGATTATACTTCGCCTAGGCGTAGATACCAAATATTGGTTATGGATCAACGGAAACCTGGAGGTGTTCGAAGGTGGATTAAAAAGAGGTCCCACTCCCAACGATACCTATTATGACGAGATAGATCTGACAAATACTTTAAAACAAGGCGAAAACACAGTAGCACTGTTGTTGTGGTATTTTGGTAAAGAAGGAATGACTCACAAATCAAGTGGCAAAGCCGGACTGATTGCAGAAATATATCAAAACAATAAGCTAATTGTTCAAACTGATGCTACTTGGAAAGCAATACCACACCCTGCTTACATTTCAGAAAGTGAGAATCCACAACCTAATTGGCGATTACCCGAATCCAACATTGTTTTTGAAGCCAGAAATGATATACCGGATTGGGTAAAACCGGATTTTGATGATCAACATTGGTCAGATGCAAAAGTTATGTGCCAAGGTACTTGCGCTCCTTGGAATCGATTGGTAAAACGCCCTATCCCCTTTTGGAAGGATTTTGGGCTGAAGTCATACGTCAATCAAATCGACTTTCCTTTTGTTAGTAAAGGAGATACCATAAAATGCGAACTTCCATATAATGCCCAAGTCACACCTTATTTAAAGGTCAGGGCCAAAGCTGGTAAAAAGATAACCATGCTTACAGATAATTATAAAGGAGGATCTGAGTATAATATGCGTGCAGAGTATATTACAAAAAATGGCGAGCAGCAATATGAGTCCTTGGGTTGGATCAACGGGCATGTAATGTATTATGTTATTCCAGAAGGAGTAGAGGTGCTAGACTTAAAATATAGAGAAACAGGTTATAACACCTCTCTGGCAGGTAGTATTTGGGTAGATGATGAATTTTACAACCTGATGTGCAAGAAAGCAGTTCGTACATTGTACGTAACCATGCGTGATAATTATATGGATACCCCCGGTCGTGAGCGCGCTCAATGGTGGGGGGATGTAGTTCTGGAAAGTGGTGAAGCCTTCTATGCCCTTGATCGATCAGCTGACGCCTTAATGAAAAAAGGGATGTTAGAATTAATGAATTGGCAACGTCCTGACAGTACGATTTTTTCTCCAATGCCGGCCGGAAACTGGAATCAGGAGCTTCCTGGGCAGATGCTTATGAGCGTTGGCCATTATGGTTTTTGGAATTACTATTTGCATACAGCAGACCTTGAAACCATTAAAAAAGTTTACGCTCCTGTCAAAAAATATCTTTCATTATGGAAAATAAAAAAAGATGGCACAGTAACAGTACGAAAAGGGGGTTGGACCTGGGGGGACTGGGGAACCAATCGAGATATCACTATACTAATAAATACCCAGTATTATTTAGCTCTGAAAGGTTATAAAAATATGTCCGAAGTTTTAGGAAATGTAAAAGAAGTAGATTCAGTTACAAGGATAATGAATGATTTTAAGGTTGCCTTTAATAAAGTCTTCTGGAAAGGAGAACATTACCGTTCACAAGATTATAAAGGCAAAACCGATGATCGCTCGCAGGGATTAGCGGTAGTGGCTGGTTTAGCAGACCCAGATAAATATGAAGCTATTTATAAAGTGTTACAATCTGAAAAGCACGCCAGTCCTTATATGGAAAAATATGTGTTAGAAGCACTATTTCGGATGGGCTATCCTGATTATGCTTTAGAACGTATGAAAGAACGTTTTTCAAAAATGGTGCTCGATACAACATACACCACTTTGTGGGAAGGTTGGGGCATTGGTGCTGAAGGCTTTGGAGGAGGAACTACAAATCATGCCTGGAGTGGAGGAGGGTTGACCTTATTATATCAATATGCAGCTGGAATAGCACCGACTTCACCTGGATATGAAACCTTTCAAATAAAACCACAACCCGGATTTTTAAAACACATAAAAGCTGTTGTACCCAGTATCAAAGGCAATATCAAAGTAGAACTCAAGAATGATAAAGAATATCGTTTAGATATAGAAGTGCCAAAAGAATCAAAAGCAATAGTTTACATTCCTTCAAGATATCAGGAGATTATAGTGAACGGTGAGAAAGTAATTCATATCAAGGACCAAGATTATAAAGTTTTCGAAGTTTCCTCTGGAATTTACGAAATAAACGCTAATTAACAACCATTAACTTTTATGATTAAGATTGGACTATTTGGAATAGGATTAGACACCTATTGGGATCAATTTGAAGGATTACAGGATCGCTTGATAGGTTATCAGAAAAAAATTGCAGAAAAAATTGAAGATTTTGAGGTAGATGTGGTTAATGCCGGAATGGTCGATAACCCATTCAAGGCCAATGAAGTTGCAACAATGTTTAACAAAGAAGATATAGATTGTATTTTTCTTTTTATATCCACCTATGCGCTTTCCCACAATGTCTTGCCCGTTGTTCAAAAAACAAAAGTACCGGTAATTGTTCTTAATCTACAACCTGTAAAAGCCATACATTATGATACGTTTAATGCCATTGGAGATAGAGGAAAAATGACAGGAGAATGGCTGGCACATTGCCAGAGTTGTGTAGCACCTGAGTTAGCTAGTGTTTTTAATCGATCTCATATTAAGTTTCATTTGATTTCAGGGTATCTGAATGAAGAATATGTATGGAATGAGATACGAGAATTCATTCAAGCCTTAACGGTTATAAAAACTATGAACAACAATCGTGTAGGCGTTTTAGGACATTATTATAATGGAATGCTGGATGTATATAGCGATCTTACCCAACAGGCCGCTACTTTTGGAAATCATTTTGAAATCATCGAGTTCGGAACACTTAAAAATATAAGGGATAACGTAGCTGAAAAAGAAATTCTGGATAAGATAGAAGCGTTTAAAAAGCTATTTGAAGTTTCTCTAGAATGCGATAATAAAGAATTACGAAGAGCCGCTCAAACATCGGTAGCACTAGATACATTGGTTGAAGAATTCAAATTGGGATCATTGGCTTATTATTATGAAGGAGATGGAGACCCCACTTATGAAAATATAGTTACCTCATTAATTCCTGGATTTACCTTACTTACCGGGAAAAATGTCCCGGTGGCAGGAGAATGCGAGATAAAAAATGTTCAGGCAATGAAGATTATGGACGCATTGGGATGTGGAGGTTCTTTTTCAGAGTTTTATGCAATGGATTTTGAAGATGATATCATCTTATTAGGCCATGATGGACCCGCACATTTTAAAATAGCCGAAGGAAAAGTTGGATTGGTTCCATTACCGGTATATCACGGAAAACCTGGGAAGGGATTATCAATTCAGATGAAGGTAGCTAGTGGCCCCGTAACATTACTGTCTGTATGCCAAAACAGCTTAGGTGAGATTTATTTACTCACGGCTGAAGGTGAATCCGTAGAAGGCCCAACACTACAAATTGGGAACACAAACTCTCGTTATAAGTTTTCTATATCGATAAGGGATTTCATAAATCAATGGTCTATGGCTGGTCCATCGCATCATTGTGCTATCGGTATTGGGCATTCATCATCTATAATTCAAAAAATTGCTGACTTTCTGGAGATCAAACATATCAAAATATGTTAGAGATAAAAGAATAGTAACATCAGTAATAACCTCATATAATTCATTCTATGATAAATTCTGTATTAGGGATTGTTTTTCACGCCATCGGTGGTTTTGCTGCCGGATCGTTTTATCTTCCGATTAAAAAAATCAAAAAGTGGTCTTGGGAAAGCGGGTGGCTGGTTAATGGTTTTTTTGCATGGCTCATTATTCCATGGTTAGTTGCATTAATTACAGTTCCCGAGACTATAACCATTTTATATAAAACTGAATTTTCAACACTTTTCTGGACTTATTTTTTTGGAATACTCTGGGGAATCGGGGGATTAACTTTTGGAATGACCATGCGATATTTGGGAATGTCTCTGGGAATGGCATTGGCTTTGGGTCTCACTGCAGCTTTCGGAACCCTGATACCACCCATTTATGAAGGAAAATTTAATAGTTTGTTACAAACTACTTCTGGTCAGGTAGTTTTGATGGGGATTGGGGTTTGTTTACTAGGAATTATTATTTGCGGAAGAGCTGGTATTCTTAAGGATAAAGAACTTTCTGATGAAGAAAAACAAAAAGGGGTAAAAGAATTTAATCTTAAAAAAGGAATTGTTGTTGCCATATTTGCAGGCATTATGAGTGCTTGTTTTGCTTTTGGGATCGCAGCTGGAGGCCCCATCTCTGAATTAGCGATTCAAAATAATGCTCCGGTATTATGGCAAAATGGTCCAACTTTTATAGTAATACTGGCAGGAGGTTTTACTTCTAATTTTTTTTGGTGTGCTTATTTGAATATTAAAAAGAAGAGTTACAAAGATTATAGCAACCAAACAACACCGCTGAAGATAAATTACCTTTTTGCCGCTATTGCCGGCACAACATGGTATTGTCAATTTATGTTCTATGGTATGGGATCTACACAAATGAGTGAACACGACTTTGCCAGTTGGACCTTACATATGGCTTTTATTATAATCTTTAGCACCATGTGGGGATTAATTACTAAAGAATGGAAGGGTGTGAGCAAAAAGGTAGCGTTGGTTTTGACCTTAGGGTTAGCTATATTGATTACTTCTACAATCATCATAGGAATAGGAAATCAACTAGCTTAACCTACAAACACCTCATCATTTTTTTAACTCAACAGACCATTGATCTTTCCATGTCATTGGTTTTATGGTTCCGTCTTTTTTAAACTCTAAAGGAGCACTCCAATACTGATAATCATATCCCTTAATATTATCAGAGGCAGAACCCCAAAGATCTCCGATCCAGATATACTTTTCTCCCTCGGTTGTATTAAGCTTCATTACGTAAGATTGCTGAGCAGGAATTATTGGTTTCTGAGGGATATTGGGTCCCGTAATAAAAAAACTTCCTCTCAAATTGTTAGGGGTTTCTTCATTAAACGTTTCAATTTCATTGATAAATACATAAGCATCACTTTCAATAGGAATAATTTTGAAACGGTCAGATGTACTGGTAGCGAATTCAAGCACGATTTCCTCTTTTAAAGCTGATTTTTTAATGATTTGATTTTTAATATCGATTCTTTTCCAAGAATGGTTATTCCATTCAAAAATTTCAAATTTTGGAGAAAAAATATCAGGATGTACTTTAGGATTATTTACATCACCACAATTCTCAGGACGATTTCCAGTAAAAATATGTAGCGCTAATTTGTTAATCGCTAGTTTTTCATCAAAAAGAATTTCAACAGCGTAAACCCCATCTTTATTTTTGATAAGTGTTTCGTACAAGGTACCTCTTTTTATTTTGTCGTTGAGTTTTAAAGAGTGTCTTCCCGGATATCGGTTGATATTAGAAGTAAGCGCATATCCTTTTAAAGGGTTATCTGAGATATAAACTCTGGCTCCAGAGCCGTAATTACAGAAACAACAAGTATAATCTGTAAGTAGATAATACTTCCCTTCTTTTTTAAACATCGTTCCGGCCTCCATATGCTGGTCGATAATGCCTCCATTTTCTAAAGTAGAAGACAAATAATCATCACTTAGTTTTTCTACAGATACTTGATGGTTTTGTATAGTATTATAACTAATATACCCCGTTCCATCATCGTCAACAAAAAGACCAAAATCCCCTAAGCCAACATCGGATCGGTACATCTTAATATTATCATTTACAATTTTAAAAGGCCCTGTTGGGGAATCACTGGTTGCCACTCCAAACTGTCCGTTCCATAGCTTTGGGTACCAATTATACCAGAGTACATATTTTTTAGTTTTGTTATTGTAAATAACATGTGGTCGGTAATAGACTCCTTCAGGTTGTGTATCTAGTAATTTACCTTCATATTTCCAATTGGTTAAATCCTTAGAACTATAGCATCGATAATGATTTTTAGTTGTAAACCCATTGGTACTTCCATAAGAGGTGCCATACCAATAAAATATATCTCCAAATTGGATCACCCTGCCATCATGAGCATCCACAATTTGACCTTTTTTATCTAACCTGGGTTTTGTATTATCTATATTGATAGTTTGAGCGAAAGATGAGAAAGGCAAAATCAGGCATACAAGAAGGGTATAAGCAATAGTATTTTTCATGATCTTAGGTATTATACCATAAAGTTGAAGCTTTTTAGAATCAAAAGTATCCTGTACCTTGCTGGAATTAATAGTACAGGTAAGTGCATGATGAATAAAACAACGGCGAACCTTACTTTTATAGGATATAAATGAGCATTATGAAACTACCAAAAATTGTTAATTGGGAAAACGTCTTTTTTTGTTTGGTGCTGATCTCAATTTTATCTTGTAGAACAAACAAAGACAAAGAGATAAATAAACAACCTAATATTATTATGATTGTGGCCGATGATCTGGGATGGTATGATCTGAGTTGTTACGGTAACAATTTTATTGAAACCCCTAATTTAGATCAATTAGCTGAAGAAGGGATTAAATTTACAGATGCGTATGCCGCTGCGCCTCTTTGCAGTCCATCAAGGGCTAGTTTGATGACAGGATTACATCCAATTCGAGTAAATATTACAGAACATATTCATGGAAACCAACCTCCTGGTCCGAACCAAAAACTAAAAACACCCCCAATTGCACAACAATTAAAGTTAGAACATAAAACTATTGCTGAAGCATTAAAGGCCAAGGATTATAAAACTGCTTTTATAGGTAAATGGCATTTGGGTGGAGGAAAGTTTACACCAGATCACCGAGGATTTGATGTCAATATTGCAGGAGCTTGGAATGGTCTTCCTAAGAGTTTCTTTTACCCCTTTTTCAATAAAGGAGAAAAGCCCGAACTTCAAAATTCTTCAAAAGAAGGTGATTATCTTACTGATGTTTTAACAGATAAGGCAATTGAATATATTAACCGGCAGAAAGATTCTACATTTTTTATCAGTCTCAATTATTATTCGCCACATGTACCTATAGAAGCAAAACCGGATTTAGTAGCAAAATATAAGAAGAAGAGAGGAGTAGATACTTCAGAAACCACAATGCCTAATATTCATTATGCCGCTATGGTAGAATCTATCGATCAAAATGTGGGTAGAATCCTGGAAAAACTAAAAGAACTTAATCTAACAGAAAATACATTAGTACTTTTTACATCAGATAATGGTGGATTATCGGTACGTGAAGTACCTGCCTTTGCTAAACACACACCACCAACAGATAACGGAATGCTTCGTGAAGGTAAAGGATATGTTTATGAGGGCGGAATCAGGGAACCACTGATAGCTCGCTGGCCAAAAATGATTAAAAAAAATCAAATTGATTCAACTCCGGTAATTGGCCAGGATTTTTATAATACTTTCATGGAAATGGCTGATATCAAGGAAAGAACGCAAGACGGAATAAGTTTACTTCCCTTGTTCAAAGGTGATTCTCAAAAGGAAAGAGGTTTACTTTGGCATTTACCTCATTATAGTCCTCAACGCGGTAAACCGGCTACAGCCTATCGCGAGGGAGATTGGAAAATTATTCATTTTTATGAGGATGATAGGTACGAGTTGTACAATTTAAAAAAAGACATGTCTGAAAGTAATGATCTGTCAGCAGTCTCGACAGAAAAACTTGAAGTGTTAAAAGATAATATGAGGAAAATACTTTCAGATTTAAACGCTAAATTTCCTGAACCTAATCCAAATTATATAGAAAACTAGTGAATGAAGACAATTCGGTTAACAATTTTTAGCATCCTCTTTTTTCAGTTACTGCTTGCGCAAGAAACATCATATCAATTTGAAAATAACATCCAGTATTATGATGGCATAAAGAAGAAGATGGATAATTATACAAAAGAAAGATGTGTACTGGATTTGTACTATCCAACTCAAATAAAAAGATTTCCTACCATTATTTGGATTCATGGCGGAGGATTAGTGGGAGGAAAAAAATATATCCCACAACGCTTAATGAATCAAGGATTTGCTGTTGTTTCTGTAGAGTATCGTTTGTATCCGAAAGCCAAAAAGCCCAAATATATTGAAGATGCGGCAGCAGCAGTATCTTGGGTATTTAAAAATATCGGACGTTACGGAGGAGATCCTGATCAGATTTTTGTCTCTGGGCATTCTGCTGGGGGATATCTCACCAGTATGGTTTCTCTCGACAAAAAATGGCTCAAAGCTCATGATATTAATGCAGATAATATTGCAGGGGTGATCCCATTTAGTGGGCATACCATAACGCATTTTACGGTAAGAGCCGAGGATAATATACCAAGAAAACAACCAATTGTGGATGAGTTAGCGCCTTTGTATTATGTGCGAGATGATGCTCCTCCTTTTTTATTGATCACAGGGGATCGCAATCTTGAGTTGCCGGGCAGATATGAAGAGAACCTTTATTTTGAAACGATGATGAAGAATACCGGTCATAAAGATATTGACCTATTCGAATTGCAGGGATATGGGCATGATATGACCGAAGCAGGATATCCATTACTAGCTCAATTTGTAAAGGAGCGAACTAAGAAATCGGTAGAAAGTTCATGGAAACTGGTTTGGTCTGATGAATTCAATGGTAATTCTCTTGACACCTTAAATTGGAACACAAAAGAGGCGGAACCGGGATGGGTGAATAATGAGTTACAAGAATATGTAAAAGAAGGAACGGTTGAGGTAAAAGACGGAAACCTAATGATTACCGCAAGAAAGGAAGGTGATAAATACATATCAGGAAGGATCAATTCTATGGGGAAACGTGAGTTTCAGTATGGAAAAATAGAGTTTAGAGCAAAATTACCAACAGGAAATGGTACCTGGCCTGCATTATGGATGTTAGGCAATAATATCAAAGAGGAGGGTTGGCCTACCTGTGGAGAGATTGATGTCATGGAACACGTTGGAAAAATGCAGAATATTGTTCACGGAACGGTGCATACAAAAATGGCAAGTGGAAATCATCCATATACAGGAGGGTTAAAAGTTAATACAGCATCTACTGATTTTCATCAATACACAGTTGAATGGGATGAAGAAAAGATTCGATTTTTTATAGATGAACTAAATTATTATACCTATGCCCCTGAGCAAAAAACACTGGAAAACTGGCCGTTTGATCAACCCTTTTTCTTCATAATCAATTTTGCGATAGGAGGTAATTGGCCTGGATTTGATATTGATGATGAAAAGCTTCCACAAACATTAGAAGTCGATTATATTCGTGTGTATCAAAAGAACCCTTAGTATCTGTAAATGTGAAAGCTTCTAAAACCAAATCCGGTTTGCGATTTATAGATTTTGAAAAAGAAATCGAAGGAAAACCAACAGGATTATTTGTGCTTTCAAATAATAATGGGTTGGAGGCAGTATTTACCAATTTCGGGCAGCGACTAGTGTCTCTGCTTGTTCCCGATAAAAATGGAGTTTTTGATGATATTGTTCTTGGTCATAGTACTTTGGAGGAATATTTATATCCAGAAAGCGAACACTATTTTGGTGCCATAATCGGTAGATATGCCAATAGAATTGCTAATGGTACGTTTGTTTTAGATGGTAAAGAATATGCTCTTGTCAAAAATAATGGAGAGAATCATCTGCATGGAGGTGTAAAAGGGTTTCATACAGTTGTTTGGGAAACCAATCAAATTTCAGCTAATAAAATTGAGTTTGCCTATGTTTCAGAGCATCTGGAAGAAGGTTACCCGGGAAATCTTAAAGTAAAAGTGGCCTATATTTTGACCGAAGATAATGAGTTAAAAATTATATATGAAGCTGTAACTGATCAAAACACCGTTGTAAACTTAACGCACCATTCGTATTTCAACCTCAAAGGAGAGGGAAAAGGTGATATTGGAGATCATATAATTAAAATTAATGCAGATTATTTTACTCCACTAAACAAGAATATGATTCCTACCGGTGAAATTGTTTCGGTAATAAATACTAGTATGGACTTTACGATACCAAAATCCATAGAAAAACATATTGATAATAAAGAACTATTACCAACAAAAGGATACGATCACAACTTTATTTTGAATAAAAATCAAACAAATACTGAAGGTTTAATTTTTGCGGCTAAAGTCGAAGAAGCTATCACAGGGAGGATATTAGAGGTGTACACCAGTGAACCCGGTATGCAATTATATAGTGGGAACTTTTTAAATAATAAAACCAAAGGAAAGAATATTGAAAATCACCTGTTTAGAGGCGGTTTGTGTCTAGAAACACAACATTTTCCTGATTCGCCGAACCAAAAGGAATTTCCATGTGTGATTTTAAAACAGGGAGAAATCTATAGATCTTCAACGGTATATCGATTTGGTACTAGTAAAGAAAAAGCCAATTTGATCTAAAAATAATAGCCGTTAAGGTCAAAAAATCAGATTATTCCTTCAAGGAACCATAAAGTTCTACATGCTTGTTTCCCCATTTACTGATTAATTCAAATATAGGGATCAAAGTCACACCATAGGGCATTAACGAATATTCTACTTTTGGCGGAACTTCGGGATAGATTTTTCTGTATACTATACGGTGAGATTCTAAAGATCTTAATTCTTTTATTATTACTTTTTCAGAAATGGTAGTAATCTTTTTCTTCAATTTAGAATAATTAAGAATTAATCAAACTCCAGCAAAATATAAATTAAATAAATTATCTTTATACTAATAAGATGATTTCAAAGCTAATATCTATATTAATCTCTGGTTTAGTGCTCGCCCAAAGCTTCAACGTTGGTCTAGATGATGTTGTACAATTGGATGAGTTGATGGAACACGCCAAATTTCACGCACAGAAGTATGGAGATAACTTTTTTGTTTTCATTTCTAAACATTACGGAGAGTTAAAAGAAGATCACCAAAAAGAACATCAAGAGGAAAAAGAAGAGCATGAACAACTTCCGTTTCAACATCAAGGAGGACATGCAAGTTCTTTTTTAGCTTTGATTGACAATCACCAAAGCCGAGATTATCACAACATAGAAGAACAGAAACGCGCTACCAATACCTTCTTTTATCAGTCTCCCGATTATAATTGTTATTTATCAGGAATATTTCAGCCACCGCGGCAAGCATAATTCATTTCACAAATTTTATCTGTAACATCCGCGTTTATTCGCTGATGTAATCTAATTTATCTTACTATGGGTTATGTTATCATATATTATCAATTTCAGTATTAAGAACAAATTTATTGTTCTATTATTTATTGCCTTTATTATAGGGTTTGGGTTGTACTCATTATCACAAATTCCTATTGGTGCTGTGCCCGATGTAACCAACAATCAGGTACAAGTGATTACTACCTCTCGTAATCTATCAACTCGGGACATGGAGCAATTCATTACCTATCCTGTAGAATTGGAGATGGCAAACTTACCAGGGGTACAAGAGATTCGTTCTGTTTCTAAATTTGGATTATCTGTAGTTACCATTGTTTTTAATGACGATATGGGTACTTTTTTACCCAGACAGTTAATTGCAGAAAAAATCAAATCTGCTTCCGAGAAAATTCCCAAAGGATTTGGGGTACCAGAAATGGGACCAATCACTACAGGATTGGGTGAAATTTATCAATACATTCTAGATGTTAAACCTGAGTTTAGAGAAAAGTATACAGCAGAAGATTTACGAACGATACAAGACTGGATTGTTAAACGACAGCTATCAGGAATACCCGGTGTAGTCGAAGTAAATACCTGGGGTGGTTTTCTAAAACAATATGAAGTAGCTATTAGCACCGAAAAACTCAACGCAATGAACATCAGGGCTCATGATGTTTTTCATGCATTAGAAATGAATAACAGTGTTTCAGGAGGTGGCTATATTGAAAAAGTAGATCAAGCTTTTTTTATAAGAGGCGAGGGGTTGGTGTCATCTTTAGAAGATATCAAAAATATCGTTGTTAAGAACGATGATGGCATCCCTATATACATAAAAGATGTCGCTAATGTGGGCTTCGGAAATGCCACCCGGTTTGGTGCGATTACAGGAAATGGTGAAGGTGAAAAAGTTTTGGGTCAAGTAATGATGCTTAAAAATGCAAATTCCAAAAAAGTAATCGAAGCTGTAAAAGAGCGTGTAGCCTCTATCTCAAAATCATTGCCTGAAGGAGTTTATATCAATGCTTTCTTAGACCGAAGTGAACTCATCGCAAAAACTACATTCACAGTAACAGAAAACTTGGTCTTAGGGTGTCTTATCGTTATTTTTGTGGTAGTATTACTTCTGGGTAACTTCCGTTCAGGTTTGGTTGTCGCTTCGGTTATTCCACTATGTTTGTTGTTTGCGTTGTCTTTAATGTACATCTTTGGAGTTGATGCCAACCTAATGAGTTTGGGTGCTATTGACTTCGGAATCATTATCGATGGTGCTGTGATTATAGTTGAATTTATCGCTTTTCAGATTACACAGAAGAAAGATCAGATTGATGCTTTTACTAAAGAGCAAAATCAAGAATTAAAAGACAAAATCACATTTGCTGGAGCCTCAAAAATGATGAACTCTGCCATCTTTGGACAGCTTATTATCCTTATCGTGTTCATACCTATTTTATCTTTAAGTGGTGTTGAAGGAAAGATGTTTAAACCTATGGCACTAACCTTCAGTTTTGCTCTTATTGGAGCAATGATTCTTTGTTTTACCTACATTCCAGTAGTTGCTTCTTTGTACCTTAAACCATCTAAATCTGGAGATAAAAATATTTCAGTAGTATTAATGAAATGGCTCAATAAGATATACGAACCAACCATTAATTGGGCTTTACGAAGGAAGAAGTTGGTACTAGGAATCGCTGTTGGACTTTTAGCTGTATCTGCCTATTTATATGCTTCTATGGGTGCAGAATTTGTTCCAACTTTAGATGAAGGTGATTTTGTAATCCAACCCATTTTAAAAACGGGGACCTCATTAAGTAATACAGTCGAGATCACTACTGAAATCGAAAAGATACTCTTAAAAGAATTTCCGGAAGTTAAACAAGTAGTTACCCGTATAGGTGCTGCTGAAGTTCCCACAGATCCTATGTCTATGGAAGAAAGCGATGTCATTATCATCTTGAAACCTAAAAGAGAGTGGATATCTGCTTCGTCAAAAGATGAGCTGGCAGATAAGTTTAAAGAAGCATTAACTGTTATTCCGGGAATGGAAGTTGAGTTTACCCAACCTATAGAGATGCGATTTAATGAGTTGATTACAGGGGTACGCGCCGATATTGCCATCAAGATTTTTGGTGAAGATCTAGATATTCTTGCCGAGAAAGGCAACGAAATAGGTAAACTCATCGAAAAGGTTCCTGGCGCAGCAGATATTTCTGTAGAAAAAATAATAGGACTGCCAGAGATGAATGTACAGTATAACAGAACAAAAGTTGCACGTTACGGACTCAATATTCAGGAGTTGAATGATATGATTTCTATGGGATTTGCCGGTCGAACAGTAGGTAGTGTTTTTGAAGGAGAAAAACGTTTTGATCTTGTGGTTCGATTGGATAAGGAGAAACGTCAAGATATAGAAAACCTTAAAAATCTATACGTTGATTCACCTATAGGTGGAAAAATTCCATTAAGTGAACTGGCTGATATCACCTATCAAAAAGGAGCAGCCAAAATATCTCGCGACAATACTAGAAGAAGAATCGTAGTGGGTATCAACGTTCGTAATCGTGACTTACAATCGGTAGTAAACGATGTGCAACGTATTATCAATAAAAATGTTAAACTACCAGTAGGTTATTCTATTACTTATGGTGGTCAGTTTGAAAATTTGCAAAGTGCCAAGTCAAGATTAATGATAGCAGTACCGATTGCATTAATTATGATATTTATTTTATTATACTTCGCATTTAAATCAGTGAAAGAAGCATTATTAATTTATTCTGCAATTCCTTTAGCTGCAGTAGGAGGTGTATTATTACTTTGGATTCGTGATATGCCTTTCAGTATTTCTGCAGGGATTGGTTTTATTGCACTATTCGGGATTGCTGTATTAAACGGTATTGTACTCATAGAACATTTTAAAGAACTGAAACATCAAGGATTTGAAAGTATGGAAGCTTTAATCAAACAAGGTACTAAAGATAGGTTAAGAGCTGTGTTACTCACCGCGTCTGCAGCAGCTTTAGGCTTTTTGCCTATGGCAATTTCTACCAATGCAGGTGCTGAAGTACAAAGACCATTGGCAACGGTAGTTATTGGTGGACTGGTTACGGCTACACTTTTAACATTAGTAGTTTTACCAGTATTGTACATCATTTTTAATCGGCAACATGATTCAAAACGAGTTCGTACTCAAACAAACTCTGGAAAGGTAATAACAATTCTTTTGTTTTTATGTTCGTTCAATGGTTTTGGACAACAAACAACTGACCTACAATTAAATGAACTTATTTCTCAAGCTATAGAAAACAATGCTGGTCTTAAGGTAAATGAGTTGCAGGTCGAACAATCAGATGTTTTAGTAAATAGTGCTTTTAATTTTGACAAGACACAAATATATTATCATTTTGATGAGAATAACCTGGCCTTGAACGATAGACCTATACGTGTCTTTGGAGTTCAGCAAGATTTCCGTTTTCCAACCGTATATTTCTCTCAAAAGAAATTAAATAAACAGCGTTCTAGGGTTGTTTTGAGTTCTTATGAAATTCAGAAAAAAGAAATACAGAGACAAGTAACCGCCAGTTACTATGAATATAAGATCGCCAGAGAGAAAGAGGTTGTCTACAAGAAGTTAGATAGTTTATATTCAGACTTCGCTAGAATTGCAGCAAGAAGATTTGAGCTAGGAGAAACCAATTATCTGGAGAAGATCACAGCAGCTTCTATGCAAAAACAGATTCAATTAAAATATGGCCAAGCCAAAAATGAGGTTGCAATGGTCTATAGCAATCTACAGAAAGTAGTCCAAACCGAAGATAGTATCCAGATAAGAGATTCTAATATTGTTAAATTGTCCTTACAGGCATTGAATGTGAGTGAGAGCCCTGAGATAAAGCTTTATCAAAATAGGATTTCTTTACTGCAATCGGAACGGGGTTTTGAAAAACAGCAGTTACTCCCAGATATAAGTTTGGAGTATTTTAGAGGTACCAACTCTCAACTCAATGAAAGCCTTTATGGGTATCAATTAGGATTAAAAATCCCTATTTTATTTGGAGGGCAGTCTTCGCGAATCAAAGCTGCCAGAATTGCCGAAGATATTGCGGTAGCCGAATCTGATGACTACAAAATTCAGTTAAATGCAAAACTCAATAGGCTTACTATACGGCTAGCTCAACTTCAAAAAGCCTTAAACTATTATGAACAAGAAGGCGCAATCCTCTCTGAAGAAATCTTAAAAACAGCAAACGGTAGTTTTAGAAATGGTGAGATCAATTTTTATCAATACATTCAAAGTCTTGAGAGTGCTTATGAAGTAAAACTTGATTATCTCGATAAGCTCAATGAGTACAATCAAACTGTTATTACCATTAATTATTTAACTCTATAAATCGACGTTATGAAACGTATCTCATATATCATATTCATTATTAGCATTATACTCTCATTATGGACTTGTGGGAAGAAGAACGATCAATCAAAAGAGACTGTAACAGAGACAATTGATAATCGCATTCAGGTTACTGAGGCACAATTCGAGCAAAGTAATATGACGTTAGGAAGTTTGGAAGAAAAACTATTTCCTACAGTCATCAATGTAAACGGAATGATAGATGTCCCACCAGAGAATAGAGCGGTTGTTAGTGCTCAAGTAGGAGGATATATTAAGAAATTGCCATTACTTATAGGTGATAAAGTATACAAAGGACAAGTTTTAATAACAATTGAAAATCCTGAGTTTGTTGTAATGCAGCAAGAGTATTTGGAAGTAAAAGAACAACTTACTTACCTCAAGGCTGAATATGACAGACAGCAGACAATGCAAGCTGAAAATATCACCTCACAAAAAAGTTTTTTAAAAGCAGAAAGCGCGTACAAAATGGCGATTGCAAAACAAACAGGTTTAGCTAAACAATTGAGAATGCTTAATATATCACCCGCTAATGTTAAGGCAGGTAATCTCGCTTCAATAACAACTATATATGCACCTATATCAGGTAGCATCACAAAGGTCAATGTTACTAAGGGATCTTATGTTTCGCCAGCAACGGCTATATTAGAAATTGTTGATAATGATCATATTCATGTAGAACTTTCTGTTTTCGAGAAAGATATCATGAATGTGAAAAAAGGCCAAAAAATCAGCTTCAAAATTCCTGAAGCTTCGTTAGGAATCTATAAGGCCCAGGTACATCTTGTTGGAACAGCAATTGAAAATAATAGAACGATCAAAGTTCATGCGCATTTAGATGACGAATCCCACAATAATTTCTTGACGGGTATGTTTGTTGAGGCTTCAATTATTACAGATTCCACTTTAGCCAAAGCATTGCCTAGTGAAGCTTTAGTTACAGTAGATGATGTTTCTACAGCATTGATTTTAGATAAAAAAGAAGAAGATATCTATTACTTTAAGCAACAAGAAGTAAATGTAATTGCAACTTATGATGGATATTCTAGAATTGAAAATACAGATATTTTCGAATCAAATGTACAGTTTTTGACTAAAGGAGCATTTAATCTAATTGGTGAATAAATGAATATATAAACACGAAAAAAGCATTAGGATAATAGGCAAAGGTTACATTACCGGCATGTTGCTTTTTTTCTTTTCTACAAATCTTTAAAATATTCGGTTTTACGCTTTTACGAAAAATAAAAAAGTCCGCATTTTCATACGGACTTTCCATTTATTTGTGACCTCGGGAGGATTGAATTTCCTTTGAGCTCCGTAGTCTAAATAGAAAGCTCAAAAATCTTCGATTTCTTATCTTTTTTATTTTCACTTCGGTTTGAGAGCAAACCCTCACCTTATTCAAATAAAAAGAGGCTGTCTAAAAACATTTAGGCAGTCTTTTTTATTTTAGTTTATTTTCTATTTTGGAGTTTTTGCT